>NZ_NCXO01000003.1 GCF_002104795.1 Mycolicibacillus koreensis
GTGTCGCGGGGGCGCCGGGCGCGGCCGGTGCCGCCGGTGCCGCGGGAGCACCCGGGGCGGGGGCCGCGGCCACCGGCGGCGGAAGCGGGCTCTGCCCACCGATCGGTGCCGGTAGCGGTGCGGGCACCGGGGGCGCGGCGGTGGTGATCCCGGCCATCCCGGCCAGCCCGACCAGGCCACCGAGACCACCAATCGCCAGGGTCAGCGCCGGCTGGATCAACGCCGGCGCGAACTGCAGGGCGGTGGAGAGCAGCTGGCTGGCGTGGAAGGTCACGTCGGCCAGCACCATCGGCAGGTCGGTCAGCAGCGCCGACGGGTTGGTGAACAGATCGGTCACCAGCAGCTGGATGTTTTTGATCTGTTCGCCGCCGACGTCGAGCCACCAGCGCGGGTCGAGCGGGCTGAGGCCGTCAGCCGGATCGTCGTGGCCGTGGCCGTGACCGTCGTCGTGGTCGGCGCCGTCGTGGTCGTGGGTGACGATGGGCGGGGCGGTGGTGCTGGCCGGGGTCGCGGCCAGGGCGCCGCCGGCCACCCCGGAGTAGGTCGCCATGGTGGTGGCGGCCTGGATCCACATCCGCACGTAGTCGGCCTCGTTGACCGCGATCGGAATGGTGTTGATGCCGAAGAAATTCGTGGCGACCAGCACGCCGTGCACCGCATGGTTGGCGGCCAACTCCGGAATGGTCGGCATCGTGGCCAGCGCGCCGGTGTAGGCCGCCGCGGCGGTCTCCAACTGGGTGGCGGTCACCGCGCTGTCGGCGCTGACCCGGCCCAGCCAGGCCAGATACGGCAGGTGCGCGGCGTGATACATCATCGCGGTGGGGCCCTCCCAGGCGCCGGCCTGCACCGCCCCGAGGGTGGCGGTCAGTTCGGTGGCGACCGCGGCGTATTCGGCGCTCAGCGATGACCAGGCCCCGGCGGCGGCCAGAAGCGGCCCCGGCCCGGGGCCCGCACTCAGCGCGCTGGAGTGCGCCTCCGGCGGCAGCGCCATCCACACCGGTGCACTCACCCGCTCACCCCCTGACCACTCGGACCGCTACCTGCGAATGACAACCATTGCCAACAACGTCGTCTAGACAGTAACCCCAAACCGGCTCGAATGAAAATCGTTTTCAACAACGTGTCGCGGGTCGTTTCCCCCCGCCCCGGTCGGCCGTCCCCCAGTGAGCGTCGATTTCGCCGCAGTGACAGGATGGTTAGGACAATCGACCTCAGATGCCGCCTCGCCTCCGGGTGCTGTGGTAAGCCAGAGATCGACCCGTGTTCAGCTGACCGATCGAGGAGTCGACACCGATGCCCTTCTCCGTCCAGATGCCGGCACTCGGCGAGAGCGTCACCGAGGGCACCGTCACCCGCTGGCTCAAGCAGGAGGGCGACACGGTCGAAGTCGATGAGCCGCTGCTCGAGGTCTCCACCGACAAGGTCGACACCGAGATCCCGTCCCCGGCTGCGGGCGTGCTCAGCCGGATCGTCGCCCAGGAGGACGACACCGTCGAGGTCGGCGGGACACTGGCCGAGATCAGCGATTCCGCCGAGGATTCCGGCGACTCCGGGGATGCCGCCGGTGGTTCCGATTCCACCGACGAGCAGCCCGCCGCGCAACCCGAACAGCCCGCCGCGCAACCCGAGCAGCCCGCCGCCGAGGAGCCTTCACCGGCGCCCGAGCAGCAGTCGTCGGCGCCGGCCGGTGGCGGTGAGGGCCAGGTGGTCCGGATGCCGGAGTTGGGCGAGTCGGTGACCGAGGGCACCGTGACCCGCTGGCTCAAGAAGGTCGGCGACTCGGTGCAGGTCGACGAGGCGCTCGTGGAGGTCTCCACCGACAAGGTCGACACCGAGATCCCCTCCCCGATCGCCGGGGTGCTGGTCGCGATCACTGCCGAGGAGGACGACACCGTCGAGGTCGGTGGCGAACTGGCCCGCATCGGTTCGGCCGACAGTGCCGCGGCCGCCCCGGCCGAGCCCAAGTCCGAGCCGAAACCCGAACCCAAGCCCGAACCCAAGCCGGCCCCGGAGCCGGAGCCTGAGGCGAAACCGGAGCCTGAGGCGAAGACGGAGACCCAGCCGGAGCCCCAGCGCACGCCGAAACCGGAGCCCTCCGCGGCCGGCAGCGCGTCCGGCGGCGGCACCCCCTATGTCACGCCACTGGTGCGCAAGCTCGCCAACGACCACGACGTGGATCTGTCCCAGGTCACCGGCACCGGGGTCGGTGGGCGCATCCGCAAACAGGATGTCCTCGACGCGGCGGAGAAGCGCAAGGCCGCGGAGAAGCCGGCGCAGCCGGCCGGTGCCCCGGCGCAGCCGGCCGCCCAGCCGTCGGCCGCCCCGGCGGCGCCGAAACCCGCACCCGCGCTGGCCAATCTGCGCGGCACCACCAAGAAGGCCAACCGGATCCGGCAGATCACCGCCAAAAAGACTCGGGAATCGTTGCAGGCCACCGCGCAACTCACCCAGACCCACGAGGTCGACATGACCCGGGTGGTGGCGCTGCGGGCCCGCGCCAAAGCGGAGTTCGCCGAGCGGGAGGGCGTGAACCTGACGTTCCTGCCGTTCATCGCCCGGGCGGTGATCGACGGCCTCAAGGCCCACCCCAACGTCAATGCCAGCTACAACGAGGACGCCGGGGAGATCACCTACTACGACGCCGAGCACCTCGGCATCGCGGTGGACACCGAGCAGGGCCTGCTCTCACCGGTGATCCACAACGCCGGCGACCTGTCGCTGGCCGGACTGGCCCGCGCGATCGCCGACATCGCTGCACGTGCGCGCTCCAGTGACCTGCGCCCCGACGAATTGTCCGGCGGGACGTTCACGATCACCAACATCGGCAGCCAGGGCGCCCTGATGGACACCCCGATCCTGGTGCCGCCGCAGGCCGCCATGCTCGGCACCGGCGCCATCGTCAAGCGGCCCCGGGTGATCGTCGACGACTCCGGCAACGAGTCGATCGGTGTGCGCTCGATCTGCTACCTGCCGCTGACCTACGACCACCGCCTCATCGACGGCGCCGACGCAGGACGTTTCCTGACCACCGTCAAGCATCGGCTCGAAGAGGGGGCCTTCGACGCCGACCTGGGGCTGTAGGAAGGCGCGCCAGCTGTGACCGAAGCCGTCATCGCAGTCGCCGGCTCCTCCGGGCTGATCGGCTCAGCGCTGGTGGCAGCGCTGCGCGCCGCCGAACATCAGGTGGTGCGTATCGTGCGTCGCACCCCGGTCAACGCCGACGAGCTGTACTGGAATCCCGACAGCGGCGACTTCGACGCCCGCGCCCTCAACGGCGTCGATGCGGTGGTGAACCTCTGCGGGATCAACATCGCCAAACGCCGCTGGTCGGGTGCGTTCAAACAGCAACTGCGCGACAGCCGCATCACCCCCACCGAAGTGCTGTCCACCGCCGTCGCCGAATCCGACGTCGGGTTGATGGTCAACGCCAGCGCGATCGGTTTCTACGGCGACACCCGTAACCGAGCCGTCGACGAAACCGCTCCCGCCGGAACGGGTTTCCTCGCTCAGCTCTGCGAGGACTGGGAGGCGGCCACCGCGCCGGCCAGCGCGGCGGGGGCACGGGTGGTGCTGGCTCGCACCGGCTTGGTGCTCGCCCCGTCGGGTGGGGCGCTGGGCCGGTTACGCCCGGTGTTCGCCGTCGGCGCCGGCGCCCGACTCGGCAACGGCCACCAGTACATGTCCTGGATCAGCCTGGAGGACCAGATCCGGGCCCTGATGTTCACGCTGTCACAGGCGGACCTGGCCGGTCCGGTCAACCTCACCGGGCCCGCCCCGGTGACCAATGCGGAGTTCACCGCCGCCCTCGGGCGTGCGGTACACCGCACACCGCGGCTGATGCTGCCCGGCTTCGCGGTACGCGCCGCCATCGGAGAGTTCGCCGACGAAGGGCTGCTGGTCGGTCAGCGCGTCATCCCGGCCGCGCTGGAGCGAGCCGGATTCCGGTTCCATCACCAAACCATCGGCGAGGCTCTCGGCTACGCCACCGCCGCTGCGGCCGCCCTCTGACCACGGTAGCGTCGCCGCTATGGGTGCATCGATCCGCTCTGCCGACACCGCCGTCGCCGTCCGCCATCTCGACTCCATCGACTACACCGATGCCTGGGAGCTGCAGCGCGAGATCGCCGAGGCGCGAGGCGCCGGAGGCCCCGACACGCTGCTGCTGTTGGAGCACCCGCCGGTCTACACCGCCGGGCGGCGCACCCTCGAGCACGAACGCCCCGTCGACGGTGTTCCGGTGATCGACACCGACCGGGGCGGCAAGATCACCTGGCATGGGCCCGGCCAGCTGGTCGGCTACCCGATCATCGGGCTGGCTGAACCCCTCGACGTGGTCAATTACGTTCGGCGCCTTGAGGAATCACTGATCGCGGTCTGCCACGATCTGGGGTTGCACACCGTGCGGGTCGACGGCCGTTCCGGGGTGTGGTGCCCGCCAGGGCCGGCGGGGCCGGCCCGCAAGATCGCGGCGATCGGGGTGCGGGTGGCACGGGCGACCACCCTGCACGGGTTCGCGCTGAACTGCGACTGCGACCTGGGCGCCTACGGCTCGATCGTGCCGTGCGGGATCACCGACGCCGGGGTGACGTCACTGTCGGCGGAGCTGGGTCGGCGGGTCAAGGTCGCCGAGGTCCGCGAGCAGGTTGCCGCCGCGGTGCTCGCCGCCCTCGACGGAGCCTTGGCGCTGAGCTGACAGCCGCAGGGGGCGGCCCCGGCCGACAGCGCTGGCGTAGCATCGCAGTCGTGAGTGTCGCTCCGGAAGGTCGCAAGTTACTCCGCCTGGAAGCACGCAACGCGCAAACCCCCATCGAACGCAAACCCGAGTGGATCAAGACCCGCGCCAAGATGGGCCCTAACTACACCGAGCTCAAGGGCTTGGTGCGCCGGGAAGGTCTGCACACGGTGTGCGAGGAGGCCGGCTGCCCCAACATCTACGAATGTTGGGAGGACCGCGAGGCCACGTTCCTCATCGGCGGCGAGGTGTGCACCCGGCGCTGCGCGTTCTGCCTGATCGATTCGGGGCGACCGCAGAAGCTGGACCGCGACGAGCCCCGCCGCGTCGCCGAGAGCGTGCAGGCGATGGGGTTGCGCTACTCGACGGTGACCGGGGTGACCCGCGACGACCTGCCCGATGAGGGCGCCTGGCTCTACGCCGAGACGGTGCGCGCGATCAAGGCGCTCAACCCCGGCACCGGCGTGGAGCTGCTGATCCCCGACTTCAGCGGCAAGCCGGACCTGCTCACCGAGGTGTTCGAGTCCCGCCCGGAGGTGCTGGCCCACAATGTGGAGACGGTGCCGCGCATCTTCAAGATCATCCGCCCGGCGTTCAACTACCAGCGCAGCCTCGACGTGCTGACCCAGGCGCGCGACTTCGGCCTGGTCACCAAGAGCAACCTGATCCTGGGCATGGGCGAGACCCCCGAGGAGATCCGTGCGGCGCTCCGCGACCTGCACGAGGCGGGCGCAGAGCTGGTGACCATCACCCAATACCTGCGGCCCTCCGAGCGCCACCACCCGATCGACCGGTGGGTCAAGCCCGATGAGTTCGTCGAGCACGCCCGCTACGCCGAGGAGCTGGGATTCGCCGGGGTGATGTCGGGGCCGCTGGTGCGCTCGTCGTACCGCGCGGGGCGGCTCTACGCCCAGGCCATGGAGCGACGGGCCGCAGCACAGACGCGCTGAGGGGCCCCCGCCGTCGGTGGCTATCCTTGGTCACTATGGCAAAACGTCGCACCGCCACCGAATCGAAGGCCGCCCGCGCCGAGGCGAAAGCCGCCCGCAAGGCCGCCTCCCGGCAGCGCCGCAGCCAGCTGTGGCAGGCCTTCAACATGCAGCGCAAGGAGGACAAGCGGCTGCTGCCGTACATGATCGGCGCGTTCGTGCTGATCGTGGCGGCCTCGGTGGCCATGGGGCTCTCCGGTGGGATGTTCACCAAGGTGACGATGATCCCGCTCGGGGTGGTGCTCGGGGCGTTGGTGGCGTTCATCATCTTCGGCCGGCGCGCCCAGAAGTCGGTGTATCAGAAGGCCGACGGGCAGGCCGGTGCGGCGGCCTGGGCGCTGGATAACCTGCGCGGCAAGTGGCGGGTCACGCAGAGCGTCGCCGCCACCGGCCACTTCGACGCGGTGCACCGGGTGCTCGGGCGTCCGGGGGTGATCCTGGTCGGTGAGGGTTCGGCGAGCCGGGTGAAGCCGCTGCTGGCTCAGGAGAAGAAACGCACCGCCCGCCTGGTCGGCGACACCCCCATCTACGACATCGTGGTCGGCAACGGCGACGGTGAGGTCCCGCTGGCGAAGCTGGAGCGTCACCTCAACAAGCTGCCCGCCAACATCGGGGTCAAGCAGATGGACGCGCTGGAGGCGCGGATGGCCGCGCTGGGCTCACGGATGGGCCCGGCCGCGATGCCGAAGGGGCCGCTGCCGCCCGGGGCGAAGATGCGCGGGGTGCAGCGCACCGTGCGGCGCCGCTGACCACGCCGGTCAGCGGCGCACCACCGCGGTGCCGGTGAGCCGGTCCTGAAAACCCCGGCCGTCGCCGTCGGTGAACAACGCCGGCACCACCAGCGCGATCAGCAGGCCACGGCCGACCGCGCGGCCGAGTCCGACGTGCTCACGGACGTCGACTGACGCCACCCGCAGGCGCAGCGCGAATTGTCCCGGCGAGAACCCGTAGAGCCGCACCGACACCGCGCCGAGCACCAGCCAGACCACAAGGATCGCCAACGACAACTGCGACTCGGAGAGCCAACCGAACGTCATCACCAACGCGGCCAACCCGTAGGCGATCAGCCAGTCGACGAGCAGCGCCGCCGCCCGCCGGCCCAGTCCGGCCAGCGACCCCGGCCCCCGCTCGGGCAGCCCCAGCGACCGGCCGGGATAGCTGTCGGGATCCTCCGGACCGGCCGCACCGGGGCCGGACAGCCACGATGAGCCCATGTGCGTCATGGCCCCACAGTAGGCTGCTTGAGTGCTCGTCCCCCAATCACGCCCGGCAGTCCCGGCCGTAACGTCGGCGAAACACTCGGGTAAACGTCGAGAAATATGCTCTTCATAGCGTCAGCGCGGTTACTCAGGTAAGGAGACCGAATTCCGTGACCGATAAAACGGCGGACGACATCGCCAAACTCATCGCCGACGAATCCGTCGAGTACGTCGACATTCGGTTCTGCGACCTCCCCGGCACCATGCAGCACTTCTCGATCCCGGCCTCCGCGCTCGACGACGCCGTGTTCACCGACGGGTTGGCCTTCGACGGGTCCTCGATCCGCGGATTCCAGTCGATCCACGAGTCGGACATGATCCTGCTGCCCGACCCCAACACCGCCCTGATCGACCCGTTCCGGGCCGCCACCACGCTGAACCTCAACTTCTTCGTGCACGACCCGTTCACCCGGGAGCCCTACTCGCGTGACCCGCGCAACGTGGCACGCAAGGCGGAGAAGTATCTCGCCAGCACCGGGATCGCCGACACGGCGTTCTTCGGAGCGGAAGCCGAGTTCTACATCTTCGACTCGGTGGCGTTCGACTCACAGACCAACGGCTCGTTCTACCAGGTCGACTCGCGGTCGGGCTGGTGGAACACCGGAGCGCGCACCGAAGCTGACGGCGGCCCGAACCTGGGCTACAAAACCCGTCCCAAGGGCGGGTACTTCCCGGTCGCACCCAACGATCAGTACGTGGATCTGCGCGACGAGATGAGTACCGCGTTGATCAACAGCGGCTTCACCCTGGAGCGCGGCCACCATGAGGTCGGCAGCGGCGGCCAGGCGGAGATCAACTACAAGTTCAACACGTTGCTGCACGCCGCCGACGACCTGATGCTGTTCAAATACCTCATCAAGAACGTCGCCTGGCGGGCCGGGAAAACGGTCACGTTCATGCCCAAACCGCTGGTCGGCGACAACGGCTCGGGGATGCACGCCCACCAGTCGCTGTGGAAGAACGGCGAACCGCTCTTCTACGACGAGGCCGGTTATGCGGGACTGTCGGATTTGGCACGGCACTACATCGGCGGGATCTTGCATCACGCACCGAGCCTGCTGGCGTTCACCAACCCGACCATCAACTCCTACAAGCGTCTGGTTCCCGGCTACGAGGCACCGATCAACTTGGTCTACAGCCAGCGCAACCGGTCGGCGTGTGTGCGCATCCCGATCACCGGCAACAACCCCAAGGCCAAGCGGATGGAGTTCCGCTGCCCGGATTCCTCGGGCAACCCCTACCTGGCGTTCGCGGCGATGATGCTGGCCGGCATTGACGGGATCAAGAACAAGATCGAGCCGATGGCCCCGATCGACAAGGACCTCTACGAGCTGCCTCCGGATGAGGCCGCCGATATCCCGCAGGCACCCACCCAGCTGTCGGCGGTGATAGACCGGCTCGAATCCGATCACGAATACCTCACCGAGGGCGGTGTTTTCACCGAGGACCTGATCGAGACCTGGATCCGCTACAAGCGCACCCAGGAGATCGACCCGGTCAACCTGCGCCCCCACCCCTACGAGTTCGCGCTCTACTACGATTGCTAGTAGAGCCCCCAGCCCGATGCCGAAAGCCGCGGTGCCGACTGACATCGACGGCCCAGCGGACATACGGGGTCATATACGCGGGTGTATGTCCGCTCAGACATCGATCTCAGTAGGCACTCGGTGTTCGCCCCGGGCGAGCACCGCGTCCAGCGCGGCCGCCACCCGATCGAAGTGGTGGAAAACCTGCTGGTAGGAGACCCGAAACGGCAGAAAGCCGAGCCGATGCAACTCCAGGTCGCGTTCCCGGTCGACCTCGATTCCGTCACCGGCATAATGGCGGTGACTGTCGGCCTCGACGACCAGACGCTTTCCGATCAAAAAATCGACGGTGCCCACCCCCGGGATGAACACCTGGGGGCGAAACGCGATGTGGCGGGAACGAAAATGCAGCCGCAGCAGCGTTTCGGTGCCCGACTCCGCCGATCCGTCCGCGGCGGCCAGCCACCGCCACACCCGCCGGGGTTGCCCGGCCAGCAGCTCCCGCAGCCGCTGCGGCGACAGCATCCGCTGGTGTAGCACCGAATCCAGCACCGCGACCAACTCGGGTCCCTGCAGGCATCCCACAGCGGCGACCACCGCGGGCTCCAGGTCGTCGACCGGGCGTGGGGTGGGCCCACAGGCGCACGGCCGGATACCGGGCACCGCGCGCAGCGGTCGGCGGCGATAGGGGTTCACACGCAGATGCAGCGTATGCGCGGCCCCCTCGGGAACCCAGATGCCGTGCCGGTCGAGCGCCGAGACACAGGTGAGCGCACCCCCCAGGGCCACGGCGCGGCAGACGACCGGATCGGCGTGTGGTGCGGCATACCACCCCGGACGCAGCCGCCGCAGCGTCTGCCTGCACACCAGTCGCCGGATGCCGGCGTCACCGATGCCCGCCGCCATCAATTCGGCACGACTGACAACACCGTCGCTTCCCACGACCACCGGGTGATCGGACATCGGTTGATGATCGCCGACCAGCGATCGGTGGCCCAGTCAGCGGCCCGGTGGGCTGGGGACAACTCGTGCCCGGCGTTCAGCGGCCCTTACGGGGAACACCGTGCGGGTGGTCGTCACGGGTCTCCAGCCGCGCCCAGCCGGCCGGCGAATGGTAGGTCGTCTTGCGCTTCTCGTGGTCAAAGGTCTTGAGCACACCGCCTTTGAGGACCTCGAACGTGTCGGCGTTGACGTGGTGGATTTTCTCTTCAATGCCGTCGGAGACGCGGATAACCGTGAAGGCCATGCCAGCAGTATGGGGTATCCCGGCCGGTCTCGCAGGTCGAGAAGCCCCGGCCCTACCATCGGTGGTCATGCGGGTGCTGGTGCAGCGGGTCAACGGTGCCCGGGTCGTGGTCGATGGCGAGGTTGTCGGCGCGATTGCCGCCGGCCGCCAGGGGCTGGTGGCGCTGATCGGGGTGACCCACAGCGATGACGCGCAGACCGCAGCGCGCCTCGCCGACAAGCTGTGGCGACTGCGGATCCTGGAGGATCAACGCTCGGCGGCCGACCTTGACTCACCGATCCTGGTGGTCAGCCAGTTCACCCTCTACGCCGACACCGCCAAGGGCCGCCGGCCGTCCTGGAATGCCGCCGCCCCGCGCGAGACCGCCGAACCTCTGGTCGCTGCATTCACCGACGAGCTGCGCCGGCTCGGGGCGAGCGTCGCGACCGGCCGGTTCGGCGCTCATATGCAGGTGGAGTTGGTCAACGACGGCCCGGTAACGGTGTTGTTGGAGAGCTGAGGTGACGCCGCGGCGTCGGTACGCTCAGCGCATGGCCGCCGATCTGCATACCCGACTCGATGATCACGCCCCGACAGTGCTCAGCATCGTCCGGGTGGTGTTCGGGCTGCTGTACGCCGCGCACGGCGCCTCAAAGCTGTTCGGGTGGCCGGTGAGCCTGGATATCCCGCTGGGGCACTGGCCGTACTGGTGGGCCGGCCTGCTCGAGTTCGTCGCCGGGCTGCTCATCATGACCGGTCTTTTCACCCGGGCGGCGGCGTTCGTCGCGTCCGGGCAGATGGCGGTCGCCTATTTCTGGGAGCACCAGCCGCACGCGTTGTGGCCGATCGATCCGGCGCAGGGCGGCCACGGTGGCGGCGAGCCGTCGGTGCTGTACTGCTTCGCGTTTCTGCTGCTGGTGTTCACCGGCGGGGGACGCTATGGGCTCGACCGGCTGCGCGGTCAGTAAAGTCTGCACCATGAGCATTAGGCGGAAGCCGTCCTGGTACGACGACGAGGTCCGAGCATTGTTCGACTTGGCGCTCGGCTTCTTCGAGCGCGAGGTGGTCGCCCACGTCGACACATGGGACGCCCAACGCCACATCGACCGGCAGGTGTGGCGCACCGCCGGTGAGCTGGGGCTGCTGCTGTGCTCGATACCGGCCGAATACGGCGGGGGCGGCGGCACATTCGCCCACGATCTGGCTGTGTTCGACGCGCAGGGCTATTCCGGTGACCTGTCGTTGGGGATCGCGGTGCACAGCGGGATCGTGCCGCACTACATCCTGGCCTACGGCACCGAGGAGCAGAAGAAACAGTGGCTTCCGCCGATGGCCACCGGTGAGGTCATCGGTGCGATCGGGATGAGCGAGCCCGGCGCCGGATCGGACCTCAAGGCGATTCGCACCACCGCGGTGCGCCGCGGCGACGAGTACGTGGTCAACGGGTCCAAGACGTTCATCACCAACGGCGGCTCCGCCGACATGGTGGTGTTGGCGGTCAAAACCGACCCCAAGGCCGGGGCCCGCGGGATCTCGCTGCTCATCGTCGACCTGCGCGACACCCCCGGCTACCAGGTCACCCGGGTGCTCGACAAGGTCGGGATGCACGGCGCCGACACCGCCGAGCAGTCGTTCACCGACGTGGTGGTGCCCGCGGCCAACCTGTTGGGCCCGGCGGAGGGCGAGGGGTTCGGCCAGATGATCAACCAGCTCGCCCAGGAGCGGTTGATCGTGGGCGCGCAGGCTGTCGGCGGCACCGAACGCGCCGTCGACGAGACCGTCCGCTACACCAAGGAGCGCGACGCCTTCGGCCATCCGCTCTTCGAATTCCAGAACACCGCGTTCGAACTGGCCGAGTGCGCCACCATGGCGCGCACCTCCCGGACCTTCCTCGACCACTGCGTCGAGGCGCATCTGCGCGGCGAGCTCGACACCACCGACGCGGCCATGGCCAAATACTGGCTCACCGACCGGCAGTGCGAGGTCGTCGACCGGTGCGTGCAGCTCCACGGCGGCTACGGCTACATGCGCGAGTACCTGATCGCCCGGATGTATGAGGACGCCCGGGTGCAGCGCATCTACGCCGGGGCCAACGAGGTGATGAAACAGATCATCGCCCGCTCCCTGTAGTCACCGCCGAGCACGCACGCGCCGAGGTCAGTCGAGCCGGTAGTCCTCGCGGAAGCGCTTCATGCCGTCGATCTTCTCGGTGAGGGTGGCCTGCGGGCCGCTGTAGAACATCCAGGGCATGGTGAGGATCCCGGTGATGCCCGCCTCCTCGGCGCGTTGGTGGTCGGCGATCGACAACGCGTCGGTCAGTGGAGTCAGGATCGTGAAATCATCGGTCGACAAACCGTTTTCGGCGCGTAGGGCGCGCAGCCGTCCGGCCACTTCGATGGCGCGGTCGGTTTTGATCAGATCCCCGATCCAGCCTTCGTTGCGTGCCGCACGACGCAGCGCGATGTCGCTGAGCCCACCGACATAGATCGGGATCGGTGGCGGTGTCGGTGTCATCTCCAGTTTCGGAGTGGTGTAGAACTCGCCGTCGAATTCGGTCCAGCCGGGCTGCCACAGTTGACGCATCAGCGTCAGCATCTCGTCGGTGCGACGCCCGCGCCGGTCGAACCGCTGGCCCATCAGCGCGAATTCCTCGGCGCACCAGCCGACCCCGATGCCCAACTCCACCCGACCGGAGGCCAGCAGCGCGGCGGTGCCGATCGCCTTGGCCGCCGAGTACGGGTCACGCATCGCCGGGATATAGACCGTGGTCACAAAACGCAGCCGGGTGGTCACCGAGGCCAGCGCCCCGGCCAGCACCCAGGGGTCGGGCCAGTCGGTGAACGCCTCCCAGCGACGCTGCCCGTCACGGGTGTACGGATACGGCGTCTGCAGGGTCTCCAGGTTGACGACATGGTCGGGGATGCCGACACCGTGGTAGCCGAGTTCATCGGCGGCCCGGGCGACCTCGACAACCTCGCGGGTGTCGAGGAACGCGGTGCTGATGTAGTACTTCACCGCTGATCCCTGGCCCACGCCGGCATGATGAACACCCCGTCGGCCTCCACGGTGATCCCCTCGGTGTCGCTGATATGACCGTGGGCGTAGGCCTTGATGCCGTCCACGCGGTCCAGCCGCGCCTCGGCGCGCAGCCGACCCAGCGGGGTTCCGCGCAGATACTTGCACGTCAGCGTGCCGGTGAAGAACGGTTTGCTCAACTGGTCGCTGGCCACCTCGCCGAGAATGTGGTCCAACACCAGGGCGCACATCCCGCCGTGCACCCATCCCGGCGGGCCCTCATAGGCCGCCCCGAGGTCGAACTCGGCCCAACACCCGCGATCGGTGTACTGGATGTCCAGCGGCGGGGCGATCGCGTTGCGGCCGCCCACCACCGGGTTGCCCCACGCGATCGGGCGTCCGGTGCCTTCGTGACGCAGCGTGCGGGTGCCGTCCTGCTCGGCGACGGTCAAGGTGGCGGTGACCGCTTCGATGGCGTGCTGGGCCTGCTCGATGGTCTGCCCGTCGACGCCGGTGCGTACGGCGGCGTCGATCAGGTCGCGGATCGCCTGGGTGAACGGTGTGTAGACCGCTTGGGCTCGTTCATGCTCATCGGCGCTGATGGCATCGAAGGTGAAGTCCACCCATCCTTACTAGCATCACGGCCGGCGCCCGCAGCCCCCGGGCGGGCTCACTCATCGAAGACCTTGCGCACCACCGCTTTGGCACGACGGGTCACCCGCAGGTAGTTGTCCAGGAACTCGCTGCCGTCGTCGTTGTGCCAACCGGCGGCCACCGCCACCGCGTTGAGCTGCCGACCGGGCCCGGGAAGCTGGTCGGTGGGTTTGCCCCGCACCAGCACCAGGGCGTTGCGCGCCCGGGTGGCGGTCAGCCAGGCGTGACGCAGCAGCTCCACGTCCTCACCGGCGAGCAGACCCGCATCGGCGATCGCGGTCAACGTCTCCAGAGTCGAGGTGTTGTGCAGTGCCGGGATTTCGTGGGCGTGGCGCAGCTGCAGCAGTTGCACCGTCCATTCCACGTCCGCCAGCCCCCCGCGCCCGAGCTTGGTGTGGGTGTTGGGATCGGCCCCGCGGGGCAGCCGCTCGGCGTCGACGCGCGCCTTGATCCGCCGGATCTCGCGCACCGCAGCCTCCGAGATCCCCTCGGCCGGGTAGCGGGTGTCGTCGATCATCAGCAAAAACCGGTGCCCGAGGTCCGGGTCGCCGGCCACCGGGTGGGCGCGCAGCAGGGCCTGCACCTCCCACGGCTCGGCCCAGCGCCGGTAGTAGGCGGCGTAGGAGCCCAGAGTGCGCACCAGGGGCCCGCTGCGGCCCTCCGGGCGCAAGTTGATGTCGACGTCCAGCGGCGGGTCGACGCTGGGGGTGGCCAGCAGGGCGCGGACCTGCTCGGCCATCGAGATCGCCCAGCGCACCGCCACCCCGTCATCGACGCCGGCGGCCGGCTCGCAGACGAACATGACATCGGCGTCGGAGCCGTAGCCCAGTTCGCGCCCGCCCAACCGGCCCATCCCGATCACCGCGATCGTCGCCGGGGCCTGCGCCTCGCCGGGCAGGTTGGCCCGGATCACCACGTTCAGCGCCGCCTGCAGCACCGCGGCCCACACCGAGGTGAGCGCCGCGCACACCGCCGGCACATCGAGCAGGCCCAGCAGGTCCGCCGACGCCACCCGGACCAGCTCGTGGCGACGCAACGCGCGGGCGGCGGCGATTGCACGCACCGGGTCGACGTAGCGGGCCGCCGACTTGATCAGCGCACCGGCCACCGCGCCGGGCTCGGTGTCGAGCAGTTTCGGCCCGCGCGGCCCGTCGCCGTAGGACTGCAGCACGTCGGGGGCGCGCATCAACATCTCCGGGATGTACGCCGACGTGCCGAGCACCTGCATCAGCCGTTTGGCCACCGCGCTCTCGTCGCGCAGGGTCGCCAGGTACCAGTGGTAGTCGGTCAGCGCCTCGCTGAGCCGACGGTAGGCCAGCAGGCCCGCGTCGGGGTCGGGGGTGTCGGACAACCAATCCAACAGGCCGGGCAGCAGCACCGCCTGCACGGTGCCGCGCCGCCCGCTCTGGTTGATCAGCGCGTCGAGGTGGGCCAGCGCACTGCCCGGGCTCTCGTAACCCAGCGCCACCAGTTGGCGTTCGGCGCCCTCGGCGGTCAGGCCGTCGGCGAACTGCAACTCCGCACGCCCGACCAGCTCCAGCAGCGGCTGATAGAACAGCTTGGCGTGCAGCCGTGACACCCGCAGGTTCTGGCGTTTGATCTCGTTGCGCAGCACCCCGAGTGCGTCGCGACGGCCCTGCGGGCGGATGTGGGCGGCGCGGGCCAGCCAGCGCAGCGCCTCGTCGTTGTCGGGGGCGGGCAGCAGGTGGGTGCGTTTGAGCCGCTGCAGTTGCAGACGGTGCTCCAACAATCGCAGGAACTCGTAGGACGCGGTGAGGTTGGCGCTGTCGTCGCGACCGATGTAGCCGCCGGCACCGAGTGCGGCCAGTGCGTCAACGGTGGATGCCACGTGCAGCGAGGAGTCGCTGCGGCCGTGCACCAGCTGCAGAAGCTGCACCGCGAACTCCACGTCGCGAAGCCCCCCGGTGCCGAGTTTGATCTCGCGTTCCCGCACCTCCGCGGGGACCAGACGCTCCACCCGCCGGCGCATCGCCTGAACCTCGGGCACGAAGTTGTCCCGTTCGGAGGCGGTCCACACCATCGGCTGCAGCGCCTCGATGTACTGCTGGCCCAACTCGGGGTCACCGGCCGCCGGCCGTGCCTTGAGCAGCGCTTGGAACTCCCAGGTTTTCGCCCACCGCTGGTAGTAGGCGATGTGGGAGTCCAGGGTGCGGACCAGTTCGCCCTGGTTGCCTTCCGGGCGCAGCCCCGCGTCGACGGCGAAGAAGGTCTCCGACGCCAGCCGCATCATCTCCCCCGCGACCCGGGTGGTGCGCGCGTCGGCGTGCTCGCCGACGAAGATGACATCGACATCGCTGACGTAATTGAGCTCGCGCCCACCGCATTTGCCCATCGCGATCACTGCCAGACGCGGCGACGGGTCGGTGCCGCAGACGGCGTGTTCGGCGACGCGCAGCGCCGCGGCGAGCGCCGCGTCGGCCAGATCGGACAAGTGCGCCCCGACCACCGGGAACGCCAGCACCGGTTCGTCCTCGACGGTCGAGGCCAGGTCCAGCGAGGCCAACACCAACAGCCGGTCCAGGTAGCACAGGCGCAGCCGCGCCATCACCGTCTCCGCCGGGTCGTCGACGTCGCCGTGGGCCGCGGTGAACTGCTCGTGCAACTGCTGCGGGGACGGCAGCGCGGCACTGTCGGTGCCGCCGCGCAGCAGCCGCCAGGACTGTGGATGGGCGACCAGATGATCGCCGAGTGCGAGCGAGGCGCCCAACACCGCGAACAACCGCCCCCGCAGGGTGCGGTCGGTGAGAAGCTGCGCGTCGAGTTCGGGCCAGTCGTCACCGAGGGCCTCGGCCAACCGGACCAGCGCCAACAGCGCGACGTCGGCGTCGGCGGCCCGCGACAGCGACCAGAGCAGCTCCAGGTGGGCGCGGTCGTCGTGAGCGCTCCAGCCAAGCCGGGCCAGGTCGGCGGCGGCGTTGGGGTGCACCAGACCCAGCCGGCCGGCGCTCGGCAGGGTGCGGCGTTGGGTGGACGGTCCGGTCACCCCCACGACGGTAGCGCACCATCGCACCGGCGCCGACCGGTGAAACCCGGACGCTCAGCGCGCGTTACAGAGACAGGGTTACAGAGACAGGTTTACAGAGACAGGTAGGTGCGAAGCTCGTACGGGGTGACGTGGCTGCGGTAATTCGACCACTCCGCACGCTTGTTGCGCAGGAAGAAGTCAAACACCTGCTCGCCCAACGCCTCTGCGACCAGTTCGGAGCCCTCCATGGCCCGCAACGCGCTGTCGAGGCTGCCCGGAAGCTCCCGGTAGCCCATGGCGCGGCGCTCCTCGGAGGTCAGATCCCAGACGTTGTCCTCGGCCTGCGGACCCAGCACATACTCCTTTTCCACGCCGCGCAGGCCCGCGGCGAGCAGTACCGCGAATGTCAGATACGGGTTGCACGCGGAGTCGGGGCTGCGCACCTCGATGCGGCGCGACGACGTCTTGTGCGGGCTGTACATCGGCACCCGCACCAGCGCCGAGCGGTTCGACGCTCCCCACGACGCGGCGGTGGGCGCCTCACCGCCGTGAATGAGTCGTTTGTAGGAGTTCACCCACTGGTTGGTAACGGCGCTGATCTCGTGGGCGTGTTCCAAAATCCCGGCGATGAACGACTTTCCGACGTCGGAGAGTTGCAGCGGGTCATCGGGGCTGTGGAAGGCGTTGACTTCGCCTTCGAACAGGCTCATGTGGGTGTGCATCGCCGAGCCCGGGTACTGGCCGAACGGTTTGGGCATGAACGTGGCGCGCACACCCTCGTCGAGGGCGACCTCTTTGATCAGGTAGCGAAACGTCATCACGTTGTCGGCCATCGACAACGCGTCGGCGTAGCGCAGGTCGATCTCCTGTTGGCCGGGCGCGTTTTCGTGGTGGCTGAACTCCACCGAGATGCCCATCGACTCCAGCGCGCCGATCGCGTGGCGGCGAAAGCCCGACGCCGAGTCGTGCACGGCCTGGTCGAAGTAGCCGGCGTTGTCCGACGGCACCGGCTCCGAGCCGTCCTCCGGCCCGGGCTTGAGCAGGAAGAACTCGATCTCGGGGTGCACGTAGCAGGTGAAACCGAGATCGCTGGCCTTGGCCAGTTGCCGGCGCAGCACATGGCGCGGGTCGGCCCACGCCGGTGACCCGTCGGGCATGGTGATGTCGCAGAACATCCGCGCCGAGTGCGGCTGGCCGCTGCCGTCGGTCCAGGGCAGCACCTGAAACGTCGACGGGTCCGGGCGTGCCACCGTGTCGGATTCGAAGACCCGCGCGAACCCCTCGATCGAGGAGCCGTCGAAGCCGACCCCTTCCTCAAACGCGCCTTCGAGTTCGGTGGGGGCGATCGCCACCGATTTCAGATAGCCGAGCACATCGGTGAACCAGAGTCGGACGAACCGGATGTCGCGTTCCTCCAGGGTGCGCAGCACGAACTCCTTCTGCCGGTCCATGAAAAGAAGCGTAGGCCACCGGGTGTTAAATCTGGGTTACAAGCCGCGACGGTCAGCAGCGCAGCTGCGCCGGCGGGCTGGCCTGGTGGATCAGATACCGCAGGACCGCGGTGTCCACGCAGCGGCTGCCGCTGAACACCACCGTGTGCTGGGTGCCCTCGTAGCTGATCAGCGGCGCGCCGAGTTGGCGGGCCAGACTGACCCCGGACTGATACGGGGTGGCCGGGTCGTGGGTGGTGGACACGACGACGGCTTTGCCCGGTGCCGCCTTGGCGACGGGCCGGGCGGCCCCGGAGGCCGGCACCGGCCACAGCGCACACACGTCGCGGGGGGCGTAGCCGGTGAACTCGCGGTAGCTCAGAAACGGCGCCTGCTGACGGATCCGGCGGTCGGCGTCGACCCAGGCGGCCGGGTCGGTCGGTGTGGTGGCGTCCACGCAGCGCACGGCGTCGAAGCTGTCCTGGATGTTGCCGTAGTGGCCCTGGGCGTCACGCTGCTCGTAGTCGTCGGCCAGTGCCAGCAGTGCGTCGGCGCCGGTGCCGGTCTGCAGCCCGCGCAGCCCGTTGGTCAGATACGTCCAGTACTGCGGGGTGTACAGCGCGTTGAGGGTGCCGGTGATCGCATCGGCGTAGCTGAGTCCGCGCGGGTCGCGGGTGGGCGCCGGCCGCGCGACGAGTGGGTCGACCAGCGCCCGGTAGCGGGCCACCGCCTTGGTGGGGTCGGTGCCCAGCGGGCAGCCGGCGGAGTGGGCGCAGTCGGCGGCGTAGTCGTTGAACGCCACCTGGAATCCGGCCATCTGGGCGACGTTCGCCTCGATCGGGTCGACGCTGGGATCCACCGCGCCATCGAGCACCATGGCGCGCACCCGTTCCCCGAAGCGTTCCAGGTAGGCCGCGCCCAACTGGGTGCCGTAGCTGTAGCCGAGGTAGTTGATCTGTTCCTCGCCGAGCAGCTGGCGCACCATGTCCATGTCACGGGCAGCCGACGCGGTTCCCACGTTGGCCAGAAAACCCGCGCCCATCCGGTCCACGCAGCGCTGAGCCCGTTGGCTCAGCAGCGCCTCGATGTGGGCCACCCCGGCGGGACTGTAATCGACCATGGGCTCGCGCCGGTACGCGTCGAATTCCGCGTCGGTGCGGCACCGCAGTTGCGGGGTGGAATGCCCCACCCCGCGCGGATCGAAGCCGACCAGGTCGAAGTGCTGGCCGACGGGGGTGTCGCGCAGTGCGGCGGCCATGCCCGCCGCCGCGTCGACGGCGGAGGCGCCCGGCCCACCGGGGTTGACGAGCAGCGCGCCGACGCGCTGGCCGGTGGCCGGCACCCGCAGCACCGCCAACCGGGCCTGGGCGCCGGCGGGGTCGGCATAGTCGACCGGGACCGCCAGCATGGTGCACTGGGCGGTGGGGATCTCGCTGGTGTCGACCAGTTGGCCGCAGCCGGTCCAGTTCGGTGTGCCGGGGTGGGCGTCCGGCGATTCCGGTGCCGCGGCGGCAGGAGCGGCGACCACGGTCCCGAACGCGAGCAGCACCGAGCTCAACAGTCTCAGGCGCCCCATAGGATGACATCGTCGCAGCCCTACGCTGCGAAACGGTTACGGCCGGGTCTCAGTTGACGTCGACCGGGTCGATCTAGCTGCCCGCGCAGCGGGTGTCCGGCGGCGGCAGGGTGCCGTCGATCAGATAGGCGCTGGCGACGTCGTCGACGCACTCCTCGCCCTGGAACACCACCGTGTGCTGGGTGCCCTCGTAGGTGAGCAGACCCCCGCCGAGTTGCTCGGCCAAGTCCACCCCCGCCTGATACGGGGTGGCCGGGTCGCCGGTGGTCGAAACCACCAGCACCGGAGGAAGTCCCGGCGCCGAGACCGTGTGCGGCTCACTGGTGGGCGGCACCGGCCAGAACGCGCACGTGCCCAGCGGGGCGTCGCCGGTGAACTCCCCGTAGCTCATGAACGGCGCCACCTCACGGGCCCGGCGATCCTGCTCGATGACCTTCTCCCGGTCGGTGACCGGCGGCTTGTCGACGCAGTTGACCGCGACCCGCGCGTCCGTGGCGTTGGTGTAGTGGCCGGTCTTGTCGCGGTTCATGTACAGATCCGACAGCACCAGCAGGGTGTCACCGCGACCGTCGACCAGTTCGTTCAGACCGTCGGTCAGGTGCGTCCAAAACGCCGGGGAGTACAGCGACAAGATGGTGCCGACGATCGCGTCGTTGTAGCTCAGCCCCCGCGGATCGCGGGTCTTCGCCGGCTTGTCGACCAGCGGTTCCACCAGCGACAGGTAGACGTCGACGGCCTTGTCCGGGTCGCTGCCCAGCGGACACTCCGGTCCCGCGGCGCAGTCGGCGGCGTAGTCGTTGAACGCGTCTTGGAATGCGGCCATCTGGCGCAGACCCTCTTCGAGCGGGTCGGCGTTGGGGTCGACCGCCCCGTCGAGGATCATCGCGCGCACGTTCTCCGGGAACGCCTCGGCGTACGCCGATCCGATGCGGGTGCCGTAGGAATAGCCCAGGTAGGTGAGCTTGTCGTCGCCGAGGGCCTCCCGGATGGCGTCGAGGTCGCGGGCGACGTTGACGGTGCCGAGGTTGGCCAGGAACTTCTCGCCGACCTTGTCCACGCAACGCTGCACGAATTCCTTGGTCTCCTGCTCGATCTCCTCCACCCCTTCGGGGCTGTAGTCGACCTGGGATTCGGCGCGGAGTCGATCGTTGTCGGCGTCGGAGTTGCACCACACCGCGGGGCGCGACGAGGCCACCCCGCGCGGGTCGAAACCGACCAGGTCGAAGCGCTGGCGGATCTGGTCGGGCATCGACCCGACCAGGTTGATCGCCGCCTCGATGCCCGACTCGCCGGGCCCGCCGGGGTTGATGACCAGCGATCCGATCTTGTCGCCGGTGGCCGGGAACCGGATCAGCGCCAACGTCGCCACGTTGGCGGGGTCGTCCTCGTCGTCGTCGTAGTCGATCGGAACGGCCACCTTGCCGCACTGTGCGCCGGCCGGCAGTTTCGCCGCCGCCCCGGGTGAGACCCGGCAGCGATCCCACTTGACCTTCTCGCCGATCTTCGGCGAGCTCAGCACCGCATTGCCGTCGACGACCCGCACACATCCGCCGAGCACCAACCCGACGGCGGCGAGCACAGTCCAGACCAACAAGGTGCGCGCGAACGGTGCGCGGTGGCTGCTCATGGCACCCCATGCTGCCATGCGCACATGCAGACCTCGTCTCACCGGGTCGCCGCCAGCAACTCCTCCATGCCCGGGCCGAAGCCGTCGGCGAGCGCCCACAGGTCCGGCATCAGCTCCGGGCAGGCGATGATCCCGACGTTGAGCTTCCCGGCGAGGCTCATCACGGTGATGTTCAACCCGGAGCCGTGAAAAATCGGTCCGATCGGGTACATCGCGGTGATCTGCGACCCCAGGAAGTACAGCGGCTCCTGGGGGCCGGGCACATTGGAGATCACCAGGTTGTGCACCGGTCGGCTGCTGGTCAGCCCGGTGCGCGCATACAGGCGCATCGCCACCCCGAACACCGCCGGCGCGGCGAACTGCGAAAAGTCCTGCAGCAGGGTGGCGCTGATCGCCGAGCTGTGCTGTTTGGCGACGGCGTTCTGTTCGGCGATGGCCTCCAGCCGGTCCACCGGGTCGGCGACCTGGGTCTCCAGCTGCGAGAACATTCCCGACACCTGGTTGCGGCCGGGCCGATCGGATCTGCCGTGCACCGACACCGGGACCATCGCCACCAGCGACGTCTCCGGCAGTTCACAGCGATCCAGCAGGTACTGGCGCAACACGCCGGAGACCAACGCCATCACCACATCGTTGACCTTGACGTCGAAGTGGTTTTTGACCGTCTTGATGTCCTCGAGGTCCAACTGGGTGAACGCGACACTGCGGTTCGCGCTGATGCGGGCGTTGAACGGGGTCCGCGGCGCGGCGAACGGGCGCGCCATGGTCAGCCCGGTGCGCACCCGATCCAGCGTGTTGACCACCGACGAGACCGCGCCGGGCAGGGCGTTGGCCAGGTTCAGCGGCCGCGACACGAAGCGCGCCAGCCCGCCGGCGGCGATGCGCAGCGCGCTGGCGTCGCCCTCCCCCGCCACCGGCTCGGGGTCCGGGGAATCCGGTTCGGTGCTGCACAGCGTCGACATGAGGTTGGCGCCGCTGACGCCGTCGACCGCGGCGTGATGGACCTTGGTCAGCACCGCGACCCGGCCGCCCTTGCTGGCCTCGGTCCCGTCGATCCCCTCGATCACCCACGTCTCCCACAGCGGCCGGCTGCGGTCCAGCGGCAGACCGGCGATGTGGCCGACGATCTCGGCGAGTTCCGCGCGCCCTCCCGGCGGGGGCAGCCCGATGCGGTGCAGGTGTCGTGACACGTCGAAGTCGGTGTCTTCCACCCACACCGGGTGGTCGATGTTCAGCGCGGAGTCGGAGAGCTTCTCGCGGAACTGCGGCATCGCCGTCATCCGCCGGGCCAGCGCGTCGCGGAACGCCTCGAAGCTGTAACCGCCGGGCATCGTGGAGGTGTCCAGATCCAGAAGGGAGCACACATGGAGTGGCTGGGTGGAGGTCTCCAGATAGAGGAAACTGGCGTCAAGTCCGCTGAGCCGCTGCATGCCGCTGATCGTATGTGAGAAATTCCACTGGAGCTTCATGTTCAGCCGGAGTGCGATAAATGGCACACTGGCAGATGTCAGACGAACCCGGGGACCCGGCAGGGCCTCGAGGATTCGACCCGACCACTCAAGGGACATTGATGTCTGAGCACAGTGTTTATGGGGGGTCCGCGCCGCGCGCCCAGACCCGCATCCACCACCTGCAGAAGATGAAGGCCGAAGGGCACAAGTGGGCGATGCTCACCGCCTACGACTACTCCACCGCCCGGGCGTTCGACGACGCCGGCATCCCCGTGCTGCTGGTCGGCGACTCGGCCGCCAACGTCGTCTACGGCTACGACACCACCGTGCCGATCTCCATCGACGAGTTGATCCCCCTGGTTCGCGGGGTGGTGCGTGGGGCTCCGCACGCGCTGGTCGTCGCCGACCTGCCGTTCGGTAGTTACGAATCGGGACCGCAGGCCGCGCTGGCGGCAGCCACCCGCTTCATGAAAGAGGCGGGCGCCCATGCGGTGAAACTCGAGGGCGGGGAACGCATCGCCGACCAGATCGCCACGCTCAGCGCCGCCGGGATTCCGGTGATGGGCCACATCGGATTCACCCCGCAAAGCGTCAACACGTTGGGCGGGTTCCGCGTACAGGGGCGCGGCGAGGCCGGCGAGCAGACGATCCTCGACGCGATCGCGGTCGCCGAGGCCGGCGCGTTCTCGGTGGTGATGGAGATGGTGCCCGCGGAGTTGGCCACCCAGATCACCGGCAAGCTGACCATTCCCACCGTCGGCATCGGTGCGGGCCCCAACTGCGACGCGCAGGTCCTGGTCTGGCAGGACATGGCCGGCCTCACCACCGGCAAGACGGCCCGGTTCGTCAAACGATTTGGTGACGTGGGGTCCGAATTGCGTCGGGCGGCAAGCGATTACGCCAATGAGGTGGCCAGCGGAGCCTTCCCCGCCGACGAACACTGCTTCTGACCGGGCGACTGTGGCACGCTGGCAGGTATGGCTGCCGGCGCCGCCCACGCGGAGGTCGAGCGCAAGTTCGACGTCGATGAGTCGACGCCGCCGCCGAACTTGGCGCGTCTCGTCGCTGCGGTGCATCGTGGCGACCCGGAGTCGCTGGACGCCGAGTATTTCGACACCGAGGGCCACGACTTGGCGGCCCGCCGGATCACGTTGCGGCGCCGCCTCGGTGGCACCGATGCCGGCTGGCATCTGACACTCCCCGCCGGGACCCACACCCGATTCTGGGCACCGCCTCACAGTGAGACCACTGCACCGCCGGTGTTGGTCGATCGGGTGCGAGCCGTGGTGCGCGACCGCCCGCTGGGCCCGATCGCCCGGATCGCCACCACCCGGGTGACCTCGACGCTGCACGACGACACCGGCGCGGTACGCGCGCAATTCCACGACGACCGGGTCGCGGCCTGGACGTGCGATTCTGAGATGGCCACCCTCCGGTGGCGCGAGTGGGAGATCGAGCTCACCGACCCCGACGACCGCGCGTTGTTGACCCGCCTGACCACCGCAGTGCGCCACGCCGGCGCGCACCCAGCGGGCCAACCGTCGAAACTCGCCCGGCTGGTGGGCGAACCGGCGCCGCACCGCCCGGGAGACGCGCTGCGCCGCGCCTTGGCCGACCAGGTCGAGGCGCTGCTGCGCTGGGACCGTGCGGTGCGCGACGACGCCGACGACGCGATCCACCAGATGCGGGTGACGACCCGCAGGATCCGCAGCCTGCTGCGCGACGGCGGCCTCGGCGCCGACACGGTCGTGCTCGATGAGCTGCGCGAGTTGGCGGCCCTGCTGGGTTCGGCCCGCGACGCGGAGGTCCTCGCCCAGCGTTACCGCGCGGCGTTGGACGCGCTCGACCCGCAGTTGGTGCGGGGTCCGGTCCGCGCACGTCTGGTCGGCGGCGCCGAGCGTGCTTATCACCGCGGGTGGCGCCGGGTGGTGGGCGCACTGGACACCGCCCGCTACTTCCGGCTGCTCGACGGGCTCGACGCGCTGGTCGCCGATTCCTGCGCGCCGTCGACGTCGGCGTCCGGCAGCGTGTCAGCGGCCTACAAGCGGCTGCGCCGGGCGGCGAAGAACACCGCCGGGACGGCCGGCAGCGGGCGCGATGAAGCGCTGCACCGGATCCGCAAGGCCGCCAAACGGCTGCGCTACCTCGCCGCGGCGTCCGACACCCGCGGCGGCGCCAAGGTGGCCCGTCGCGCCGCCGCGATCCAGACATTGCTCGGTGAGCACCAAGACAGCGTGGTCGCCCGCACGCACCTGCGTCAGCAGGCCGACGCCGCGCACGCCGCCGGCGAGGACACCTTCACCTACGGTCTGCTCCACGAGCGGGAGGAGCTGCTGGCCCGAGACCGGCGCAGCCACCTCGATGCGGCGTTGGACAAGCTCGCCAGGGCGATGCGGCGATGGTGAGGGCGGACGAGCTGGCCTGTAAGCCGGATTCTGTTCCGTGCCGCCATCACTGGCGGCGCGGCGGCGACCATCCATCTGGACACACCGTCGCCGGGTGCCTCGAGCGGCCTACCCGCAGACTCGGGCGAGCAACCCTTGAACGTCTGCGCGACCACGGCGCAAGCCGCGGCCTTCTTGGCCTTGCTTCGGGTGGGGTTTGCCGAGCCATCCCGGTCACCCGGGATGCTGGTGCGCTCTTACCGCACCGTTTCACCCTTACTGGCCGACCGGGTCGGACAGCGGTCTGTTTTCTGTGGCACTTTCCCGCGAGTCACCTCGGATTGCCGTTAGCAATCACCCTGCTCTGTGAAGTCCGGACTTTCCTCGACCCGCTGGGTGGACCCGAAAGCCGCCCCACGGGCCGCGGCCGCCCGGCCAACTCGTCCGCGCTCATACCGTACTCGCCGGCGCGGAGCTCGGCCATCCACGGCGTCGCCGCCGGCCCGTCAGGCGGCGTGCGGATCGGCATAAGCGACTCGCACCGGCCTGGTGGGACCGACGACGTCGAGCCACGGCGGGCCGGTCGGCATCGCCGGTGCGGTGCCCACATACCGCGCACCGGTCGGCGTGCGGAACTCGACGCGATGACGCCCCGACAGGCCGTCACGACTTGCCCGCGCCCGCCATCCGGCGGCTTCCTTGGTGTAGTTGCAGCGTTCACACAAGCCGAGCCCGTTGACCGCCGTGGTGGGTCCACCGCGGGAGTGCGCGGTGGCGTGGTCGTGGTGGCGGATGGGGGCGTCGCAGTACGGGGTGCGGCACTGCTGGTCGCGCAGCGTGATGAACTCGGCGAGGCCCCGGGGGAAGATCCGCGCCCGCGACTCCATCGCCACCAGGGCCTTCGAGGACGGGCACGCGTAGAGCCGGCGCAGCGTCGCGTTCGAGCGCGGGTCGGTGGCGGCCGAGGCGATCCACTGCGCGGCGATCGCCGCCGGGACCGGACCGTAGCCGGGTAGCAGCGCCGATCCCGGGGCCTTGCCCAGCAGCACGTCGTCGGAGAGCACCAGGTTGACCGTCACCGGTGTGGGCACATCGGCGGCACGCCCGGTCACCGCCTCGACCAGGCTGTCGGCCATCACCTGACCGCGGCTGCGACCGTCGGCGGTGGTGTCGGCCTTGCGCTTGAGCGCCGCGTACACCGCTACCCCCTGGGTCACCGGAAGCAACGCGGTCAGATAGGTCATGGTGTCCGGCGCCGGACGGATCGACACGCACCGGTCGTTGGGGGCCTTGGCGGCACGGTCGACCACCGCCTTGGGGTCGAGCCGGTAGGCCACCGCTTTGGCGGCGGCTGTCAGCCGGGCATCACCGAGGCCCTCGAGATCGCTGCGGTCGGCGCAGAGTTCGGCGTCGAGCCGCCGACGGTGCTCGACCCCCAGACAGGCCGACTCGCGTACCAGCAGCGTGGCCCGCCACTCCGAGAGCGCCCCGCAGGCCAGGGCCGCCAGCGTGTGGGGCATCTCGTTGACCAGCGCCTTCGCCAAGCCCAGATGGCGCCCGCCGCGTGCCGGGGCGTCCCGCCGCGCCAGGGCCACCTCACCGGCCACACCCCGGCCGCGCATCGCCGACGGCACCCCCGCCGCGGCCTCGTCGGCGCGACGGCCGGCGTCCAGTGCGGCCGTGGCCCGCGCCTGTCCGGCCGCCGCGGCGGATTTGAGTCGCTCCAACACGGCGATCCGCTCGATCAGCTCCGCCTCCGACAGCCCCGCCTGCACGGTGGCGACGTCGGCCACCGCGGCGGTCAGGTCGCTGGCGTTGATCATGCTGTCACGCTAAACCGACCCTCTGACATTCATCGGGCACCACCGCCAGGACCCGGACGTATCGTCGGGGACATCCCCGACGCACCCGACCGGAGGCACCCGATGGCGACCAGCGCACCGCGGCAGAGCGCACCGACACCGTGGCAGGGTCGCGTCGAGCGCGGCGACTGGGCCACGATCACCGAGGAGATCAACGCGACCGGGGGTGCACTGCTGCCCCGGTTGGTCACCACCACCGAGGCCGCACGGCTGCGCCGCCTCTTCGACGACGACACCCGGTTTCGGGCCACCGTCGACATGGCCAGCCACCGCTACGGGTCCGGCCGCTACCGCTATTTCACCACCCCCGTCCCCGACCCGGTCGATGCTCTCAAGCACGCCCTGTACCCGCGGTTGCTGACGATCGCCCGCGACTGGTGGGCCAAACTGGGCCGCGACGCCCCCTGGCCGGACACCCTGGATGACTGGCTACGCCGCTGCCACGACGCCGGTCAAAGCAAACCGACCGCCCTGATGCTGCGCTATCACCAGGGCGATTGGAATGCACTGCACCGGGATCTCTACGGCGACTTGGTTTTTCCGTTGCAGGTGGTGATCAACCTCAGCGACCCCGACACCGACTACACCGGCGGAGAATTCCTCCTGGTGGAACAGCGGTTCCGCGCCCAGTCACGCGGCACCGTCGCCCAGATCCCGCAGGGCCACGGCTATCTGTTCACCACCGGTGAACGGCCCATCGAATCCACCCGCGGCTGGTCGGCGGCGGCGGTGCGCCACGGCGTGTCGGTGCTGCGCTCCGGTCAGCGTTACACCCTGGGGCTGATCTTCCACGACGCCGCGTGAGGCGGCCGCCTCACAGGTAGGCGGTCTGGTTGACCAGTCGTACCGCCGCTCCCCCATCCGGGAAGAACTCGGCGATCGACAGCGACGCCAGGTCCAGGTGCAACCGGTAGAGCACCGTCGGTCCGGCGTCAAGCGCCTGGCGCAGCAGGGTTTTGATCGGCGTGACGTGAGAGACCACCAGCACCGTGGTGCCGCCGTGCGCAGCGATGATCCGGGTGCGGGCACGCCGGACCCGTTGAGCCACCGCGTCGAAGCTCTCCCCTCCGGGCGGGGTGGTGGCGGTGTCACCCAACCACTGTCGGTGCAGCTGCGGGTCCCGTTCGGCGGCCTCGGCGAACGTCAGTCCCTCCCAGGAGCCGAAGTCGGTTTCGATCAGGTCGTCGTCGACGGTGACATCGAGCCCGAGCGCGTCGGCGGCGGCCGACGCGGTGGCTGTGCAGCGCTGCAGCGGGGAGCTGACCACCGCGCCGATCCCGCCACGGTCGGCCAGATAGCCGGCGGCCGCGGCGGCCTGCGCCCGACCGAGCTCGGTGAGCTCGGGGTCGCCGCGCCCGGAGTAGCGTCGCGCCACCGACAGTTCGGTCTGCCCGTGTCGCAGCAACAACAGTCGGGTGGGCGTGCCGCGGGCTCCGGTCCACCCCGGGGCGCTGGGTTTCTCGGTGACCGTCGCCGCGGGCCGGTCCGGCTCGGTCCCCGCGGCGGGCTCGGCGGCGACATCCATCGCCTCGTTGGCCAACCGATCGGCGTGGGAGTTCTTCGCCCGCGGGATCCAGCGGTAGTCGATCCGGTCGAAGCGGGCCGCCAGCTCGCGCGCCTGGGCGTTCAACGGCACCAGGTCGGGATGCTTGACCCGCCATCGCCCGGCCATCTGTTCGACCACCAGTTTGGAGTCCATCAACACCGACACCTCGGTGGCGCCGACGGCGGCCGCCTCGCTGAGACCCGCGATCAAACCCCGGTATTCGGCGACGTTGTTGGTGGCGCGTCCGATGGATTGCTTGCTCTCGGCGAGCACCCGGGCCCGGTCGTGGGACCAGACCACCGCGCCGTAGCCGGCCGGGCCGGGGTTACCGCGCGATCCACCGTCCGCTTCGACGACGACCTTCACGCGGGGGCGCCCTTGATGCGCAACAGGATTGCGCCACACTCCGGGCAGCGCAGCACGTCGTCGTCGGCGGCCGCGGAGATCCGGGCGAGCTCCCCGCGGTCGATCTCGATCCGGCAGGCCCCACACCGGCCGCCCAGCAACTGACCGGCACCGACGCCGTTGCGGCCGCGTTGACGCTCGTACAACTCCATCAACGCGGTGTCGATCGCCGCGGCCAACTCGTCCCGGCGGGCGGAGCGCTGCTCCCGGGTGGCAGCAATCGCGGTCTGAGCCTCCTCGAGGGCTCGGCGCGCGGCGTCCAGATCGGCGCTCAGCCCGGCAACCGTGGCGGCTTCGCTGGTCTGCTGGGTCTGGAGTTCCTCGCGCCGTTCCATCACCTCCAGCAGTGAATCCTCGAGGCTCTCGCGGCGGCGGTGCAGCGTGTCGAGTTCGTGCTGCAGGTCGGTGAGCTGTTTGGCGTCGATCGTCCCGGAGTCGAGTAGCCGGCGGTCGCGGTCCTCGCGCTGACGCACCCCGTCGATGTCGGCTTCGAAACGCGCGACCTCACTGTCGAGGTCCTCGATCGCGAGCCGCAGAGCGCCCAACCGGTCCTCGGCGGCGACGTGGTCGTCGGTCAACCGGTCGGCCTCGGCACGCTCGGGCAGGTGCGCCGACCGGTGGTCGAGTCGACCCAGTTCGGCGTCCAATTCGGCAAGCTCCAGCAAGTTTTGCTGTTGCGCCACTGCGGCTTTCATTCGCGCCCTTCCGACGGACTTGGGTCTACTGCTTCTGCTGGGTCGACATTCCACGGGTCGGTGCGCACGTCGGAGACGGTGACCGGCAGGTCGTCGCCGAACGCGGCGCGCAGCAGCGCGCCGGCCTGGTGGCACCACGGGTATTCACTGGCCCAGTGTGCTACATCGACCAGCGCCACCGACGAGGCACGGCGGTGCTCGTCGGCGGGATGGTGCCGCAGGTCGGCGGTGACGTAGGCCTGCACGTCCGCGGCGGCCACCGTGTCCAGCAGTGAATCCCCGGCACCGCCGCAGACCGCGACCCGCGCCACGGTCGCATACGGATCACCGGCGGCGCGCACCCCCCACGACGTGGCCGGCAGCGCGTCGCGGACCCGCGCGGCGAACGCGCCGAGCGGCTCGGGCCTGTCCAACACCGCGATGCGCCCGAGGCCCACCTCGGTGGGCACCGGCTGCATCGCGAAGATGTCGTAGGCCGGTTCCTCGAAGGGGTGCGCGGCGCGCAGCGCGGCGAGCACCCGTCCGCGGTCGCGGGCCTCGGCGATCACCTCCACGCGGTCCTCGGTGACGTGTTCGACGGTGCCGACCGCGCCGATCGTGGGGTCCGCCCCGTCCATCGGCAGGAACTGCCCGGTGCCGGTGACGCTCCAACTGCAGTGGGTGTAGTCGCCGATGCGGCCCGCCCCCGCGGCGAAGATCGCCGCCCGCACCGCCTCGGCGTCGTCGCGGGGTACATAGATCACCCACTTGTCGGTGTCGACGACGGCCGGGCGCGGCTGCAGCACCGCCTCGACGGTGAGCCCGAGGGCCTCGGCCAGCGCGTCGGAGACCCCGGGGGCCGCCGAGTCGGCGTTGGTGTGGGCGGTGAACAGCGCGCGGCCGGTGCGGATCATCCGGTGCAGCAGCGCCCCTTTGGGGGTGTCGGCGGCGACGGTGTCCACCCCGCGCAGCAGCAGCGGATGGTGCGCCAGCAGCAACCCACGCTCGGCGACCTCGTCGACGACGGCCGCGGTCGCATCCACCGCGATCGTCACCGACTCCACCGGCTCGTCGGGATCCCCGCAGACCAGCCCGACCGAATCCCACTGCTGGGCCAGCCGCTCAGGGTAGGCGGCCTCCAGCACGTCGATCACGTCGGCCAACCGCACCGTCATGGCACGTCCCTCCTTCTCCTCGAACCTCTCACCGCAGCGCCTGCCCGATCGCCTCGACCAACGCCGGCCACTGCGGGCGCACCGCCGCCCGCAGGTAGGTGTCGTCGAGCCCGACGAACGTGTCGCAGCGTCGCACCGCGATCCCGGCGGCAGCCAGCCGGGTGCGCACCCGGGGCGCCTCGGGCACCCGGAACAGCACGAACGGTGCCTGCCCGTCGACCACCTGCGCACCCACCGCGGCGAGCCCGGCGGCCATCTGCGTGCGCAGTCGCGCGAGTTCGGCGGCGTCGACGGCGGCCTCGGCCACCGCGGCGGGGGCGCTGCACGCGGCCAGTGCGACGAGCTGCAGGGTGCCCACCGGCCAGTGTGCCCGCCGCGCCGCCAGCCGGGCCAGCACCGACGGCGCCCCGAGCGCATAGCCGACCCGCAGCCCGGCCAGCGCCCAGGTTTTGGTCAGGCTGCGCAGCACCACCACGTCGGGCAGCGACTCGGCGGCCAGCGAGCCGGGCTCACCGCCGATCGCGTCGGCGAACGCCTCGTCGACCACCACGATCCGGCCGGGCCGGCGCAACGCCAACACCTGCTCGCGGCGATGGACGACCGCGGTCGGGTTGGTCGGGTTGCCCACCACCACCAGGTCGGCGTCCTCGGGCACCGCCGCGCCGGCGAGCGTGAACGGCGGGGCCAGCACCACCTGGGTCAGGGGGACACCGGCGCCGGCCAGCGCGACCGCCGGTTCGGTGAACGACGGGGCCAGCAGCGCGGCGTGCCGCGGGGCGAGGTTGGGCAGCAGCGCGAAGCCTTCGGCGGCGCCGGCCAGCGGCAGCACCTCGTCGGCATCGCGACCGTGACGTGCGGCGATCGCCTGCACAGCGGCGCGGTGATCGTCGTCGCCGGGGTAGCCCGCCAGGTCGGGCAGGCGCGCGGCGAGGCGGCGCACCAGCCACGGCGGCGGATGGCGGTGTCGGACGTTGACCGCGAAGTCCAGCATGCCGGGCGCCACCGCCTGATCGCCGTGATACCGCAGCGCGGTCGGGTCCGGACTCGCCACAGGCCAAACAGTAGTGCTCCTCGGCGCGGGCTCACCGGCCACGTCGGGGAGAATGGGGATGTGGCAGACGTGCATCTGGTTCTCTTCGACCTGGACGGCACCCTCACCGATTCGGCGGACGGGGTGGTGGCCAGCTTCCGCCACGCCCTGGCGCGGGTCGGCGCGGCCGCCCCCGACGGCGATCTGCGCGGCACCCTGGTGGGCCCGCCGATGCACCAGACCATGGCCGCCCTCGGGCTCGGCGCACAGGCCGATGCGGCGATGGCCGCCTACCGTGCCGACTACACCGCCCGGGGCTGGCTGATGAACGACGTGTTCGACGGGATCCCGGCGCTGCTGGCCGATCTGCGCGCCGCCGGTGTGCGGATGGCGGTGGCGACGTCGAAGGCCGAACCGACCGCTGCGCGGATCCTCGACCACTTCGGGCTCGCGGAGTTCTTCGAGGTGATCGCCGGGGCCAGCCCCGACGGTGCCCGCGCCACCAAGAAACAGGTGCTGGCCCATGCGCTGGCCCAATTGACCCCGCTGCCCACGCGGATGCTGATGGTCGGTGACCGCAGCCATGACGTGGTCGGAGCGGCCGCCCACGGCATCGACACGGTGCTGGTCGGCTGGGGATACGGAGGAGAGGACGTGATCGACGAGGACACCGGCGTGGCCGCCCGCGTCGCGACCGTCACCGAGTTACGGGAGGTTCTGGGTGTCTGACCTGGCTGCGTCACCGCAGGCACGGCTGCATGTCACGTTCGTGTGTACCGGCAACATCTGCCGGTCACCGATGGCGGAGAAGATGTTCGCCCAACAACTCGCCGACCGCGGCCTGAGCGAGGTGGTGCGGGTCAGCAGCGCCGGCACCGCCGACTGGCATGTCGGCAAGGGCGCCGACGAGCGCACCAACCAGGTGTTACGCGACCGCGGCTACCCCACCGAACACCGGGCCGCCCACGTCGGCGACGACCATCTCGGCGCCGATCTGGTGGTGGCGTTGGGGCGCAACCACGCCCGGCTGCTGTGTCAACTCGGTGTGCCCGAGGATCGGGTGCGGATGTTGCGGTCGTTCGATCCGCGTTTCGGTGCGGTCGCCCCCGACGTCGAGGACCCCTACTACGGGGACGCGGCCGATTTCGACGAGGCGTTCACCGTCATCGCTGCCGCGCTGCCGGGTCTGCACCGCTGGGTCGATGAGCAACTGCTCGACGACTCCGACGGCCGGGCGGGTTGATGGGGCGGTTGGCGTTTCTGCTGCGGCCGGGCTGGCTGGCGCTGGCGGTGGTCGTGGCGGCGTTCACCTACTTGGCCTTCACGGTGCTCGCACCGTGGCAGCTGGGCAAGAACACCGAAACCCACCGGGAGAACAGCCAGATCGAGCATTCGCTGACCGCCGACCCGGTTGCGGTGACCACCCTGCTGCCCCGTCAGGACTCCGCCGCCCCCGACGCCCGCTGGCGACGGGTGACCGCCACCGGGCGGTATCTGGCCGACAAGCAGGTGCTGGTGCGGCTGCGGGTCATCGACGGCCAGCCCGCGTTCGAGGTGCTGGCCCCGTTCGTCGTCGACGGAGGCCCGACCGTGCTGGTCAACCGCGGCTACGTGCGTCCCGCGCAGGGCTCGGAGGTGCCGGCGATCCCGCCGCCACCGACCGAGACGGTCGACATCACCGCCCGGCTGCGCAACTCCGAGGGCGTGATCCCGGGCAAGGACCCGATGGTCGCCGACGGGTTCGCGCAGGTGTACTCGATCGACACCGGGCAGGTGTCGGCGCTGACCGGGGTGCCGCTGACCGGGTCGTATCTGCAGTTGGTCGACGACCAGCCCGGCGGGCTGGGGGCGTTGAGCCTGCCGCGCCTGGACGCCGGGCCGTTTCTGTCCTACGGCATCCAGTGGATCGCGTTCGGGATCATCGCGCCGATCGGGTTGGGCTACTTCGCCTACACGGAGCTGCGGGCACGGCGCGCCGAACGTCAACAGGCCGGGCGCCAGCAGAGCACCACCGCGCCGCAGACGGTGGAGGAGAAACTCGCCGACCGCTACGGCCGGCGACGCTGACCCGGCGCCACGGCGGCCGCCAGGAGCACCGCGAGTGCCGCGGCACCGGCCTGCACGGCCCGCGACAGCCGTACCGCACGGCGCAGGTCGGCGACGGTGGGGTCGGGACCGGCCCCCAGCGACGGGCGGATCTGGAGCTCGTGACGGTAGGCGGTGGGTCCACCCAGACGCACCCCGAGTGCCCCGGCGAAACCGGCCTCCACCACCCCCGCGTTGGGGCTGGGATGGCGCGCGGCGTCGTCGCGCCACGCCGCCGTCGCGGCCGTCGCCGAGCCGCCGACCAGCGGCGCACACGCCGCGGCCAGCAGGCCGCTGAGCCGCGCCGGCAGGTAGTTGACCACGTCGTCGAGGCGGGCGGCGGCCCAGCCGAACCGGGCGTAGCGCGGTGAACGGTGCCCGACCATCGCGTCGAGGGTGTTGATCCCGCGGTAGCCGAGCACCCCGGGAAGCCCGCCGACCGCGGCCCACAGCAGCGGCGCCACCGCGGCGTCGCTGGTGTTCTCCGCCACCGACTCCACCGCGGCGCGGGTCAGGCCGTCGGCGTCGAGTTGGGCTGGGTCGCGCCCGCACAGCGACGGCAACAGCGCCCGGGCGCCGCGCTGATCGCCGGTCTCGAGCAGCTCGGCCATCACCAGCCCGACGTTGCCCAGGGTCGCTCCGCCGAGTGCCGCCCAGGTGGCCGCGGCGGTCGCGGCGGTGGTGGCGGTCGGGCCCAGGCGGGCGGCGCCGCGCTCGGTGAGCGCCGCGGCGCCGGCCAGCGCCCCGATCAGGATCCCGACGTGCCGGACCCCGGCGGCCCGGGCATCGCGGTAGCCGCGGCGCTCCAGCGCCCCGGCGACCCGCCCGAATCCGGCGACCGGGTGGCGCCGCCGCGGGTCGCCGACGGCCACATCGACCAGAAAGCCCAGCGCGATGCCGGCACCGCGCGGGCCCAGTCTGGGCACAAACACCCCGGAAGCGTCTCATACCTGGTGTACTGCCCAGGGAGGAGGCAGATCAATGCCACGTCGTATCACCCGGGTCGTTGACCTGTTGAGCCCCGCGGCCGCGCTGTTGCCGGCCGCCAACGTGATCATGCAACTCGCCCGCCCCGGCGTCGGTTACGGCGTGCAGGAGAGCCGGGTCGACAGCGGCAACGTCTACAAGCACCCGTTCAAACGGGCCCGCACCACCGGGACCTACCTCGCGGTGGCGACCATCGGTGAAGAATCCGACCGCCGGCTGTACCGCAAGGAGGTCGACCGGGTGCACCGACTGGTGCGCTCCACGCCGGCCAGCCCGGTGCGCTACAACGCCTTCGACCCGAAACTGCAGCTGTGGGTGGCCGCCTGCCTGTACCGCTACTTCGTCGACCAGTACGAGTTTTTGCACGGGCCGCTCGACGACGCGGCCGCCGACGCCGTGTACGCCGACGCCCAGCGGCTGGGCACCACGCTGCAGGTGCGCCCCGAGATGTGGCCGGCGGATCGGGCTGCGTTCCAGCGGTACTGGGCCGACTCGCTGGACGAGCTGCGGATCGACCCGCCGGTGCGTGAGCACCTGCGCGGGGTGGCCGCGATGGTGTTCCTGCCGTGGCCGCTGCGGCTGGCCGGGCCGCTCAACCTCTTCGCCACCACCGGGTTTCTCTCACCTGAGTTCCGCGAGATGATGCAGTTCGAGTGGTCCCCGGCCCAGCAGCGGCGCTTCGAGTGGCTGCTGGCGGCGCTGCGGCTGGCCGACCGTCTGGTCCCGCAACGGATGTGGACCGTGGGTTATCGGGCGTTCCTGTGGGACATGCGGTTCCGGGCGCGGTGTGGGCTGGCGGTGGTGTAGCCGGCGTCAGTGCGGGCACGCCTCGGACAGTTCGTTGATCTCATCGGTGATCTGCGCGTTCACCGCGTACATCTGGTAGACGATCGGTGGGGGCTTGTCGCCCGACTCCGCATCGGCCTCGGATGCGGCGCGCAGCCGAGGCAGGTTGTCGACGAACTGTGACGCCAACTCCGCCACGCGCACCGAACGGTAGGCCAGCGCGGCGTCGGTGACCTTGCCGGCGCGTTCGGCCAGCCCGTCCGCCCAGTGCCGGTACTCGTCGATGTCGGCGTCGTTCCCGGACTGCTCCTCGTGGTCCGCGATCTGCTTGGCTTGGGCTTGGTTGAACTCCAGCAGATCCCGCACCGGGCGGCATTCCTCGGGGGTCTTGTTGAACACGGTCTCCCAGATCACAAGAATCCCGGCGGCGAGCACGATGATCGCCGGCCAGATGATCAACCGCTTGTTGAGCTTCCCGGTGAACTTCGTGAACTTCATTGCCTGAACCCTAACGCCTGCGTTGGTGGGCGCGGACGGTATCGAACCGCCGACCGCTGGTGTGTAAAACCAGAGCTCTACCACTGAGCTACGCGCCCCTGATCGGGCAGAGTACCGGGCGCGGCGGGCACGCCCCAAAACGATGCCGCCGGCGCTGTCAGCCGCGCAACGCCGCCAGCGCCTCGGCCCACTGGCGTTGGTCGCGGGCCTGGCCGGGCTCGTTCATCTCGGCGAAGCGCACCGTGCCGGTGCGGTCGATGACGAACGTGCCGCGGTTGGCGAACCCGGTGTCGGCGTTGAACACCCCGTAGTCCTGCGCCACCGCGCCGTGCGGCCAGAAGTCGGAGAGCACGGGGAAGGTGAAGCCGCTCTCGGTCGCCCAGATCTTGTGGGTGGGCGGCGGGCCGACCGAGATCGCCAGCACCGCGCTGTCGTCGTTGTCGTAGTCGGGCAACCGGTCGCGCACCTCGTCGAGTTCGCCCTGGCAGATCCCGGTGAACGCCAGCGGGAAGAACACCAGCAGCACGTTGCGGCGGCCGCGGTAGTCACTGAGGGTGACCGGTTGCTGGTTTTGGTCACGCAGGGTGAAGTCCGGCGCGGCGGTCCCCACCGCCAGCATCAGCGTTTACCGGCCCGGGTCTTGGGCTGCACCAGCCTGCTGCCACTCCACTCGCCGAGGTTCACCGAGGAGGTCGGCATCAGCCCCGCGGTGGGCGCGGCCTCGGCGATGTCGGCGGGCTGCACGTGGCCGGGCCGCCCGGTCTTGGGGGTGACCACCCAGATGACGCCGTCGTCGGCGAGCGCGGTGATCGCGTCCATCAAGGTGTCCACCAGGTCGCCGTCGCCGTCGCGCCACCACAGCAGGACGACGTCGACCACCTCGTCGGTGTCCTCGCCGAGCAGCTCGGCACCGCAGGCCTCTTCCACGGCGGTGCTGATGGCATCGTCGGCGTCCTCGTCCCAGCCCCATTCCTGGACAATCTGGTTCTGTTCGATGCCCAGCTTTCGGGCGTAGTTCGGGGCGTCATCCGCCGCGACCACCTGGGACCTCCTACTGTCCGGAATGTTCTGCCATCAACACCGCTCCGTGCGTCACGCACCATCGTTGCACAACCCCGCGTACCCGATTGCGTCACCTGGCAGATCGCCACCGCACCGGGATGGAGGAAGATGGCGGGTGAGCCGGTGACCGCAACATGGCCGCCGGCGACCACGAGGCTAACCGCCCAGCGAGGAGCACTGAGTTGACCACCGAGTTCACCCGCCACGATCTGGCTAAAAACTCAAACAGCACAAGCGAATCCGACCGCGTTCGAGTCATCCGCGAAGGGGTCGCGTCTTATCTGCCCGACATCGACCCGCAGGAGACCGCCGAATGGCTGGAATCCTTCGATGACATGCTCGCCCACGCCGGCCCGGCCCGCGCCCGGTATCTGATGCTGCGGCTGCTGGAACGCGCCGGGGAGAAGCGTGTGTCGATCCCGGCACTGACTTCCACCGACTACGTCAACACCATCCCCACCGAGTTGGAGCCGTGGTTCCCCGGTGACGAGGAGGTCGAGCGCCGCTACCGCGCCTGGATCCGCTGGAACGCCGCGGTGATGGTGCACCGGGCGCAGCGACCCGGCGTGGGTGTGGGTGGCCACATCTCGACCTACGCGTCGTCGGCGTCGCTGTATGAGATCGGGTTCAACCACTTCTTCCGCGGCAAGTCCCATCCCGGCGGCGGCGACCAGATCTTCATTCAGGGCCACGCCTCCCCCGGCATCTACGCCCGTGCCTTCCTCGAGGGCCGGCTCAGCCAACACGACCTCGACGGGTTCCGCCAGGAGCACAGCCACCCCGGCGGCGGCATCCCGTCCTACCCGCACCCGCATCTGATGCCGTCGTTCTGGGAATTCCCCACGGTGTCGATGGGGCTGGGCCCGCTCAACGCCATCTACCAGGCCCGGTTCAACCACTACCTGCACGACCGCGGCATCAAGGACACCTCCGACCAGCATGTCTGGTGTTTCCTGGGCGACGGGGAGATGGACGAGCCGGAGAGCCGCGGGCTGCTGCACGTCGGCGCATTGGAGGGTCTGGACAACCTCACCTTCGTCATCAACTGCAACCTGCAGCGCCTCGACGGCCCGGTGCGCGGCAACGGCAAGATCATCCAGGAACTCGAGTCGTTCTTCCGCGGTGCGGGCTGGAACGTCATCAAGGTGGTGTGGGGCCGCGAATGGGACGCGCTGCTGCACGCCGACAAGGACGGCGCGCTGGTCAACCTGATGAACGCCACCCCCGACGGGGACTACCAGACCTACAAGGCCAACGACGGCGGCTACGTTCGCCAGCACTTCTTCGGCCGCGATCCGCGCACCAAGGCACTCGTCGAGCACCTCACCGATGACCAGATCTGGAGCCTCAAGCGCGGCGGCCACGACTACCGCAAGATCTTCGCCGCCTATCAGGCCGCGATGGACCACAAGGGCCAGCCCACGGTCATCTTGGCCAAGACCATCAAGGGCTACTCGCTGGGCTCCTACTTCGCCGCCCGCAACGCCACCCACCAGATGAAGAAGTTCCGGCTGGCCGACCTCAAGGCGTTCCGCGACAGCATGCGGATCCCGATCTCCGACGCCGAACTCGACGAGAACCCCTACCTGCCGCCCTACTACCACCCCGGTGACGACGCCCCGGAGATCCGCTACCTGCGGGAGCGGCGCACCGCGCTGGGCGGTTTCGTGCCCGAACGGCGGAGCGCCTCCGCGCCGCTGCGCCTGCCCGACAGCTCCGTCTACCAGCCGGTCAAGGACGGGTCGGGCAACCAGGAGGTCGCCACCACCATGGCGACCGTGCGGGTGTTCAAGGAGCTGCTCCGCGACAAGGAGATCGGCGCCCGGATCGTGCCGATCATCCCCGACGAGGCCCGCACCTTCGGGATGGACTCCTGGTTCCCCAGCCTGAAGATCTACAACCCCAACGGCCAGACCTACACCTCCGTCGACGCCGAACTGATGCTCGCCTACAAGGAGAGCGACGTCGGCCAGATCCTGCACGAGGGGATCAACGAGGCCGGGGCGGCGGGCAGTTTCATCGCCGTCGGCACCTCCTATGCCACCCACGACGTGCCGATGATCCCGGTCTACATCTTCTACTCGATGTTCGGGTTCCAGCGCACCGGCGACCTGTTGTGGGCCGCCGGGGACCAGATGGCCCGCGGCTTCCTGCTCGGCGCCACCGCGGGGCGCACCACGCTGACCGGCGAGGGGCTGCAGCACGCCGACGGGCACTCGCCGTTGTTGGCATCGACCAACCCCGCGGTGGTCTCCTACGACCCGGCGTTCGCCTACGAGCTCGCCCACATCATCGAGAACGGCCTGCAGCGCATGTACGGGCCGGACCCGGAGAACATCTACTACTACATCACCATCTACAACGAGCCCTATGTGCAGCCGGCCGAGCCGGAGGGCCTCGACGTCGACGGCCTGCTGCGCGGCATCTACCGCTACCGGCGCGCCCCCCAGGAGCGCACCCACCGGGCCCAGTTACTGGCCTCGGGGGTGGCGATGCCGTGGGCGCTGCAGGCCGCGGAGCTGCTGGCCGCCGAGTGGGACGTGGCCGCCGACGTGTGGTCGGTGACCAGTTGGGGAGAGCTCAACCGGGACGGGATCGCCGCCGAGCGGGACCGGCTGCGCCATCCCGACCGGCCCGCCCGCACGCCGTATGTGGCGCAGGCGCTGGGTGAGGTGGACGGGCCGGTTGTGGCGGTCTCGGACTTCATGCGCGCCGTGCCCGAACAGATCCGGCCCTGGGTGCCGGGACGCTACGTCACCCTGGGCGCCGACGGGTTCGGCTTCTCCGATACCCGCCCCGCCGCGCGACGGTTCTTCAACATCGACGCCGAATCACAGGTCGTGGCGGTGCTCGAGGCGCTCGCGCGTGACGGCGTCATCGATGCGGCGGTGCCGGCCGAGGCCGCCCGCAAATACCAGATCGACGACGTGCTGGCGGCCCCGGAACAGACCTCCGACCCCGGGGTGGCCTGACGGCACCCCTGTCGGTTGGTGGGTTCCGCCAGAAATCCGGCGTACGTTTTAGGCGTGAACGACAATCCGCTGGCGGCGGGGCGCTCGCCGCTGGTCCTGCTGGACTCGGTGCCCGAGTCGCTGCTGCGCCGGCTCAAGCAGTACTCCGGGCGCCTGGCCACCGAGGCGGTGGCGACCATGCAGGACCGATTGCCGTTCTTCGCCGACCTGGAGGCCTCCCAGCGAGCCAGCGTGGCGCTGGTCGTGCAGACCGCGGTCGTGCAGTTCGTGGAGTGGATGCACGACCCGACCAGCGGTGTCGGCTACACCGCGCAGGCGTTCGAGTTGGTGCCCCAGGAGCTGACGCGGCGGATCGCGCTGCGCGACACCGTCGACATGGTGCGGGTGACGATGGAGTTCTTCGAAGAGGTGGTGCCGATGTTGGCGCGCTCGGAAGAACAGCTGACCGCGTTGACGGTCGGCATCCTCAAATACAGTCGCGACCTGGCGTTCGCCGCGGCCTCGGCCTACGCCGACGCAGCCGAGGCCCGCGGAACCTGGGACTCGCGGATGGAGGCCAGCGTGGTCGACGCGGTGGTGCGCGGCGACACCGGGCCGGAACTGTTGTCGCGCGCCGCGGCACTGAACTGGGACACCACCGGCCCGGCGACGGTGGTGGTCGGCACCCCCGCCCCCGGCCCCGACGGTCAATCGCACCCGGAGGCCAGCCAACTCGTCCGCGATGCGGCCACCCGCCACCACCGCGCCGCGCTGTCGGACATCCACGGCACCTGGCTGGTCGCGATCGTCTCCGGCCCGCTGTCGCCGACCGAGAAATTTCTGACCACGCTGCTCGCGGCGTTCTCCGACGGGCCGGTGGTCATCGGGCCCACCACACCGATGCTCACCGCCGCCCACCACAGCGCCCGTGAGGCGATCGCCGGGATGAACGCCGTCGCCGGCTGGTCGGGTGCGCCGCGGCCGGTGCTGGCGCGCGACCTGCTGCCCGAGCGTGCCCTGATGGGCGACCCGGATGCGATCACCGCCCTGCACACCGACGTGATGCGGCCGCTGGCCGACGCGGGCCCGGCGTTGGGCGAAACCTTGGACGTCTACCTCGACTGCGGCGGCGCCATCGAGGCGTGCGCCCGGAAGTTGTTCGTTCATCCAAACACGGTTCGCTACCGTCTCAAACGGATCACCGACTTCACCGGTCACGACCCCACCCAGCCGCGCGACGCCTACATCCTGCGGGTGGCCACCACCGTCGGCCGTCTGGCCGCCCATCCGTCCGGCGTCGGACCGGCCCCCGCCACGGTCCGCCACAGCGTCGCGCCCCCCGTCGGACCTGCGGAGCCGCCGCTGCCGGGCTGACCGATGCCGGCCACCGCGGCTATGCGTCCGCACGGCGGCCCAAGACGGCATGCGCCGGCGACGAGCCCGATAAAAGTTGCGGACAGGTCTCGACGACATCGCATCACGTGCGGTTTTGTAGGTTCTCTACAAAACTATAAGATGAGGTTTATGTTCTGTTACACCGCGCAAACCCGACTTCACAGTGTTCTCTTAAACACGTGATTGCGTTGCTCGCCCCCGGGCAAGGTTCCCAGACCCCCGGGATGTTGTCGCCGTGGCTGGAGTTGCCCGGTGCCGCCGACCAGGTTGCCTCCTGGTCGGAGGCCAGCGGCCTGGATCTGGCCCGCCTGGGCACCACCGCGGAGGCCGGGGAACTCACCGATACCGCGGTCACCCAGCCGCTGGTGGTCGCCGCCACGCTGCTGGCCCACGCCGAACTCACCCGCCGCGGCCTGCTCGCCGACACCGACCTGGTGGCCGCCGGCCACTCCGTCGGGGAGATCGCCGCCTACGCGATCGCCGGGGTGTTCTCCGCCGACGACGCGGTGAAACTGGCCGCGGTGCGCGGGGCGGAGATGGCCACGGCGTGCGCGGTCGAGCCGACCGGCATGTCGGCGGTGCTCGGCGGCGACGAGGCCGAGGTCCTCAGCCGCCTCGAACAACTCGACCTGGTTCCGGCCAATCGCAACGCCGCCGGCCAGATCGTCGCGGCCGGCGCCCGCTCGGCGTTGGAGAAGCTGGCCGAGGACCCGCCGGCCAAGGCCCGGGTGCGCGCCCTCGACGTCGCCGGCGCCTTCCACACCCGCTACATGGCGCCCGCCCAGGACGGCTACGCCGCCGCGGCCGCCGCCGTGGCGACCGCCGACCCGACCGTGATGCTGCTGTCCAACGCGGACGGCCAGCCGGTCACCACCGCCGCCGACGCGATGGACAAGTTGGTCGCCCAACTGACCCGCCCGGTGCGGTGGGATCTGTGCACCCAGACCCTGCGCCAGCGCGACGTCAGCGCACTGGTGGAGTTCCCGCCGGCCGGAACCCTGGTCGGCATCGCCAAACGGGAGCTTCGGGGAGTTCCCGCCCGCGCCGTCAAGGCGCCGTCAGACCTGGACGAGGTGGCTCAGCTCTAGGCCCAACGTCGTGCCGCGCACCGAGCCTCACTCACCAGTTACAACCACATACGCACGAACCGTTCGAAGCAACACCACCAAGAAACACGAAGGGAGCCACATCGTGGCCGCCAGCCAAGAAGAAATCATCGCCGGTCTCGCCGAGATCATCGAAGAGGTGACCGGTATCGAGCCGTCCGAGGTGACCGTTGAGAAGTCCTTCGTCGACGACCTCGACATCGACTCGCTGTCGATGGTGGAGATCGCGGTGCAGACCGAGGACAAGTACGGCGTGAAGATCCCCGACGAGGACCTGGCCGGGCTGCGCACCGTCGGTGACGTCGTCGGCTACATCCAGAAGCTCGAGGCCGAGAACCCCGAAGCCGCCGCCGCGCTGCGCGAGAAGTTCGGAGCGGACAGCCAGTGACCAAGCCGTCCACTGCCAACGGCGGTTACCCCAATGTGGTGGTAACCGCCGTTGAGGCGACCACATCGTTGGCTGCCGACATCGACGGCACCTGGAAGGCCTTGCTTGCCGGCGAGAGCGGCATCCACGTCCTCAAGGGCGAATTCACCGAGAAATGGGACCTTGCGGTCAAGATCGGCGGGCAGCTCAAAGACCCCGTCGACGACCACATGGGCCGGTTGGACATCCGACGGATGTCGTATGTCCAGCGGATGTCCAAGCTGATCAGCGGGCGGCTGTGGGAGAAGGCCGGCAGCCCCGAGGTCGACAAGGACCGGCTCGCGGTCGTCATCGGCACCGGTCTCGGCGGCGGCGAGAAGATCGTCGAGACCTACGACCTGATGAACGAGGGCGGCCCGCGCAAGGTGTCGCCGCTGGCCGTGCAGATGATCATGCCCAACGGCGCCGCGGCGGTCGCCGGGCTGCAACTCGGCGCCCGCGCCGGGGTCATCACACCGGTGTCGGCCTGTTCCTCGGGTTCCGAGGCGATCGCCCACGCGTGGCGCCAGATCGTCATGGGTGACGCGGACATGGTGGTCTGCGGTGGCGTCGAAGGCGGCATCGAGGCATTGCCGATCGCGGCGTTCTCGATGATGCGCGCGATGTCGACGCGCAACGACGAGCCCGAGAAGGCTTCGCGGCCGTTCGACAAGGACCGCGACGGCTTCGTGTTCGGCGAGGCCGGCGCGATGATGATCATCGAGACCGAGGAGCACGCCAAGGCCCGCGGCGCCAAGCCGCTGGCTCGGTTGATGGGTGCCGGAATCACCTCCGACGCCTTCCACATGGTGGCGCCCGGACCCGACGGAAAACGGGCCGGCTACGCCATGACGCGGGCGTTGGAGTTGGCGGGCTTGTCCCCGTCGGACATCGACCACATCAACGCGCACGGCACCGCCACGCCGATCGGGGACACCGCTGAGGCGAACGCGATCCGGGAAGCGGGCTGTGAGCAAGCCGCGGTCTACGCACCGAAGTCGGCCCTCGGCCACTCCATCGGTGCGGTGGGCGCATTGGAGTCCGTGCTGACGGTGCTCTCGTTGCACGACGGGGTCATCCCGCCGACGCTCAACTACGAGACACCCGACCCCGAGATCGACCTCGACGTCGTCGCGGGCGAGCCTCGGCACGGTGAATTCCAGTACGCGATTAACAACTCGTTCGGATTCGGTGGGCACAACGTGGCGCTCGCCTTCGGACGGTACTAATCACCGGAAGGACCTCCAGGACTGTCATGACATCGTTGACCACCGGGAATGGTTTTCCCGACGTCGTTGTGACCGGTATCGCCATGACCACGGCATTGGCGACCGACGCCGAATCCACCTGGCAGGCACTGCTGGATGGAAAAAGCGGAATCCGAAAACTCGATGACGCCTTCGTCGACCAGTTCGACCTGCCGGTCCGTATCGGCGGGCACCTGGTCGAGCCGGAGTCGTCCTTCGATGAGGGGTTGACCCGCACCGAGTTGCGTCGGCTGTCGTATCTGCAGAAGCTGTCGCTGGTGGTGAGCCGGCGGGCGTGGGACAACGCCGGGGCACCGGAGGTAGACACCCGGCGGTTGATGGTGTCGATCGGGACCGGGATGGGCTCGACCGAGGAGTTGGTCTTCGCCTACGACGACATGCGGGAACGTGGCCTGCGCGCGGTCTCCCCGTTGACGGTGCAGAAGTACATGCCCAACGGGGCGGCCGCGACCGTCGGGCTGGACCGGGAGGCCAAAGGTGGGGTGATCACTCCGGTCTCGGCGTGCGCGTCGGGATCGGAGGGCATCGCCCACGCCTGGCAGCAGATCGTTCTCGGCGAGGCCGACATCGCGATCTGCGGCGGGGTGGAGACCAAGATCGAGGCGGTGCCGATCGCCGGCTTCGCCCAGATGCGGATCGTGTTGTCGACCAACAACGATGACCCCGCCGGCGCCTGCCGTCCGTTCGACAAGGACCGCGACGGGTTCGTGTTCGGCGAGGCCGGCGCGATCCTGGTCATCGAGACCGAGGAGCACGCCAAGGCCCGCGGCGCCAAACCGTTGGCCCGCATCATGGGCGCCTCGATCACCTCCGACGGCTATCACATCGTCGCCCCGGACCCCAACGGGGAACGGGCCGGTTACGCGATGACCCGGGCGATCCAGCTGGCCGGGCTCACCCCCGAGGACATCGACCACGTCAATGCCCACGCGACCGGCACCCAGGTCGGCGACGTCGCCGAGGGCAAGGCCATCAACAACGCGATGGGCACACACCGGCCGGCGGTGTACGCCCCCAAGTCCGCGTTGGGCCACTCGGTGGGTGCGGTCGGCGCCGTGGAGTCGATCCTGACGGCCCTGGCGCTGCGGGACGGGGTCATTCCCCCGACGCTGAACCTGGTCAACCTCGATCCGGAGATCGATCTTGACGTGGTGGCCGACAAACCGCGTCAGGGGGACTTCCACTACGCGGTCAACAACTCGTTCGGGTTCGGCGGGCACAACGTCGCAACCGTGTTCGGCAAATACTGAGCGGACACCGCCCGGCGGGCCCGCAGAGCTAGCACACAGGAGACGGAGATGACGATCACCGCACCGGAGACAGTCAACGAGGCGCTCGACCCGCGGGATCCGCTGCTGCGGCTCTCCACCTTCTTCGATGACGACAGCGTCGAGTTGCTGCACGAACGGGACCGCTCCGGAGTGCTGGCCGCCGCCGGCACCGTCAACGGGGTGCGCACGATCGCGTTCTGCACCGACGGCACGGTCATGGGCGGGGCCATGGGCATCGAGGGCTGCAGCCACATCGTCAACGCCTACGACACCGCGATCGAGGAGCAGAGCCCGATCGTGGGAATCTGGCACTCCGGCGGCGCGCGACTGGCCGAGGGCGTCAAGGCGCTGCACGCGGTCGGGCTGGTGTTCGAGGCGATGATCCGCGCCTCCGGCTACATCCCGCAGATCTCGGTGGTGGTCGGCTTCGCGGCCGGCGGCGCCGCCTACGGGCCGGCGCTGACCGACGTGATCGTGATGGCCCCCGACTCCCGGGTCTTCGTCACCGGCCCCGACGTGGTGCGCAGCGTCACCGGTGAGGATGTCGACATGGTGTCGCTGGGCGGACCCGACACCCACCACAAGAAGTCCGGGGTCTGCCACATCGTCGCCGACGACGAGGTCGACGCCTACGAGCGGGGCCGGCGGCTGGTCGGTCTCTTCAGCCAGCAGGGCCACTTCGACCGGACCAAGGCTGAGGCCGAAGAGGTCGACCTGCAGGCGTTGATGCCGGAGTCGCCGCGGCGGGCCTACGAGGTGCGCCCGATCATCGGCGCTCTGCTCGACGAGGACACGCCGTTCGAAGAGTTCCAGGCCAAATGGGCCCCGTCGATGGTGGTCGGCCTGGGCCGGCTGTCGGGCCGCACGGTCGGGGTGATGGCCAACAACCCGCTGCGCCTGGGCGGCTGCCTGAACTCCGAGAGCGCCGAGAAGGCCGCCCGCTTCGTGCGACTCTGTGACGCGTTCGGCATCCCGTTGGTGGTGGTCGTCGACGTACCGGGGTATCTGCCCGGGGTGGACCAGGAATGGGGCGGGGTGGTGCGCCGCGGCGCCAAGCTGCTGCACGCGTTCGGCGAGGCCACCGTGCCGCGCGTCACGCTGGTGACCCGCAAGATCTACGGCGGGGCCTACATCGCGATGAACTCGCGCTCGTTGGGGGCGACCAAGGTGTTCGCCTGGCCGGACGCCGAGGTCGCGGTGATGGGCGCCAAGGCCGCCGTCGGCATCCTGCACAAGCGCAAGCTGGCCGCCGCGCCGGAGCACGAGCGCGAGGCCCTGCACGATGAGCTCGCCGCCGAACACGAACGCATCGCCGGCGGCGTCGATGCCGCCATCGAGATCGGTGTGGTCGACGAGAAGATCGACCCGGCCCACACCCGCAGCAAGATCACCGAGGCACTCGCCGAGGCGCCCGCCCGCCGCGGTCGGCACAAGAACATCCCGCTGTAACCGGCGAACGGCCGGGGCCGACCGGCCCGCGAGTGCGGTTGCTGCTGAGATCGACGCCCCAGCGGACACACGCCCCCGAATTTTGGGGGTGTATGTCCACTGGAGTATCGATCTCAGTCATGACCACCAGTATCGAGCGACTCCGGGGGCCCCGGTAGGTCGGCTACCGGTCTACCGGGTGGTGTAACCGCCGTTGGCGAAGACGGTCTGCCCGGTGATCCAATGGCCCTCGGCGAGCAGGAACACCACCAGCGGGGCGATGTCAGTGATCTCGGTGAGCCGGTTGCCCATTGCCTGCGACTTGTGGAACTCAACGCGCTCGGGGGTCTCCTGCGGGTAAAAGAACGGGGTGTCCATCGGCCCGGGCGCCACGGCGTTGACATTGATGCCGCGCTCGGCGAATTCCTTCGCGGCGGCCCGGGTGAAGTGTTCCACCGGGCTCTTCGATCCGGCGTAGGTGGAGTACCCGTCGGTGAACGCGCCGAGCAGCGCCGTCACGATCGTCACCGCCGAGCCGTGGTCGTTGAGCCGTTTGCCGGCCTCCTGCAGGAAGAAGTACGCGGCTTTGGCGTTGATGTCGAACATCGAGTCGTATTCGGCCTCACTGGTCTCCACGATCGGTTTGCGCAGCACCTTGCCGACCGTGTTGATCGCGAAATCCACTCCGCCGAATGCCTCGGTCGCCGCGTCGAACAGCTCGGTCACCGCGGCCGGCCGGGTCAGGTCCCCCGCCACCGCGATCGCCTCGACCCCACTGTCGCGGGCGCGCTGCACGGTGGCCTCGGCGGCGGCTTCGCTGGCCGGGCTGTGATAGTGCACGGCGACGTTCACGCCACGGTCGGCGAGCGTGGTGCTGATCAGTCCACCGAGGTTCTTCGCCCCGGCCGCCACGATCGCGGACTTGCCGCCAAGGTCAGCCATTCTCCGGTTCCTTTCGTTGGGTGTGCTCTCGACGCTAGAACCCCCCTCCACAAATGAAAAACAGTGATTTTCGACTATTCGACAACAATCAGTTGTGGATAGGGTGAGTGCTGTGTCCCACCAGAGCGCCCCGCCGCGCCGGCCCGACCTGGACCTGCGGCGCCTGACGCAGTTCGTCGCGGTCGTCGATGCGGGCGGATTCACGCGGGCGGCCGCGCTTTTGCACCTGAGCCAGCAGGCCCTCTCCAGCGCGGTGCGCCAACTCGAGAAGGACATCGGCGCGGAGTTGCTGGTGCGCGCCGGCCGGCAGATCAGCCTCACCCCGGCGGGCCGGACCCTGCTCGATGAGGGACGCGCGCTGCTGGCCGCGGCCGACACGCTCGCCCAGCACGCTCGCGCCGCCGCGCGCCTCGAACGCGACGAGTTCGTGGTCGCCCACACCCCGGCGATCGACAACCGTGACGTCTACCGACTGCTGGAGGCCACGATCGCGCACTTCCCCACCACCTCGTTCACCGTGCGCCAGGTGTTCCCCGCCGACTTGGTCGCCGGGGTGCACGACGGCACAGTGCATCTGGGGTTGCGTCGCGGCGTGGTGCCCCAGGAGCGGTTGGCGGCGACCGTGGCGCGCTACGACCCCCTGCGCGTCGCAGTGGCCGCAACCCACCCACTGGCCGGGCGCCGCAGCATCGGGGTCATCGAACTCGCCGCCCACCCGATCGTGCTGTGGTCGCCGCCCGGAGCCTCCTACTACAGCGACTTCCTCGTCAACGTGTGTCGACGTGCCGGGTTCGAACCCCGCTACCGGGTGAGCCGGGTGCAGGGTTGCCCCCCGGAAGCGGCGGCCCTCACCGACGACGGGGTCGTGTTCGTCACCGCCGCAGCGGGACCGGCGCTCGGCGGCACCGTGCACGTCATCGACCTCGACACTCCCACCCTGGTGCCGATGCAGGCGTTGTGGCAGCCGCACACCGTCTCGCTGGTGCGCGAGGCGATCCTACGCACCGACGACGTCAGCTGAGGAACTCCGCCGCCACATCGACGACTCGGTCCCGGTCGGCGGGAACCAGCCCGATACGGGTGCGCCGGTCGACGATGTCGTCGACGGTGAGCGCCCCCTCATGAGTGACCGCGTAGGCGAATTCGGCACGCAGCACGTCGATCCCCTCGACGACCGGGGTCATCGGGTCCGCGCAGCGCGCCGCCGCCAGCACGTTCGCCGCCTCATTGCCGAACCGCGCCAACAACGCCGCGGGCATCGCCGCCGTCGGCGGCACCACGGCTCCCGGGTTGGCGGGCGCCCCGATGAGCGCGAGCCGCGCTGTGCGACACGGTCGGGCCGCCAATTTGCGCACGGTGACCGCGTAGTCGAGCACGTCTTCGGCCATGTATCGGTATTCGGTCAGTTTGCCGCCGATGACGCTGATCACCCCCGAGTCGGACGCGGTCACCGCGTGCTCGCGGGAGATGTCGGCGGTGCGCCCCTCCCCCGCGTCGACGAGTGGGCGCAACCCCGCGTAGGCACCGAGCACATCCGAGGGGCCCACCGCGGTCCCCAGCGCCGTGTTGACCACCTCGAGGAGGAACTCCACTTCGGCCGGGGAAGGTTGTGGCACATCGGGAATCGGTCCCGGCGCATCTTCGTCGGTGAGGCCGAGGTAGACCCGGCCGAGCTGCTGGGGCATCGCGAAAACGAAGCGATTGAGCTCACCGGGGACCGGCACCGTCAATGCCGCTGTCGGGTTGCCGAACGCCGCCGCGTCGAAGACCAGATGGGTGCCACGACTGGGGCGCAGCGTCAACGCCGGGTCGAACTGCCCCGCCCACACACCGGTGGCGTTGATGACGCAGCGCGCGGTCACCTCACACGATTCACCGGTGCGGGTGTCGGTCAGCCGCGCTGTGTCGCCGCTGACCCGGCTCGCCTCGACGTAGGTGAGGATCCGCGCGCCGCGCTGGGCGGCGGTGCGCGCCACCGCGACCACCAGCCTCGCGTCGTCGATCAACTGCCCGTCGTGGGCCACCAATCCGCCGTCGAGACCGTCACGGCGCACCGTCGGGACCAGATCGGCCGCCTCGGCGGCACCAACCCGCCGCGATCCGGGAAGCACCGTCGTCGGGGTGCCGGCCAGTCGGCGCAGCACGTCACCGGCCAGGAATCCGGCCCGCACCAGCGCCCGCTCGCGGCGGCGCACGTCGGGCAGCAACGCCACCAATTGCGCCAGCGGGCGCACCAGATGCGGTGCGGTGCGGGTCATCAGGATGCCGCGTTCGACGGCACTGCGCCGTGCGATGCCGATGTTTCCGGTCGCCAGATACCGCAGACCGCCGTGCACCAGTTTGGAACTCCACCGACTCGTTCCGAACGCCAGGTCGTGCTTCTCCACCAGCGTCACGCTCAGCCCGCGAGCCGCGGCGTCGAGGGCGATGCCCACCCCGGTGATCCCGCCGCCGATGACCAGCACGTCGATCGGTCCACCGCCGGCCAGCGCGTCGAGTTCGGCGTCACGGCGGGCACCGTTGAGGGCGGCGGCCTCAGACATCCAGGGGGCTCCGTTCCGGGTCGGTCGCCAACGGATCGGCGTTGTCATACTGTATCGCCATGACCGCGCCGGACAACCCCACCGAAACACCGGACACCGCGATGGCGTGGGACGCTTGGGGCGATCCCGATGCGGCGACCCCGCTGTCCCCCGCGATCGGCGACCTGCTGGCCCAGGCACTGGGGGTTCGCACACCGGCGGCGGCGCGCCCGACGATGAGCCAGGTGCGGCTGCGCCCCTCGGCGCTGCCCGACGACGACCGCGTGGCCCTGGAACGCATCGTCGGAACGGGCTTGTGCCACACCGACCACGACAGCCGGCTGCGTCACGCCGGGGGCAAATCCACACTGGATCTGTTGGCGCGGCGCAACACCGGTGAGCAGGACGCCCCGGATGCGGTCCTCGAACCCGGCGGTGAGACGGCCGCGCAGGACGAGGAGCAGATCAGTGCGATCCTGCGCTACTGCAGCGATCACGGCATCGCGGTGGTGCCGTTCGGTGGAGGCACCAGCGTGGTGGGCGGATTGGACCCGATCCGTGCGCAGTTCACCGCGGTGGTGGCGCTGGATCTGCGTCGACTCGATCGGCTGCTGCACCTCGACCCGATCTCCGGAGAGGCCGAGTTGCAGGCCGGCGTGACCGGACCGGACGCCGAACGGCTCCTCGCCGAGCACGGCTTCTCGCTGGGCCATTTTCCGCAGAGCTTCCAGTACGCGACGGTGGGCGGGTTCGCCGCGACCCGCTCCTCGGGGCAGAACTCGGCCGGCTACGGCCGCTTCGACGACATGGCGGTCGGGCTGCACATGATCACCCCGGTCGGACCGATGACCGCCGGGCGGGCCCCCTCCTCGGCGGCCGGACCCGATCTGCGCCAACTGTTTCTGGGGTCCGAGGGCACCCTGGGGGTGATCACCCGGGTACGGGTGCGAGTGCACCCGGTACCGGAGAGCATCCGCCACGAGGCATGGTCGTTTCCCGACTTCGCCACCGGCGCCGCGGCGCTGCGCGCTGTCACCCAGGCCGGCGCGGGCCCGACGGTCATCCGGCTCTCCGACGAAGCCGAAACGGGGGTGAACCTCGCCACCACCGACGCGATCGGGCAGGAGTCGATCACCGGTGGCTGCCTGGCGATCACGCTGTTCGAGGGCAGCGCGGCGCACACCGCCGGCCGGCACGCCGAGACAGCCGACCTGCTGGCCGCTCACGGCGGCACCTCGCTGGGCCCCGAGCCGGCGCGCGCCTGGGAGCACGGCCGCTTCGGGGCGCCCTATCTGCGCGACGCGCTGCTCGACGCCGGGGCCCTGGCCGAGACGTTGGAGACCGCGACGAGTTGGTCGAATCTGTCGACGCTGAAATCCGCGGTCACCGATGCACTCATCGCGTCACTGGGGTCCTCGGGCAGCCCCGCACTGGTGCTCTGCCACATCTCCCACGTCTATCCGACCGGGGCGTCGCTGTATTTCACCGTCGTGGCCGCCCAGCGCGGCGACGCGGTGGCGCAGTGGCGCGCTGCCAAGGCCGCCGCGACCGACGCGATCCTGGCCGCCGGTGGGACCGTCACCCACCATCACGCCGTCGGTGCCGATCACCGGGGGTGGCTGACCGACGAAATCGGCGAACTGGGGGTGCGCGCACTGCGCGCGGTCAAGGCCACGCTGGATCCCGCGGGAATTCTCAACCCCGGCAAGCTCATCCCGTGACCACTGGCGCACAGCAGCCCACCCGGGTCACGATGCTGGCCAACCCGGCGGCCGGGCGCGGCAATGCCCGCCACGCCGCCGAGCGAGCGGTCAGCCGGCTGCAGCAGCGCGGTCTCGACGTCACCGTGGTGGTCGGGCGCGACGCCGCACACGCCCGCCGGCTGGTCGAGCGGTCCCTGGCCGCCGGCACCGATGCGCTGATCGCCGTCGGCGGCGACGGGCTCATTGCGTTGGCGTTGCAGTCGTTGGCCCGCACCGGGGTGCCGTTGGGGATCATTCCCGCCGGCACCGGCAACGACCATGCCCGCGAATACGCCATCCCCACCGACGATCCGCAGGCCGCCGCCGACGTCGTCGCCGACGGACACACCGAAACCGTCGATCTGGGCTGCATCGAGACCGCCACCGGGACCACGTGGTTCGGCACGGTGATGGCTGCCGGATTCGATTCGCTGGTCAGCGACCGCACCAACCGGATGCGCTGGCCGCGCGGCCGGATGCGCTACAACCTCGCGATCCTCGCCGAGTTGTCCCGGCTGCGCCCGCTGCCGTTCACCCTCACCGTCGACGACGGCGAACCCGTGCACGCGGAGTTGACCCTCGCCGCCGTCGGGATCACCCGCAGCTACGGCGGCGGCATGCTGATCTGTCCGCACGCCGACCACGGCGACGGCCTGCTGGACATCACGATGGTCGGCGCGGGGTCCCGGATGCGGCTGCTGCGGTTGTTCCCCACCGTGTACACCGGCCGCCACGTCGACCTCGAGGAGGTCAGCACCGTCCGGGCGCGCACGGTGCGGGTGGACTGCCCGGGCATCAACGCCTACGCCGACGGCGACTTCGTCGCTCCGCTGCCGGTGACGGTCACCGCGGTGCCCGGCGCACTGCAGATCCTGCGGCCCCGCTGACCGGCCGGCTCAGCCGACCCCGCGGGCCAGCAGGCCACACTCGGCGCTGTCGCTGCCGTTGCGGTAGGGCTCCAGCGCTTCGTCCCACGCGGTGCCGAGCACCGAGTCCAGTTCGGCGGCGAGAACCTCGGCACCGGCCTCCATCAGCGTGCGCAGCCGCATCTCGCCGACCATGACGTCGCCGTTGGCGCTCATCGACCCACTCCACAGGCCCAGCTGGGGGGTGTGACTGAACCGCTGGCCGTCGACGCCCTCGCTGGGGTCCTCGGTCACCTCGAAGCGCAACACCGACCAGGAGCGCAGCGCGTTGGCCAGCCGCGCTCCGGTGCCGACCGGGCCGATCCAGTTGGCCACCGCGCGCAGCTGTCCGGGCATGGCGGGCTGCGGCGACCAGTTCAGCTTCGCCGGGGACGCCGGAGTGCCCAACGTCGAGGTCAACGCCCATTCGACGTGGGGGCATACCGCCGCGGGCGAGGCATGGACGTAGACCACGCCGCCGGTGACCTCGGCGAATTGGTTCAACGCACGCATCTTGCTGCTCCTTCGGTTCCACGAGGGACGTCTTCCCCAACGACCTGATGAAACCGCGGCGCACCCAGACGGTGCTGTTATTCAAGTGTCAACCGTGTCTATTGTGCCTTGTGAGGCCCATGTTGCGCTAGTCTTGGCGGCGATTCTTATTTTTCGCCGTAGGCGCTGATCACCGCGTCGGAGAGCTCCGGCCACACCCGGTGCGACCAGTCACCGAAGTCCCGATCGGTGAGCACCACCAGCGCCAGGTCCAGCTCCGGATCCACCCAGAGGAAGGTGCCGGACTGGCCGAAGTGCCCGAAGGTGCGCGCCGAGTTGGTGGCACCGGTCCAGTGCGGCGCCTTGGTGCCCTTGATCTCGAACCCCAGCCCCCAGTCGTTGGGGCGTTGCACCCCGAAACCGGGCAGCACACCGTCGAGGCCGGGGTACTGCACGGTGGTGGCGTCGGCATGCATCGGCGCCGACACAGTCGCCGGGCGCAGCAGGTCGGTGGCGAAGGCCGCCAGGTCGGCCACCGTCGAGGTGGCGCCGTAGCCGGCGGCCGCCGCCCCACCGTCCAGGCGGGTGGCGCTCATCCCCAGCGGCACGCAGATCGCCTCGTGCAGGTAGTGCCCGAATTCGATCTCGGTCGCCTGCGCCACCGCCTCGGCGAACACGGCGAAGCCGTAGTTGGAGTAGATGCGCCGGGTCCCCGGGGCGGCCAGCACCTGATCGGAGTGCATCGTCAGCCCCGAGGCGTGGGCCAACAGGTGCCGGATCGTGGCGCCGGGCGGACCGGCCTCGGTGTCGAGGGCGAGCGCACCCTCCTCGACGGCGACCTGGCCGGCGCGCGCGGCCAACGGCTTGGTCACCGATGCCAGCGCGAAGCCGCGCTGCAGGTCCCCGTGGCCGGCCACCAGCCCGTCCGGGCCGACGACGGCGGCCGCGGCGTGGCCGACGGGCCAGGCGTCGATCGCGTCGAGGGGAGCCATGTCACTTCCGCCCGAGGTAGTAGTAGTTGCGCGGGTCGGCGTCGAGTTCGACGATGTCCACGTCGGTGAAGCCGGCCTCGGCCAGCATGGCCTGCGCACGCTGCCACCCCCAGGCGGTGCCCAGACCCTCCCCGTCGAGCGCCAGCGACACCGTCATGCAGTGCATGGTGGACACGGTGTACATGTAGGTCGACATGGGCACACCGACGTTGTCGGCCAGGTTGCTCGACGCCTTGATGTCGGCCATGAGGAACACCCCGCCGGGGCGCAGCGCACGGAACACGTTGGCCAGCACCCGTGTCGGCTGCGCCTGGTCGTGGATGGCGTCGAACGCGGTGATGAGGTCATAGCGGTCGACGACGTCGAGGCCGGTGAGATCGGTGCGCACGAACTCCGCGTTGGTGTTGCCCAGTCTGGCGGCCTCGGCGGTCGCGGCCGCCGTCGCCTCCTCGGAGAAGTCCAAACCGGAAAACCGGCTGGCGGCAAACGCCTGGGCCATCAGGTTGACCGCGTGCCCGCTGCCGCAGCCGATGTCGGCGACGTCGATGCCCTGGGCGAGCCGCTCGGGCAGGCCGTCGACCAGGGGCAGGACCTCGGCGACCAGCACGGTGTCGAAGACCTGACGGCTACGTTCGGCGGCGACGGTGTGAAAGCGCGGGTACTGGCTGTAGGGCACCCCGCCGCCGCGGCGGAAGCATTCGATGACCGGCTGCTCGACGTCGGCCAGCATCGGGATGTACTGGCTCAGGGCGGCGAGGTTGCGCCCACCGGCCGCCCCGGTGAGCACCGCCGCGCGGTGCGCCGGCAGCGCATAAGCACCCGGTTCTCCGGTGTTTCCCACCGATTCCGCCGTCTGGGCCGCGGCGTCGGACGCCCCGGTGGCACGGAACTCGATCACGCCGGCGGTGACCATTCCGGCCAGCCACTCACGTACATAGCGCTCATCGAGGCCGGCCGCCTCGGCCACCTCCGCACTGGTGGCCCACGGCAGGACGGCCAGGGTCTCGAACAGCCCGGTCTGGTGGCCGATGCTGATCAGCAGCGCCGCGGCCGCGTGGTCGATCACCTCGACCATGCGGGCGCTGAAATCCTCGGTGGTTTCCGACATCTGTGCCATCGCGGTCCACGGTAGCCCAGCCACACCGGTCCCCTGCCCCGGCGCGGTGGCCTTTAGTAGGTTGGCTGCCATGAGTCAAACAGTGCGCGGTGTGATTTCTCGAGCCAAGAACCAACCGGTCGAACTGGTCGACATCGTCATCCCCGACCCCGGCCCCGGGGAGGTGGTGGTCGACATCACCGCCTGCGGGGTGTGCCACACCGACCTGACCTACCGGGACGGCGGCATCAACGACGACTACCCGTTCCTGCTCGGCCACGAGGCGGCCGGCACGGTGGAATCCGTCGGTGCGGGAGTGACCTCGGTGGCGCCGGGAGATTTCGTCATCTTGAACTGGCGTGCGGTCTGCGGACAGTGCCGGGCCTGCAAGCGGGGCCGGCCGCACCTGTGTTTCGACACGTTCAACGCCGAGCAGCCGATGACGCTGACCGACGGCACGGCGCTCTCACCCGCGCTGGGGATCGGCGCGTTCGCCGACAAAACCTTGGTGCACGCCGGCCAATGCACCAAAGTCGACGAGAACGCCGACCCGGCGGTGGTCGGCCTGCTGGGCTGCGGGGTCATGGCCGGCATCGGGGCGGCGATCAACACCGGAGCGGTGACCCGCGATGACACCGTGGCGGTGATCGGCTGCGGCGGGGTCGGTGATGCCGCGGTCGCCGGGGCGAAACTTGTTGGCGCCAAAAAGATCATCGCCGTCGACACCGACAACACCAAGCTGGACTGGGCGCGGGACTTCGGAGCTACCCACACCATCAACGCCACAGAACTCGACGTCGTGGAGACCATCCAGGATCTCACCGGCGGGTTCGGCGCCGACGTGGTGATCGACGCGGTCGGTCGCCCAGAGACCTGGAAGCAGGCGTTCTACGCGCGCGATCTGGCCGGCACGGTGGTGCTGGTCGGGGTGCCGACCCCGGACATGCGCCTGGACATGCCGCTGGTCGACTTCTTCTCCCACGGCGGATCGCTGAAGTCGTCGTGGTACGGCGACTGTCTGCCCGAACGCGACTTCCCCACCCTGGTCGACCTCTACCGCCAGGGGCGCTTGCCGCTGGAGAAGTTCGTCACCGAGCGCATCGGACTCGGCGACGTGGAGGCCGCGTTCGCCAAGATGCACTCCGGTGAGGTGCTGCGTTCGGTGGTGATCTTGTGAGCATCGGCAACATCGAGCGCATCGTCACCAGCGGTGTCTTCGAACTCGACGGCGGCAGTTGGGATGTCGACAACAACATCTGGGTCGTCGGCGACGACTCCGATGTGATCGTGTTCGACGCCGCCCATGATGCGGACCCCATCACCGCCGCGGTCGCCGGCCGCAACGTGGTGGCGGTGGTGTGCACCCACGGCCACAACGACCACATCACGGTCGCCCCGCAACTCGGCGAGGCCCTCGACGCCCCGGTGCTGCTGCATCCGGCCGACGAGATGCTGTGGCGGATGACCCATCCGGACGCGCCGTTCCACGCCGTCGAGGACGGCACGGTTCTGCAGGTCGGCGGCATCGAGATCCGCGGTTTGCACACCCCGGGGCACTCCCCCGGTTCGGTGTGCTGGCACGCCCCGGAGTTGAACGCGGTGTTCAGCGGCGACACCCTGTTCCAGGGCGGGCCGGGGGCGACCGGCCGGTCGTTCTCGGATTTCCCCACGATCCTGGCGTCGATCTCCGAGCGGCTCGGGACGCTGCCCGGCGAGACCGTCGTCTACACCGGCCACGGGGACTCCACCACCATCGGCGACGAGATCGTCAACTACGACGACTGGGTGGCCCGCGGGCACTGACCTTCGTCCCCGCCAGACGGCGGCGGGGACTACCGTCGACGGTGTGTGGCGGTGACCTGATCGGAGGGAAGCGTGCCGGAGTCCAGCATTGTCGTGCGACCCGACCAGCCGGGCAGCGCCTCGTATCTGCCGTCGGCGCGCCTGGACACCGCCGGGCTGGCACGCGCTGTCGCGCTGTTCAAACAGGCAGCTCAGGCCGTGCCCCTCTACACCCCGCCGCAACCGATCGTCATCGCCGACTACGGGGCGGCCACCGGGTACAACTCGATGCTGCCGATCGGCGCGGCGATCGACGCGATCCGGGAGCGCACCCGCCTCGAGCACGCGATCATGGTGGCCCACACCGACCTGCCGGACAACGATTTCAACGCGCTGTTCCACACCATCGCCGACGACGCCGACAGCTATCTGCAGAAGGACCCCGCGACGTTCTCCGCGGCGATCGGCCGGTCGTTCTACGACCAGATCCTGCCGTCCAACGCGGTGACCCTGGGCTGGACCTCGTGGGCGGTGATGTGGCTGCGCACCGTGCCCTCCGAACTGCGCGATCACGTGTTCGTCGCCTACAGCACCGACGACGCGGCCCGGTCGGCCTATGCGCGGCAGGCGACGGCCGACTGGCAGAACTTCCTGGCGTTTCGGGGTCGCGAACTGCGCCCCGGCGGGCGCCTGCTGGTGTTGACCGCCGCGGTCGGCGACGACGGCGAATACGGCTACCAGCCGTTGGTCGAGGCGATCCTGGCGGGGCTGCACGACCTGGTCGGCGCCACCCTGATCAGCACCGAGGAGGTGCGGCGCATGACGATCCCGATCGTGGTGCGCAGCGAGAAGGATCTGCGCGCCCCGTTCGCCCCGCACGATCGGTTCGAGGGCCTGGCCATCGAACACTTGGGGATCTTCGACGCCGGCGACCGGTTCTGGTCGCAGTACCAGCGCGACCAGGACACGGCGGCGTTCGGCGCGCAGTGGGCGGCGTTCGCCCGCGCGTCACTGTTTCCCGCGTTGTGCGTCGGGCTGGACGGCGGTCGCCGCGATCCGCGGGTCAGCGAGTTCGCCGACCGGCTCGAGCAGGCGGTGGCCGCCAAGATGGCCGTAACGCCCGAGCCGGTGCGGATCCCGCTGGCCGCGGTGGTGATGGTCAAACGTCAGCCGACGGACTGAGCCGACAGTTGGGTGATTCGGACCGGACGCCCGGTCCGCGCCGTTAGGGTCGGCCCTATGCTCACCCCGGATCACCTGGTCGGCGGCGGCGTTCGACGCTACGGGCGATTCGCCCAGCGGTTCCGTGACACCAATCCCCTCGACGCCTACCGGGGTATCGCGCGACTGTGGCACCGATGGCGCCTCAAAGAATGGGTCGGGTTCACGTTGATCCATCCGCAGCTCTCCGGCGCAATGATCATGCAGGACGCCAAATATCTGGCGTCCTCGGAGTTGTTCGTCCGTGATCGGTCGACCGGGGGCGCGGCGGAGAAGGCCGTGACGCTGCGCGGCGGTGGCGTCACGTTGCCCGACGAACTGCTGCACGGCGGGACGTGCACGGTGGCCAAGCGTGGTTATCTGCTGCGCTACGACTTCGACGAGAGGGCGGGAACCGGCACGGTGCAGTTCGACTGCGCGGCCGACGCGTCCGGACCGGCGATCAGCGGGACCTTGACGCTCCACCTGCGGGAGGCGGCGCCGGCGCTGAGCATCAGCGCCAAGATCACCCCCAGCATCGACTACTACACGTTCAAACAGCCGTTCCCGGTACAGGGCACGCTCACCCTCGGCGAGCACCGGTACCGGTTCGACCCGGAACGCGATTTCGCGATCATCGACGAGAACCGCTCCCATTTCCCCTATTCGACCTCCTGGACCTGGGGCACGTTCGCCACCCGGGCGGCCGGTGGCATCGTCGGGTCCAGTTTCGTCGACCGCGCAGAGTTCAGTGATGCCGACGACGAGTCGTCGAACTGGGTGCCCGGACAGGTCGAGCCATTGGCGGGCATCGAGTTCGACTGCGGGTTCAGCGATCCAGCCCCACCGGGGCGGGTGCGCGACCGGGACGGCCGACTCGACGTGACCTTTACCCCGGACTGGCGCAAGGACGTGAAGGTCAATCTGCTCGCTGCCGCGATCGACTACACCCAGCTCAGCGGCACCTATTGCGGCACTGTGACCTCGCTGGCCGGTGAGACCGTCAGGTTCGATGCGGTGCCGGGGGTGCTCGAACGGATGAGGACGCGGTTTTGACCCACCACGGCTACGGCAGAGCAACGCGCATCAGCGCGACGCTGTAGTCCGACCACTGCGACAGCGTGAAGTACAGCTCGTTGCCCTCCCCGGTGATCGCCGGTGAGCCGGGGTGGATGTAGGGGGCGTAGATCCCGGTGTTCATCGTCGATGACTGCACCAGCGTGGTGGTGCTGCTCCACGGGCCCTCGGGGTTGTCGGCGGTGCGCATCACCACGTTGTTGAGGGTGTTGGTGTAGAGCATGATGAACTTGCCGAGGTGCTCGCTGTAGGCCACCGACAGCTCGCTGGCCCGGTCGGCGACGACCTGAATCGCCAAGAACGAGAACCACTTCAGCCATCCGAACGGGGTGTGGAATTCATAGGCCCACCGGTTGGTGATCTCGTTCTCGGCAACCCGGGCCAAAAAGACCGAGCCGCCCCGGCCCGGGGTGGTGCCGTACTGGTAGACGTAGCCGCCGCTGCGCAGGTAGGCGTTCTGCTGGAAGTTCTGCTCGCCCCAGATGAAGAACACACTGGGCACGGCGAAGAACATCGACGGGCGGATGCTCGACTGGGGAACCGTCCACGTCTCGCCGTTGTCGTTGGAGACCGCCACCGCGGAGAAGTTCGTCGACCACGATCCGGGCTGGCCCCAGGCGCTGATCGACATGAAGTTGACGTACTGGGTGGTGCCCACGGAGATCGCGGCGGTCGGGATGACGGTCACCTCGTTTTGCACCAGGTTGAGACTAGCGATCACCTGCCGGGAGAAGTTGGACCCCGGCCCGCTGACCGGCGAGCCCGCCACGGGATTGCCGTAGGCGGGATCGGGCACCGTGATGCCGTTGACGGGGCTGAGGTCATTGCTTCGGAACAAGGTGTTGCTGCGCCACTGCTGGCCGGGCACACCGCAGTTGCCGAAGGTGTCGCCGAAGGCGTAGAGGATCTGGTGTTTGCCGCCGGCGCCGCCGTTGTCCCACGGGATCCCGAGGTCGGCACCGGAGATCGTGAACCTCGAGTAGGAGTTCGTCTGCGGTCCGGTGAGCCAGCCGGCCACCGTCGCCGCTTCGGTGGCCACGGCGGCCGGCGCCGCTGCCCGCGGAGCCGCGGGCGCCGGGGTGATCCCCGGCGGCGGGTCGGCGGTGGCCGGGTCGTCCGGGATCGGGTAGGTGCTGCCGTCGGGCAGCACCGCCGCACTGGGACGCACCACGCCCTCGTAGGGGTCGGGCGGCACCGTGCCCGGAGCGGCCGGCTTACGCCCGATCGGCAGGTGCGTGACCGGCAGCTGCGGCACCAGCTGGCGTTGCTGCGGTGCCTGCTGGGGCAACATCCGCGATTGCGCGCGGGGCTCCCACCCCGGCGAGCACGGATCGGCCTGGGCGGGGGCGGCGAAGGCGATGGGGATCACCGGCACCAGTGCGGCCACCAGCGCTGCCGAACCCAGCCGCCGATACCTCGTCATGTCGTCCTTCACGCGCATCCGTCCGTACCGGCCCACCCCGGAGTTACCCCTGCGACCCTAGCGACGGAAGTGACAGGTGAGCTTTCTGACGGTCGAATCGAGATCGGCTTGTGACCGTGTCGCGATCACCGGCGATCGCCGGCCGGCGAGAACATGCCGCCGCCGCGCCTCAGTTCTGCGCCGTGACGCACTGGCGGGCCTCGATCGCCCCACCGAGCCAGCGCCGCAGGAAACCGCGCAACTGCTCGGCCGTGCGCGCGGGTGCGTCCGGGGCGACGAAGAACGACAGCATGATCCGCAGTGTGAACTCGACCAGCTCATGCAGGTCGACGTCGGTGAAGCCGTAAGCCTCCCAGTCGACGTCGAACCGGTCGATCATCCGCATCCCGAAATCTCGGGCCTCCTCGGAGGCCAGGTCACCGGTGTGGTCGTGACCGGAGGTGCCCGAGAGCAGAATCCCCAGATGCGGGGTGGCACGAACCGCGTCGAGCGTGTACAGGGTGCCCTCGGTGAGCGCCTCGGCGGGGTCGGTGATGCCGCGCACGTGCTCGGTGAGGCGGTCGAAGAATCCATCCACCGAGGCGATCGCGGCCGCGCGCATCAACGCATCCGCGGTCGGGAAGTAGCGGTAGACGGTCTGGCGGATCACCCCCAACGAGCCGGCCACATCGGCGATCGTGACCGCGGCGCCGGTGGTGTCGATGAGGTCGACGGCGGCGGCGACGATGCGGGCGGTTGCCTCGTCGTCGGTCTTCGGCGGGTGCCCGCCCCATCCGCGTCTACGTGCCATCGGTTGCGCTCCGCCCTTCCCCGGACGGCGGCTTGACTGCCGACCGGCCGCTTGCAATCATACAGACATCCGTATTCGTGTGTGATTGTATGTTGTGATTCGAGGATGCCCACGCCATGACCGATCTCCAAGTGCGCAAGATGCGTTTCGGGTTCGCCAACTACCCGGTCCCGTTCCTGTGGAACGAGTCCAACCCCGCGTTCTCGGCGATGGCCAACTCGGTGTCGTTCCTCGCCGTCGCGTTCGAGAACATGATCAGCGCGATGATCCCCGAGGCACAGAAGGTCATCACCGATCCGGCGATCGCCGAGGAGGCCGACGCGTTCGTCCGCCAGGAAGGCCAGCACTCCTGGGCACACCGCCAGCACGTCAAGGGGTTGATCAAGGCCTATCCGGGGTTGAAGGAGACCTTCAACGAGGTCCTCGCCGCGTTCGACGATCTCACCGACAACACCCCGATGAAATACCGGTTGGCTTACACCGCCGATCTGGAGGCCACGTTCACCCCGGTGTTCAAGCTGATGCTCGACCACGACGACACCCTGTTCGCCCCTGGCGATGACCGGGTTGCCTCACTGTTCTTGTGGCACTTCGTCGAAGAGGTCGAACACCGCAGTTCTGCGTTGATCATCTACGACCACGTGGTCGGCAATCCCTTCTACCGGATGCGGGTGGCGCCCTCGGTGTTCAAACACGTCATGGCCACCCTGCGGATCGCCGCGCAGGGGTTCAACACCCATGTGCCTTTCGCCGACCGCAAGGTCGACGCGATGTCGACGTTCGTCCCCTACCGCTACAAGAAGATGGCGCTCGACCGGTTGCCGGTGCGCAAACCGGCCGACCACGGACCGGTCGACAACGCCTTCGGCCACCTGCCGGTCCGCGAACAACTCACCGCGCTCGCCGGAGTGTTCCGCAGCCAGATGCCCTATCACAACCCGGCGAACGAAAAGCTGCCGGTCTTGGCCGACAGATGGTTTGATCGCTACAACGACGGCTACGACGTCACCCAGTGGTACACCGCCGCCACCGCCGCCCCCAACTAGAACCCCCGAGGTGAGGACCGCAATGCCCGACCTGTGTACGGACACCTTCCAAGAGCTCGCCACGGCAATGGGTTTCACCTGCGCTGACACCGGCGGCCTCATCGAGGTCCGCAACCCGTTCGCGTTGGAGAACTGGACGATGCCGGTGTTGGAGGTGACGATCATCCTCGGCGCGGTTTTAGCGCTGGTGTACGCGATCGGGCGCTACCGCCGCCACCATGACGCGACGAACCTGGTGCTGTGGTTCGGCGCGATCGCCTACCTTCTGATCATCGAACCGCCGCTGTATTTCCCCGGCGCCTTCGGGATCGCCGATCACGTCGACACGATGTTCGCCCACAACCTGTTCACGGTGGAATTCCTCTGGGGGCGGTTGCCGCTGTACATCGTGGCGATCTACCCGTTCATGGCGACGATCTCGTTTGAGATCGTCCGGGTTCTCGGCATTTTCCGCCGCTACGGCACGTTGGCCGGGGCGATCTGCGTCGGGTTGGTTCACCACGCGTTCTACGAGATCTTCGACCACATCGGCCCCCAGCTGCGCTGGTGGGAATGGTCGCTGGACAACCCGATGAACCAGCCGTTCTTCGCCTCCGTGCCGATGGGCAGCGTGGTGGTGTTCGCCGCACTGTGGCCGCTGTCGCTGGCATTCTGTGTGCAGTGGTTCGTCGGTCGCAACGTCGATCTCGGAAAGCGTTTGAGCGCACCGAGTTTGGTGTGGCGCACCGTCGCGGTCGGCGTGCTCGCCTCGCTGGGCACCGCGATCCTGCCGTTGCCCGCCACGATCACCCAGTGGGCCTCCGGCGGCCGCCTGCAGGGTTACGCCTACCTGCTGGAGTTGATCGCCGTTGCGGTGATCGCCGCGGTGATCTTCTACCGCCAGTGGGAGCGGCTGCGCATCCACGGCGCCACCCACCTCGGCGGCGGGCTGACCTCCAGCGCTTATACCGACCGACTCATGGTCGGCTACGCCGCGGTGTATCTCGGTGTCATGGCGCTGCTGTGGCTGGCCGCGCTGCCTGACTATTTCGGGGCGGTCGGTGGCCGCACCGCCGACGGCAACCCGACCGGCAACCTCGTCTACGTGGTGCTGTGCTTCGCGATCGCGGGGCTGACCACGGCCATGGCGATGAAAGCCAACTCCGGAAAGACGCCGTCGCCGACACGCAAGATCGCCGAAGGAGCACCCGCGCAACGCAGGTGAGCCCGCAGGCGGGCGCCCGCCACCTCAGAGAACCGTCGGGATCCGTGCGTCGATCAGGTGTGGGCCGGGTGCGGTGAGGGCCGCGGCGAATTGGTCGGCGAGGTCTTCGCAGCTGACCGCCACCGTCGCCGGCACCCCGAAACCCGCGGCGATCTCGGCGAAATCCATCTCCGGTCGTCGGAGATCCAACAGGTCCGCGGCCTTGGGTCCGCCACCGTCAGCACCGACCCGGGCGAGTTCCATCCGCAGGATCGCGTACGCGCTGTTGTTGAGCAGCACCACGGTGATGTCGAGTTGCTCGCGCGCCATCGTCCACAGCGCCGAGATCGTGTAGGCGGCGCTACCGTCGGCCTGCAACGCGACCACCGGCCGGTCCGGTGCGGCGATCGCCGCGCCCACCGCCACCGGCAGGCCCTGACCGATCGCCCCACCGGTCAAGGCCAGCACATCATGCTGCGGCGATCCGGCTGTGGCAGCCGCCAAAAGCAGGCCCGAGGTGTTGGATTCGTCGGAGATGATCGCCTGCGGGGGCAGCAGCGCACCGATCACCTGCACCCAGTTTTCGACGGTGAGCGCACCGGTCGGCAGTTCCGGCACCGCCGCCGAAGCCCCGCGCGCCGCGGTGCCGGGTGCCACGATCTCGGCCAGTTGCTGCAGCGCGGCGACCACGTCGGTGTCGCGGCCGGCCAGGGTGTGCACCGCCGCCCCGTCGGGAACCAGGTCGCTGGGTTTGTCGGGGTAGGCGAAGAACGTCACCGGCGCTCGAGTGCCGGCCACGACGAGATGCTTGATCCCGTCGAGTTGGCTACCCGCCTGTTCGGCCAGGTAGCCGAGCCGCTCGATCGGCGGGACCCCGGCCCCGCGCGTCAGCCGCGCCGGGAAGGTCTCCACCAGCGTGCGCGCCCCGGTGGCCACGGCGATCCGGTCGGCGGCAGCCAGACCCGCCGCCCCGGTGGCTGGGCCACCGAGCAGCAGGCAGACCGGATCGCCACCGGTGAGCACCGCGGCGACCTCGGCGAGTGCGGTCGGGTCCGGGTCGCTGGGCCGGCCCGCACGCACCGGCACCCCGGCGGTGGCGCCGTCGCTCCAGGAGATGTCGGCGGGCAAGATCACGTTGGCGATCTGCCCGGGGGCGCTCGCCGCCGCGGCGACCGCCTCGGCGACATCGCGTCCCACCTCCTCGCCGCCGGTGGTGCGCCGCGTCCAGCCGTGCGTCCACGCGGTCAGCGGCTCGATCTCCGATTCCAGCGGTGCGTCGTATTTCTTGTGGTAGGTGGCGTGGTCGCCGATGATGTTGACCACCGGGCTGTGTGCCCGGCGGGCGTTGTGCAGGTTGGCCAGCCCGTTGCTCAGTCCCGGCCCCAGATGCAGCAGCGTCGCCGCGGGTGCGCCGGCGATGCGCGCATAGCCGTCGGCGGCGCCGGTGGCCACCCCTTCGAACAGGCAGAGCACACCGCGCATCTGCGGAACGGCGTCGAGGGCGGCCACGAAATGCATCTCCGAGGTGCCAGGGTTGGCGAAACACACCTGCACCCCGCAGTCGACGAGTGTGGTGATCAGTGCCTGGGCACCGTTGGCCATCGCTGTCTCTCCTCCCGTCCCCCCGGGTTCGGTGATCGGGCCCGGCGGGTCCATGCCAGTATCTACGACATGAGACGTAACGGCGTGATCGGCGTCCTGGGGGGTGCCGTGCTGATGGGAGGCCTGATCGGCCTCCCTACCGGGGTCCCGCTCGCCACGGCCGAGCCCTGCCCGCAGACCGAGGTGGTCTTCGCACGCGGATCCGGTGAACCGGTCGGTCCGGGCGGGGTCGGGCAGGCGTTCATCGACGCGCTGCGCGCGCGGGTCCCCGACCAGTCGATCGAGCTGTATCCGGTGAACTATCCGGCGACCCACGATTACCGCACCAGCGCCGAGGCGGGCGCGGTCGACGCCACCGCCCATGTGCAGTCGACGATCGCGGCGTGCCCGCAGACCAAGATCGTGCTCGGCGGCTACTCGCAGGGCGCGATGGTCACCGAGTTGACCAGCGAGCGGCTTCCCGCCGACGCCGCCGACCACATCGCGGCGGTGACGCTGTTCGGCACCCCCACCAGTAGCTACGCCGTCGACAACTGGGGCGGACCCGTGCCGGTGCTGGCCGAGGCGTACCGGGCCGAGAGCATCGACTTCTGCATTCCCGACGACATCGTGTGCGTCGAGGGCGGCAACATGCTCGCCCACCTCGGCTACGCCAACTCACCGATGCCGCAGGAGGCCGCCGACTTCGTCGCCGACCGCATCACCGGCTAACGCGGCGCGGTGCGGGAGCGGATGTCCTCGCGCAGCACTCCTTTGGCGATCTTTCCGCCCGAGGAGCGGGGCAACTGCGCCATCACGATGAGCCGTTCGGGCAGCATTTCCTTCGACGCCCCGGCCGACAACAGGAACGCGTTGAGCCGTTCCAGATCGAGTGGGTCGGCGTACTCGCCGACCTCGGTGCCCTCGACGGGTTCGGCGCGTTCTACGGGTTCGACGCGTTCTACATAGAGGCAGACCTTCTCCCCGAACACCGGGTCGGGCATGGCGACCGCGGCGGCGACCGCCACGGCCGGGTGCGCGCTGGCGGCGTCTTCGACCTGCGCGGCACTGATGTTCTTGCCGCCGCGGACGATGAAATCCGAGCTGCGGCCAGTGACGGTGAGGTAGCCCTCGCCATCGAGGTGGCAGACATCGCCCATCCGCATCCATCCGTCGGCGGTGAACAGCGCATCGTGATCGACACCGCCGAGGTAGCCGAGGCTGGTGGCCGGCCCACGGCAGGCCGGCTGGCCGGTGCCGGTCGCGGTGACGTCGTCGTCGCCGTCGAAGAGCCGCACCGCCATCTCCGGCACCACGCGGCCCGCGGTGGCCAGCCGCCGCTGACGCGGATCGGCCACCGTGGTGCCCGAGAGCAGACCCGTCTCGTTGGACCCGTAAAACTGCAGAATAGTTGCACCGGTGAGGTCTTCGAACGCCGCCGCCGGGTGAAACGGTAGCGCCTCCCCGCCGGTGAACACCACCCGCAGCGAGCTCAGATCGTGGTCCCCGCGAGCGGGATCGGCCATCATCATGGTCAGCTGGGTGCTGACGCAACACAGGACACTCACCGGATGTTCGGCGATCGCCGCCCAGGTCGCCGCGGCGCTGAACCGGTCGAGCAGCACCGTTCGGGCCCCGAGGTGGATCGGCGTGGTGTGGCTGGTCCACAACCCGAACCCGAACGGGGTGGGGATCACCGGCAAGAACACGTCTTCGGCGCGCAGATCGGCGTTGGCCACCGCCTTCTGATGGAAGTAGTACCACCGATTTTGGGTGTGGACCACGCACTTCGGCAGCCCCGTGGTACCGGACGTGGAGTTGATCAAGAACACGTCGTCGGCGCCCAATGGCGGCGGCAGCGGGAGCGACGGAGCGGCGATCCGCAAGTCGCGCACCACCAGCGAACGGGTGCCCGCAGCGGCGGCGACCGGGACGGCGGCCTGCGCCCGCGGCGGGTCGGTGACCAGGAATGCCGGGGCGGTCTCGGCGAGGATCGCGGTGAGCTCACGCGGACCGGCGCGCACGCCGAGACCCACCACCACCGCCGCGACGCGTTCGATCGCCACGAACAGCACGTGGACGCCCACCGTGTCGGCGTGCCAGACCGCCACCCGGTCCCCCGGGCGCACCCCGGCACCGACCAACTGACGTGCCAACGCCTCGGCGGCGGCGTCGAACTGCGCCCAACTCAGGGCCGCGCCGCCGTGGTCGCGGTAGGCCACCCGGTCCGCGGTCCGCTCGGCGTTGCGCCGTACCGCAGCCGACAGTGTCGTCGTCGACCACCATCCCGCCCGGTGATAGCGGGTGATCTCGGCGGCGGTGAACGCCGGTGACCTCGCCGCTGCACCCCCGTCGACCGCCATGCCGCGATGATAGGAAACCGGCGCCGGCGGCAGGCCCCGACCATCGCTGTGACCTGGACCACTTTTTAACCCCGGTGGTCCGTGCTAGACACAGTGGTGGGTCCTTCTCGCGACCCGAGCTGAAGGGGTGCCATCATGTTCGACCTCATTGTGCGAAACGGCCTGTGGTTCGACGGGACCGACTCCGAACCACGGCAAGCCACCCTCGGTATCCGCGACGGCCGGGTGGCCGAGGTCAGCGCCGGTGAACTCGATGAGACCGACTGTCCGGAGGTGATCGACGCCGCCGGCAAGTGGGTGCTGCCGGGGTTCATCGACATCCACACCCACTACGACGCCGAGGTGCTGCTCAACCCTGGCCTTGACGAATCGGTGCGTCACGGTGTCACGACGATCGCGTTGGGTTGCTGTTCGATGTCGTCGGTGTACGCCGAAACCGAGGATGTCGCCGACCTGTTCAGCCGGGTGGAGGCCGTGCCGCGTGCCCACGTTCTCGGCGCCCTGGAGGAGTTCCGCACCTGGGACGGCCCCGAGGGCTACGTCAAGGCCCTCGACGCGCTGCCGCTCGGGCCGAATGTGACGTCGTTTCTGGGGCATTCGGATCTGCGCACCTCGGTGATGGGTCTCGGCCGGGCCACCAACACCTGGGCGCTGCCGACACCGGGTGAGCTCAAGACCATGACCGCCCGCCTCGACGAGGCCCTCGATGCCGGCATGCTCGGGCTGTCCGGGATGGACTCCCCGATCGACAAACTCGACGGTGATCGCTATCGCTCTCGGGCGTTGCCCTCCACCTACGCGTGGTGGCATGAGCGGTGGATGCTCATCGATGTGCTGCGCCGCCACGGCCGGATCATGCAAAGCGCCCCGAACATCAAGAACCCGTTGACCGCGGTGATGTTCTTCGCGGCGTCGGGGTCGTATCGGACGCGACGCAAACAGGTTCCGATCAGCCTGCTGGTGGTCGCCGACGGCAAATCCGCGCCGGGCGCGCATCTGGTGTTGCGCGGGGCGGCGGCGATCGGCAACGCGGTGTTCGGTTCACAGGTCCGCTTCCAGCATCTGCCGGTGCCGTTCACGCTGTACTCCGACGGGATCGACCTGCCCGTCTTCGAGGAATTCGGTGCCGGCACTGCCGCGCTGCACCTGCGTGACCAACTGCAACGCAACGCGTTGATGGCCGACAAGGACTACCGGCGCAAGTTCCGCCGGGAGTTCATGCTCAAACGTCACATGCCCGGCATGTGGCACAAGGACTTCCACGAAGCGCTGATCGTGGAGTGTCCCGATGAGACGTTGGTCAACAAGAGCTTCGGGCAGATCGCCGACGAACGCGGCGAGCACCCCCTGGATGTGTTCTTGGATGTGCTGGTGGACAACGGCGAGAAGAATGTCCGCTGGACCACGACGGTCGGCAACCACCGCCCCGGCGTTCTGGACAAGATCGCCCGCGACCCCAATGTGCAGATGGGCTTCTCCGACGCGGGTGCACATCTGCGCAACATGGCGTTCTACAACTTCGGGCTGCGGTTCCTCAAGCGGATGCGCGACGCCGATCTGGCCGGCGAACCGGTGCTGCCACTGGGGACCGCGGTGCACCGACTCACCGGCGAGTTGGGCAGCTGGTTCGGCTTGGACGCCGGGTTCCTGCGCCGCGGCGACCGCGCCGATTTCGTCGTCGTCGACCCCGAGGGGCTCGATGACACGCTGGCCGCCTACCACGAAGAGCCCGCCGGATTCTTCGGCGGACTGTCGCGGATGGTCAACCGCAGCGACAACGCGGTGGTGGCCACCGGGATCGCCGGCACGGTGGTGTTTCGCGACGGGGCGTTCATCGACGGCTACGGGCACCGCAGGCAGACCGGGCGGTACCTCAAGGCCGGGGAGAAACTGGCGCCGACCGCCACCGTCGGTTGACGGCCGGTCGCGCCGCGCCCTGTTCGCATCCGTTCAGAAGGAGCCCTCATGACCGATGCCATCCGCATGACCGGATTTCGCCGCGGCGAGTTGTCGTTCCGGGTCCGCGACACCGGGCCGGCCGACGGGACGCCGGTGGTGCTGCTGCACGGGTTCCCGCAGGACTCGTCGTCGTGGGCCGCGGTGGCCGAGCGGCTCAACAGTGCCGGTTATCGCACCTTCGCCCCCGACCAGCGCGGCTATTCACGGCAGGCGACCCCGCGGGGCCGGCGCCACTACCGACTGTCCGAACTCGCCGATGACATCGCAGCACTCATCGATCAGGCCGGCACCGGACCGGTGCACCTGGTCGGACACGACTGGGGCGCTGCGGTGGCGTGGGGTGTCGCCGCAACCCACCCGCAGCGGCTGCGCTCGCTGACCGCGGTGTCAGTGCCGCACCCGACGGCGTTCGTGTTGTCGATGCTGCGCAGCAATCAGCTGGCGAAATCGTGGTACATGGGGATGTTTCAACTGCCGTGGCTGCCAGAACGGTTGATGCGCAAAGAAAACGGGTTCTTCCAGACCATGTTGACCCGCACCGGGCAGTCACCGGCGGCGGCACGCCGCGACATCCAGATGATGCAGCAGGGCGACACCGCGACCGGAGCGCTGAACTACTACCGGGCGCTGCCGTGGTCCCTGCCCTCGATGGCGGCGCTGCGCCGACCGATTACGGTGCCCACCCTGCAAGTGTGGAGTGACGGAGACACCGCGGTGGGAGTGAAGGGCCACGAGCTCAGCGAGCGGTTCGTCGCAGCCCCGTGGCGGCTGGTGACCCTGCCCGGGGTGAGCCACTGGATCCCCGACGAGGCTCCCGCCGAACTCGCCCGCCTGATCGACGAGCACGCCGCCTCGGCGGCGGCTTAACCACCGCCTTCTCGCCACCGGCGCCCGGGTCCGAGCGCCGGGACATTTCCGGCGATGACCAAGAGAACCCGCGGCTTATCGAACCCGCGGCGCCGCGTGCCGTTGCGATTGTTTCGCAGGAATTTACATTTGCTGATATGGTCGCGAATGATAATTAATCACCCGGATAAATCCTGCCGGGTGCGTGCTGTGAAAGGAACGCTGTAGATGAAACCCCTGTCGCAAGTGTTGTCCGACCTGGCAGTCCGGACCAAAAAGATCGAGGACTCCGCGGTCGCGTTGCGCGACAAGAACCGCACCGAGTTGCAGAAGCGACGCGACGAGTTGGAGTCCACCATCGGCAGCGACCTGAACGCGTTCGAGACCGGTGTGGGCGACAAGAAGGACGCCGCCCAGAACTGGTGGCGGGATTTGAAGGCCACCAGCGACGAGAAGATCGAGACACTGAAGTCGCGGCGCAAGGAACGCAAGGCCGAGCGGGCTGCCGAGCGAGCCGCCGAGGACGCCGAAGCAGCGGCCGCACTTGCCCTGTACTTCCTCGATGTCGCCGAATGGGCCGCCGTGGAAGCCGAGCTCGCCCAGGCCGAGGCCGACGACGCTGCGGCCGGTCGCTAACCCCGGGTCAGCCGGCGCTCTGAGCGCGGTTTACCGATGATCCCGTCGGGAAACGCTGGGTCTGTGGGCCGCCGTGACTACCGCGGCGGCCCACAGCTCACCCCGATCGCCGGGATCGGCCGACCCACCGACGGCGAGGCCGCACCCGGGGCCCGCGTTGTGCCCGCCCACAACGTCAGGAGCCACATCGTGTACGCGGGAATAGCCGGGCGGATGAGTGAACGACATAGGATAAACACGGATGAACTTTAATTACTAGCTCATTTTATTGACTGTTATCTAATTAGCTAGAAGTGTCATAAACAACTCGATGAGGACTTCATGAATGTTGCATTGACGTCAAAAACGCGCGCGCCGGGCGCCGTGGCGCAGGCGTTGTGGCGAACCGCGTTGGTGTGGGGTATCGCAGCCCTGGTGCTCGGCGGGATCACCGTGGTGTGGCCGACCAAGTCGATCACCGTGGCCGCTGTGCTCTTCGGCGTCTATCTGTTGGTCTCGGGGGTCGTGTCGATCGTCGCCGCATTCGGCATCGGCGAGTCCGTCGGGACGCGGGCGATGCTGTTCATCAGCGGTGCGCTCTCGGTGGTGTTGGGGGTGCTGACCTTCCGCGACTTCGATGACGGCTCCGGGGTGTTGTTCCTGGCTATTTGGATCGGGGTCGGGTTCATCTTCCAAGGCGTGGCAGAGGTCGGCGTGGCCGTCGATCATCCGGAGGTGCCCGGGCGTGGCTGGCAGATCACGACCGGTGTGGTGACCGTTCTCGGCGGTCTCATCTTGCTGGCATACCCGTTCAGTTCGATCGTGATCCTGGCGATCGTGGCCGGCGCCTGGCTGGTTGCGATCGGTGTCCTGCAGATCGGCAAAGCCCTGCGGTTGCGCAGCGCGGTCAACGCCCTGTGACGGCAGCCCACCGCGCCACTGGCCCGGGCACGGCCCCCTGCACGCTCGCGGCTAACGCGTCCAGCCGCGACGGGCCGATCACCGCTGCGTGTACTTGCACCACGCGGCGGTGATCGGGTCCGCCCGCCTTGGGCCGTGGCGATTACGGCGCCGGCTCGGCGCCGATCCGGGTGAAGTTCTTGACCACCTCGAAGGCCAGACACAACTCGGCCAGCTCGCGCGGGATATCGATCGAGCGCCCGGAGTGTTCCTCGATTCGGCGCAACCGGTTACGGACGGTGTTCGGATGGCAGAACAGCTGTTCGGCGGCCCTGGCCACCGAACCGTCGTTGTTCAGCCACACCGTGAAGGTGTCACGAAGCGTGCGTTGCTCGTCGGCGGGTAGATCGCGGAACGACCCCAGGGCGATGTCGGCGAGCTTCTGTGTCACGTCGGGCGCACTGACGGCGGCGACCCCGAGGACGGAATCGTCGAAAACCGTGACATGGTGGCCCGGTTCTTGATCGGAGGCCATTGCGACCCGCGCATACCGCAGCGATCGGGCGGTGTCGGTCAGGTTCTGATACCGCGGACTGACACCGACACTGCTTGTCGCCGCCCGTCCGAGCAGTGCAACGGTCTTCTCCATCACCGTGTCCGAAACAATATGGGCGACACCCATTTGAACGTCGGGGAGCAACCTCCACACAGAGCTGACATCCACACTGCGCAACATCGACTCCACCCCCGGCAACGCGTGTTGGCCAACCCGCCGGGGTTCGGCGGCCACGACGACGTAGGGGCCGGTGGCGGGAATGCCGAGTAACTGGGCGACCTCCCACACGCCGTAATCATCGAGGGGCCTGCCTTGTAGCAGCGCTTCGACCAGGGCTGCACGTTCGGCGGCGTTCTCGATGACCTGGTAGGTGGCCTGCGCGTGGTAGGCGGAGGTCATCGCTTCCGTGTAGCGGTCCAGGGCCTCCCAGATCCGGGAACTGGTCGTCAACACCGCCGCATGAGGGATCTCGGGGTGCCGGTCGCCGACCTCGACCGTCGCCGCCCACAGGTGGTGCCCCGCGATGCGGAACGCATCCATCAGCGCGGTCAACGGCACGCCGACTGTCGCACGATGCCGACCGATCTCTTCGGCTTGTGATGTGTCAAACGGTGTGTCCGCTCGTAGCGCCGACGACACTGAAGTGAGGAGGTCCGTTGCCGCAGTGAATAATTCCGCATCATCGATGATGCAGTTGCTGCGGTAGAAGTCGATCTCGGCTCGGATGGCGGTGACCACTCGGCGCGCCAACTCATCGGTGTCAGATTCCAGGTTCGCCCCGATCATGGCCACGTCGCCACGACCGTTCTCCTCGCGCATAGACCGAGCATAGGCACCTACCGCGCCCGGGGCGACGAGCGACGGTGGATCGGCGCTCCTGTTCGGCTCAACCCGGCGGAATCGGCACCCCGGTGCGCAGGAAGTACAGCCCGGCGATGCGGTCATCGGGGTGAAACGTCACCCGGAATTCACCGTCGCGGCGGGCCATTTGCAGCGGAACGCTGACTACTGTCAGCTCCCCGCGGGTGGCCGGCTCCGGCGTTCCGTGCGACCGGTACGCGCCGAACTCGTCCTGGTAGGCATACCAGGCATCGCACAGTTTCCGCGCGGACAACTCGTTGCTCATGGCGTCGTCGAAGCGGGCGTGCACCGCGGTGCAGTCTTCGCGCACCACCTCATCGAGCACAGCAAGCGCGGTCTGGTCGAAGTCCGGTGCCGCGGCGACGTCCGACGCGCTCGACGCCGGAGGCGGTGCGGTGCCCGCCTCGTCGGTGCCCGTGCAGGCGGTGAGGCTGCTCAGCGTCGCGGCAAGCAGCACCGCGGCGCGGTAACGGTGGCGGTGCATCGTCGGCTCCTTGCGGTCAGTCGTCGAAATCGAAGACGTCGTCCCAGTCGTTCCAATCGTCCCACTGCCAGCCGATGCGGTGCTCGATGAAGTCGCGGGCGATGAACAGCACCCCGGCGACGACGATCACCGCCAGCAGGGCGAAGACCGCCCAGCGCAGCACCGTCTGGGTGGAAGGGCGGCTCGGCTCTGACCCCGGCTCGCCGGCACCGGCCGGCCCCAGGCGTACGCCGAGCGCGAAGAGCGCCGGCAGGGTAGCGCCGGCCAGCAGCCCGAAGAACAGGATTTTGGCGGTGGCGACGTAGTCGAACCAAGTGGTCATGGCGGGTCGCTCCTAGGCGCGGATCGGATCGGTGACCCCCGGCTCGTCAACCAGGACGTCGGGAGCGGGGATCGGTCCGCGGTCGACACCGAGACCGTCGGTGAGGCTGGTTCCCCAGTCGGCGGTGACGTTGGTGTGGTCGATGCGGACCTTGCGGGACTTCAGCCAGATGAGGCCGGCGACCGTCAGCAGCACGGCCATGCCAACCGCTACGCCCGCATAGCCGCCGATGAGGTGGATGAGGGTGTAGCTGGCGGCCCCGACCGCCCCGGCCAGCGGCAGGGTGATCAGCCAGGCCACCGCCATGCCGCGCAGCACACCCCACCGCACCCCGGCGCCGGGTTTGCCGACCCCGGCGCCGAGCACCGACCCGGTGACCACCTGGGTGGTCGACAGGGTGTAACCGAAGTGGCTGGAGAGCAGGATGATCGACGCCGATGAGGTTTCTGCGGCCATCCCCTGCGGAGACTCGATGTCGACGAGTCCTTTGCCAAGAGTGCGGATCACGCGCCATCCGCCCAGGTAGGTACCCGCGGCCATGGCCAGCGCGCACGACACGATCACCCACATCGGCGGCAGGGTCTGAGTCTTGCTGGCCGCGCCGTAGGAGATGAGGGCCAAAAAAATGACGCCCATCGTTTTCTGGGCGTCATTGGTGCCGTGGGCCAACGAGATCAGCGCGGTGGAACAGACCTGGCCGCGGCGGAACTCCCGCAACGTGCGTTTACGCGACAGCCCGGCGGTGAGCCGATACACCAGGGCGGTGGCCACGGTGCCGATGATCACCGCAGCCAGCACCGCCACCACCGCCGGTATCAGCACCTTCGACACCACCCCGCCCCACAGCACGCCGTGGATTCCGACCGCGACGATCATCGCGCCGACGACCCCGCCGATCAGGGCGTGCGACGAACTCGAGGGGATGCCGAACAGCCAGGTCATCAGGTTCCAGACGATCCCGCCGATGAGCCCGGCGAACATCACTTCCAACGTCACCAGATGGGTGACCACCAGATCTTTGGCGATGGTGGCCGCCACCTGGGTGGACAGAAACGCGCCGATCAAATTGAGCGACGCGCACAGTGCTACAGCCGCCTTGGGTTTGAGCGCACCGCTGGCGATCGCGGTGGCGGTGGCGTTGCCGGTGTCGTGAAAACCATTGGTGAAATCGAACCCGAGTGCGGTGATTACCACGATAATCAGGAGAAATAACTCGAAGTTCACTCCACTAATTTTGCGGGTTCCCCTGCCCTGTTGTCGAATCCGCAGCTAAAGGGCGGGTTTTTGGGCGCAGCTGCGACCATCGAGCGCGCTCAGCGCAACCGGTGGTTAGCATGCCGGACATGGCCACGTCGGTGCGATCGTTCGCCGCCGCGGCGGTCGTCGTCGTCGCGGTGGCGACGGGTCTGCTGTGGGCACCAGGTCCTGCCGGGCGTGAGCTCGCCCCGGCGCTGCCGCCGGCGGCCGCAGACACCCCGGACACGTTCGCCTATCCCCCATTGTGGCCGTTCAACTCCCAAGCCGAGGCCGACCGCTGGCGCCGGGAGGGCCCTACCGAGCAGACCGCTTGGCACGCCGACGCGGCCGATACCGCGCGCCGGTTCACCACGGATTACCTGGGGTTTTCCGAAGTCGACGAGGTCGTCGAAACCCGTGAGAGCCCCACCCGCCCCAGCATGGAGACCTGGGTGACACTGGGCTACCCGGTGCCCGGACACTCGCCGGCACCGGCGGCGACGATCCACCTGGCCCGCTTCGGTTCCACGCCCGAGGCGCCGTGGCAGGTCGTCGGCACCGACGACGAGGTTCTGACCCTCGACACCCCCGCCTACGGCAGTGTCGCCGGCCCGGTGATCGAGGCCGGCGGTGTCATCACCGGCGTCGATGAGTGCATCCATCTGCAGGTCCGTCAGAGCACCCAACCGCAGCCGCTCGGCGAGTTCTCCTGCGCCCCGGCCGGTGGCGAGAATTCCCGCTGGTCGGCGCGCGTGACGGCGCGCGGCGCGCAGCCGGGGGTGCTCACCCTGGTCGCCTCGACCGGCGGGCACGTCACCGACGTGGAACGCTTCGCGGTCACCGCGGTCCGGGTCGGTGACGCCGACGGCTGACGACGTGTCGGATTCACGGGTCGGTGCCATCCCGGGTGGGTCGAATCAGCACAAAGGCGGCACTGGTTGAGCTACCTTTGCCGTTGTGCGGAAATTAACAATGGCGGCAATTGCCTATGTCCTCGTGCTCGCCTTTGCTCCAGCAGCCAACGCCGATCCGATGCCGTTGCAACACGGACCTGACTGCGACCCCAATTACGAGGGCGCCTGTGTTCCGATTGCCAGCGACGTGGACTGCGCAGGCGGTAACGGTAATGGTCCTGAGTACGTGTCTGGCCCGGTGTATGTCGTCGGTGAAGACATCTACGGCCTTGACCGTGAGGGCGATGGAATCGCGTGCGAACCGACCAACTGACTCGCCACTGAAAGGTCATGCTGGCAGGCGAGCCAAGGAACAGTGTGGGGCGACCGGGACTTGAACCCGGGACCAACGGATTATGAGTCCGCGGCTCTAACCAACTGAGCTACCGCCCCCGTGTCAGCAAGCCTGTGGATATGGGCTCTTCGTGTTCGACCACGCAACATCGCTCCGCTGCACGACCTCGACATTAGCGCCCGCGCAGCAAGCGGGTCACACCGTGGTGCGACGGGGGCGCGACAGCTAACCGGCGATGGTCAGCGGACGCGGTAAGTGCAGCACGAGTTGCGCGTGTTCGGTGACGTCGAGACTGAGGATTCGGGCGGCGCCGAGTCCGTCGAGCAGGTCGCTGAGCGGGCCGCCGCGCCTGGTGAGGGTGACGTCGCGCGGCAGGCTCCGCTGGGCGAAGGACAAGGTGTTCGATTGCACCGAGGTTTGGTGCCATCGCCCGTCGACCAGATGGATCATCGTGTTGGTTCCCATCCGGGTTTGTGACGGCACATCGGTGAACTCCGGTCGCGGCGTATGCAGGCTCACATCGGGTTGGCCTGCGTGACCGGCGATTTCGGCCTGCACGCCGTCCTCGAGGTCCAGGCTGATGTCAGTGCGCCACTTGGGCAACTGATATCCCTCGACGCCGCGGACCCGGGCGATCTCGGTGGTGACGGGCAGTGCCAACACGTGAGCGTAAAACTTTCTGCGCCGTAAGGCGCTGACCAGTTCAACCTCGGGCAGCAGACTGCTCACCGCTCCCTTGTGACCGGGCTTCCGGATGACGACGGCCACGGAAGCTTCGTCGTAGGGGTCGTTGTCGCAGACCGCGTAGCTGAAAAAAGTTAGGGCCACCACCCCGAAACCGGGAAACGCTCGCAGCGGCTCAAGGGGTTCGGGAAGCATCGCGGCGAGTCGGTCGAACGGCGCGAGCATGGTTGCCTGCACGATGCTCGCGCGGTAATAGAAGTTCGGCGCCCAGATCGGCCCGACGCGGGATTCCACCTGGACCTTCGGTATACGGCGGAACCAGTCGATGTTTCCCACGGCGGCATCGTGCGCCACCTCGTCGAGGTCCGGGTTCGACCGGTAGCGGTCGTAATACCCGCCCTTGGGAACCTTGACGGTATGGCCAGCGAACTCGACCTCGGTGAGCTGCGGTGCCATGACGGTCACCTCGTCCTGTAGCTGGGGTCGGTTGCCGCTCGGTCGGGAATGGTCAGCAGTACTTTGCCGACGGTCTCGCCGGAATCCAGAAGTCGGTGCGCCTCGGCCGCCTCGGTGATCGGGAATTCCGCGCCGACGACCGGTCCCACCGCTCCCTCGGCGATCAGCGGCCACAGCCGGTCCCGCAGTTCGCTGATGATCTCGCCCTTGGAGCCGGACCCCCGCTCGGGTCGCCGACGCAGGTTGGTCACGTGCAGCGACGCCCGCTTGAACAGCATCGCGCCGAGATCGAGTTCAGCGCTGGCCCCGCCTTGCAGCCCGATGATCGTCAGGTCACCGTTCTCGGCGAGGGCCTCGACATTCTTGGCGAGGTAGCTGGCGCCCATGATGTCGAGAATGACGTCGGCGCCGCCGTGCTCGGCGTTGACCACCGCGGGGAAATCCTGATCGCGGTAATTGATCAGGGTCTGGGCCCCGAGTTCGCGGCAGCGCTGAAGTTTGGCCGCCGACCCGGCGGTCACCGCCACCGCGGCGCCGATCGCGCGAGCCACCTGGATGGCGTGCGTGCCGATCCCGCTTCCCCCACCATGGATCAGCAGCGTTTGCCCCTGCTGCAGCCCTCCGGCCATCATCACGTTCGACCAGACGGTCGCCGCGGCCTCCGGCAACGCCGCAGCGGCGGTGACGCTGACCCCCGCCGGCACCGGCAGCACCTGGCTGGCGGCCACGGTCACCCGCTGGGCATACCCACCGCCGGCCAGCAGCGCGCACACCGCGTCCCCGGGGGACCAGCCCGTCACCTCCGCGCCCACGGCGGCGATGACCCCGGAGACCTCCAGCCCGAGCGTCTCGCTGGCCCCCGCCGGGGGCGGGTAGAACCCTTGACGTTGCATCACATCGGCACGGTTGACCCCGGCCGCGACGACGTCGATGGTCACCTCACCCGGGCCCGGGGGCCCTGGATCGTCGACCTCGGTCCACGCCATGACGTCTGGATCGCCGAAACCGTCGAGCGTGATCGCGTGCATGTTCGTCATCCCTTCATCTGCGGTGCCACGTCGCGGTCCCCCGCAACGGACTGGTCGTGTTCTCCCGGGCCACATAGTCGCGTGGGCTCTCCGCTCGCCACCGCCGAAAGGCGTGGGAGAAGTTGCTCACATCGGTGTATCCGAGACGTCCCGCCACCTGCTCGACAGTCATGCCGTTGCGGAGCAACTCCGTACCGAGGTGATGGCGCACCTCGTCGAGCAGACGACGAAACGACGTTCCCTCCGCTTCCAGTTGCCGACGCAGCGTGCGGGAACTGGTGGCGAGCCGCTGCGCCACGTGCGCCAAGCTCGGGGGGTGAGCGGGATCAGCCAGCAAGAGGTCACGCACCACGCCGGCACGACCGGTCCGGGCCTCACGCCGTTCGAGCAGCATCCGGCATTGCTGCTCGGCGAGTTTGGCGGTGTGGGGGCTGGCCTGCGGCAGGGCGACGTTCAACTGCGCAGCACACAGGGTGACCGATGTCTCCGCTTCGTCGAACACCGGTGCCGTGCCGAAGAACTGCTCGTAGATGCCGAGGTCGGGACCCGGGTCCGGGAGAGCGAACGCCACGCGGGCCGGCCGCGGCGGGGATTCACCGAAGATCTCCCGGTAGAGGGTCGGAATCGCCGCGGCGTCACGTTCGACCACGAACCGGCGCACCGCTGCCGGGACGGCACGCGCATCGATCACGATCGACAGCTCGTCGCCGAGCCGGCGCGTCTCGAAGACGCAAAAGGCATAGCTCAGGCGCACGAATCTGACGGCGACATCGATCGCCTCACCCAAGGTCGCGCTCGTGAGGATGGCGTATCCCCAGACGCCGAAGGCGGTGATCGGATAGTGCGCCGCGGCCTGCAGTCCCAGCCCCGGCCGGTCCCCCACGGCGGCCAGGATGTTCGCGATGGCGGTGAGTTCTTGCTCACCGCTGACCTCAGCGGCCGGTCTGCGCACGAGCGCCGGTGTCGTCGCGGTGCCGGCAAGACACTGTTGTGGTGTCACCCCTTGACCGGCCGCCCAGTCCAGCATCACCGCCAGACTCGCCGCCGACCTTTTCGCATGCAGGTCAATCATTGTCGTCGCGGCTCTGGTTGTTCGCCTGCCGGTAGTCGCGGGGACCAACACCTTTCCAACGCCGGAATGCCTGGGTGAAGCTCGACACCTGCCGGTAGCCGAGGCGCTCGGCGATGTGGGCGACCGACTGGTCCGGGTCGCGGAGCATCTCCTCGGCGAGTGCCTCGCGCACCTCGTCCTGCAGGGCCCGCAGCGAAGCACCCTCCCGGGCGAGGTGCCGGCGCAGGGTGCGCGGGCTGACGGCCAGTTGACGCGCGGCGTCGTCAAGCGGCACCGCCGGTGACCGGCTGGTCAACATCAACTCGCGCAACACCCCGGCGACACCGGCACGGGCCGATCTCTGCCGGAGCAGGTTGCGCGCCTCACGTTCGGCCAACGAACGGGCATAGTCGTTGGCCTGCGGCAGCGGCCGGTTCAACGCTTCGGGGCCGATGATGAGGCAGTTCTGCTCCGCATCGAACTCTGGCTCGGTACCGAAAACCGCGCGGTATCGCTGCACCATGTCCGCGGCGGGCGGGGCCATGGTGTAGGTGACCCGGATCGGGGCATCGGAGGCCCCGAGCAGGTCACGGTGAAGCGTCTGGATCCCGGTGCTGTCACGTTCGACAGCGAATCGACGGATGCGGGCCGGCAACGCCGACGGGTCGAGAACCAGTCGCATCGTGCCGTCGGTGGGATCACCGGCAACGTCGAGCCGACACAGGCAGAAACTCAGCGAGACCAGCGACATCCCCATCGCCGCCGCCTCGCCCAGTGTCCGCGAACTCATCAGCGCAAGCCCCCAGATACCCGGTGACGCGGCGTGGCAGCGCAGCCCCGCCTCGACGCCGAGGCCGTCAACCTCGCGCAGCGTGTCCACCAAATTGCCGATGACGCACAGTTCGTCGCGAAGCCGCACCTCGGCGTCGAGGTCGTCGAGGATCTGCCGCGTCAGCGGTGTCCCCCGCAACACCTCGGCCGGCTCCAAGCCGTGCTCCACGCCCAGATCCACCAGCAGCGCCAGCCCCGCCGGCGAGCGCAGAACATCGTGGGTACTCACATCGACCTCATCCGGGGGCAGGCGGTTGTCGTGCGCGCCGAACGCATCCGTCAAGGGTAGAGGCGGCGCCCCGCTCATGACAGGTGCTTGCTGGCCATCTAGTTGTGCGAAATGGCCAGCAGGTGGCGCCCACCCGTCGACGCCGGAATCCTTGACCTATGGCCAAACGCATCCTGCACGTCGTCACCAATGTCGCGCACTATGACAACCCACCCGAAGACAACCCCACCGAAGACAACCCCACCCACCCGACCGGGCTGTGGCTCTCGGAGTTGACCCACGCCTACGACGTCTTCACCGACGCCGGCTACGAGCAGCAGATCGTCAGCCCGGCGGGCGGGTCCGTACCGCTTGAGCCGCGCTCGCTGAAATTCCCCAATTTCGATAAGAGCGCCAAAGCGTGGAAGGCCGACGGGGCGAAGATGGCGCTGCTCGCCGAGACGGCCTCCCCCGACGGAATCGACGGGACCGACTTCGATGCGATCTACTTCACCGGCGGCCACGCGGTGATGTACGACTTCCCCGACAGCGAAGGCCTGCAGCGGATTACCCGCGAGATCTTCGAGCACGGCGGCGTCGTGTCCTCGGTGTGCCACGGCTACTGCGGTCTGCTCAACACCCGACTCTCCGACGGCTCCCTGTTGGTCGCCGGGCGTGAGCTCACCGGGTTCGCGTGGATCGAGGAGGTGCTGGCCCGGGTCACCAAGCTGGTGCCCTACAACGCCGAAGCCGAGATGAAACAACGCGGCGCCCGCTACCGCAAGGGACTGATCCCGTTCGCCTCCCACGTCGTCACCGATGGGCGGCTGGTGACCGGACAGAACCCGGGTTCGGCGAAGGCGACGGCAACCGCGGTCGTCTCCGCGTTGGGGCGCTGACTCGAGCCGGATCCCACCGGGACCCGGGCGCGATCAGCTCCGCAGTTCACAGATGACCACCGGAATCTCCCGCTGGGTCCGGGTCTGATACTGCCCGTACCCGCGGTAGGCGGCAACGATCTGCGGCCACAACTCGGCTCGCTCGTCTACGGTCGCCGTGCGCGCGTGCACGACTCGCCGGGCGCCGTCGATGACGAGCTCGGCATCGGGGTTGGCCTGCAGGTTGCGGTACCAGTCCGGGTTGCGGTCGTCACCGCCTTTCGAGGCGACCAGGATGACGCGCTCGGAGTCGTGCATCGGCGCGGTGAGATAGCAGGACCGCGGCAGACCGGACTTGCGGCCCACGGTGTGGAGTTCGACCACCGGCATCCCGAAAGGTTTGGCCAGAACCCGATTACCGCTGACGGTGAGAACCACCCGATGGGCCAGGTTCATCAGCTTCGCCCCGCGGTCCCGGACGGCGTCACGGTTCATCACATGCTCCCCTCTCCACCGGGTGTCCGCCCCGGGTGTCGTGGTCCATCGTCTCCCGCGGCAGCGGTGAACCGCACCCCCCTGACCGGTGGTCACAACTTGTTGGCCGGCGTCCAGGGTGAGAGCGCCCGCGCCTCGTCCCGCGGCCCATGCCGCCGGGCCCGCAATCCTTGCGCTACATATTGTACCTTCTGCTGTAGCATTGCTACGGTTCATACCGTAGCGTTACGGTTTACTCGACACAGTAGGGGCATACATGAGTACTACCGACAGACGGACCTGCACACGACGCCTGCACTTCTCCGCAGGTCATCGGGTCATGGGGCACGAAAGCAAGTGCGCGACCGCGCACGGTCACAACTACCTCGTCTACGTCACCGCCGAGGCGCCGCATCTCGATTCCGTCGGCCGGGTCATCGACTTCTCGGTGCTGAAGTCCGCGGTCGGCACCTGGATCGACGAGAACTGGGATCACACGTTTCTGGTGTCCAGCGACGACACGGACACGATCACCGCGCTCAAAACCATGCCCGGGGCGAAGGAGCCGTTCATCTGCCCCTTCAACCCGACGGCAGAGGAGATCGCCAGCTACCTGCTCGGCACAGTCTGCCCCAGCGTTCTCGACCACACCGACGTGACCATCACCAAAGTCGAGGTACGCGAGACGGAGAACTGTTTCGCCGAGGCTCAATCCAACCAGATCGACTGACGGAGCACCCATGATCAACAACGGACATCATCAGGTCACCGCACTCGTTCCGAGTCGGCCGACGAAACCGGCGTCGCGGACATACCCCTACATCGGCACCGCCTTGACCCCCGACGCCCAGATCACCGCGATCGAGAACAGCTTCCGAGACATCATGGTCGCGTTGGGCCTGGACATTCACGACGATTCCCTGACCCGAACACCACATCGTTTCGCCAAAATGCTGGTCAACGAGGTGTTCGACGGCCTCGATCGTCGACGCTTCCCCGAAATCACCACTCAGGACAACAAGTTCGGGTACTCCGAGCCACTCTGCGAGGCCAACATCTCGATAATCAGCACCTGCGAACACCATTTCGTGCCCATCATCGGCCGGTGCCATATCGCATACATCCCGGCAGGTCGGCTGATCGGACTGTCAAAACTCAACCGGATCGCCCGCCACCTCGCGCGCCGACCCCAAGTTCAAGAACGGTTGACGATCCAGATCGCCGAGACCCTCGCCGAGCTGGTCGAAACAGACGACGTCGCGGTCACCGTCGACGCCGAGCATCTGTGCGTCAAAATGCGTGGCATCGAGGATGTGAATGCCGTCACCCGGACCACGGAACTCAAGGGGGCATTCCAGCAGAGCGACGTGCGCAAAGAGTACTTCGCGGCCATCCCCAGGCTTTCCGATCTGAAGTCGATCTGATGGTGGGACGCGTCGTCCATGACGTCTTCGCCCATGAGTTTCACGAGGGTTCGGAGTTCTCCGAATTCCTCCAGGAAGTGAAGACGCGGCCGTTTCAGTCCTTGATCACCGAAGAACTCCACCATGCCAACCCCTATCTGGATGCATGGGCAACGCTGCTGGCCCCCTACTCCGCCGACGCCGCGCGTCTTACCGAGGCGTTCGAACTCGCCCCCGACCTCAGCGGCGTGCTCTACTGTTCCCGCAACCACGTCGTCTCCGAAGCCCTGTTCGATCGGGCCAACGCTGCCAAGGCCCACCTGACCGACAGGACGGTCGCATCGGAGGTGATACAGCGCCTCCCCGCCGCCAGAGACCTGACATTCTCATTCCCCCGGACGTATGTGTTCGACGGCTTCACCAACAGTTGGGGGTTCATCAGGGTCGAACGCCGGCGCGAGTTGGACCACTCCGGATGCGGAGTTGCCTTCAGCGTGACCACACTCGACCCGGAGATACTGTCGCTTTTGCGCTCCACCGGGTTCGTGGATATCGCCGACTTGTACAACGCGGTGTGGGAGCGGTCAATTCACGACTACATCCATCACATCGCCCTGTACACGGATCCGTCATTCGCCATCGGCCGCCGTTCCCCGATGTCCCTCGCGAACGTGTCCGACCGCATCGTGAACTGGGGAACGGCCATGGCGGACAGCTTCAACTACGAATACTGGGCTCATCGAACGCATCGACTGATCACCGCGCGGACCGAGAATCCGTGTATCGATCGGTCTGTGTCCGCGGCGGCAACCCGCTACTTCGCCACCGTCGCTCAATTCCTCGAAACCCTCGCGGAGGACAGTGACCGAGCATACTGTCGGCGGGTCGCGAATTATCTGGTCAGCATCTATCTCTGGCCGCTGCACGTGAACTATCACCCGTTCGATCCACGCCTGGACTTCCTCCACGAGGCTTTGGAACCGTTCTCGCTGTGGTGCGGCGGTGACCCCCCGTACCTGTCGGCACTCGTCGACAACGTCAACGAATCGGCCCCCCGGCGGGCTCTCGACGCCAGTCGCACCGCCAACCGTTTCGAGAGGGAGAATTACCGCAAATCGGCCGACCCCAGCGTCTACGACTCGTTTCGGATGGCGACCGCCGCGGTCACCGACCGCGGCTTCTACGAGCATTGGTTCCACGACGCTTCGGTCACCTACGCCGGCACCGCCACCCATCCGCTACTGATAATGTCGCACTTTCTCGAAACCTTTTGGGACGCAATGACTCAGTTCGAACAAGTAAAGAAGAAACTCGGCAAATACCATCTGGGGGGCTGTCAACCGTGAATATCGGATTCATGTCCGACCTCGTCGGCGTCGTCGGCGTCGTCGTCGTCACCGTGATGTACTTCCTGCTTCAAACCGACCGGGTCAGCCCGGATATCCCGCTGTTCTCACTGCTCAACGCTGTCGGCTCGTTGATGATCATCTTCTCGCTGTGGTTCCACTGGAACCTCGCCTCGGCGATCATGGAGGCGTTCTGGCTGAGCATCAGCGTCTACGGGTGGATCAAGGCACTGCGATCGCGCCCGGCACCCGCCCCGACCGGCTGAGTCCGCGCTACAGCGTGCGGGCCAACCGGTCGGCGAGCAGTTCGGCGAAACGGGCCGGGTCCTCCAGCGCCCCGCCCTCGGCCAACAGCGCGGTGCCGTACAGCAACTCGGCGGTCTCGGCGACCGCCGGATCGTCGGCGCGCTCGGCGTGGGCAGTGCGCAGACCGGTCACCAACGGATGGCCCGGGTTGAGCTCCAGGATCCGCTTGCCCGCCGGCACCTCCTGGCCCGACGCCCGGTAGATGCGAGCCAACGCCGGGGTGATCTCGAAGGCGTCGGTGATCAGACACGCCGGAGAGTCGGTGAGCCGGTGGGACAGCCGCACCTCCTTGACGTGCTCGCCGAGCGTGTCGTGCAGCCAGCTCAGCAGCTCGGCGAATTCCTTCTCCTGCTCCTTGCGCTCCGCCTCGTGGGCGGTCTTCTCCTCCTCGGTGTCTAAGTCCACCTCCCCCTTGGCGACCGACTGCAGCGGCTTGCCGTCGAACTCGGTGACCATGCCCACCCAGACCTCGTCGACCGGGTCGGTGAGCAACAGCACCTCGTAGCCCTTGGCCTTGAACGCCTCCAGGTGCGGCGATTTGAGCAGTTGCTCGCGGGTCTCGCCGGTCGCGTAGAAGATCTGCTCCTGGCCGTCTTTCATCCGCTCGACGTAGTCGGCGAGGGTCGTGGACTCCTCGTCGCTGTGCGTCGAGGCGAACGAGGACACCCTCAACAGCAGGTCCTGGTTCTCGACGTCGGCGAGCAGCCCCTCCTTGAGCACCCGGCCGAACTGGTTCCAGAAGGTGCGGTAATCGTCGGGGCGGCCGGTCTGCAGGTCCTTGATCGCGGCAAGCACCTTCTTGGTCAGCCGCCGGCGAATCGCGGCGATCTGGCGGTCCTGCTGCAGGATCTCGCGGGAGACGTTGAGCGACATGTCCTGTGCGTCGACGACGCCTTTGACGAATCGCAGGTAGGTAGGCATGAGGTCTTCGCAGTCAGCCATGATGAAGACCCGTTTGACATACAGTTGCACCCCCAACCGCGCATCGGCGTTGAACAGATCGAACGGCGCAACCGACGGGATGAACAGCAGCGCTTGATATTCGAAGGTGCCCTCACCGCGCATAGCGATGACGTCGAGGGGCTCATCCCAGGCATGAGCGATGTGTTTGTAAAACTCGGTGTACTCCTCGGCGGAGACCTCGTCTTTGGGCCGTGCCCACAGTGCCTGCATCGAGTTGATGGTCTCGACCTCGGTGGTCACCGTCTCCTCGCCGCCCTCCTCGGTAGGGGGAATGCGGTGCTCGACGGCCATCCGGATCGGCCACGCGATGAAATCGGAGTACTTTTTCACCAGGTTGCGCAGGGTGAACTCGGCGGTGTAGTCGTGCAGCCCGTCCTCGGCGTCCACCGGTTTGAGATGCAGGGTGACAGCGGTGCCCTGGGGTGTCGCGTCGTCCGCGGGCAGAGTCTCGATGGTGTAGGAGCCCTCGCCGGTCGACTCCCACCGGGTGCCCTCCTCGTCACCGGCCTTGCGGGTCACCAGCGTGACCTTGTCGGCGACCATGAACGCCGAGTAGAAGCCGATACCGAACTGTCCGATCAGCTCCTCGGAGGCGGCCTCGGTCTGGGCCTCGCGCAGTTGGGTGCGGAGCTCGGCGGTGCCGGATTTGGCCAGTGTTCCGATCAGATCCACCACCTCGTCACGGGTCATGCCGATGCCGTTGTCGCGCACGGTCAGCGTGCGGGCATCGGCGTCGACCTCCAACGCGATGTGCAGATCGGAGGTGTCGACCTGCAGATCCTTGTCCCGGAACGCCGCCAACCGCAGCTTGTCCAGCGCGTCGGAAGCGTTGGAGATCAGCTCCCGCAAAAACGAGTCCTTGTTGGAGTACACCGAGTGGATCATCAGATCCAGCAGCTGACGGGCCTCGGCCTGGAACTCCCGTTGTTCGACGCGTGCGGTCATGTCGCTCCCCTCGCAGACACCTGTTACGGCCGCCCCGAATTTAGCGGCCGCCCGGCACGGGCCGGTCAACGGCCCCGGCCGGCGCGGATTTGGACCGGAGAAGACCGGGATCACCGGCGAACTTGCCACAACAAATTAGAACGTGTTCTATGTCGGGGTGATCGTCGCCACATCCGGGCGTCCCGCATCCGGAGTGGTGTTTTGACCGCCGCCGTGCCGACCCAGCGAAAGGGCTCCCATGACCGTCGTTGCCAACGATGATAACGTCAGTAGTCACAATGTCATCAATCGCGGTGACCCGTATCCGCCGTATCCCTACAGCTGGTATGCGGTCGGATTCGCCAAGGAATTGAAGCCCGGCCGGATCCTCACCCGCCGCTTCCTCGACGACGAGATCGTCATCTTCCAGACCGAGTCTGGCGTGCTCGCCGCCGTCGAACCGTATTGCCCGCACCTGGGCGCCCACATCGGTCGACGCGGCCGCGTGGAAAAAGAGACCGTCGTGTGCCCGTTTCACGAATTCAAGTTCGCCGCCTCCGGGCAGTGCGTCAGCACCCCCTGCGGGGAACCTCCGCGCGGCGCCTCGCTGACGACACTGCCGGTCCGCGTCCACTTGGGGATGATCATGGTGTACCACGGCCCCGCCGGGCAGTCGCCCGCCTTCGACCTCGACCTGCCCGAGTCCGATCCCGACTGGCACCCGATCGCCACGCGACGACTGCACTTCAACACCCACCCGCAGGAAGTGAACGAAAACGGGCTGGATCACCAGCATTTCGCCACCATCCACAAGTTCACCAACTTCGTCATCCCCAAACCGATGGAGATCGACGGCGCACGCCTGTACACCGAATACGGTGGCACCAAACCCGTTCCGATCATCGGTGGTGTGCCGTTCCACTTCACATCGGTGCTCATCGGGTTGGGTTTCTCCCTGGTCGAGCTCACCATCGCCCGGCTCTGGATGGTGCGCCAGATGGTCCTGGCCACACCAGTCGCACCGCGCAAAAGTGACATCTACATCGGGGTCGCCGCCCGGCGCCGATTCCGCAACCGGGTGCTGCGTGCGCTCATGAGCCCGATCGAACGGCTGACCGGGTGGCTGTACCTGCAGATCGTCACCTACGAGGTCACCCGCGACCAGTTGATCTGGGACGACAAGATCTATTACGAGCACCCGAAACTGATTCCCGCCGACGGCCCGATCGGGAAGTACCGACGTTGGGTCCGCCAGTTCTACCCACCCAAGTCCCGCGACGGGCAACGGTGAGCGCCGTGGCCCGACGCGTGGAACGGCTCAGCGGCATGGATGCCTGGCAGCTGTATCAAGAGACCCGGTTGCAGGTCGGCAACGGGGTGGCGGTCGCGGTGGTCGACCGTACGGCGCTGACCACCAGCCTCTACGACCACGTGGTCACCACATTGGCCAGCCGCATCCATCTGGTACCGGCGTACCGCAAGGTGCTGTACAGCCCGTGGTTCAACCCGGACCGCCCCATGCTGGCCTCGGTCGCCGAGGTCGACGTCGCTGAACATGTGACGACGGTGCCGATGCCGTCACCGGGTGGACTCGCCGGTGTCGAACGGGTCCTCGCCCGCGTCCGTGCCACCCACCTGGATCCGACCAAACCGCTGTGGCACACCTATGTGATCGACGACGGTGCGACCGCGCCCGGGAACGGCGACAGGTACGACGACGAGTACGGATACGTCATCACCGTCGTGCACCACATGCTGGTGGACGGCGAATCGGCGATGGAGACCACCGGCTATATGTTGATGCCCGGCGATCTGAGCTCCCTGCCGGCCCGCTTCCCCCCGCAGGAGAGCACATTCCCCGACCGGCCCTCGGCGATCCTCGCCGATGCGGCCAGGCGCAAGGCGCAGCGACTTCGGCGCTTGCCCGCACTCATCGCCCTGTCGAGGCGCACCCTGCGCGCCGAACGCGACACCAAACACTTGCAGGTCAAAGCTCCACGCACGGTGTTCAATTGCACCCTGTCGGGGACATCGACCACCGCACTGGCGACCCTGCCGCTCGATGACCTCCGCCGAGTCGGCGAGCACTTCGACGTCACGATCAATCACATCCTGTTGTCCTGCGTGGCCGCTGCTCTGCGTCGCGCCCTGCAGGAGCGCGGCGCGACCGTCTCGGCACCGCTGGTGGCCGCGGTGCCCTACGCGATGCGCGACGCGGACTCCTCCGACTACATCACCGAGGGAGTCGGAACCACCACCGTGCTGCGGGTGAACCTCAACGACGACATCGCCGATCCGGTCGAGCGCCTGCAGGCCATCGCCGACCATGCCCGAGCGGTCAAGGAGGTCAAAGAGCGCCGGGGAGTCAACCTGTTCCGCCAATGGAACGAATACGCCCCGGGACGGCTGGTGACGGCGCTCTTCCGGCTCATCGAGCGGTTCGGTCTGGCCGAACGGATCTCCTGGCCGTGCAACGTGATCGTCTCCAACGCCAGTGGTTTCGTCGCCGACGATCCGACCTTCCTCAATCTGCCGGCGCCCCGCTTCTATCCGGCCGGGCCGCTCTACCACGGGATGGGTCCCAGCGTGCTGGCCATCACCTGGATGAACAACCTGTGCCTGTCGATGACCGCCGACCGTCGGCACGTGGCCGATGCGGCCGCGCTCACCGCCGTCATCGACGAGGAGTTCGCCACGTTGGTGGCTCGAACGGGCAGCGCCGCCGCCGGCTGAGCACGCCGGGCCGGGCCGCCCCCGAAGGTTGCGGGGCGTCGTCGGGGATCGCCACCGGGCGCAGGCGCTCAGGCTAACCTCGAGGCTATGAGCCGAATCGATGCTGCCCCCATCACCCAGGACGTCATCGTGGTCGGCGGTGGTTTCGCGGGCGTGGCGACCGCCCAGCGGCTGGCCCGCAAGGGAGTGCGGGTGTTGTTGATCGACAAGAACAACTATCACCAGTTCCAGCCGCTGCTCTACCAGGTGGCCACCGCCCAGATCGGGACCTCGGAGGTGGCGCGTCCACTGCGCGCCATCTTCCGCCGGCACCGTCACGTGCGCGTCGTCATCGACACGGTCACCGCCATCGACCCCGTGGCCAAGACGGTCACCCTCGCCGACGGCACCGTCTGTCGGGCCGCGGTCTTGGTTCTGGCGATGGGGTCGGAGGCCAACTTCTTCGGCATCGAGGGTGCCCGCGACCACAGCTACCCGCTCTACAGTCTGCGCGACGCGGTCCGCCTGGGCGCTCGTATGGTCGCCGACCTCGACGACGCGGACTCCCCGACCGGAATGAAACGCAGCCTGGATCTCATCGTGATCGGCGGCGGTCCCACCGGTGTCGAACTGGCCGGTGCGGTCGCCGAGAACGTCCACACCGCGATCGCGGCGGCCTACTCCGCGGACTTCGCCCGCAATATCGGCGTGCGCCTACTCGACATGGGCACCAGTGTGCTGCGCCCGTTTTCGGAGAAGTCGCAGTCCTACGCACACCGGCAACTCCACGAAATGGGTGTCGAATTGCACCTGGGTGTCCAAGTCACCCAGGTGCGCCCCGACGGGGTGACCTTGGGCGACGGCACCGACGTGCCCGGCAATGTGGTGGTGTGGGCCGGCGGGCTCAAAGCCCCGCAGCTGATCGCCGACTCCGGGTTGCCGCAGGGCAAGGGCGGTCGCGTCGACGTCGACCCCGATCTCACCGTCCCCGGTTTCGAGGGCGTCTATGTGCTCGGCGACTGCGCCAACATCACCGACCGCAAGGGACGCCCGCTGCCGCAGTTGGGTTCGGTGGCCCTGCAATCGGGGAAATGGGCCGCGCGCAACATTCTCGCCGACCTCGCCGGCCGCCCGCGCACCCCGTTCCGGTATCTGGACAAGGGGATCATGGCGATGATCGGCCGCGGCGCCGCGGTCGCCGAGATCGGGCCGCGGCGGCTACAGGTGCAGGGACCGCTGGCGTTCGTGTCGTGGCTCGGGGTGCACGCGGCGTTGCTGTCGGGGGTGTGGCAGCGGTTGGGTGCCACGGTGTCCTGGGCGGTCAGCTATCTGACCCCCGCGCGCCCGCAGGTGATCCTCGGCCACGTCGACGACTTCTGATCGCCGCGCGGCTGCGGTAGGCTCCGCGGCGATGGTCGCGATCGGGCGCATCACCGGTATCTGGCGGTATCCGGTGAAGTCCATGGCCGGACAGCGCATCACCGCCGCCGAGGTCGGAACGCTGGGCTTGCACGCCGACCGCACCTGGGCGGTGCGCGACCTGGAGAACAACGCCACCACCAGCGCCAAGCGGCTGGCCGGCCTGCTGCTGTGCACCGCGCGGTATGTGAAGCCGCCACCACCGGAGGCCGGGCCGGGCCACGCCCCCGAGGTGATCGTCGGGCTGCCCGACGGCCGGGAGTTCTCCAGCTCCGATCCGGGGATCCACGCGGCGCTGTCCTCCTACCTCGACCGCGACGTCGAACTGCGGGCTCTGCCCCCGGTCGAGGACAAAGGCCAGTACCGCGGGACGATGGCCGGTGCCGCCGACCTGCACGCCTACTTCGGTCTCGACGACGACGAGCCGCTTCCGGACCTGTCGATGTTCCCGGTCAAAAAGCTCGCCGAACTGAGCCGCTACATCACCCCGGTCGGCAGCTACGTCGACGCCTACCCGGTGCACGTGATCACCGAACAGACGCTGCGGACCATGACCGGTCTGGCACCGGACTCGGACTTCGATGTCCGGCGTTTCCGGCCCACGATTCTCGTCGACGCGCCGCAGGGCGCCGAGTATCCGGAGACCGACTGGTGCGGGGGCACCCTGTTCGCGCCGGCCGCCGAGATCACCCCACTGTTGCCCACGGTGCGCTGCGTGATGCCCTCACACGCCCAACCCGACCTCGACCGGGATCGCCGCATCACCCGCACCATCGCCGCCCACACCCGCCACTGCCTCGGCGTCTATGGCACGGTCACCCGCACCGGGCACCTGCGTGAGGGCGACCCGCTGCGGTTTCGTCCGCGGGAACGGTCCCGGATCGCCTCCACCGCGGGGGCCGGTGCGGCGACAGTCAAACGTCTGCTGATGAAGGCGGGCACCGCGGCGATCACCCGCGGGGTAGCGGCCACCCGGCGCTGAGACCGCGGCTACTGCGCCCGGCTCACCGACGACATGTGGAAATCGGGGATACGCAACGGCGGCATCGCCGCTCGGGTCGCCCAGTCCCCCCACTCGCGCGGCAGCGTCGCCGCCGGGGCGCCGGCCTCGTCGGCGCGGCGCAACAGATCCAGCGGGCTCTCGTTGAAGCGGAAGTTGTTGACCGCCGCACTCACCTGACCGTCTTCGACCAGGTAGACGCCGTCGCGGGTCAACCCGGTCAGCAGCAGCGTGGCCGGATCGACCTCGCGGATGTACCACAGCGTGGTCAACAGCAGTCCCCGCTCGGTGCCGGCGATCATCTGCTCCAGGCTGGCCTCGCCGCCGGTCATCAGCAGGTTGTCGGCGGCCACCGCCACCGGCGCGCCGTACTCGCCGGCGTAGGCCCGCGGGTAGCCCAGCGCGTTGATCACGCCGTCGCGGATCCAGTCCGTGCGGGCGATGTCCAATCCGTTGTCGAACACCGACAGGGTCTGCGAGGAACTGGCCGCGGTGACGAACGGAGCGCTGGCCAACCCCGGGGCGGCCGGGTCGGAATACAACGTCAACGGCAGGTCACTGAGCCGCTCCCCCACCCGGGTGCCGCCGCCGGGCGCCGACAGCGCGGTGCGGCCCTCCTGGGCGCCGCGGCCGCTCATCGACCATCCGAGGTAGATCATCATGTCGGCGACCGTGGTGGGCGGCATCAACGTCTCGTAGCGCCCCGCCGGCAACTCCACGGTGCGGCGCGCCCACCCCAGCTGCGTGGACAACTGGTCGAGCAGCGAATCCGTCGGCACCGCAACGAAATCCGGGGTCGCGTGTCCCGCCCAGGCTGAGGCCCCGTCACGTTTGGCGTTGATCTCCACGGTGCCGGTCGGCTGGGTGAAACGCCGGCGCAACCCCGTCGACGACGCCAGGAAGGTGGTCGCCAGCTCGTGGCGGGCGAAGCCGTAGAGGGTGGCGGGGAACGCACCGGTGAATGCACGCCCGAGGGTGGCGGCCAGCTCGGCGAAGATCTCCGCACCGGTCTGCGGCACCGGCGCATCCCAGTGCGGCGGTGTGCCGGTGTCGACGAGAAGCGGTGCGGCGTCGCGGGCCGGGGTGGCGGCGTGCGCGGCGTCGGCGGCCGCGGCGACCAGACCGCTCAGCGCGGAGGGCGCGACCTCGGCGGTGGTCAGCGACCCCACCCGGGCCCCGGTGCCGTCGCGCACGATCGCGATCACGGTGATCTCACGCCCCGTCGACACGCCGTTGGTGGTCATCGAGCTGTTGGCCCACCGCAGCGACGCCTCCGAACGGTCGGTGACGATCACGATGGTCTCGTCGGCACGGCCGAGGCGCCGCGCCTCGGCGAGTGCCGTCTCGGTGACCTGTTCCGCGGGGATCATCGGCCGCCCTCCGCTCGGGTGTTGAGCACGTTGACACCGCGGAACAACGCCGATGGGCAGCCGTGGCTGACCGCGGCCACCTGGCCGGGTTGGGCTTTGCCGCAGTTGAATGCGCCGCCGAGCACCCATGTCGACGGCCCGCCGACGGCTTCCATCGAATTCCAGAACTCGGTGGTGGTGGCCTGGTAGGCGACGTCGCGGAGCTGGCCGGCGAGCTGCCCGTCGCGGATGCGGTAGAAACGCTGGCCGGTGAATTGAAAGTTGTAGCGCTGCATGTCGATCGACCATGAGCGGTCACCGACGACGTAGATGCCGTCGTCGACGCGGCTGATCAGGTCCGCCGTCGACAGGTCCTGCGGGCCCGGCTGCAGCGACACGTTGGCCATCCGCTGGATGGGTACATGGTGCGGGGAATCGGCGTAGGAGCAGCCGTTGGAGCGGGCCGCACCGGTGTGATCGAGGCGGTGGGCGAACACCCGGTCGAGCTGGTAGCCCACGAAGATTCCGTCGCGCACCAGATCCCACCGCTGCGCGGCGACACCGTCGTCGTCGTAGCCGATGGTGGCCAGCCCGAACTCCTCGGTGCGGTCGGCGGTGACCGTCATCGCCGGCGATCCGTAGCGCAACAGCCCGAGCTGATCCGGCGTGGCGAACGAGGTGCCGGCGTAGGCCGCTTCGTAGCCGATGGCACGGTCGTACTCGGTGGCGTGGCCGACGGATTCGTGGATGGTCAACCACAGGTTCGACGGGTCGATCACCAGGTCGGTGGGCCCGGCGGCGACCGAGGGCGCTGCCATCTTCTCCGCCAGCCACCCGGGCAGCTGCGCGAGCTCCTCGGTCCAGTTCCAGATCCGGTCGCCGGCCACCGCCTCCCACCCGCGCCCGCTCGGCGGTGCCAGCGTGCGCATCGAGTCGAAGCCGTCGGTGCCCGCACCGCCGACGACGGTGGCCTCACAGGTCGGCATCAGCCGCACCCGCTGCTGGGTGATCGAGGATCCGGCGGTGTCGGCGTAGAAGATCTGTTCCTTGACCGCCATCAGCGCGGCGCTGACGTGGTCGACACCGGCGGTCAACAGCCGCCCCGAGTAGTCGTCGAGGACGGCGATCTTCTCCGCGGTGGGCACCTCGAAGGGGTCGATGTCGTAGTGCGAGACCCACTGCACGTCGCGGTAGACCGGCTCGTCGGCCCACTCGACGCGGTCCCGGTTGAGCGCCGCCAGCGTGCGGGCCACCTCGACCGCACGGCGCGCGGTCGCCGCGGCCACCTCCGCGGTGAGCTCGGCGTGCGAAGCGAAGCCCCAGGTGCCGTCGACGATCACCCGCACCGCCAGTCCCAGGTCCCGGGTGCGCACCGCGGTCTCCAGCGCGGCGTCGCGCAACGCGATCGTCTCGGTGGTGATGCGGTGAATGCGCAGGTCGGCGTGGCTGGCCCCGGCGGCGGTGGCCGCTGCGAGGGCCGCGTCGGCCAGGTGGGTCCGGGGCAGCGCCAGGAATTCGGCGTCGATCCCGCGTTGCGGTGTCACCCCTTCACCGTAGCCACCGGTTTTAATACAGCTATGTCCCGCACCACGTCGGCACCGGGAGCCCGCTCGACCGGTCTGGCCTACGCGCTGCTGGCGCCGAGCCTGTTCGGGGTCGGCGTGTTTCTGTTGCTGCCGATTCTGGTGGTGATCTGGCTGAGCCTGCACCGCTGGGATCTGTTGGGCCCGATCCGATATGTCGGCCTGGACAATTGGGGTGCGGTGCTCACCGACACCACGTTCGGGAACTCGCTGGCGGTCACGGCGGTGTTCGTGGCGATCGTGGTGCCCACCCAGACCGTGCTCGGACTGGGGGCGGCGGGGCTTCTGGCCCGCCAATTGCCCGGCAGCGGGGTGTTTCGCACCATCTATGTGCTGCCGTGGATCTGTGCGCCGCTGGCGATCGCGGTGTTGTGGCGCTGGCTTTTGGCGCCCACCGACGGGGCGGTCGCCACCGTGGCGGGCCACCGGGTGGAGTGGCTCACCGATCCGGGCCTGGCGCTGCCGGTGGTCTCGGCGGTGATCGTGTGGACCAACGTCGGCTACGTGGCGCTGTTCTTCCTCGCCGGGATCCTGGCCATCCCGACCGACATCCACGCCGCGGCGATCATCGACGGGGCCAGCGGTTGGCAGCGGTTCGTCCGGGTCACCTTGCCGATGCTGCGGCCCACAATGTTTTTCGTGCTGGTGACGGGCGTGGTCAGCGCCGCGCAGGTTTTCGACACCGTCTACGCGCTGACCGGCGGGGGCCCGGCCGGACGCACCGACCTGGTGGCCCACCGCATCTACGCCGAGGCGTTCGGGGCGGCGGCCATCGGGCGGGCCGCGGTGATGTCGGTGGTGTTGTTCGTCATCCTCGTCGGCGTCACCCTCGTCCAGCATCTGTATTTCCGACGGCGGATCTCCTATGACCTCACCTAGGGTTACCGGCGGTGTGCGGGCGGTGGCCGGACGCATCGGTGTCTACGCGGCGCTGGTCGCCGGGGCGCTGGTCACGCTGGTTCCGTTCGGGTTGGCGCTGTTGACCTCGGTGACCTCGGCACGCCAGTTCGCCAGCGGCACACCGTTGAGTTGGCCGCGCCCGCCGGTGCTCACCAACTACACCGACCTGGCCGGCGCCGGGTTCGGGCGGGCACTGGCGGTGACCGCGGTGATGACCGCGCTGATCACGCTGGGCCAGTTGGTGTTTTCGGTGTTGGCCGCCTACGCGTTCGCCCGGCTGCGTTTTCCCGGCCGCGACGCCCTGTTCTGGGTGTATCTGGCGACGCTGATGGTGCCGGCGACCGTCACCGTGGTGCCGCTGTATCTGATGATGGCCCAAGCCGGGCTGCGCAACACGTTCTGGGCGTTGGTGTTGCCGTTCGTGTTCGGCTCGCCGTATGCGATCTTCCTGCTGCGCGAGCATTTCCGGACGATTCCCGCTGCGTTGATCAACGCCGCGCGCCTCGACGGGGCGAACACCCTGGACGTGCTCACCCACGTGGTGGTGCCGGCCAGCCGCGGCATCCTGGTGACGTTGACGCTGATCACCGTGGTGTCGCAGTGGAACAACTTCATGTGGCCGCTGGTCATCACCAGCGGCGCCAAGTGGCGGGTGCTCACGGTGGCCACCGCCGGGATGCAGTCGCAGTACAACGCCCAGTGGACGCTGGTGATGGCGGCCACCACGGTCGCGATCGCCCCGCTGCTGGCGCTGTTCGTGGTGTTCCAGCGCCAGGTGGTGCGCTCCATCGTCGTCACGGGTCTGAAATGACCGGCGGCCGGGCCCCGGGGGCCGACGCGGGTAGGCACCGGCCGCGGTTCTCCACGGTGGCCGCGGGGGCGGTGGTCGCGCTGGCGTCGCTGCTGGTGGGCGCGGCGGTGCTGCTCGACCTGGGTTCACGTGCCCACCGCGGCACCACGGTGGTGACCCTGCGGTTGTGGGACCCCGGCGCCGCCGAGGCCTACCGGCAATCGCTGCGGGAGTTCTCCGCCGCCCACCCCGACATCGAGGTGCACGTCAACGTCGTCGCCTACGCGAACTATTTCGACTCGCTTCGCACCGACGTGGCCGGCGGCGGCGCCGACGACATCTTCTGGGTGTCGGCGGCCTACCTCGCCGACTACGCCGACAACGGCAAACTGCTGGCGATCCCCGGTGCGCGCACCGGCTGGGAGCCCACGGTGGTCGAGCAGTTCACCCGCCACGGTGTGCTGTGGGGGGTGCCGCAACTCACCGACGGCGGGATCGCGGTGTTCTACAACACCGCGTTGCTCGCCGCCGCCGGGATCACCCCGGCCGATCTGGCGACCCTGCGGTGGGCGCCCGATCACACCGACACGCTGCGCCCGCTGCTGGCGCGGCTGACCGTCGACGCCGCCGGTCGCAGCGCCGACTCCGTCGGCTTCGACCCGACCCGGGTGCGCCAGTGGGGGTACAACGCCGCCAACGACATGCAGGCGATCTACCTGAACTACATCGGTTCGGCCGGTGGCCAGTTCCGCCGCGACGACACGTTCATGTTCGACAATCCGGCGGCGGTCACCGCGTTCTCCTACCTGGTGGGGTTGATCAACGACGATCACGTCGCCCCACCGGCGTCGGAGACCAACACCAACGGTGACTTCTCCCGCAACCAGTTCGTGGCCGGGCGCATGGCACTGTTCCAATCCGGCACCTACAACCTGGCCGCCGTCGCCGAGCAGGCCGACTTCGACTGGGGGGTGGCGCTGCTGCCGGCCGGTCCGGCCGGCCGGGTCAGCGTCACCAACGGCATCGCCGCGGCCGCCAACGCCGCCACCGCCCACCCGGACGCGGTGCGGGCGGTGCTGGGGTGGCTCGGCAGCCGGGAGGGCAACCGCTATCTGGGGCTCGACGGCACCGCGATCCCGGCGGTGACCGCGGCACAGCGGGAGTACTTCGCGCACTGGGCGGCCCGGGGCGTGGACGTCGACCCGTTCTTCGCGGTCCTCGACGGCCCCCGCATCCCCGCACCCGGCGGGGCGGGATTCGCCGCCGGGTTCGCCGCGCTCGGCCCGTATCTCGACGAGATGTTCCTGGGGCGGGCCGACGTGGCGGCCACGCTGGCGCTCGCCCAGCGGGCCGCCAATGCCGCCGGGTCGCGCTGAGGTGCGCCTACATCTTGCTGGTGGCCAGGACGGTGAGCTCAAGCGCGAGGGCGGCGCCGCAGACGGTCGCCACGACCGCCAACGCCACCCAGTCGGCCCTCGTCGGCCCCGACGGGTGCGCCGAGATCTGCCCCGTGCCGCCGCGGGCGGTGATCGCATCACCCATCTCGTCGGCGCGGCGCAACGTGACCGTCATCGCCGCGGCCAGCAGGTCGACCACCTCGGTGGCGCGGCGGCGACGGCGCTCCCGGCGTGTTCGCGGTGTCTGGGTGGGCCGCAGTCGCCGGGCGGCGTAGAGCACCCGGAATTCGTCGATGAGCATCGGGAACGCCCGCAACGCCAACGCCAGGGTGACCGCCCAGTCGTCGATCGGGACCCGAAGGAGACGCAGGGGCCGGCCCAGGGTGGCCACCGCGGGTGCGATTTCGGCCACGTTCGTCGTCCACGACACCATGCCGCCGAGCCCGAGAAGCACCAGCGACAGCGCGGTGATCCGCAGAAAGTGCAGCAGCCCACCCAGTTCCAGCGGCCCCAGTTGCGGGCTGCCGCCGGCCAGAGCGGCCATCCCGCCGCCGATCAGCAACAGGATCCACAGCAGTCTCGGGATCGTGGGCAGCGCCCCGGCGGGGATGTGCGCCAGACGCGCCCCGAGCAGCACCAGCGCCGCCACCGCCGCGATCGGCACCCAGCCCGGGTAGAACGTCAGCAGCACCGAGATCGCCGAGACCACCAGCAGTTTGGTTCCGGCCCACAGTTCGTGGACGACGGAGGTGCCCGGCACCGGGCGCAGCAGCACCACCGGGCGGGGCGGGCGCGATGTCCGCGCGCTCATGCCGCACCGCCCTGGTGGGCGGGCGCCGGGTGGACGGTGCCGTCGACGAGGTGGACCGTGCGCGGGCACAGCCCCTCCATGCCGGCGGCGTCGTGGGAGATCACCACGACGGTCAGCCCGGTGTCCCGGCGCAGCCCCGCCAGCAGGTTCTGCAGGCCACGCTGACTGTCGGTGTCGAGCCCGGCCAGCGGCTCGTCGAGGATCAGCGCCCGCGGTGAGCGGGCCAGCAGCCCGGCGAGCACCACCCGGCGCATCTGTCCGCCGCTGAGCTGGTTGATCCTGCGGTCGGCCAGCGACGCGTCCAGTCCCACGGTGGCCAGCGCGGCGGCCACCCGGTCGCGGTCGTCGGCGGGGAACCCGGCGGCGGCGGCCACCTCGCCGCCGACGCGTCCGCGCATCAGCTGCAGCCGGGCGGCCTGGAACGACAACCCCACCGCCCCGACCTGGTCGCCGACCGGCTCACCGTCGAGCAGGCAGCTGCCGGTGGTCGGGGTGGTCAGCCCGGCCATGATCCAGGCCAGGGTGGATTTGCCGGAGCCGTTGCCGCCGTGGATGAGCACCCCGTCGCCGTCGTGGATGGTCAGGTTGACATCACGCAGGGCGACGTTGGCCCACGGGGTGCCGCTGCCGTACTCGTGGCCGACACCGCGCAGTTCCAACACCGGCGGCCCACCCGGGGACGGCGTGGTGTCGATCAGGTCCCCGACCGGCGCGCCGGTGCTGTCGCGCGACGGGCTCAGCGCCAGGATCCGGTCGGCGGAGGCGGCTTCGGTGTCGAAGTGGGTGATGTGCACCAGGGCGGTGTCGTGACGGTCGGTCAGCCCGGCGAGCACCCCCAGCAGGCCGTCGCGGCCCTGCTGGTCGACCATGCTGGTGACCTCGTCGGCGATGAGCAGCGCCGGCTCGCGGGCCAGCGCGGCGGCCACCGCCAGCCGCTGCAGCTCGCCCCCGGAGAGGCTGGCGGTGTCGCGTTCGGCCAGCCCCGCCAGCCCCACCTCGGCCAGCAGCCGCTCGACGTCGGTGTGGGTGCCGGGCGGCAGCCCCCACACCACGTCGTCGCCGACCCGGGTGCCCAGCACCTGGCTCTCCGGGTGCTGCAGCACCACCGCGGTGCCGCCGGGTTTACCCAGGCCGACCGCGCCGGGCCGGTCCACCTGCCCGGCGGTGGGTTGGCGCCCGGCCAGGATCAGCATCAGGGTGGTCTTGCCGGCCCCGTTGGGTCCGGTGACCGCGAGGTGATCACCCGGGTCGATCGACAGGCTCACCGGACGCAACGCGTCGCGGTCGGTGTGCGGATACCGGTAGCGCACGTCGGTGAAGCGCACCGGCACCGGCCCGATCGGCCCGCTCTCGGCCGGCGCGTCGAGTTTGTGCACGTCGGGCACGCCACGCAGGCGCTCCAGCACCCGCGACAGCGCCCACCAGCCGACCAGCGAGACCCCCACGATGCTGATCACCCCGTGCACGAGCAGCAGCACCGGCCAGTATTCCAGCGCGACGGTGAAGAACCGCTGCAGCCCACCGGCGGCCGGTTCCAGGCCCATGCCCAGGGCCCACAGCGGCTTGAGCCAGTGCAGCCAGGAGACCTCGGCCAGCGAATCGGCGCGTTCGGCCGACCAGCGCATCGCCGAGGCGAGCCCGTCGACGTTGGCCATGATCGCGGCGAACACCAGATTTCGCAGCCGGGAGAGCACCGCCAACGCGGCCACCGCGGCGGCCCCGAACAGCACCCCGGCCACCAGCGCGACCGCGACCACCGTGGGGGTGCCCCGACGGCGACGTTTGATGGTGCCGGTCAGTCCGCCGATGTAGGAGGTGGTGATCACCGTCATCAACCCGCCGAGTCCGGCGATGAGGAACGCGATCAGCCCGGCGGCGACGGTGGCGGCCAGAAGCGCCCGCAACCGGTACCGGTAGGCCAGCAGCCCGGTCGGTACGGTCCCCAGCAGCGACAGCCCGGCGGCGAACGGCACGACCACCGCGATCACCGCGGTCGCCGCGCACAACGCAGCCATCACCGCAGCCTGGGCGAGTTCGCCCGGGCGCAGCGATCCGGCCCGTGCTGGCCCAGCCGCCCGGCCGGTTTCGTGCATTGCCCGATTGTGCCAGCCGCCGCCGACCCACCGACCAGGGCGACCCCCATTGATTTATTTAGAAAAGCTATGCAATATGGAGTCATGGGCTCTCCCGACATCGACACCAGCCTCGGCGCCGATCTGCTGGCGGTGATCTTCCGGCTCAACCGGCTGGCCACCCAGTTGGTCACGATGCCGCTCTCCGGCGCGCAGGCCCGGTTGTTGGCGGCGATCGAGACGCTCGGCGACGCCCGCATCGGTGACCTGGCCGCCGCCGACCACTGCTCGCAGCCGACGATGACCACTCACGTGCGCCGGTTGGAGGACGCCGGGCTGGTCACCCGCACCACCGATCCCGACGATGGGCGCGCGGTGCGCATCCAGATCACCGAGGCCGGGTTGCGCACGCTGCACCGGGTGCGCGCCGACCGGGCCGCCGCGATCGACCCGCACCTGGCCCACCTCGACCCCGAGGAGCGTCGGGTGCTCGGGGAGGCGGTGGCGGTGCTGCACCGGGTGCTCGACCACGCCGCGCCGCCGCGGCGGGACTGAACCCCGGCGCTAGCGGTCCGGCGGGTCCAGCGCCAGCAGCAGGAACTGGGTGATTTGCAGCGGGGAGAAGTTGTCGTCGCTGACCAGAACGACGCTGCGGCGCCCGTCGGGCAGCGGCGGCCCCACGGTGATGCCCTCGACGTTGTCCAGGGGACTCAGCCCGGGCACCGCGGTGAGGTCCAGGGCCAGCGTTTTGCGCATCGGGACGACCGCCGGGTCGCTCAGTGACGGCGCCGCCAGGGTGTCGGTGGCGTCGGCGATCTCGGCGTAGAAGATCCGCACCACCGGGCGGCGCGAGCCCGCCCGTTCCAGGACCAGGAACGACTCGTCGGACAGGGCCACCAGGTTGGTCAGCCCGTTGCTGTTCGCCGGGGCGGTGGCGGGTTCCAGCGGGTAGGCGAACTGGGCGACCGGTCGGCCGCTGTCGACGGCGAGCCGGGTGATGCGGGTCAGGGCGCCGTGGTGACGGTCGGGGGGATCGCCGTCGTCGTAGCCGGGCCGCTCCATCGCGGCGTAGAGCCACCGGCCGTCGGGGCTCAGCGTCAACCCCTCCAGGGCGGCGTTGCGCCGTGGGCCGCGCTGCTTCGAGCTCATCGCCAGCATCGGCGGCAGCTCAAACGCCCCGCGGTAGGCCCCGTCGAGCCCGGCGACCCGGACCCACGGGTCGGCGAGGACCGGCGGACGGCGCTCCCCCTCGGAACTCCAGTACAGCTGCCGGCGTCGCGGGTCGAAGGCGAGGCCCTCGGGGTCCGGCGGCACCACCGGCGGGTCGGCGTCGAGGGCGGGCGCGGGGAACGGCCGGCCGTCCTCGTCGCGCAGTGCCTGCACGCCGGTGAACTCGACCGCGTCGATGCCGGCGCCGGACAGGCCGAGTCGCACGGTGTAGAAGCGCGCCGGGTCGTGCTGGGAGCGGTCGTCGCTGAGCACGTAGAACCGGTCGCGGTCGGCGTCGTAGCTGATCGCCGAGAGGCCCCCCACCACGGTGCCGGCGACGGTGGCTCCCGGCCACACCCGCCGCTGGCCGAGGTAGTGCAGCGCGGCGGGGCCGGTGGGACCGGCCACCGGCGTGCAGCCGAGCAGCGCCGGCCCGCCGGCGAGGGCGGCGGCGCCCAGCAGCACCGCAACCCGAGCCAGGGACACCAAGGGCCTCACCGGTTTCATTCAATCCGGTGCGGCCCAGACCGCTGCACGCGGGGCGTCCGGCACGTTACGGTCGGGCATGGCAACCACCACCGATGCACTGCGCGACGTCCTCGACGGGCGGTGGCGCGACACCAAGAACGCGATGCGCCGGCGCCTGCAAGACGACGTGTTCCGCCCGCATTACACCCCGACCACAGCCATCGCCCGGGCGAAGGTGGCCGAACAGATGAACCTGATGGCCGCCGAGGGGGCGGCCAGCGACGGGTTCCGCACCGAGCACGGCGGCACCGGCGATGTCGGCGCGGCGATCACGATGATCGAGATGCTGGCGATGTCGGATCTGTCGCTGATGGTCAAGGCCGGCGTGCAGTGGGGGCTGTTCGGCGGGGCCATCGAGAACCTCGGCACGGCCCGCCACCACGAGCTCTACGTCAAACCGACGATCGATCTGAAGTTGCTGGGCTGTTTCGCGATGACCGAGACCGGCCACGGCAGCGATGTGCAGTCGCTGGAGACCACCGCCACCTACGACGCGCAGACACACGAGTTCGTCATCGACTCCCCCACCGACAGCGCCCGCAAGGACTACATCGGCGGGGCTGCCGAAACCGCCACCGTCGCCGCGGTGTTCGCGCAGCTGATCACCCACGAGGACGGTGAGCCCGTCGACCACGGCGTGCACTGTCTGCTGGTGCCGATCCGTGACGGCGACGGCAACGACCTGCCCGGGGTCACCACCTCCGACTGCGAGTACAAGGGCGGCCTGCCCGGGGTGGACAACGGCCGCATCCTGTTCGACAAGGTGCGGGTGCCGCGGGAGAACCTGCTCAACAAATACGGCGACGTCGACGTCGACGGCACCTACCACTCGCCGATCGAGAGCCGCAGCCGCCGCTTCTTCACCATGCTGGGCACGCTGATCCGCGGGCGGGTCACCGTCGGCGGCAGCGCCGCGGCGGCCGCCCGGGTGGCTCTGGACATCGCCACCCGGTACGGGTTGCAGCGCCGCCAGTTCAGCGACCCCGCCGACGGCCACGAGGTGCTGATCATGGACTATCTGGTGCATCAGCGCCGGTTGTTCCCGCTGATCGCCCGCTCCTATGCGCTGCAGTTCGCGCAGAACGAGCTGGTGTCGCGCTGCCACGACCTGCAGAGCAGCGATGAGCCCGACCCCGAGGAGCAGCGCGAGCTGGAGGCCCGCGCCGCCGGGTTGAAGGCGGCCAACACCTGGCACGCGAGCCGCGCGATCCAGGAGTCGCGGGAGGCGTGCGGCGGCGCCGGGTACATGGCCGAGAACCGGTTGATCGCGCTGCGCGCCGACACCGACGTGTTCACCACGTTCGAGGGCGACAACCATGTGCTCACCCAGCTGGTCGCCAAGCAGCTGCTCACCGCCTACGCCGACGACATCGACAGCATGAGCCCGGTGGACTGGGTGCGGTTCGCCGCCGAGACCGTCGGTGAGCGGGTGCTCAAACGCACTGCCGCCGAGACGATCATGCAGACGATCCTCGATTCGCGCCAGGACAGCGACGAGGAGGGCAGCCTGTTCAACCGGGGCACCCAGATGCACATGTTCGAAGACCGCGAGGAGTACCTGCTGTCGTCGGTGGCGCGCCGGCTGCAGTCCAAGGCCAAGGAGATGTCGGAGTTCGAGGCGTTCAACGCCGTGCAGGATCACGTGCTGCACGCGGCGTCGGCGCACATCGACCGTATCGTTCTCGAGGCGTTCATCGCCGGCATCGACGCCTGCACCGACGAGTCGGCCCGCGAGATCCTGGAGTGGATGTGCGACCTCTACGCGCTCAGCGTCATCGAGGACGACAAGGCGTGGTACATCGAGCACCGGTATCTGTCCACCGAGCGGGCCAAGGCGGTGACCCGCGGGATCAACGACCGCTGCCGCAAGCTGCGTCCGCACGCCGAAACGCTCGTCGACGCGTTCGGGGTGCCCGAGCAGCTGCGCTCGGCCACGATGCTCGACGCCTGAGCGGCCGCGGCCGCTACGGCTGCGGGATGGGGTCGAGCGCCTCCAGCGCCCCGTCGGCGCCGATCTGGTAGCGCACGGTGCCGATGCCGGTGGGACAGCAGTTGGGCTCCGCGCCGACGATCCACTGGTATTGGACGGTGACGACGTGCTCGCCGCTGGAGACCACCGAGGTGTAGGGCCGCGGGATGTCGGTGGGTGATCCCAACGCGGTGTTGCGGTCGAAGAACAACAGCAGTTCGGGGCTGGCGGCGGTCGCCCCGGCGGGGGCGAACTGCACCCAGTACAGCCGGCAGTCACCGGTGTGATCGCGGCCGGTCTCGGTCCACGGCGAACCCACCGGCGGCGCAGCGGCCACCGCGTCGGCGACGGTCTGTGCGGTCGGCCCGGCGTCGGCGGCGCAGGTGTCCGGGGACTGGGCGACCGTGCCGCCGGGCTGCCAACCGCACGCGGCCGTGGCCAGCAGGAGCGCCGTTATCCCCCATCGCATGGCCCATCTCATCCGCCCGAGTCTACGACCCGGCCCCGCGCCCCGCCGGGCGCCCGAATGCTTAGCGATTGGAAACGAACGCGACATCGTCGGAAACGGCCTCGACATTTTCCGCCGACATCCTATGAGCCGTGGTGACCGGAACGAAACCCTGCGGGGATCAAGGCGTGTCGGTGGTGCGCGGGCCACGCACCGTCTCGACGGTGTGCACGTATTGCGCGGTCGGCTGCGGCGTGGTGTTGACCGTCGGCACCGATCCGGTCACCGGCAGTGACCGGGTGCACCGGTCCCGTGGCGACGCGGGCCACCCCGCCAACTTCGGGCGCCTGTGCACCAAGGGCGCGACCACCGCGGAGCTGCTGTCCGCGGACGGCAGGATGACCACCGCCCAGCTACGACCTGCCCGCGGTGAACCGACCGAACCGGTCGACCTCGACACCGCGATCAGCCACTGCGCGCAGCGCCTGCGGGCGATCGTCGCCGAGCACGGCCCCGACGCGGTGGCCCTGTACGTGTCGGGGCAGATGTCGCTGGAGGCACAGTATCTGGCGAACAAACTCGCCAAGGGATTCATCGGCACCCGGGAGATCGAGTCCAACTCGCGGCTGTGCATGGCCAGCGTGAGCAGCGGCTACCAACTGTCGCTGGGCGCCGACGGGCCGCCGGGCTCCTACGAGGACTTCGACCACGCCGACGTGTTCTTCGTCATCGGCGCCAACATGGCCGACTGTCACCCCGTCCTGTTCCTGCGGATGATGGACCGGGTCAAGGCGGGAGCCAAGCTGATCGTCGTCGACCCGCGCCGCACCGCCACCGCGGAAAAGGCCGATCTGTTCCTGCAGATCGCCCCGGGCACCGACCTGGCGCTGCTCAACGGCTTGTTGGCGTTGATCATCGACAACGGGCACACCGACGACGCGTTCATCGCCGAATTCACCGACGGCTGGGAGGTGATTGGCGACTTCGTCCAGCAGTATCCGCCCGCGCGAGTCGCCGCGATCACCGGAATCGGCGAGGGCGACCTGCGCACCGCGGCCCGCTGGATCGGCGAGGCCGACAACTGGATGAGCTGCTGGACGATGGGGTTGAACCAGAGCACGCACGCCACTTGGAACGTCAACGCCGTCTGCAACCTGCATTTGGCCACCGGGGCGATCTGTCGGCCCGGTAGCGGACCCTTTTCGCTGACCGGGCAGCCCAACGCGATGGGTGGCCGCGAGATGGGCTATCTGGGGGCGGGCCTGCCGGGGCAGCGCAGCACCACCGACCCCGACGACCGTGCCTTCGTCGAGGACGTCTGGGGGCTCCCCCGCGGTCGCTTGCCCACCGAAGCGGGCGGCGGCACCATCGAGATGTTCCGCCGGATGGGCCGCGGCCAGATCAAGGCCTGCTGGATCATCTGTACCAATCCGGTGGCGTCGGTCGCCAACCGCAAGACGGTGCTCGCCGGCTTGGAGGCCGCCGAGCTGGTGATCGCCCAGGATGCGTTCACGGCGACCGAGACCAACACCTACGCCGATGTCCTGCTGCCGGCGGCCCTGGGCGCGGAGAGCGAGGGCGTGATGGTCAACTCCGAGCGCACCCTGACCCTCACGCAGAAGGCGCTCGATCCCCCCGGCGACGCGCTTCCGGACTGGCAGCTCATCGCGCGGGTCGCCGCGGCCATGGGCTACGCCGACGCGTTCGCCTACGACAGCGCCGAGGAGGTGTTCGCCGAGATCACCCGCTTCCACAATCCACGCACCGGATATGACCTGCGTGGCGTGGACTACGCACGGCTGCGCACCGCCGCGATCCAATGGCCGTGCCCGCCCGGCGACGGCGCCGATCGTCATCCGATCCGCTACCTCAACGACGGGGCGAGCCAGACCCGGCGGGTCCGCGCCGACGGCAGTGTTCCGCGGTTGGCGTTTCCGACCGCCTCCGGGCGGGCTGTGTTCCATGCCCGCCCGCACATGCCGCCCGACGAACTGCCCGATCGCGACTATCCGTTCCTGCTCAACACCGGCCGGCTCCCCCACCAGTGGCACACCATGACCAAGACCGGCAAGATCGCCACGCTCAACAAACTCAACCCGGACCCGTTCGTCGAGATCCATCCCGACGACGCGAAGCGCCTGCAGATCACCGCCGGCGACCGCGTCGAGGTCGCGTCCCGGCGCGGGCGCGCGGTGCTGCCCGCGGTGCCCACCGACCGGGTGCAGCCCGGTCACTGCTTCGCCCCCTTCCACTGGAACGACGCGTTCGGCGAGTACCTGGCGATCAACGCCGTCACCAACGACGCCGTCGACCCGCTGTCCCAACAACCGGAGTACAAGGTCTGCGCCGTCACCGTGACGAAGGTGATGGCCGCCCCGGCCCCCGACACCGGCGGCCCCGCGGTGCCCGCCGCGACGGTCGCCGCCGGGCCCGAGCCCGCCGAACCGTCCGGGCTCACCGCGGATTCCCCGACCAGCCCGCCCACCACCGTGGTGTTGTGGGCGTCGCAGACCGGCACCGCCGAAACAGTCGCCGCCTCGTGTGCCGCCCACCTCGCCGCGGCCGGTCTGGCGGTGGGCCTGCACGCGATGGACGAGTTCAGCCCGGCCGCCCTGGCCGCGGTGAGCGACGTGCTGGTCATCACCAGCACCACCGGGGACGGGGAACCGCCGGACAACGGGGCGGCGCTGTGGGCCGCACTGCAACGTCGGGACGCTCCCCGGTTGGATCGCACCCGTTACGCGGTGCTGGCGTTCGGCGACTCCAGCTACGGCGCGTTCTGCGGTCACGGCCGCAGCCTCGACGCGCGACTGGCCGAACTCGGCGCCACCCGCCTGCTCGACCGGGTCGACTGCGAACCCGACTACGAGCAGGCCGCCTCGGACTGGCTGAGCGCCGTCGGTGCGGCACTGCAGATCGCCGGCACCCCGGTCTCGGCCCCGGCGGCCCCGGCGCGCTACCGAAGGGGCGCCCCGCTGCGGACACGCCTGGTGGGCAACAGGGTGCTCACCGGGCCGGGATCGACCAAGGAGGTACGCCAGTTCACCTTCGCCGTGCCGGAGGCCACCTTCGCCTACGATTCCGGCGATGCGTTGGGAATCTGGCCGCAGAACCCCGCCGCGCGGGTCGACGAGTGGCTGGCGGCCACCGGCTTGTCCGGTTCGGCCACCGTGCAGATCGGCGACGCCGGCCCCATGTCACTGCGGAGGGCCGCGACCGAACGGTTGGAAATCACCCGCATCACAGCGGATCTGGTTCGGTTCCTCGCACACCACAGCAGCGACGCCGAGCTGACCGAGTTGGCGCATCCGGCGAACACCGCCGCGCTCGCCGAATGGATGCGGGGACGCCAGGCGCTCGACGTCGTGGCCCGCACGCCGGTGCGGGCCCCGGTTCAGGAGTGGCTCGCCGTCACCAGCGCGCTGCGGCCGCGGCTCTACTCGATCTCGTCGAGCTCGGCGGACGACCCCGGCGAGGTGCACGTCACCGTCGGCGTGGTGCGTTACGACGTCGACGGTGTCGCGCGCGGGGGCGTGTGTTCGAGCTATCTGGCCGATCACGCCGAGGACGCCGCTGTCGGCATCTTCGTGCATCCGACCCGACACTTCCGTCCGCCCGTCGACCCGGACGCGCCGATGATCATGGTCGGTCCCGGAACCGGGGTGGCCCCGTTCCGCAGCTTCCTGCGCCGCCGCCGGGCCCTCGGGCACACGGCACCGAACTGGCTCTTCTTCGGGGAGCGTCACGCTGCGACCGATTTCTACTACGGCGACGAATTCGCCGCGATGCACGCCGACGGGTTCCTCACCGAACTCGACCTGGCGTTCTCCCGCGATCAGCCCGAACGGATCTACGTCCAGCACCGGATGCGCGACCGTGGGGCCGAGATCTGGCGCTGGCTGCAGAACGGAGCCCACCTGTATGTCTGCGGCGACGCACGATCGATGGCCCCCCAGGTCCAGCAAACCCTCCACGACATCGTCGTCGAGCACGGGCGCCTCGACGACGGCGCCGCCGCCGACTACATCCGCACGCTGGCGACGCAGAAACGCTATGTTCGCGACGTCTACTGAACAGCCGCCCTTTAGGCTGGCGTGGTTGACCGCCAACCGAAGGAGTAACCGATGGCGTGGTTCCTGGCCTTACAGGGGGCGCCCAGCAAGGGCGGCCAGTCGCTCACCTACGAGCTGCACGAATCGGCCGACACCGACCAAATCGCCCGCGACATGAGCGCCGGGGTGGTCGCCGACCGCGTCGTGGAGGTCCCCGCCGTGCTGCCGCCGCGCCGCCAGAAGGTCACCTTGTACGTGCGTCCCGCGGTGTGGGGGGTGTGGGCGTTCTACGAGATGAGCGAGGAGGAGCGCCGCGAGATGATCGCCTCCAACCCGCTGATCAACGCGGTCGCTCAGGCCGCCAAACAGCAGCAGACCCGCAAATCGGGGCCGACCACGATCGGGATGACGATCCCGCAACCGGGACAGAACTTTCCCGGTCAGTAGGGTTTTACGCTCCCCCGGCTGGACTCGAACCAGCAACCCTTCGGTTAACAGCCGAATGCTCTGCCAATTGAGCTACAGGGGACTGCCCACCCGCGGCGCGGCCGCGGCACGGGGGTTGACTCTAGCCTACCGGGGGTGCTTCGTGCCAAAGCCGACCCCCTTCGGCGGCCACCGTGGCGGCCCGCGAGGCGGTGCCCCCGCGGCGGCCCGCGCGACGGATGGCCGGACGTGAGGCAGGATGGACACAACCGTCGTTTTCGGGAGGGACCTTCGTGATCCGGTATCTCGCCGTGCTGGCCGTCGGATACGTCTTCGGCACCAAGGCCGGCCGCCGCCGCTACGAGCAGCTCGTCGGCACCTATCGGGGCATCACCGGTTCGCCGGTGACCCGGTCGGTGATCGAGGCGAGCCGCCGCAAGATCGCCAACCGGGTCTCCCCGGACACCGGGATGGTCACGTTGACCCAGATCGACCCGACCACCGCGGTGGTCGCGCCGGAACCGCAACGCGCCGACTGAGCGGCACCCGCTCAGGCGGTCAGGTCGTCGCCGCTGGCCTGGGCGAGCAGGCTGCGCCGGTAGGCCTCCATCGCGACCAGGTCCGAGAACAACGCGTGGTATTCGTCGCCGTCGTCGATCGGTGACATGCGCTGCAGCTTGGATTTCACCTCGGCGATCTGACGGCCCACCCAGACCTCCTGCAGCCGGGCCAGCACCCCGCCGATGTAGCGCGGCAGCCGGTCCTCGTCGACCTGGATGCCCTCGACGCCGAGCTCGTTGATCAACCCGGCGGCGGCGTCGGTGGTGGCGTGCTGACGGACCAGGTCGATCCAGGCGCCGCCGACCACCCCGGAGCCCAGCCCCCCGGCCGCCTCGATCGCCGCGTGCACCGCCGCGTAGCCCGGGTGGGTGAAGCTGTCGACGGTGAGGGTGTCGAAGACCGGGCCGGCGAGCGCCGGGAACTGCAGCGCGGCCTTGAGCGCCTCACGTTGCGGCCACAACGTCGGATCCCGCGGGTCGGGGCGCTTTGGCCGAGCGTCCACCGGGTCGTCGCCGGCACGTTCGGCCGGCCCGCGCCGCGGTCGCGACGTCCGCGGAGCCCCGCGGGCCTGTTCGCGCACCCGGCGCAGCACCTGGGCCACGTCGTCCCAGCCGACCCAACCGGCCAGCTGGCGCGCGTATTCGTCGCGCAGCGTGGGGTCTTTGATCTGCACCACCATCGGCACGCAGCGGCGCAGCGCAGCCACCCGCCCCTCAGCGGTGTCGAGGTCCATCTCGGCCAGCGCGGTACGAATCGCGAACTCGAACAACGGGCTTCGCCGGGCCACCAGGTCACGCAGGGCGGCGTCGCCGTGTGCCAGCCGCAGGTCGCACGGATCCATGTTGTCGTCGGCGACCGCGACGAACGATTGACCCGCCAGGTTCTGATCCCCGCCGAAGGCCTTGAGCGCTGCGGCACGACCCGCCTCGTCACCGTCGAACACGTAAATCAGTTCACCGCGAAAAAAGTTGTCGTCCATCATCAGTCGGCGCAGCATCGCCAGATGCTCGTCGCCGAAGGCGGTGCCGCACGATGCCACGGCGGTGGTCACACCGGCCAGGTGCATCGCCATCACGTCGGTGTAGCCCTCCACCACCACCGCCTGATGTCCGCGGGCGATGCTGCGTTTGGCCTGATCGATACCGAACAGCACGTGGGACTTCTTGTACAGCACCGTCTCGGGGGTGTTGACGTACTTAGCGGTGATCGGGTCGTCGTCGAAGACGCGGCGGGCCCCGAATCCGATGACCTCTCCGGAGGTGGTGCGGATCGGCCACAGCAACCGACGGTGGAAGCGGTCCATCGGCCCGCGCCGGCCTTCACGGGAGAGCCCGGCGGCCTCGAGCTCTTTGAACTCGAAGCCTTTGCGCTGCAGATGGCGGGTCAGGGTGTCCCAGCCGGACGGGGCGAACCCGCACCCGAACTGCGCCGCCGCCGCGGCGTCGAAGTTACGGTCGGTCAGGTACTTGCGGGCCGGGGCGGCCTCGGCCGATTCGAGTGCCCCACAGTAAAATTCGTATGCCGCTGTGGTGGCGGCGATCAGCCGGCTGCGGCTGCCCCGGTCGCGTTGCACCCGGCTGGTCGCGCCGGTGTAGGTCAGCGTGTGGCCCACCCGGTCGGCGAGCAGTTCCACCGACTCGACGAAGCTGACGTGCTCGATCTTCTGCAGGAACGCGTAGACGTCACCGCCCTCACCGCAGCCGAAGCAGTGGAAATGCCCGTGGTTGGGCCGGACGTGAAACGACGGGCTCTTCTCGTCGTGGAACGGGCAGAGCCCTTTGAGCGAGTCCGCCCCGGCGCGCCGCAGCTGCACGTAGTCGCCGACGACGTCGTCGATGCGGACCTTGTCACGGATGGCGGCGATGTCACGATCGGAGATGCGCCCAGCCACCCGGCCAGTCTAGAGCGCGCGGCGCGCCGCGGTGCCGGCTATCCACAGCCCCACCCGGCGCCTCGCCGTTGTGACCTAGTCGACTGCGGCCGCGATCTGTTCCAGCCGGCTTTCGGTGTAGGAAGCGATCTGGTCGATGATCACCCGCAGTCGCGCACTGTCGTCGCCGGCGGCGTCGAACGCCGGGACGAAGATCGGGTCCAGGGTGCCCGGCGCGCCGGCGAGCAGCCAGGTGGCCACCGCCGCGATGCGGGCACGCTGTTCGGCCTGGGTGTTGCGGTGGCCGGCGTCGGACATGATGAACTGCACCGCCAACGTTTTGAGCACCGCGACCTCGGCGCGCACCAGGTCGGGAACCTGCAGGTCGGCCCGGTAGCGCGCCAGCGGCAGCGCCCCGGCGGCACTGCGGGTGGCACCGATCGCCGCCGAGGCGAACCGGCCGACGAGCTCACTGGTCAGGCGTTTGAGCGCCACCGACGCCGCCAGCGTCGCCGGAAACGGCCCGTGGCTGCCGACGTCGGCGACGATCGGCAGCCCCGAGAGCCGCTCCGCCGCGGCGATCAGGTCGTCGGCGCGCACCTGAGCGAACTGGCTCTCCCCCAGCTGTGCCAGGGTCGCCGCGGCGTCGGCGTCGGCGAGCACCCGCAGGTCGATGCGCCCGGAGATCACCCCGTCCTCGACGTCGTGCACCGAGTAGGCCACGTCATCGGCCCAGTCCATGATCTGGGCCTCCAGGCACGGACGGTCCGCCGGCGCGTCGGCGCGGATCCAGGCCGCCACCTCCGCGTCCTCGGCGTAGAACCCGAATTTGACGCGACCGGTGCGCTGGGACCACGGATATTTGGTGACCGCGTCCAGCGCCGCCCGGGTGAGGTTGAGCCCCGCGCTGCGACCGTCGGCGTCGAGGACCTTCGGCTCCAGCAGGGTCAGGATGCGGATGTTCTGGGCGTTGCCCTCGAACCCGCCGTGCTCGGCGGCCAGGTCGTGCAGGGCCCGTTCGCCGTTGTGCCCGTAGGGCGGGTGACCGATGTCGTGGGCCAGCCCGGCGAGGTCCACCAGGTCGGCGTCGCAGCCCAGACCGATCGCCATGCCCCGCCCGATCTGCGCCACCTCCAACGAGTGGGTCAACCGGGTGCGCGGCGTCTCGCTCTGGCGGGGGCCGACCACCTGGGTCTTGTCGGCCAGCCGGCGCAGCGCCGCACTGTGCAGCACCCGCGCCCGGTCGCGGGCGAAGTCGGTGCGGTGCTGCGCGTCCCCGCCGGGCAGGCCCGCCGTTTTCGGCGCCTCAGCCACCCGCCGATGCCGGTCGGCGTCACCGTAAGGGTCCTGCTGCGTCATGGTCACCGCAGCACAGTCTGCCAAAGCCGCTCGGTGGCGGTTTGCGCGGACAATCGCCGTCGACGGTCGCGGTGATCACTTAGATTGGCTGTCATGCGCACCGTCCGTCTGCTCGCCGCCGCGTTGGCCACGGTGCTCACCGCGTTGCTCGGCGCGCCCGGCGCCCTCGCCGACGAGCCGCTGCGGCTGGCGAACCGGGTGACCGACCATGCGTCGGCGCTGACCGATGCCGGGCGCACCGAGGTCGCCAGTGCGATCGCCGGGCTCTACAACGACCACCGCATCCGGCTGTGGGTGATCTACGTCGACACGTTCTCCGGGCAGAGCGGTGACAGCTGGGCCCGCAGCACCGCCCGGCTCAGCGACCTCGGTGACCACGATGCCCTGCTGGCGGTGGCCACCGGGGACCGCAGCTATGCGTTTCTGGTCTCCACCGGCCTCGACAACATCTCCGCCGGCGACGTCGACGAACTGCGCCGCAACCGGATCGAGCCGGCTCTGGGCCGCGGCGACTGGGGGGACGCGGCGGTGGCGGCGGCCACCGGGCTGGCCAGCGCCGCGGCCGGACCCCCGATGCCGTGGGCCACGGTGCTGGGGGTGCTGGCGGCCGTCGCGGTGGCGCTCATGGTGCTGCTGGCGGTGCTGCGGTGGCGGCGTCGGCGGCGCCACGCCGCGATGGTGGCGGCCGCCCACCGGGTCGACCCGACCGACACCGACGCGCTGGCCCGGCTGCCGATCTACGCCCTCGATGCGCTGTCCCGGTCGAAGGTCGTCGACGTCGACAACGCGGTGCGTACCAGCACCAACGAGTTGGCCCTGGCCGCCGAGGAGTTCGGCGATGCCCGCACCCAGCCGTTCCGTGCGGCCCTGGACACCGCCCGCGCCGCCCTGGCCCACGCGTTCGCGGTGCGCCAGCAACTCGACGACGACATCCCCGAGACCCCCACCCAGCAGCGCGACCTGTTGACCGGGGTGATCGTCGCGGCCGCCGAGGCCGACGGGGAGCTGGAGAATCAACGCGACGCGTTCGATCGGCTGCGCGATCTGGTGATCAACGCCCCGGCGAAGCTGGACGGCCTGACCCAGCAGGTGGTGGAGCTGACCGCGCGCCGGCCCGGCGTGCAGCAGCGGCTGACCGAGCTGCGCGGGCAGTTCTCCGCCGGCGCCCTGGCGTCGGTGATCGACAACCCCGACACCGCCGCCGAACGCGTCGCGTTCGCCGAACGCAACATCGATCGGGCCCGCGCGCTGCTGGACCACCCGGTCGCCGGCCAGCAGGGCGAGCTGGTCGATTGTGTGCGCGCCGCCGAATCGGCTGTCGGGCAGGCGAAATCGCTACTCAACGCGGTGGACAGCGCTGCCGGCGACATTCGCCACGCCGAGGCCGCCCTGCCGGCGGCGATCAGCGACATCGAAGCCGCCGTCGCCCGCGCCGACGAGCAGCTCACCACACCGAGCCCGCACGCGGCCGCGTTGGCCGCCGCACGCACCACCGCCGCGCAGGCGGTCGCCGATGCGCGTGGCGGCGACGATCCGTTGGGGGCGTTCGCCCGGATCACCGAGGCCGACGCCGATCTGGACGCCGTGTTGGAGACGGTCGCCGAGGAGCAGGCCGCCGCCGAACGCCAGGCTCGGGTCTGTGAGCAGGCGCTGTTCACCGCGCAGGCGCGGGTGCGGGCGGTCTCCGATTACATCGACACCCGTCGCGGCAGTGTCGGCCCGGAGGCGCGCACCCGGTTGGCGGAGGCCCGCAAACGCCTCGAGATGGCGGAGAGCCTGCGCACGTCGAACCCGAATCGGGCCACCAACGACGCGCACGCCGCGGCGGCGCTGGCCGCGCAGGCCCAGACCCGGGCGCGCGCGGACGCCCAGGCCGCCCAGCAGGCCTACGCGGGCCGCTACGGCAGCACCGACTCCACCGGGGCGATGCTCGGCGGCATCATCATCGGCAACATCCTCAGCGGCGGGTTCGGCGGCGGGTCCCGCGGCGGGTCCGGCGGCTGGCGACCCACCTCGTTCGGGGGCTCCGGCGGCGGCTTCTTCGGTGGGGGAGGCCGGTTTTGACCCCGGTCAGCAGCCTTTGAGTCGGGTGGCCAGGTAGTCGGCGACACCGTCGAGGGCGACGCGCTGCTGGCTCATCGAGTCGCGCTCGCGCACGGTGACCGCCTGGTCCTCCAGCGAATCGAAGTCCAGGGTGATGCAGAACGGGGTACCGATCTCGTCCTGGCGGCGGTAGCGGCGCCCGATCGCCCCGGCGTCGTCGAACTCGACGTTCCAGTGGCCGCGCAGCTCGGCGGCGAGGTCGCGGGCCTTGGGGCTCAGGTCGGCGTGCCGGCTCAGCGGCAGCACCGCGGCCTTGACCGGCGACAGCCGCGGATCGAGCCGCAGCACGGTGCGTTTGTCCACCCCGCCCTTGGCGTTGGGGGCCTCGTCCTCGGCGTAGGCGTCGACCAGGAACGCCATGAACGAGCGGGTCAGCCCGGCCGCCGGCTCGATCACATACGGGGTGTAGCGGGTGTCGTTGGCCTGGTCGTAGAACGACAGATCCACCCCGGAGTGCTTGGCGTGGGTGGACAGGTCGAAGTCGGTGCGGTTGGCGATGCCCTCCAGCTCACCCCACGGGTTGCCGGCGAAGCCGAACTCGTACTCGATGTCGACGGTGCGCTCGGAGTAGTGCGACAGCTTCTCCGCCGGGTGCTCGAACAGGCGTAGCTTGTCCGCGTCGATGCCCAGGTCCACATACCAGGCCAGCCGGGTGTCGATCCAATACTGGTGCCAGTCGCGGGCGGTGGAGGGCTCGACGAAGAACTCCATTTCCATCTGCTCGAATTCGCGGGTGCGGAAGATGAAGTTGCCCGGGGTGATCTCGTTGCGGAAGCTCTTGCCGGTCTGGGCGATCCCGAACGGCGGCTTCTTACGGGCGGTGGTCACCACGTTGGCGAAGTTGACGAAGATGCCCTGGGCGGTCTCCGGGCGCAGATAGTGCAGGCCCTCCTCGGTCTCGATCGGGCCGAGGTGGGTTTTGAGCATCATGTTGAACTCGCGGGGCTCGGTCCAGCGGCCCTTGGTGCCGCAGTCCGGGCAGACGATGTCGCTCATCGGCACCGTGTCGGGGTCGACCGCGGTACCCGATTTCTTCGCCGCCTTCTCCGCGTGCGCTTCCTGCATATGGTCCTGGCGGTGCCGTTTGTGGCAGTTGAGGCACTCCACCAGCGGGTCGTGGAACACCTCGACGTGCCCGGAGGCCACCCAGACGTCGCGCGGCAGGATGATCGAGGAGTCCAGACCGACGACATCGTCGCGGGCGGTCACCACCGAGCGCCACCACTGGCGTTTGATGTTCTCCTTGAATTCCACCCCGAGCGGCCCGTAGTCCCATGCCGAGCGGGTGCCGCCGTAGATCTCGCCGGACGGGAAGACCAGGCCGCGACGCTTAGCCAGGTTGACGATGGAGTCGATGACGGACGCCACGGCTGTTGTGCTCCTGTTCGGTGCGGGGACGGGACCCGGACAGCCTAGCCATGACACCCGGGTCGGCGTTAAATGCGTCGTTACGCATGAATGGGCTAGGCTAACAGGAAATGATTGTCGTTTAGCCCGGGAGGTCACCATGCCGACGACCACCGACCGGCCGGTCGACACCGCGGGCACTACCGCCGTCCCCGAGCACGACCACGCCACCACCGCGATCCCCACCCCGCCGCGGGAGGTGCTCGACGCCGCCGGGGAGCTGCTGCGGGCGCTGGCCGCCCCGGTGCGCATCGCGATCGTGTTGCAACTGCAGGAGTCGCAGCGCTGCGTGCACGAACTGGTCGACGCACTCGGGGTGCCGCAGCCGCTGGTCAGCCAGCATCTGCGGATCCTCAAGGCCGCCGACGTGGTGGTCGGGGAACGGTCCGGACGCGAAGTGCTCTACCGGCTGGCCGACCACCACCTGGCCCACATCGTCGTCGACGCGGTCGCCCACGCCGCGGAGGATCCGGCATGACACGGATGCGCTCCACCCGCCAGCGCACCGCGATCTCCGAGTTGCTGGAGACGATCGACGAGTTCCGCTCCGCCCAGGAACTGCACGACGAACTGCGCCGGCGCGGCGAGACGATCGGGCTGACCACGGTGTACCGCACCATGCAGTCGATGGCCGCCGACGGCCTGGTCGACACGCTGCGCACCGACACCGGCGAATCGGTCTACCGGCTCTGCTCGGAGCACCATCATCACCATCTGCTGTGCCGGCACTGCGGGGCGACGATCGAAGTGGGTGCCCACGACGTGGAGGCGTGGGCCGCCAAGGTGGCCGCCGAGCACGGTTTCACCGAGGTCAGCCACAGCATCGAGATCTTCGGCCGCTGCGCCGACTGCCGCAGCTGACCCACCCCGGTGCGTCCAGCCGCACGTTTGAGTGCGTTCTGCGGCGGCGTTTTTCGCACGCAAACGTGCGGCTCAGGGGGTGAATGCACGCAAACGTGCGGCTCGGGGGACCCGGGGCCGCGGGTGGGCGCCGGCGGGGTCAGCCGGTCAGCTGCCCGCGGATCTCCGCGCCCTTGTCGAGCACCAACAGCACCAGGGTGCGCAGCGCGTCGGCGGTCAACCCGTTGCCGGGGAAGTTGTACCGCAGCATCACATCGGCGGTCTTGGCGCCGCGCTGTGCCCCGCCCCGCTTTCCGGTCTCGGCGGGTTTCTCCACCAGCGCCACCGTGCCCAGCAGGGTGCCGGCCGCCTCGGCGCGGACATGCTCGCGCAGCTTCTTGTCCAACGGCAGGTCGAAGCCGGCGATCTGCGTCAGCGACACCAGGTCGAGGTCCTCGACGATCGGCACCACCCGCAGCGACGCGATGGTGCCGTCGTGGCGCACCGTGAGCGCCCCGTCGGATTCCTCGACGACCGGCAGCACCTCGGTCAGGGCGGTGGACAGGCGTTCCCGCAGGGTTGCCATCATGCTCTCCCAAATCGCCGGTTGCGGGCGGCGTACTGTTCGCACGCCTCCCACAGGTCACGGCGGTCGTAGTCGGGCCAGAGTTTTTCTTGAAAGATGTATTCGGCGTACGCCGCCTGCCAGAGCATGAAGTTCGAGGAACGCTGCTCCCCGGAGGTGCGGATCAGCAGGTCCACGTCGGGGATGTCGGTGCGATGCAGATGCGCCGCGACGGTGGCCTCGGTGATGCGGTCCGGGTTGAGTTTGCCGGCCACCGCCTTGGCGGCGATGGCCTTGGCGGCTTCGGCGATCTCGGCGCGCCCGCCGTAGTTGACGCAGTAGTTGACCGTGATGACGTGGTTGTCCAGCGTCATGTTCTCGGCGATCTCGAATTCCTTGATCACGCTGCGCCACATCCGCGGACGCGAACCCACCCAGCGCATCCGCACCCCCATCGCGTTGAGGTTTTCCCGACGCCGGCGCACCACCTCGCGGTTGAAGCCCATCAAGAACCGGACCTCCTCGGCGGAGCGCTTCCAGTTCTCGGTGGAGAACGCGTAGACGGTCAGGTGCTGGATGCCCATCTCGATGGCGCCGCAGGTGATGTCGATGAGCACCGCCTCGCCCATCTTGTGCCCCTCGGTGCGGCCCAGCCCCCGCTGGGTGGCCCACCGGCCGTTGCCGTCCATGACGATCGCGACGTGGCGGGGCACCTGGTCGGCCGGGATCGCCGGCGCGGCGGCCTTCGAGGTGTGCTGCGGGGGCCGGCGCGGGCCGCCGCCGGGTGCCGGGGGCAGCTCGGGGAAGACAACCGGCCAGGTGGAGGTGTCCGGGAACATCGGGTAGTCGTCCGGCGCGGGCGCCAGCTGAGGGAAGGCGTCCTTCCGCTTTCGCTCAGCCGCTCGCCGGGAGCCGCCGATCCGGTTCGTCACCATGGGCCACATCCTGCCTGACCAGCCGCGCCCGCTGCTCGGCAACCGCACGATCGGCCCGCTCACCCCGCTCAACCAGTGGCAACGTCCGCAGCTTGCGTTCCAGATGCCACTGCAGGTGCGCGGCGACCAGACCGCTGGCATGGCTGCGATGCGCCGCCGGGGCCGCCTGGGCGGTCTCCCAGTCCCCGTCGTGCAGGGCCGTCATCAGCTCCACCACCCCCAGCGGCGGGGTGCTGGAGCCGGCGGGCCGGCAGTAGGTGCACACGCTGCCGCCGGCGGCGACGTGGAACGCCCGGTGCGGGCCCGGGCTGGCGCAGCGGGCGCACTCGGCCAGCGCCGGGGCCCAGCCGGAGATCCCCATGGCGCGCAGCAGGTAGGCGTCGAGCACCAGCTCGCGCGGGCGTGTCCCGTCGGCGACCGCGCGCAGCGCCGCCACCGTGAGTCGGTGCAGCGCCGGGACGGGGGCACGTTCTTCCCCGGCGAGGCGCTCGGCGGTCTCCAGCACCGCGCATCCACAGGTGTAGCGGCCGTAGTCGCTGACGATGGCGGCGGCGAACGCGTCGATCGCGACCACCTGGGTGACGATGTCGAGGTTGCGTCCGGGGTGCAGTTGCACGTCGATGTGGGCGAACGGCTCCAGCCGGGCCCCGAATTTACTGCGGGTGCGACGCACCCCCTTGGCCACCGCGCGGACCAGTCCGTGGTCGCGGGTGAGCAAGGTGACGATCCGGTCGGCTTCGCCGAGCTTGTGCTGGCGCACCACCACCGCCCGGTCCCGGTAGAGCCGCATCACACCAGTGTCCCATCGTGTCGTGACATCGCCGACGCAGCGCGCCGATAGGGTCGAGACCGATGAGTAACTCCGCGGCGCCGCGCTTTGCCACCCTGACTGACCAGCTCTATCAGCTGGCCAGCGGTGAGGTGAGCGCGGTGGAGCTCACCAGCCGGGCATTGGCCGCCATCGAGGCCAGCCAACCCCACCTCAACGCGTTCCGGGTGGTGCTGGCCGACGCGGCACGCGCCGAGGCCGCCGAGGCCGACCGGCGCCGCGCCGCCGGGGTCACCGCACCGCTGCTGGGTATCCCGATCGCGGTCAAAGACGATGTCGACGTCGCCGGGGTGCCGACCGCCTTCGGCAGCGACGGCTACGTGCCGCCGGCCACCGCCGACTCCGAAGTGGTGCGCCGGCTGCGCCGCGCCGGGGCGGTGATCGTCGGCAAGACCAACACCTGCGAGCTGGGTCAGTGGCCGTTCACCAGCGGCCCCGGCTTCGGGCACACCCGCAACCCGTGGTCGCGCGGGCACACCCCGGGCGGATCGTCGGGCGGGAGCGCGGCGGCGGTGGCCGCCGGGCTGGTCAGCGCCGCGATCGGCTCCGACGGGGCCGGCAGTGTGCGGATCCCGGCCGCGTGGACCCATCTGGTGGGGATCAAACCGCAGCGCGGCCGCATCTCCACCTCCCCGTTGCCGGAGGCGTTCAACGGACTCACCGTGAACGGCGTGCTGGCACGCACGGTCGCCGACGCCGCACTGGTGCTCGACGCGGTGGCCGGCAACACCGACGGCGACCGGCACACCCCGCCGCCGGTCACGGTGTATCCCCCGGGTACCGGGGTGGCGACCGGCGCGTTGCGGGTGGCGGTCTCCACCCGCCTGCCCTACTCCGGGTTCCCCGCCCAGCTGCACCACGAGATCACCGCGGCACTCACCGCCACCGCTCAGCGCCTCGAACAGCTCGGCCACTCGGTCGTCGACGCCAACCCCGACTACGGACTGCGATCCTCGTGGAATTTCCTGGCCCGGGCGACCGCCGGGGTGCTCGAGGCGTCCTACCGGCTCGGCGGCGGGGTGGAGTTGGACCCGCGCACCCGCGCCACCATGCGGTTGGGCCGGATGCTCTCCGAGCGGGTGTTGCTGCGGGCACGCGCCCAGGAGCCGGCGGCCCAGCGGCGCATCGGCTCGATATTTCGCAGCGTCGACGTGGTGCTGGCGCCGACGACCGCGCAGCCGGCCCCGGCGGTCGACGCCTTCGACGGGCTCTCCAGCACCGCCACCGACCGGGCGATCATCGCCGCGTGCCCGGTGACCTGGCCGTGGAACCTGGTGGGCTGGCCGTCGATCAACGTCCCGGCCGGGTTCACCACCGCCGGGTTGCCGATCGGGGTGCAGCTGATGGGCCCGGCCAACAGCGAGCCGATGCTGATCTCGCTGGCCGCCGAGTTGGAGGCGATCAGCGGCTGGGCCGCCCAGCAGCCCGATGTGTGGTGGACCGACCGCGGTTGACCCGGGTGCTCAAAACCCCAGCCGGCCCAGCTGTTTGGGGTCGCGCTGCCAGTTCTTGGCGATCTTGACGCGCAGATCCAGGTACACCTTGGTGCCCAACAGCTTCTCGATCTGCTCGCGCGCCGTGGTGCCGACCGCGCGCAACCGGGAGCCGCCCTTGCCGATGACGATGCCCTTCTGGCTGGTGCGCTCGACGTAGAGCACCGCGTGCACGTCGATCAGGTCGTCGCGGCCCTCACGGGGTGCGACGTCCTCGATCACCACGGCCAGCGAGTGCGGCAACTCGTCGCGCACCCCTTCGAGTGCGGCCTCGCGGATGAACTCCGCCATCAGGGTTTCCTCGGGCTCGTCGGTGAGTTCCCCGTCGGGGTAGAACGCCGGGCCGGGCGGCAGGCCGGCGGCCAGCACCCCGGTGAGCACGTCGATCTGCTCGCCGGTGACCGCCGAGACCGGCACGATCTCGGTCCGCTCGGTGCCGACCAGCTCCGCCACGGCGACCAACTGCCCGGCGACGCGGTCCTTGCCGACCTTGTCGATCTTGGTGACGACCGCCACCAGCGGGGTCCGCGGTGCGACCGCGCGGATCTGCTCGACGATCCAGCGGTCGCCGGGACCGATTTTCTCGTCGGCGGGGATGCACAGCCCGATCACGTCGACCTGACTGTAGGTGTCGCGGACCAGGTCGTTGAGGCGTTGCCCCAGCAGGGTGCGGGGTCGGTGCAGACCGGGGGTGTCGACCAAGATGAGCTGAAAGTCGTTGCGGTGCAGTATCCCCCGGATGGTGTGGCGAGTGGTCTGGGGGCGGTTGGACGTGATGGCGACCTTCGTCCCGACCAAAGCGTTGGTCAGCGTTGATTTTCCGGTGTTCGGCCGGCCCACCAGACACACGAAACCGGAACGGAAGTCGCCCTCAAAGACCTCGGCGTCGCTCACTGCGGACGACCCGAACGGTCGGTGACGATGATCGCCGCCGAGGCGGTCAGTTCCCGCACCGCCGCCACGCCGGGGTCGTCGACCGTCCCCCCGACGAGGACCGCGGCCTCCACCCCCGGGGCGCCACTGGCGACCGCCGCGGCGACCGCGGCCTGCAACGCGGTCAGCTGCAGCGCCGCCAGACGCACCGGGGCGCCGGCGTAGGTGCGCCCGTCGCTGTCGCGCACCGCCGCCCCGGCGTCGGCGTCGGCGCGCGCCATCGCGCCGCGGGCCAGAACCACCAGCTTCGCGTCCTCGGCGTCCAGTGCGTCACTCATCGGTCTCCTCCGCCTCGTCAGGCTCGATCGGGCTGGTCAGCACGGTGCCGACCCGCAGTCGACCCCGACGGTCGGGGCCGGATTCGGCGCGCAGCAGCAGCCCGTGGGACACCACCTCCGCGCCCGGCAGCGGCACCCGGCCCAACTCCAGCGCCAGCAGCCCGCCGACGGTGTCGACGTCGAGATCGTCTTCGAACTCGACACCGTATAACTCCCCGAGATCCTCAATGGGCAGCCGTGCCGACACCCGGAAGCGGTGGTTGCCCAACTCCTCCACCGGAGCGACCTCGTCCTGATCGTATTCGTCGGCAATCTCGCCGACGATCTCCTCCAGCACGTCCTCGATGGTCACCAATCCGGCGATCGCCCCGTACTCGTCGACCAGCAGCGCCATATGGTAACGGTCGTGCTGCATCTCACGCAGCAGCGCATCGAGGGGCTTGGAGTCGGGCACGAACACCGCCGGGCGCATCAGCTGTCCGGCGGCGATGTCCTGGCCGCTGTTGGGGGAGTAATAGGTTTGGCGCACCAGGTCTTTCAGATACACCACGCCCAGGATGTCATCGACGTTGTCCCCGATGACCGGGATGCGGGAGTGTCCGCTGCGCACCGCCAGCGACGTGGCCTGGCCCGCCGATTTGTCCTTCTCGATCCAGACCATCTCGGTGCGCGGCACCATGACCTCCCGCGCCGGGGTGTCGCCGAGTTCGAACACCGACTGGATCATCCGCCGCTCGTCGTCGGCGACGATGCCGCGCTGGCCCGCCATGTCGACCACCTCGCGCAGCTCGACCTCGGAGGCGAACGGCCCGTTGCGGAAACCCCGCCCGGGGGTCAGTGCGTTACCGACGAGCACCAGCAGCCGGCTGATCGGGGTGAGCAGCACCGAAATCACCTGCAGCGGAAGCGCGGCCGCCAACGCGATCGAATACGCGTTCTGCCGGCCGATGGTGCGCGGGCCCACACCGATGAGCACGAAGCTGGTCACCACCATGATGATCGCCGCGGTGAGCCGACCCCATCCCCATCCGAGCTCGCCGTAGAGGAACGCCACCAGCAGCACGGTGGCGGTGACCTCGCAGGCGATGCGCAGCAACACCACCAGGTTGATGTAGCTGGGACGCTGGGTGACCAGTGCGGCCAGTCGCACCGCGCCGGGACGTTCGTCGCGGACCATCTCCTCGACCCGGGCGATCGACACGGTGCTGATCGCGGCGTCGATGGCGGCCAACACACCCCCGAGGACCACCAGGACGATCGCCCCGAGCAGCGGCGGCAGGGCGCTCACGGCTCGTCGAAATACCGGGACTTGTCCAGCAGGCGCTGGTCGCGTTCGGCCTGCCGGTCGCGGCGGTAGCCCGCCACCTCGTCGTCGACCCAGTCCTCCAACAGCTTCTTCTGCAGGGCGAACATCTCTTTCTCCTCGGCCGGCTCGGCGTGGTCGTAGCCGAGCAGGTGCAGCACGCCGTGCACGGTGAGCAGCGCCAGTTCATGCCCGAGGGTGTGGCCGGCGCGGGTGGCCTGATCTTCGGCGAACTCCGGGCACAGCACGATGTCGCCGAGCATCGCCGGGCCGGGCTCCGGGGCGTCCGGGCGCCCGCCGGGCTCGATCTCGTCCATCGGGAAGCTCATGACGTCGGTCGGCCCGGGAAGGTCCATCCAGCGCATGTGCAGGTCGGCCATGGCGGTGGTGTCCAGCAGCACCAGCGACAGCTCGGCGGCCGGGTTGACCTCCATCGCGGCCAGCACGAACTGTGCGACGCTGACCAGCTCGCGCTCGGAGACGTCGATGCCCGATTCGTTGGAGACTTCGATGCTCACCGGGTGGTCACCGCCGGGCCCGATGGGCCGTCGCCCGCCGGGGCGCCCGCTCCAGCGCCGGGCCCGCCTCGGCGGCCCCGCCGTGCTTCTCGTAGGCGTCGACGATCTCGGAGACCAGGCGGTGGCGCACCACGTCGGCGCTGCTGAGCTCCGCGAAGTGGATGTCGTCGATGTCGCCGAGCACCTCGGCGGCCGCGCGCAGCCCGGAGCGGGCCCCGCCGGGCAGGTCCACCTGGGTGACGTCGCCGGTGACCACGATCTTGGAGCCGAATCCCAGCCGGGTCAAAAACATCTTCATCTGTTCGGCGGTGGTGTTCTGCGCCTCGTCGAGGATGATGAACGCGTCGTTGAGGGTGCGCCCCCGCATGTAGGCCAGGGGGGCGACCTCGATGACCCCGGAGGCCATCAGCTTGCCGATCAGCTCGGGATCCATCATGTCGTGCAGCGCGTCGTAGAGCGGACGCAGATAGGGGTCGATCTTCTCGCTCAGGGTGCCCGGCAAAAATCCGAGACGTTCGCCGGCTTCGACCGCCGGACGGGTGAGGATGATCCGGGTGACTTCCTTGTTCTGCAGCGCGTTGACCGCCTTGGCCATCGCCAGATAGGTCTTGCCGGTGCCGGCGGGCCCGATGCCGAACACGATCGTGTGCGCGTCGATGGCGTCGACGTAGCGTTTCTGGTTCAGCGTCTTGGGCCGGATGGTCTTGCCGCGCCGGGACAGGATGTCGAGGCTGAACACCTCGGCGGGCGACTCGTTGTCGGCGCCGACGAGCATGGTGACGCTGTGGCGCACCGCGTCGGGGGTCAGCGGCTGGCCGCCGGCCACCACCGCGATGAGCTCGGTGACGACCCGTTCGGCCAGTGCCACATCGGCGGGTTGGCCGGTGACGGTGACGACGTTGCCGCGCACGTGCAGGTCGGCGGCGAGCAGCCGCTCCAGCTCACGCAGATTGCCATCGGCCGAACCGAGCAGGCCCATGACGAGGTCGGGGGGGACATCAATGCCGCTGCGAACCTGCGAAGAGGACGCGGCGTCGGTCTCGCGAAGCGTCAAGAGTGGTCTGTTCCTGCTCTCGGATCGGCCAATGTGATGCCCTTGAGTCTACCGCCGGGACCGTGGGGAGCGGGCTGTGCCGGGCTCAACCGGTCCAGCGGGGGGTCAACACCCCCAGCGCGCCCAACGCCACCGCCGCCGCGGTGGAGGTGCGCAGCACCGTCGGGCCCAGCCGCACCGCGGTGGCGCCGGCGGCGGTCAGCCTGGCCAGTTCGTCGTCGCCGAGCCCGCCCTCGGGCCCGACCAGCACCAGCACCGCGGTGGCCGCCTGCAGGCCCACCGCGGTGAGCGCGGTGTCGGCCGATTCGTGCAATGCCAACACCACCGCGCCGGCCTCGACCTGCGCGGCGATCCGGTCGACCAGCGCGGCGGTGGTGCTGAGCTGCGCGACGGCGGGGATGTGCGCGCGCCGCGACTGCCGGGCGGCCGCGCGCGCCACCGCCCGCCAGCGCCGCACCCCCTTGTCGGCCCGCGAGGCATCCCAGCGGGCCACGCACCGCGCCGCCGCCCACGGCACGATGACATCGGCGCCGGCCTCGGTGGCCAGTTCGACGGCCAGCTCGGAGCGCTCCGATTTCGGCAGTGCCTGCACCACGGTGACCGGCGGCGCCGGCGGGGGCACCGACCAGCGATCGCGGACGCGGGCGCGCAGTTCCCCGCGGGCGGTGTGTTCGACCACGCAGTGCGCCAGTTCGCCGGCGCCGTCGCCGAGCAGCAGCTGTTCGCCGCGGCGGGTGCGCCGCACGGTGGCGGCGTGGAAGCCCTCCTCACCGGTGAGTTCGGCCAGCTCCCCGGCCTCGGGCAGCGTGTCGACGTAGAACAGCCCCAGCACGGCGGTGGGTCAGCGGCCGCTGAACGTTTCCCGCAGCCGGCTGAACAGCCCGCCGCCGGTGCCCGCCGCCTGGGTGCTGCGCACCTCGGCGACGTCGCGGTCGCGGTGTTCTTTGAGCTGGTGCAGCAGCGCGGTGTCGGTGCCGTCGAGGCGCTCGGGCACCACCACCTCGACGTGAGCGTGCAGGTCGCCACGCACCCCGGACCGCAGGTGCGGCATGCCGCGCCCGCGCAGCGTCAGCACCGCCCCCGGTTGGGTGCCGGCGGGGATGGTGATCTCGGTGGGTCCGTCGAGGATCGCCTCGACGGTGACGGTGGCCCCCAGGGCGGCGTCGACCATCGGCACCGAGACGGTGCAGTGCAGGTCGTCGGTGTCGCGCACGAAGATGTCGTGGGGCTGTTCGTGGACCTCGACGTAGAGGTCGCCGGCCGGGCCGCCGCCGGGGCCGACCTCCCCCTGGGAGGCCAGGCGCACCCGCATGCCGTCACCGATGCCGGCCGGGATCTTGACGCTGATCTCGCGGCGGGCCCGCACCCGTCCGTCGCCGGCGCAGCGGGTGCACGGGTCGGGGATGACTTCCCCGACGCCGCGGCAGGTGGGGCAGGGCCGGGAGGTCAGGACCTGCCCGAGCAGCGACCGCTGCACGCTTTGCACCTCACCGCGCCCGCCGCAGGTGTCACACGCCATCGGCGTCGAGTCGCCGTTGGTGCCGCGGCCCTGGCAGCGGTCGCAGAGCACCGCGGTGTCGACGGTGACCTGTTTGGTGACCCCGGTGGCGCATTCGGCGAGGTCCAGCCGCACCCGCAGCAGCGAATCCGAACCCGGGCGCACCCGCCCGACCGGGCCGCGGCTGGTGGCCCCGCCGCCGAAGAACGCCTCGAACACGTCGCCGAGACCGCCGAACCCGCCGAACCCGTTGCCGGCCCCGGCGGCGTTGTCCAGCGGGTCACCGCCGAGATCGACGATGCGGCGCTTCTCCGGGTCCGACAGCACCTCGTAGGCGACGCTGACCTCTTTGAACCGTGCCTGGGCGGTTTCGTCGGGGTTGACGTCGGGATGCAGTTCCCGGGCGAGCCGTCGATAGGCACGTTTGATCTCCGAGTCGCTCGCACCGCTGCTCACGCCGAGCAGACCGTAGTAGTCGCGTGCCAACGCCTTGCCTTTCCTGTCTGACCCTGTCTGGCCCTTGTCTGGCCCTGTCTAGTCCTGTCTGGCCGTCTCCGGCGGCGCGGTGCGGCTCCCGATCAACGGGACCCGAGCACCTCACCGATGTACATAGCAACCGCGGCGACACTGGCGATGGTTCCCGGATAGTCCATCCGCGTGGGCCCCACCACACCCATGCCGCCGTAGATCGTGCCGCTGGACCCGTAGGCGGTGGACACCACCGAGGTGCCGGCCATCTGTTCGGCTTCGGTCTCCTGGCCGATGCGCACCGTGACCTTGCCGGCCTCCTGCTGGGCCGCCAGTAACCGTAACACCACCACCTGCTCCTCCAGCGCCTCCAGCACCGAGCGCAGCGAGCCGCCGAAGTCGGCGGTGTTGCGGGTCAGGTTGGCGGTGCCGCCGAGCAGCAGCCGCTCCTCGGTGTGTTCGACCAGCGTCTCCAACAGCACCGTCGCGGAGCGGCCCACCGCGTCACCGAGTCCGCCCGTCGGCCCGTCGGCCCGTTCGAAATGGCCGGCCAGGTCCGCCACCGCCACCGACGCGGCGGAGAGCTTCTTGCCGTCGAGTGCCTGGCCGAGCAGTTCCCGCAGCTGGGCGAGCTGGTGCTCGTCAATGGTGTCGCCGAGTTCGACGATGCGTTGGTCGACCCGGCCGGAATCGGTGATCACCACCATCAGCAGCCGTGCCGGGGTGAGCGCGATCACCTCCAGGTGGCGCACCGTCGACGACGACAGCCGCGGGTACTGCACGATCGCGACCTGCCGGGTCAGCTGCGCCAGGGTGCGCACCGCCCGGCGCAACACGTCGTCGAGGTCGACGCCGGACTCCAGGAACGACAGGATCGCGCGACGCTCCGCCGACGACAGCGGCTTGACGCCGTTGAGGCGGTCGACGAACTCCCGGTAGCCCTTCTCGGTGGGGACCCGCCCGGAGCTGGTGTGGGGTTGGGCGATGTAGCCCTCGGCTTCCAGCACCGCCATGTCGTTGCGGACCGTGGCCGACGACACCCCCAGGTTGTGCCGCTCGACCAGCGACTTCGACCCCACCGGCTCCTGGGTGTTGACGAAGTCGGCGACGATGGCACGCAACACCTCCAAGCGGCGGTCATCGGCGCTGCCCATCGGCGCTTCACCTCCTCGGTCACGCACGGTCGTGTCCAGTTTACGGCCCTCGCCAGCGGTTTTTTCCTGCCATCACCGTCGGCGGCTAGCCTTACCGACCATGTGTCCGTGTCCGTCGCCGCTCCCCCGCTGACACCCGGCGGTTCTCCCGTGATCTTCAAAGGTGTCCGCGAGGGCAAGCCCTACCCCGAGCACGGGCTGTCTCATCGGGACTGGTCGCAGATCCCGCCCCGCCAGTTACGCCTGGACGAGCTGGTGACCACGACGACGGTGCTGGCGCTGGACCGGCTGCTGTCGGAGGATTCGACGTTTTACGGCGACCTGTTCCCGCACGCGGTGAAGTGGAAGGGCGTGATCTACCTCGAGGACGGGCTGCACCGTGCGGTGCGCGCGGCGCTGCGCAACCGCACGGTGCTGCATGCCCGTCTGTTCGACATGGACGTGCTGGGCGTCCACTCCGGGGTCCTCGACCCCGACACCGGGCCGGGCTGAGCCGGCCGCGGCGGCGCACGCCGTCAGCCCGGACCCGTCAGTTGGGCAGGCGCCCCACGATGGCTTCCACCAGCTCGTCAGCGGTGTCCTGAGAGAGCATCCAGCCGTTCTCATTGACGAACGTGACGTTCTTCTCGATCGGCGCGGGGATCTTGGGCCCGGTGACCGTGACGTCGGCGCTGACGGCGTTGTCCCCGGTCGACTGGATGTTGTCGGCGGTGAACGTCAACGGCAGCTCCCCACGCCGACCCGCCTGACGCAACTTGTGGTCGAGAACGTTGGCCTGGTGGCGTTTCAGCCCACCGGCAACCAGATCGCTCTTGAGCTCGTCGGAGGTCTCGGGGTCGACCAGGTTGTCCAGCAGGCCCGTCAGGGTCTCCGCGGTCGGCAGGTCGGCATCCGGCGCCGGGCTGGGCGGCGGGTCCAGCGGCAGCGGGCTGTCGAACACCACCGGCTGTACCGCCGGCACCGGTGACGCGGCGACGCTCATCGAGGCCAGCCCCGCAGTGCCCAGGACGGCCACGGCCGCCACGCTGGTGGCGAAGATCTTCGTCGTTGACATGATTCGGTGTCCCTTTCGTGTCCACGTGTGTGCGGAGAACTCATCCACAGCTAACACGACCGGTGTCGTGCCCCGCGGTGGTCTCGTTACAACATGCAGGCCACAGCGGTGCCCGGCGACCGGATCGGCCGCGCGCGAAACACCCGGCGGCACCTGAAATAGTGACCGTATGGCCTACCCGCAACAGACCGGCTACGCGTTTCGCCACGGGGTGCGCTGCCTGGTCACGCGTGCCGGTGCGGTGCTGCTCGATCCGCCGCACTCGCAGAAGCTGGCGGACCTGGCACCCGCGCAGCTGCAGGCGCTGAAAACGTTGAATCTCGGGCCCGCCACCCTCGCCGAGCTGTCCGCGGAACCGGACCGCGCGGTGGTGGGCGGCCTGATCGACCAACTCATCGGGGGCGGATGGTTGGCCATCGCCGTGCGCAGCGACACGGCGCATCACTACTCGATCGCGCCGTTCGGCCCCGGCACAGAACCCGCGTCGCCGCCGCCGGAGCACGCGGTTCTGTCGAAATTCGCGGTCTTGCACCGGGATTCCACCGGTTTGGTGTTGGAGCATCCGCTGGCGTCGTGTGACATGGCTATCCACGACCACCGGCTGCTGGTCGTCCTGGGCGATCCGCGCGCCCTGTGCCCGGAGGTGCCGGAGGCGGTGGCGGCGGCGTTTCGTGCCGATCTGCACCGGTTCGGTTTCCTGGTCGCCGCCGGCAGCGAGGACGCCGACACCGCCGAATTCACCGACGTCGGCTGGGACGCCCCGGATCTGTGGTTTCATCGGCGCAGCACGCTCGGCGAGCGCATCGTCACCTGGGACCGGTTCGGGCCCACGAAATGGGCGGCCGGGCGGTTCGCCCAGCCGCCGGCCCGCCGCGACACCTATCCCGGCGAACCCGTCGTGTTGCCCCGACCGGATCTGGCGGCCCGACGCAGCGACGACGCGCCCCTGACCGCGGTCGTGGAGGACCGGGTGTCCACCCGCACCTTCGACGACACCCGTCCGCTCACCGCCGACCAGCTCGGTGAGCTGCTGTATCGCACGGCACGGACCCGCCGGACCGAGACGGTCGGTCCCGGCGAGCAGTTGCTGTCCCGTCCCTATCCGTCGGCCGGCGGGGTCTACGAACTGGAGCTGTACCCGGTGGTGCGCACCGTGGTGGGCGTCGAACCCGGGATGTATCATTACGATTCGTTCGATCATGTGCTGCGCCCGGTCGCCGCGGCGGATTCACCCGCGGTGGCACGGTTGATCAAACCGGCGGCGGCGACCCTGGTCGGTGGCGCGGAGCCGCAGGTGCTGCTGGTGATCGCCGCCCGCCCCGGGCGCATCCTGTGGACCTACGAGCAGATCGGTTACGCGCTGATCCTCAAAGACGTCGGTGCGCTGATGCAGACGCTGTATCTGGCGGGAACCGCGATGGGCATCGGGGTCTGCGCCCAGGGGTTCGGCGACACCGCGGCGTTCACCGCCGCCACCGGCGTCGATGAGCGACAGGAGTGCAGCGTCGGCAGCGTCGTCGTGGGGTCCCGCCGCTGAGACCGCCGGTCAGCGACCGGCCATGACCTCCTCGTCGCTGAGCGCGGCGACTTCGAGGTAGAGCCGGGCGATCTCGCCCAGCCGGCCCGGTGCCGCGCGCTGAGCATCCCGCTCGGCGAGCCGCCGGGCCAAACCCGCCACCGTCCTGGTCGCGAACAGGTCGGCGACCACAGCGTGGTCGATGTCCAGCCAGTCCCGAACCCGGGCGATCAGCGTCGTCGCCAACACCGAATCACCGCCCAGGGCGAAGAAGTCCCGGTCCACCCCGATCGAATCGACCTCGAGTACTTCGGCGGTGATCGCGGCCAGGGCGGCCTCGACGTCGGTGCGCGGGTCGGCCCCGCCGGTGCTGTGGTGCTCAGGGGCGACCGACGCGGTCAGCGCGCGACGATCGTGTTTGCCGTTGGGGGTCAACGGGATCTGTGGGAGCACGACGACCCGGGAGGGCACCATGTAGGCTGGCAACCGATCCGCGGCGACCGCGCTGACCGTGTCGGCGTCGATGCGCGCGGTGTCCCCGGCGACGACGGCGACCAACTGCGGTGCCGCGCCGGTGAGGACGACCGCCACCGCCTGGCGCACCCCGGGCGCGGCACGCAGCGCATGCTCCACCTCACCGAGTTCCACGCGGTGGCCGCGCAACTGGACCTGGTTGTCGGCGCGGCCGAGGAACTCCACGGTGCCGTCGGGCCAGTAGCGCGCCAAATCCCCGGTGCGGTACCACCGCATCCCGTCGTGGTCGACGAACCGCTGTGCGGTGCGCTCCGGATCGTTGCGGTAGCCGGCGGCGACGTTGACGCCGCCGACCCAGAGTTCTCCGGTCACCCAATCGGGGCAGTCGCGGCCCGTCGGCGACACCACCCGGCACCGGGTGTTGGGCAGCGGGACCCCGAACGGCACGGTCGTCCACGACGCCGGCGGCTGCCCCGACACTTCGCAGATGGTGTTGTGGATGGACGCCTCGGTGGAGCCGCCGAGGCCGGCGAAACGACAGCCCGGCACCTGGTCGGCCAGTCGGCGAGCCAGGTCGGCGGGAACCCAGTCACCGCCGAGGATCACCGCCCGCAGCGACCGCCCGAGGCGCTGGTCGTCGAGGTTGAGGATCATGTCGAGCAGGCTGGGCACGCAGTTGAGCACCGACACCCGGTGGGTGGCCAGCACGTCGACCCAACTGGTGGTCGCGGCCCGCTGGTCGGCGTCGAGGACCACCACGGCGCCGCCGGCGGAGAGCATGCCGAAGATGTCGTAGATCGACAGGTCGAATTCCAGTGCCGACAGCGCCAGCGTCCGGTCCGCCGCGGTGACCGCGAACCAGGTGTTGAGGGTGTCGATGGTGTTCATCGCACCGCTGTGGCGGCCCTCCACGCCCTTGGGGGTTCCGGTCGACCCGGACGTGAAGATGACGTAGGCGATGCTGTCGGGGTCCGGCAGGATCGGGGCGGGAAGCGGGTCGGGATGCGTTGCGGCCGCTGCGATCTCCACGACCACGATGTCGTGGCCGAACTCGGCGGCGCCGTCGGCGGTGATCACCGCGACCGCCTCGGCGGTGGCCAGGATCGCCTCGCGCCGGGCCGGGGGTTGGTCGACGCCGATCGGCACATAGGTGGCTCCCGCGGCCAACACCCCGAGCACGGCGAGCACCTGGTCGGGTCCTTTGGGCAGGTGCACCGCCACGGTGTCGCCGGGGCGCACGCCGCGTCCCGCGAGTGTCCCCGCCACGGCGAGCGCGGCGCGGGCGAGCTCGCCGTAGCTCCACCGGTCGCTTCGCGGCGCCGCGCCCCACAGCACCGCGGGCGCCTCCGGGTGGGCGCCGGCATGGTCGAAGAACCCTTCGTGCAGGCAGCGGCCGCTGACCGGGAGGTCGGTGGCGTTGACGGCGGCCCGGGCGTTGGCCTGTGCGGCCGGCAACCGGGCGGCGGCTTCGGCCTGCCATCCCGCCTCCCCGGCCGCCAGGCGCTCCACCGCGTCGGTGAAGTGGGCGAACATCGCCTCGATGACACCGTCGGGGAACATCTCCGCCCGCACATCCCAGTTGAGCAGCAGGCCACCGTTGACCTCGGTGATCTGGGCGTCCAACAGCACCTGCGGTCCCTGCGACACGATCCACACCGACTCGCCGAACGTCTCGGCCACCACGTCGGCGAACAACTCCCCCAGGTCCAGGGCACTGGTGAACACGATCGGCGCCAACACCGGTTCACCGCGGTACCGCCCGAGATCGCGCAGCACGTCCAAACCGGTGTAGCCGCCGTGGGCGGCGCCCTCGTACAGGCGTCGCTGCAGCTCCCGGGCCCGGTCGACGACGGCGACGTCGTCGCTGACGTCGACGTCGAGAAGCACCGAGGAGGTGAAATCGCCGATCACCCGGTCGATCTCGGGGTGTACGGGTTCCCGCTGGAACAGGGGGATGTTCAGCAGGAAGTGCGGTTGTCGGGACCAGCCGCCGAGGGTGTCGGCGAACACCGCGGCGACCGCCATGGCCGGGGTGATCGCGCGTGCATGGGCGGCGGCCGTCAACCGGTGTTTGTGCTCCGGGCTCAGCCAGTGCGCGTGACGCACGGTGCGACGCGTGCCGAAGGCCGCGGTGCTCGGCAGCTCCGGCGCTGCCGGCAGGGCCGGCAGCCGCTGGTGCCACCACTGCCGGTCGGATTCGCCCACCGCGGGGTCGGCGGCGTGTTCGGTGCGGTACTGCCGGTAGGTGTACGACGGCGCGGTGAGCTTCTGCCCGCGGTACAGCGCCGCCAGCTCGGCGACCAGGGTGCGGTAGCTCATGGCGTCGGCGGCGAGCATGTCGACGTCGAGGTGCAGCCTGCTGGTCTGCTCGTCCAGCCGGGTGAGCGTGACATCGATGACCTGACCGTGCTCGACGTCGAGGCGCTGGTGGGTTTTTCGGTCGCGGAGTTCGCTCAGTGTCGCTGCGACGGTGTCGGGCTCCGTGCCCCGCAGGTCCAGGGTGTGCAGCGGCGCCGCGTCGACGGCGCTGAGCGTCTGCTGGGTCCCGTCGGGCAGGAACCGGGTGCGCAGCATCGGGTGCATGGCGAGGAGTTCGGTCACCGCCTCCCGCAGGCGGTCCGGATCGATGGCGGGGCCGTCGAACTCGACGTACAGATGCGCGGCGACCCCGCCAAGTTGCTGTTCGTCGGCGCGTCCGATCCAGTACGCGTGTTGCATGGGCGCCAGCGCAAACGGCGTGTCCTCAGTGGGTGGTTCGCCGTCGGTGCCGGCGGGATCCTGCGGCGTCGACGCGGGATCGGCGGGCATCGGGGCGGCGGCCTGCACCAGCTGCGCCCACGCGGCCACCGTCGGTTCGGCGGCCAGCTGCGCGAAGGTGACCGCAATGCCCTGTTTGCGCCACCCGCCGGCCAGGGCCATCATCGCGATCGAGTTGAGCCCCAACTCGATCAGGTTGTCGTCGTCGGCGATGTCGGCGGCCGGGCAGTCGAGTTGCGCGGCGATCGTCGCCGTGATGTCGGTGGGGGTCGGTGGATGCATGGGCGTTCCCTTCTACCGCTGCGCGGGGGCGAGCGCGGTCACGGCGCGCTGCCAGAATTCGGTGAGGACGTCGAGGTCGCCGGCGGTGAACAGCGCATCGCTCCACAACCAGGTGGCGGTCAGCTGCGGTCCCTGCGGTGTGCCGCGCACCGCGGCGCTGAGGTAGAGCGCGAACCGCAGCGGCAGGTCGGGTTCGGGGTCGATGGGCAGGGCCTCCATCTGCGGCTCGGCCATCAGCGACCACGGCTGGTCGTCGATGCCGGCCAGGTCCAGCCGGCCCAGATAGCTGAACATGACCTGCGGTTCGGCACCGCGGTGCAGCTGCGGGTCACCGCCGCCACCGGTGCGATAGCGCAGCAGCCCGTAGTCGAATCCGTGGTGCGGGACCGCGCTGAGTTCGTCGGTGACCGCGGCGAGCAGATCCCGGCCCGCCTGCCGGTCACGCTCGACGCGCGCCACGTCGACAGCGCAGTCCCCGACACCCAACCGGACGGGGAAGCAACTGGTGAACCATCCGACCGTGTTGGTGGTATCGGCGTCGACCACGCTGTCGTCGCGTCCGTGGCTGTCCAAGGCGATCAGCGCGCCACCGCCCGGGTTCTCACCGCGGTGCACCCGCCAGCTGGCCAGCGTCACCGTCGCCGCCGCCAGAAGGAAATCCTGGATCCGGTCGTCACGGTCCTCGGCGGCGAGGATCCGGTGACTGTCGGCCACCGACGTCGCGACGGTCTTGGACTGCAACGTCGACCAAGTGTCGCGGCGCGGGTTCAACCTTCGGTGTCCCAGCGGCGGGTCATCGGCACCGACCCGAGCGCGCCAATAGTCGAGTTGGTCGGTGACCTCGGGATTCTCCGCGCGCTCGGTGATCAGCTGCGACCAGCGCCGGTAGCTGGTCGCTTCCGGTAGCGGGGTCGGTGTTGTCCCCGCCTGCAGCGCTCGCCATGCTTCCCGCAGGTCGCTGACGATGATGTGCCAGGAGACGACGTCGACGGTGAGGTGATGGGCGGTGAGCAGCATCATCTCCGGTTCCGAGCCGGTCAGCCAGACCGCCCGCAGCATGCTGCCCTGCCGCGGGTCGATCGCGTCGTTGGCGCGGCGCGCGGCCGCGGTGATCGCCTCGGCGGTGGGGTCCGCGTCGATCACCGTGCGCTCGAGGATGTCCGCTGCGGTGACGCAGCCCGGTTCGCGGGTGATCAACCGCGGGCCCTCCTCGGTGTCGGTCAACACCGCGCGCAGGGCGTCGTGGCCGTCGAGGAGCACCTGGAGCACCGCGTGAATCGTGGGGGCGTCGATGCCGGCGGGCAGGCGCAGCACGACGCTCTGGGTGAAACGGCGGTAGTTGTCGTATTCGAACAGCCACGACACGATCGGCAACGGCGGGACCGGACCGGGCCGGTCATCGGCGAGCGCATCGGTGCGCCCGGCGGTGCCCGCGTCGATCTCGGCGGCGAGGTCACGCAGTGTCGGCGCTTCGATGAGGGCCCGGGGACTGATCGACAGCCCGCGACGCTGCGCCGAGCGCACCAACGCGATCGCCACGATGCTGTCGAGTCCGTAGTCGACGAGGGCGTCGTCGAGGTGCGGGACCGTCCCGTTGAGCTGTTCGGCGACCACCTCGCACAGGGCACGTTCGGTCGGCGTTTCGGCTGCCACGTCCACGTGGCTGCGAGATGGAAACGCTTCGGCGGCAAGGGTGTCCACCGTGCGGCCGTCGAGCTTGCCGTTGGCGTTGACCGGCAGGTGGGCGACCGTCAGGATGCGGGCCGGAATCATGTATCCGGGAAGGCGCCCACTCAGCGCGACCCGCAGTGTGGTCGGCTCGGCGTCGGCGCCGACCACCAGTGCTACCAGGGCGGGCCCGGCGTCGCGGTGGATCACCGTCACCGCGGCGTCGTCGACGGTGGGGTGGCCGCGCAGCGCGGCCTCCACCTCGGCGATCTCGACGCGATAGCCGCGGATCTTGACCTGGGTGTCGGCGCGACCGATATAGCCGAACGCGCCGTGGGGCAGCCGGCGAACGAGGTCACCGGTGCGGTACATGCGCTGCCCGCTGCGGTGGGGATCGGCCACGAAGCTGGAGGCGGTCAGCCCGGGCTCAGAGAGGTAGCCGCGGGTCAGTTGGGCACCGGCGAGGTAGAGCTCCCCCACCACCCCGGTGGGCACCGGCCGCAACTGCGGGTCCAGTACGTAGCCGACGGTTCCGGCGTTGGCGACACCGATTGTCGGTGCTCGATGTTCTGCCACCGGGGCCACCACGGCCTCGACGGTCGTCTCGGTGGGGCCGTAGCAGTTGTACACCGCGGTGGTCGGCAGGGCCCGCAGCTGTTGCCACAGAACCGAATCGATGGCCTCCCCGCCCAACGCCAGCACCGTCAGACCGGCGTCGAACAGGCCCGCGGCGCGCAGTTGCACGACCATCGACGGGGTGGTGTCGATCATGTCGACGCGGTGCTGCCTGATGCCGCGGACCAGCCGGTCGGCGTCACGCATCTCCTCGGCGTCGAACAGGTGCACCGCGTGGCCGTCGAGCAGCCCGACCAGCGGCTGCCAGGAGGCGTCGAAGCCGAACGACCAGGCGTGCGCGATCCGCAGCGGCCGCCGCAGCCGGGCGCGGGCGGGCCGGTACACCCGGTCGCGGTGGTCGGCGAAATAGGCCAGCAGCGCCGTGTTGGTGCCGATCACCCCTTTAGGTTCACCGGTGGATCCGGAGGTGAAGATGAGGTAGGCACCCTGGTCGCCCTGCCGGCGTACCGGCGGTGTCACCGCGCCGCGCCGCGCGATCCGCGCAGCGGTGTCCGCGTCGTCGAGGTCGATGATCGCCGCGTCGCTGTCCGGCGGCCGGAAACCGCCGGCGGTGACCACAGCGACCGGACGGGCCCGCCGCAGCATCGTCGCGATGCGCTCTCGGGGGGCGGTGACGTCGACCGGCAGATAGGCGCCACCGGCGGCGAGCACGGCGAGCAGGGCGATCACGGTGCGCGGCGAGCGCGGCAGCATCAGGGCCACCACGGTTTCCGGCCCCACACCGTGGTCGGCGAGTTCCGCGGCGAGCGCACAGGCCCTCTCGTGGAGCTGCCGGTAGGTGTGGCGTTCGGTCGCGCCGAACGTCAGCGCCTCGGCGTCGGGGGTGGCGCCGGCCTGCCGGGTGAACGCCCCCCACACCGAGTCGTCGGTCACCGGCGCGGTGACGCGCGCCCCCTCGCCGGTCCGTTCCGCTGCGGTGGCCACGTCGAGGTCGTCGGGTCCCCCCGCAGCGATTGCGGGTAGTTGGCGCAGCACCGACAGCATCCGTTCGGCGATGTCGGTGGCGGGCAGGTGCGGCAGCGCTTTCTCGATCGCCTCGACGGCGACGATCAGCTCACCGTCGATGACGTGGGAGACCACCGTCAGCGGATAGTGGGTCAGGCTCTCCATCTCCACCGGGCGGAAGGTGGCGCCGTCGGGGGTGGTGACGGTGTTCACCGCCTCCCCCAGCGGTGCGTTCTCGAACACGAACAGGCTGTCGAACAGGGCACCGCGGCCGTGCGCGCGTTGGATCTGCGCGAGGCTGAGGTAGCTGACGTCGCGCATCGCCGAGGCGTCGCGTTGCAACCGTGCGCACTGGTCGACCACCCCGGTTTCGCGGTCCAATCGGTGCACCACCGGCACCGTGTTGATGAACAGCCCGACCATGTTCTCCACCCCGCTGAGCCGTTCCGGGCGACCGGAGACGACGGTGCCCACCACCAGGTCGCGCCGGCCGGTGAGCCGGCTCAACACCACCAGCCAGGCGAACAGCGTCGCGGTGTTGAGCGTCAGTCCGCTCGCCCCAGCCCAGTCGCGCAACCGCGCGGTGTCCTGGCACGACAGTCGCTGCACCACCTTGTGCGGAACACCGTCGCGGCTGTCGGTGTCGGCCACCATCAGTGGGCCCGAGACGGTGTCGAGGTAGCGCGTCCAGCTGGCCAGGGCGGCGTCGGTGTCCTGGCGGGCCAGCCAGCTGATGTAGTCGCGGTAGGGCCGCACGGGCGCCAGTCCCTGCGTCGAGCCGCCCGCCCGGTACACCACCAGCAGTTCGGTGAAGAACACCGCCAGAGCCCAACCGTCCATCAGGATGTGGTGGGCGGTGAAGATCATCCGACGCCGGTGGGTGCCGGGAACGGTGGCGATCACAACCCGCAGGGCGGGACCCCGGCTCAGGTCGAACGGCCGGAGACGCTCGGCCTCGGCGATCGTCGCGAAATCTTCGGCGGGGGCTGGGCGTTCGGTCCATGCGACCTCGGCGTGCGACGGCACGATCTGTACCGGCCGGGGCACGTCACGGTCCCAGAACGCGGCACGCAGGTTGGGGTGTCGGTCCAGCAGCGCATTGGTGCTGCGCTGCAGCAGCGGCAGGTCCACGGGTCCGTCGATGTCGATCAGCAGCTGCATCGTGTAGAGGTCCAGGCCGTCCTCGGCCAGGCGGTAGAGCGCGAACAGCCCCTCCTGCAAAGGACTCAACGCCAGGACATCCTCGATCTGTGCGGCGGTCACGGCGCGCTCATCCCTGTGTGTGCTGTTGCCACGACGCGGTGAGGGCGGCCAGCGCGGAGGGGTCCAGCCCGGAGGCACTCAGCGGGGCGGCCGAGGCCGCAACGTCGGCGCCGTCGGGGCCCGCGGCGCCGGCGGCATCGACGGCGGCCGCCAGCTCGGCGATAGTGAGGTGCTCGAACACCATGACCGGGGACATGGTCAACTCGTGGGCGGCTGCTCGCGCGGCCCACTGCACCGCGATCACACTGTCGCCGCCGACGGCGAAGAAGTTGTCCTCACGGTCGATGTCGGTGATCTCCAGGAGTTCCCCGAGCAGGGCGATGAGGATCTGTTCGGTGCGCTCGGATCCCGCCGTCGGTGCCGGTGCGGGCGCCGGTGTCGGATCCGGCGCATCCAGAAGCTGTTCCACGACGTCGGCGGGCAGCAGCTGCAGCTGCGACAGCCGGGTAGCCGGGTTCGCGACGAACGCCGCCAATGCTGCGGTCAACGCCTCGACGATCCGCTCGACGGTGGGCGGGTCGTAAAGGTCGGCGTTGCCGACGACCCGCACGCTCAGCGCACCGTCACCGGAGACGGTCATGCTGAAGTCGAGATCCAGCAGCGACATGTCGAAGGTGAACGGCAGCGGGGTCACCGTCGTCTCGCCGGTGTCGGTCAGTTCCCTAGCCGTGAGCGCCCAGTCTTCGCCCTGGAAGTGGATCATGTGTTGATACAACGGATTCCACAGTCGTGAACGGACGGGTTTGAGGGCTTCCACGACCCGTTCGATCGGCACTTCCTGGTGTTCGAACGCGTCGAGAACGGTGTCTCGGCTGCGGGCGAGCACAGTTTTCAGCTCGGGGTCCCCGGACAGATCGTTGCGCAGCACCACCACGTTGGCGAACAGGCCGACCAGGTTCTCCGTCGCCGGGTCGACCCGGGAGGCGACGGGGCTGCCCACCGGGACATCGGTGCCGCCACCGAGGGTGTGCAACACCACCGCTATCGCCGCCTGGTAGACCATGAACTCGGTGACGCCGGCCTGTTCGGCCAGCCGCACCAGGGAGTTGCGCAGGTCGGCGGGCACGGTGGCCGCCGCGCTCTGGGCGCGGGTACCGATGATCGGCTGTCGACACCGGTCGGGGGCGATGGAGATCTCCTCGGGCAGACCGGCCAATGCGTCACGCCAGTGCGCGAGTTCGATGGCGCCCCACGGTGTCGGGGAGTCGAAGGCGTCGCGTTGCCACAGCGCATAGTCGGCGAAGTGCACCGTCGGGGTGCTCCAGCGGGGGGCATCGCCGCGGTGCCGTGCCCGGTAGGCCTCGATGAGGTCGTCGACGATGACTCCCAGCGACGTGTGATCGCAGACCAGGTGGTGCACGATCACGACCAGCACGTGGGTGCCGTCGTCGACATCGAGCAGCGTGGCGCGCAGCAACACATCGGTTTCCGGTGTCAGGGGCTGGTCGCGCAGTTCGGTGACCGTCTCGTCGAGCCGGTCGGCGCCGACACGGCGGTGACCCAGCGTGATCGACCGATGCGGGTGAACGTGCTGGTAGGGCACCCCGTCGTGTTCGGCGAAGTTCGTCCGCAACGCGTCGTGGCGGGCGATCACGTCGTCGAGGGAGTCGGTCAACACCGCGGCGTCGATCGGCCCGTCGATCCGCAGCACGCACGGCATGTTGAAGCCCGGGTGGGCCCCTTCCATCCGGTAGTGCAGCCAGGCGGCCAGCTGCGAGTAGGACAGCGGCACCTGCGACGGGCGGGCGCCGGCGGCCAGCGAGGGCCGTCCCGCCGGTGCCGCGATGTCGGCCTGCGCGCCGGCGCCGGGGCCGTCACCGTCGGCGAGTTCGTCACCGAGTTCGTCGGCGAGTTCGTCACCGAGTTCGTCGGCGAGTTCGTCGAGGTCGAGGTCGAAGTCGGCGCGGAACTGCGCGGTCAGACGGGCCGCCAAGCCCGCCGGTGTCGGCGCGTCGAACACGGTCCGCACCGCAAGCTCGAGGCCGAACTCGGCGCGGATCGACGCCACCAGCCGGGCCGCCAGCAGCGAGTGGCCGCCGAGTTCGAAGAACGAGTCGTGGGCCCCGACCGTCTCGCCGCCGAAGAGCTGCTCGAACAGCGCGCACAGGCGCCGCTCGGTGGCGGTGACCGGGGCGCGGTATCCGGCGGCCGCCACCCGCGTCGCGGTGGGCAGGGCACGGCGGTCGAGTTTGCCGTGCACGGTCAGCGGGATCTCCGGGATCACCGCGTAAGCGCTCGGCAGCATGTAGTCGGGCAGCGTCTGTGCGGCGTGGGCGCGCAGGTCGTCGACGTCGACCGCGGCCGCCGGAACCAGATACGCCGCCAGTCGGGGCCCCTGGGGGGTGGTCTCGGTGACCACGACGCTGCGGCTGACCGCGGGGTGCGCGCTCAGCACGGCCTCGACCTCGCCGAGTTCGATGCGGTAGCCGCGGACCTTGACCTGCTCGTCGGCCCGCCCGACGAATTCCAGATCCCCCTCGCGGGTGCGGCGCACCAGGTCACCGGTGCGATACAACCGCGCCCCCGCGGTGAACGGATCGGCGACGAACCGCTGCGCTGTGAGACCGGGGCGCCCGACGTAGCAGCGCGCCAGCTGGGCGCCCCCGAGATACAGCTCGCCCACCACGTCCGCGGGCACCGGCTGCAGCCGGGCATCGAGCACGTAGGCGTCGACGTTCCGATTGGGCGCGCCGATGGGGACCACGGCGGCGCCGTAACGCCGGTCGACCGGTTTGTGGGTCGAACACACCACCGCCTCGGTCGGTCCGTAGTGGTTGCGCAGTTGCGCGCCGAAGCGGGCGGTGAACTCGTCGGCCACGCTGCCGGGGAGGGCTTCCCCGCCGACCGGCACCAACCGTAGGCGTCGCCACCGCTCGCCGTGCGGCAACGCCAGCAGGGTGCTGAGCATCGCCGGAACCATGTGCAGCACAGTCACATCGTGGCGGTCGATCACCTCGGCGACGTAGTCGACGTCGGCGGCGCGGCCCGGTTCGGGAATGACCAGCTGAGCTCCGAGGGACAGGGTGAGGAACAGGTCGGCGAGGGAGGCGTCAAAGCTCACCGACGACGATTGCAGCATCCGATCCTCGGCGGTCATCGTCCACTGCGCGGTGAATCCCTCGATGTGCTCGGCGATGGCCTCGTGCGGCACCGCCACGCCCTTCGGCCGGCCGGTCGAGCCCGAGGTGTAGATGACGTAGGCCAGGTTGGCCGGCCGCAGCGGCCGCAGCCGGTCGGCGTCGGTCAGCGGTTCGGCGGACAGCCCGGCGGCGGCGGCCTCGGCGGCCGCCAGACCCTGCGCCCCGATCACCATGTGCGGGTTGGTGTCACGAACCAGGTAGTCGACACGCTCGTGCGGGTAGGCGGGATCGATCGGCAGGTAGGCCGCCCCCGCCTTCCACACAGCCAACACCGCCACGACGAATTCGACGGAGCCGTTCATCTGCAACGCCACGACGGTCTCGGTGCCGACGCCTTTGTCCACCAGCCAGCGCGCCAGCCGGTTGGCCCGAGCGTGCAGCTCGCGGTAGGTCAGCCGTGTCGCGGCGCCGGCGGTGTCGGCGATCACCGCCACCGTGTCCGGCCGCGCCGCCGCCGCTGCCTCCAACACCGCCACCATGGTGGTCGCCGGCGCGTCGACCCGCTCGCCACGCGACTGGGCCAGCACCGTGGTGCGCTCGTCCGCATCGAGCAGCGTGATGTCGGCCAGGGGGCGCGTCGGTGCGTCCAGCGCCTGCTCGAGCAGACGCACATAATGCTCGAGCATCTGCTCGACGAGGGGGCCGCTCATCACGTCGGTCTGGTATTCCAGTTCGAGCATCGGCGCGTCGGGATCGGTGACCACGGCCAACGCCAGCGGGACCTGCGCGGTGGCCGCCCCCAGCGGAAGGATGCGCGTGGTCACGCCGTCGAGGGCGAAACCACCGGCCGTCGAGCGCATGCTGAATCCGAGGCGGGCGAGCTGACTGAGGCCGTCGGTGCCGGCGGTGCGGTCCGGGTTGATCTCACGGACGACCCGGTCGATCCCGAGCCCCTGGTGGGCGAAGCCGTCCAGGCAGCGCCGGCGCACCGAGTCGAGCAGCGTGGCGAAACTCGCCTGTGGCGACCCGGCGAGGCGAAGCAGCAGCGTGTTGCCGAAATATCCGAGACTTCGGCGGGCCGGGCCGGGCCGATCGACCACCGGCACCGCGATCGTCATGTCGTGGGTGCCGCTGTAGCGCGCCGTCAACGCCCCGAATGCGGCCAGCAGCACCATGAACGGGGTGGCGGACTGGGCGCGGGCGCATTCCTCGACGCGGCTCAGCAGGTGCGGCGACACGGTGCGGCGCACCTGCGTCGCCCGGCGCGACGGACTCCCGGTCACCGGCGGCCCCGGCAGTTCGAGGGGCTCCGGCGGCGGATCGAATTGGCTGCGCCAGTAGTCGACGTCGGTGGGCTCCGGGGGTGCTGCGGTCAGCACCCCGGCCGCGATGAACTGCGGTGGGGCGTCCTCGAGCGGCCCCGCGGCGCAGGTGCCGTAGGCGGCGTTGACCTCGTCGAAGAACACCGCCCAGCAGTCGTCATCCCAGCAGATGTGGTGGACCACCACGACCAGGACGTGGCGGGTGACCGCGGTGCGGATGAGGGTGCACCGCAACGGCGCGTCGGCGGCCAGGTCGAAGGGGCGGTCGAATTCGTCGCGGACCAGTGTGTCCACCACCGCCGCGGTGTCGTCGTCGGCGGCTCCGGTGCGGTCCTGGTCTCGCCATCCGATGGTGGTGTCGTCATAGCGCCATCCGATGGTGGCGTCGTCGGTGAACACCTGATACGGCTCGCCGTCGTCGCCGGTTCCGTAGCGTGTCCGCAGCACGCTGTGGCGCGCAGCGACGGCCTCGACGGCGCTGCGCAGCCGGTCGCGGTCGAGGTCGCCGTCGAGGTCGTAGGCGACGCAGATGTTCAGCGTGGTGTCGTCGGGGTCGAGGGTCTGCACGAACCACATCCGCCGCTGGCCGTCGGACAGCGCGTAGCGCTGACCGGCGTAAAGCGTCGGCAGTTGCTCCAATGACGGTGAGTTCAAGCCAGTTTCGGCGATTCGTCGACGCAGCAGTTCCCGGCGCCGCTGCTGCACGGTGTTGGCTTCAACCGCCATCGTTACCCTTTACTCCTGCCGTCGCGCACGGAAGCCCCGCTGTCGGGCTTAGCCTAGGCTAGGCTAACTAATCGCCCTCGCGCGGGCCAGCGCACCGGCCCACGGCCGGCCGCCGCCGGGGGTGGCGGGGCGAAGTAGAGCACTGGGAAGGGGTGAGATGGAGGGGCTGGACGGCTGCTGCGCGCAGCTCGAGCACCCCGGGGTCGCAGCCACCTTCACGCTGCGTCGCCTCGACGTCGAGCGCGATCTCGCACTGCTGCACGCCTGGATGAACGATCCGCAGGTCGCCCGCTTCTGGAAGAAGGCGTGGCCGCGCCCCGAGATCGAGGCCTACCTGCGCGATCAGGACCGCAGCGCCCACTCGACGCCCTACCTCGGCGCGATCGACGGCGCACCGATGAGCTACTGGGAGCTCTACCGCGCCGACCTCGACCCGCTGGCCGGCCACTACCCCGCCTTCGAGCACGACGTCGGCCTGCACGTGCTGCTCGGCCCCGGCCGGTGGCGCGGACGCGGGCTCGCCCCGACGTTGCTGCGCACGGTGGCCACCTGGCAGCTGCAATGCGATCCGGCCGCCACCCGAGTCGTCGGCGAGCCCGACGCCGGCAACGCGCGGATCCTGCACACCCTGCGCCGCGCCGGGTTCCACCACGCCATGGACCTCGATCTGCCGACCAAACGGGCCGCCCTGATGGTCTTTGACCGTGACCCACGGCGACCAGCGCAGACACCCCCACGGACGCCCCGATAAGTTATGTTAGCCTTCGCTAAGTTTGGCGATGGCGAGCCGCGTCGGCGCCCCGGGCGCGCTCACCGAGAGGAAAGGGAGTGGCCGATGCCGCGCAGCTTGGGTTGGGTCCGACAGTTCCACACACCCGCGACCGGCGATGCCAGCCCCCTGCTGATTTTCCCGCACGCCGGCGCGGGCGCATCGGCCTACCGGAACCTCTCGAAGGCACTGAGCCCCGCCTTCGATGTGATCGTCTTCCAGTATCCGGGCCGCCAAGACCGGGCCGGGGAACCCGCGCTGACCTCGGTGCCGGAGATCGCGGCCGGAGCGTTCGCCGAGTTCCGCCGCTCGGCGCATCACCGCGGCGCCCCGGTGGCCACGTTCGGGCACAGCATGGGCGGATGGGTGTCGTTCGAGTTCACCCGGCTGGCCGAGGCCGCCGGCATCGCGGTGCGCCAGCTGACGGTCTCCGCGTCGGTCGCCCCTCACCTGGCGGCCACCAAACCGCCCCATCCGACCGACGACGAGAGCCTGCTGGAGCGCGTCTCGGTGCTCGCGGGCACCAACTCCACCGTCTTCGGCAACGGCGACCTGATGAGACTGGCGCTGCCGGTGCTGCGCGCGGACTTCTCCGCCTGCGACGCCTACAGCTGCACCGACGACGTCCGGATCGCCGCACCGATCCACGTTCTCGGCGGTGAGCACGACCCGGCGGTCACCCTGGCCGACCTGTACGGCTGGAACCACCACGCCGACCGGGTGGACGTCACCATGTTCGACGGTGGGCATTTCTTCGTCGACGACCACGTCGATGCGGTCGCGCGGCTACTGACGACCGCCCTCGCCGGTGAGTCCACGCCACGATGATCGCCACCAGCGAGGATCCGGTCGTCATCGCGGGGATGGCCGTCGAAGCGCCCGGCGGGATCGACACCCCCGACGCCCTGTGGTCGGCACTGACCGAATCACGCGAACTGCTCTCGCCGTTCCCACGGGATCGCGGCTGGGCGATCGACGACCTGCTGACCCTGTCGCGCCTCGAGGGCTGGGGCGAGGTTTGTGACTCCGGCGGATTCCTCGATGGTGCAGCCGATTTCGACCCGGGACTGTTCGGTATCACCCAACGTGAAGCACTGGTTCTCCAACCGCAGCAACGGGTGGTCATGCGGGTCGCGTGGAAGGCATTGGAGAACACCGGGATCAACCCGCAGAGTCTCGCCGGGGAGTTCGTCGGCTGTTACATCGGCATGTCGCCGATGGAGTACGGCCCGCGGGTGGCGCTGGCCGACGCCCACAGCGGCCACCGGATCGCCAGTCTCGGCCAACTCGGCGGAGCCGCGCGGATTTCCCATAGCCTCGGTTTGACCGGGCCATCGATCAGCCTCGACACCGCGTGCGCATCGGGACTGACGGCAGTTCAGTTGGCCGCCAACGCCGTCGCCACCGAAGAGTGCGAGTGGGCTCTGGCCGGTGGGGTCTGCGTGATGGGCTCCCCGGCGGCGTTCTATGAGTTCGCCCGGCTCAACGCCCTGTCCGACGACGGGCGCTGCCGCGCCTACTCCGATGACGCCAGTGGCACGGTATGGGGCGAGGGCGCCGGCATTGTCATCGTCGAACGACGGTCGCGCGCAAACGCCCTCGGCCACCGGGTCTACGGCGAGATCCGGGCGATTCGGACCAATCACAACGGTAAGGGGAAACCGATCCTGGTTCCGCGGGTCCGCGCCCAGGAGCAGGTCATCGGCAAGACGCTGGAGGCCGCCGGCGTCGACGCCGCCGATATCGGCATGATCGAGGGTCACGGCACCGGAACACGGGCCGGTGACCCGGCAGAACTGCTGGCGCTGTTCAAAACCTACGGCGCGGCGGGTTCGCAGGCACGCATCGGTTCGATCAAGTCGAACATCGGCCACCCGCAGGCCGCGTCAGGGATCCTCGGTCTGATCAAGCTGCTGGTCGCCGCCGAGCACGGATGCATTCCGCCCACCCTGTTCGCCGACAAGCCCACCACGCTGCTGGATTGGGAGCTGACCGCACTGCGGTTGGCCACCAAGGTCCACGACTGGCCCGCCAAGGACGGATTCCGCTACGGCGCGGCATCATCATTCGGTGCCGGCGGAGCGAACGCGCACGCGATCATCGCGATCCCGGCACACAAGGACGGCAACGATGGGTGATTATCGGATGCCCGACGGCACCACCGCGGTGGTGATCTCGTCGGATGACAGTCGGCTGGTGTCCCGCGAGGCGGCGGCGTTGTTGGCCTATGCCCGGGCCCATCGGGAGCTGCACCCGGAGTCGATGGCCGACATGCTGATGCGCACCCGCGGCGCGCGTCGTCACCGGGCGCTGGCCATGGTCCGGGATCGCGACACCCTGCTGGAGACGTTGCAGGCGGTCGCCGAGGGCGTCGAGCACCCCCGTGTCGTCACCGGCGACGCGGCGGCCACCGAGCGCAGGGTGGCCCACGTCTTTCCCGGCCAGGGCTCCCAGCACCCCGGGATGGGCCGGCTGTTCTACGAGCAGGTCCCCGCCTTTCGGGCGGCCGCCGACCGCTGCGCCGACGCCTTCGACTCCCTGCTCGGATGGGCGCCGCTGGACTATCTGTTGGATCCCGATCATCGCGCCGACGATCGGGCGATCACCGCCCAACCGGCCCTGTTCGTCCAGATGGTCGCCCTCGACGCGATGTGGCGCAGCGCCGGGGTCGTTCCCGCCGCGGTCGTCGGGCACAGCCAGGGCGAGATCGCCGCGGCCCACACCGCCGGGATGCTGGACCTCACCGACGCGGTGCGCGTCGTCGCCGCCCGGGCCCGGCTGGTCGACGGCGCCGGTGATTACGCGATGGCGGTGATCGCCGCCGACCGGGAGATCTGCGGGGAGCTGTTGGCCCGCAGCCCGGGATGGGCCGAGGTTTCGGTGGTCAACTCCCCCGCCCTGACCGGAATCTCCGGTGATCGCCGCAGTGTCGAAACGCTCGTCGAAACCGCCACCGCGCAAGGGATCTTCGCCCGGATGATCCGGGTCGACTATCCGGCGCACACCAGCATGATCAACGACCTGCGCGACCGGCTACTCGCCGACCTGCAACGCCAGCTGTCGCGACGGGATTTCGCCGAAGCCGACATCCCGGTCCTGGGATCGACCCTCGGCGCGGCGGTACCCACCGAGATCACCGCGCCGCAGTACTGGTTTTGGAACCTGCGCAATGTCGTCCGGTTCGACAAAGCCGTCGCCTCGGCCGTTCGGGGCGGGGTCGACACCTTCATCGAGCTGGCCGCGCACCCCACCCTGCAGGTGGCG
>NZ_NCXO01000040.1 GCF_002104795.1 Mycolicibacillus koreensis
ACCCTGTGAGGGTGAAATCTGTGAACTTGTCCGCGTCGCGCGCCGGGATCCGGCGTCGGTGCCTGCTCGGCGATCGCCGCCACCGGATCGATCACCCCGTGGCCGGCCAGCGGGTTCCACCCCGCCGGTGGGGTGTGCGCGGTGTCGATGAGCCGTTGGCGCACCTGCTGGGCCGTCCACTGCGGATACCGGGCGCGCAGCAGGGCGGCCACCCCGCTGACGACCGCGGCGGCATAGCCGGTGCCGGCGATCGGGCGCCCACCCCGGGTGTCGACCAATCCGTCGCCGCTGGGGTTCAGCGACACCACCGCCTCCCCGGGGGCGGCCACATCCAGCCACGGCCCGGGCAGCGTGAACGCCGACGGGTGTCCCTGCCGATCCACCGATCCGACACTGAGCACGAAGTCGTCGTACCAGGCGGGGCTGGCCACCGCGGTCGCTGTCGCCCACGTCGCATCCACCGGTTGGGCCGGGCAGTGCGCGGTGCCGCCGGCCGCGGCGACCACGACGGCGTCCTTGACCTCCGCCGCGTAGGCCAGTGCGGCCCCCAGCGCCCGGTCGGCCAGCGCGGTGTCGGCGTCGACGCAGGCCGTCACCGCGATGTTGATCACACCGGCACCCCGGTCCGCGGCGGTGCGCACCGCCGCCGCCATCGTGTCGACGTCACCGACACCCGGACGTGCCGGTGCCCCGGCCGGGCCGTACACCGTGCTGGATTGGCGAATCGTGAGCACCGTCGCCCCCGGTGCCACACCGCTGAACTCTCCAGTCGCAGTCCCCGGGGCGGCGGCGATGATCCCGGCGATCAGGGTGCCGTGCCCGTCGCAGTCCTCGTCGCCGACGCCGGCGGCCACGTAGTCACCCCCGGTCACCAGGCCCGGCAATTGCCGGTGTCGGTGCACCCCGGTGTCGATGACCGCCACCAGCACCCCGTCGCCGCGGGTCAACGGCCACACCGACGCCAACCCCAGGGTGTCCAACTGGCTGCCCGGGCGCGGCCCCGCGGCGGCGGTGAGCATCGCGCAGGGCTGCTGGCGCACCGTCGCCTCGGCGGGTGCCGGCGGTGCGGGGTCGGGCAGCCACTGGTTGTCCACCCGCGGTGGGGTCAGCGCCGGGGCGGTCGGTGCGGTCACCAACAGCGCCACCGCGACGCTCAGCACGGCGCGCAGTCCGGTCATGGCCGGTGACGCTAGCGGCGTCCCGCGCGTCGCGCCGCCGGCCATCCACAGCCGCCGGCACTGACTTGCGGGCGCGCCGCGCGCGGCGCACCATGGTTCCCCCACCAGGTCAGCGCCGGTGATCGATCCGGGCCCGCCGTGGTGGTGCCGATGTGGGAGCCCCGGCGCGGGGAGCCGCCGGGGCCGCCCCACCATCGGGCCGGACCGGCCGTTTTGACCTGCGCGGATGCCCGCCGGTAAGCTACGACGCTGGCGTGCGGTAGCCACGGATCCTCGGGTCACTGTCGGTCGCCGAGAGCATTCATGCCGCACACGCCGGACCGGCGCCCGGGTCAGACCGGGATCAACCCCGAGAGAAGAGAAGGTAAGCGCTGTGCCTACTTACACGCCGAAGGCGGGTGACACCACGCGCACGTGGTACGTCATCGACGCCACCGACGTGGTGCTCGGCCGGCTCGCCGTCGCAGCGGCAACACTGTTGCGCGGCAAGCACAAGCCGACATACACGCCCAACGTCGACGGTGGCGATTTCGTCGTCATCATCAACGCCGACAAGGTCGCGATCAGCAGCGACAAACCGGCCCGGACCATGGTGTACCGCCACTCGGGGTACCCCGGTGGGTTGCGCAAGCGCACCGTCGCCGAGCTGATGGCCACCCGCCCCGACCGCGTGGTGGAGAAGGCGATCGTCGGCATGCTGCCCAAGACGCGGCTCGGCCGCCAGATGAAGCGCAAGCTGCGGGTCTACGTCGGCCCCGAGCACCCGCACACCGCCCAGCAGCCGGTTCCGTACGAGATCAAGCAGGTGACCCAATGACCCAGCCGCTGGCCGACAGCACCGAGAACGCTCAGAGCGCTCAGACCCCTCAGACCGACGCCGAGGCGGGCACCCCGCGCGGCCCGGTCGTCATCGACCGACTGATCCAGACCGTCGGGCGGCGCAAAGAGGCGATCGCCCGGGTGCGTCTGGTTCCCGGCACCGGCGAGTTCCACCTCGACGGACGCAGCCTGGAGAACTACTTCCCCAACAAGGTCCACCAGCAGCTGATCAAGGCACCGCTGGTGGCGGTGGACCGTCTCGACGGCATCGACGTCTACGCCCACCTCGACGGCGGCGGACCGTCCGGACAGGCCGGGGCGCTGCGGCTGGCGATCGCCCGGGCGCTGATCCTGATCTCCCCGGAAGACCGTCCGGTGCTGAAGAAGGCCGGGTTCTTGACCCGCGACCCGCGCGAGATCGAGCGCAAGAAGTACGGCCTGAAGAAGGCCCGCAAGGCACCGCAGTACAGCAAGCGCTGATCGGGCCATGGGTCGACTGTTCGGCACCGACGGTGTCCGCGGGGTCGCCAACCGCGAACTGACCGCGGAGCTCGCTTTGGCTCTCGGTGCCGCCGCCGCACGCCGCCTGGCCGCCCCGACCGGGGCGGGCCGGCGCGTCGCGGTGGTGGGCCGTGACCCGCGCGCCAGCGGGGAGATGCTGCAGGCCGCCGTCATCGCCGGGCTGACCAGCCAGGGTGTCGACGCGCTGCGGGTGGGGGTGTTGCCCACCCCGGCCGTCGCGCACCTCACCGGCGCCTACGGCGCCGACTTCGGGGTGATGATCTCCGCCTCCCACAACCCGATGCCCGACAACGGCATCAAGATCTTCGGCCCCGGCGGGCACAAGCTCGACGACGCCGCCGAGGACGAGATCGAGGAGATGGTGGCCGCCGGCCCCGGGTTGCGGCCCGTCGGCGCCGACATCGGCCGGGTGCGCGACGCCCCCGACGCCCTGGAGCGCTACCTGCAGCAGGTGGCCGCCGCCAGCCGGGTCTCCCTCGACGGGCTGACGGTGGTGGTGGACTGCTCCCACGGCGCGGCGTCGGAGGCCGCACCGCGCGCCTACCGGGCCGCCGGGGCGAAGGTCATCGCGATCAACGCCGACCCCGACGGGCTCAACATCAACGACGGGTGCGGCTCCACCCATCTGGACCCGCTGCAGGCCGCCGTCCTGGCGCACGGCGCCGATCTGGGTCTGGCCCACGACGGCGACGCCGACCGCTGCCTGGCGGTGGACGCCGACGGTCGGGTCATCGACGGCGACGCGATCATGGTGGTGCTGGCCCTGGCGATGCAGGAGGCCGGCGAACTCGCCGCCGACACCCTGGTGGCGACCGTGATGAGCAACCTGGGGCTGCACCTGGCGATGCGCGCCGCCGACATCACGGTGCGCACCACCGGCGTGGGCGATCGCTACGTACTCGAGGAACTGCGGGCCGGGGCGTTCAGCCTCGGCGGCGAACAATCCGGGCACATCGTGATGCCGGCGCTGGGCAGCACCGGTGACGGCATCGCCACCGGGCTGGCGCTGATGGCGCGGATGGCCCAGACCGGGCTGCCGCTGACCCGGCTGGCCGCCGCGATGCAGGCCCTTCCCCAAGTCCTGATCAACGTCGCCGTCGCCGACAAGGCCACCGTCGCCGCCGCGCCCGCCGTGCTCGACGCGGTCCGCAGCGCCGAAGAAGAACTCGGGGAGACCGGACGAATCCTGTTGCGGCCCTCGGGCACCGAGCAACTGGTGCGTGTCATGGTCGAAGCCGCCGACGAAGACACCGCTCAGCGCGTCGCCGCCCGCGTCGCCGACGCCGTGGGGGCGCAGCGCTGATCGGCTCCGCCGGCCGGCGCCGGCGCGGACCCGCGGCGGGTCAGCTCAGCAGATCGCGCAATTCGGCGACGTAGCGCACGTACTCGCCGGGATCGGCGGTGACCGGGTTGACCAGTAGCGTCGTCACCCCGGCGGCGGCGAACGCCGCGACGCGCTCGGCGACGAACCCGCGTGGGCCGACCAATGAGATGTCGCGCACCAACTCGTCGGGGACCGCGGCGATCGCCTCCTGTTTGCGACCCGCCAGATACAGCTCCTGAATGCGGTCGGCGGCCGCGCCGAACCCGTAACGGGTGGCCAACTGGTGATAGAAGTTGCGGCCGCGTGCCCCCATCCCGCCCAGATACAGTGCGAGCATCGGTTTGGTCCACTCGAGCCGGTCATCGACGTCCTCGCCGATCGCCAGGGAAGCGCCCACCATCACGTCCAGCGGCCCGAGTGCGGGATCGCGGCGGGCGTAGCCGGTGCGCAGCGATTCCCCCCAGGCGTCGTCGGACTTCTCGGGGTGGAAGAACACCGGCTGCCATCCCTCGGCGATCTCGGCGGTCAACGCCACGTTCTTCGGCCCCAACGCCGCGATCGAGATCGGGATCCGTTCGCGCACCGGGTGATTGATCAGGTGCAGGGGCTTGCCCAGTCCTGTGCCGCGGTCGGCGGGCAGCGGGATCTGATAGTGGGTGCCGTCGTAGCGGACGTCCTCGCGGCGCCACACCTGCCGGCAGATCTCCACGACCTCACGGGTCCGGCCCAGTGGTGCGTCGAACGGCACGCCGTGGAAGCCCTCCATCACCTGCGGCCCGGAGGTGCCGATCCCGAGGCGGAAACGGCCGTCGGAGACGTAGTCGAGGCCGGCGGCGGTCATCGCCAGCAGCGAGGGGGTGCGGATGTAGATCGGCACCACCCCCGAACCGAGTTCGATCGTGGAGGTCTTGGCCGCCAGGTAGCCCAGTTGGCTGATCGCGTCGTAGGAGTAGGCCTCGGCGACCATGACGATGTCGGCGCCGATCTTCTCCAATTCGACCACCTGATCGACCGATTCTTTGAATCCCCCGGAATATCCCAGTTGCACACCGATTCGCATGAAAAAAGTGTACCGGTCGACTATTATCGATCGAAATTCGGGGCGAGAAAAACAGTTGGCAAACGAGGTCTCATGGTCAGTGTGAAATCCCTCAGGCGGGCGGCGACCGCCACGGTAGCCGCCATCGGAGTCGGTGTGGCCGCCACCGTGGGCCCGGGGCCGGCTACGGCGCAACCGGAGTCGGCGGCGCTGCGCGCGGTGCCCGTCACGATCACCGGGACAAGTCCAGATGGCTTGGGCACGTGGAACGTTGACTATCAGCGCATCGACGGCGGCGACCCGGCGGTGATGGCGGCGATCAACGAGATCATCGATGCGGAGGCTCACGGTCAGGTCGCCACCTACGAGCCGAGTGCCACCAAGACAAACGAGTGGACATTCACCGCGACCGGCACGCCGTCGTTCGGGCCGATCACCGTCGCGGAGTTATTCGTCGGTGAATACAACACCGATATGCCGAATATGCCGTTTCACACGGTAGCGACCCGGGTATTTGACAGTCGCAGCGGGATTCTATTGACGTGGGACAATTTATTCACCGATAAAAAGGCCGGATTGGCGCGGCTGGCCGACCAGACGCAGCAGATCCTGCCGACGGTGTACCAGGCGCCGCGTCCCGGTGTGTGGCAGTTCGGTTCCGAGATCGCCCCGATCGACATCAACTTCAAATACTGGCTACCGACCTCCGAGGGGATCGAACTGCACTTTCCCGACTACCAGTTCGGGCGGGGGCTGCCGGTGATCACCGTGCCGTGGTCGGCGGTCGCCGATCTCATCGACCCGGTGTTCGCCCCGATCATGGGCTGACCGGGCGCGCCACCCGCGGGGTGTAGCAGCCGTGGAAGGTCAGCGGCAGGTGGTGGCGCAGCCGGCCGGTGTAGACCGGGCCCGCGGTGATGTCGGCCGCGTCGAACACCGTCATGGCGGCCCGGTTGCTCACCCCGTCCTGGGTGGTCACCAGCAGCCAGCCGTCGTCCTCGGCCTCGCCGCCGGGCCGGGCGGCGAACACCGCCTCGTGGGGCTGCTGGCCGTAGGGGAACTGGAAGGTGCTCACCGACTCGGTGTCGTTGTCGACCTTGGCGATCGCATTGGGGTAGGCGCTGCCGTCGGCGTCGGCCGACAGGTAGGTGTAGCGGTTCGGCCGGCTGGTGCGCGCGAGGTTCCAGGACGGGAATTCCGCGGCCAGATCGGTCACCGGCTCGTGGAGCACTGTGCCCGACGGGGTGATCCGCAGCCGCAGCAGCGACCCCCCGTAGGAGGACACCTGCGCGGCGGTGTCGGTGCTCAGCGTGGACAGCTGGCCGTTGAGCTCCTCCCACGACGAGTCGTAGTGGATGAGTTCGACCACGGTGTCGGAGCCGTCCTCGTAGCTGTTGGCCAGGTGCAGGTGCAGCAGCGAGTCGGTGTAGACGATCCTGGGTTTTCCGCCGTCGCGCGGAACCAGAGCGATCAGGGTGCCGCGGCTGGGGTCGTACTCGATGGCGTCGATGAAGTTGCGCAACCCCAGCCCGGCGCCGAGCAGCTTGGCCGTCGGAAAGACCAACGGCGGGATGGCGAACACCAGATGCCGGCTGGTCAGACCCATGTCGTGGTTGAACATCGCCAGCGGCAGATCCAGCTGGCCGAGCCGGTGGAGTTTGCCGGCGCGGTCCACGCGATAGCAGATCAGCTTCGGGAACGGCACCATCGCCAATCCGAAGTTGAACATCTCGCCGGTGTCGGGATCCCACTTGGGGTGTGCGGAGAACGCACCCAGCCACTTCAGGTCGCCGCCGAACCGGTCGACGCCGACGGTGTCGAGGGTGTCGGGGTTGATCTCGGTCGGCGGACCGCCCTCCCACAGCGCCAGCAGCTTCCCGGCGTGCATGACCACACCGGTGTTGGCGACGTTGGCCGGGAACCGCAGCGCGTTGGCCAGAATCCCGCCCAGACGCATGGTGCCCAGCGCCCGGAACGGAGCACCGTTGGAGGTCAGCGATTTCCGGTAGTGCTCGGTACGCACGTAGCGGTTTCGGTAATGCACCTTGCCGTCGGCGATCGAGAACATCGACAGCATCCCGTCGCCGTCGAACAGATGCCCCAGTGCCTGCCCGCCGGCGTCGAGCTTGCCCGCGCCGTTGCGGTAGAGCGTGCCGGTCAGATCCGGCGGCAGCGTGCCGTCGCTGTCGTCGATGACGTAGTCGTACTCCTCGTACAGTGGGGTGTAGGCGGCGAAATCGTGGTCGGCGGTGTTGGTCACTTTTTCTCCTTGGGGGACGAGGACGAGGGGATGCCGGCGGGGCGCACCCGCAGGGTGCAGGACAGCCCCGGAAGATGCGGGTCGAATTCCAGGGGCATGGCCGATTCGGCGTCGAAGACTTTCTCGCATGCTGCCTTACAGGCCATCAGGCACGAGTTCTCCTGGGCGGTCTGGGTTCCCACCGAGGTGTGCATCGCACACTCGGGGATCTCATAGACGACGGTACCGTCGTCCTCCACGCCGGTGCGCTGTATCGGCCCGACCAGGAACGTGGCCACGCCGACCCCGGTGTCCATCACCGACGGGTGCAGCGCCGGAGGCACCAGGCGTACCGCGTTGAACATCGGCAGCAGGTAGCGCAGCCAGCGTCGCAGCCGGGCGGCCACGGTGGAGGAGACCAGCTCCTCGACCTCGTCGCGTGGCACCACCGTGACCAGTTCGCCGGTCACCCACTCGAGTTCCCGGACGAACTGCCCGTAGCGGCGCTGCCACGACGCGCGCGGCGATTCCAGCAGCCGGTTGGGGGCGCGGTCGGCGATGACCGAGCGCCAGCCGCCATCGACCGCGGCGCGGTCGTCGGCGACCAGGCGCAGCACCGGCAGCAGCACCGTCTCGGGGATGTCACCGACCTTGGTCAGCATCGAGCGCATGATCAAGTCGTCGCGCAGCGCGGTGATCGGACTCATGGCAGCTCCACCTCGGCGGCTTTCCAGGTGCCGTCGACCGGCTGCATCGTCATCACGATGCGGCTGCGGTCCACCCGCGGGTCGGGGACCTCGGTGTTGGAGATGGTCTGGTCGACGAAGAGCAGCACCACCACTTCGCTGGTGCTCGCCGATTTCACCGCCGAGTCGATGACCACGCCGTGGCCGCTGGCCCGGTGGTCGACCAGCAGTTTGCGCAGCTTGGTGCTCGACGCCGAGTAGATGTCGCGGAACTGTCCGGTCGCCCCGTCGAGCACCGCCTGGAAGTTCGCGTCCAGGTCGTCGCTGTCGATCGAGGTCAGCGCCACCGCGTACTCGTTGGCCGCCTCCAGTGCCGCCGCTGCCGCGGCGTGCACGGCGCGGTCGTTGCGGTACTGCCAGCCCAGGTATCCGGTGGCGGCACCGAGAGCGACGACCAGAGCCGCCAGCACCGCGACCGCCACCCACATGCGCCGGCTGGGCGGCCGGCGTGGCGGCTCGTCGGTGTCGGAGGATTCGTCGGTGGCCGCGTCCTCGGCCTCGTTACTGGCGCCGGCCCCGTTGCTGGCACCGTCGGCTCCGTTGCTGACGCCGTCGGCGTCGCTGCTGACGCCGTCGCTGCGGTCACCGGAGTCGAGGGTCTCCTCGAACTCCTTGGCGATCTCCTCGAGTTCCTCCAGCAGATGGGTGTTGAACATCGGTGCGCTCCTTTCAGAACCAGGGTTTACCTTCCCGCTGCGGTTCGGACCCCGGTGGCATCTCGGGCCCGCCGTAGGGCAGCGGAATCGTGTGGGGCCCGACGGGCGTCGGGTCGGTGCGGCGCAACGGATCCCAATCCGGTGGGGGATCGGCGGTGTCATCACCCGGTGGCCGTGGGGCGTTGCGCGCGCCGCGGATCAACACACCCGGGTCGTCGTTGGGGCAGTAGGTGTACATGAACGGCTCGGGATAGTTCGGGATGAACGGCACGTCACGCGGGTGCGGATAGTCGCAGACATAGCGGGGGTAGATGCTCGCGATCGCCCAGGCCGCGCCGTCGTGCATGATCGAGGTGACGCTGTCGAGCAGCGGTTTGCGATCGTCGGTGAACATCTGCTGCAGCGCCGGCACCCGCACGTAGGACAGCTGCGCCACGGTGGTGAGGTTGCCGAGCAACTGCACGATGGTCGGGGAGTTCTCCGCCAGCAGCGCGTCGACGGTGTCCAGCGCGTCCGGCGTCTGGTCGAGCATCCGGCGCAAACCGGCGTCCTTGGCGCTCACGCCGGACAGCGTGGCACCGAAATTGTCGGCGATCGCGCTCATCCCGACGGCGGCGTCGTCGAAGATCTGGAACACCGGACGGCTGCCGCGCAGCAGTGTCATGGTCTCCGGCAGCACACCGTCGAGGGTCGACAGCAGCACCTGGCCGCCGCCGAGCAGGTCGCGCAGCTTGCGCGGGCCGTCGGGGCCGACGCCCAATTCGTCGATCATCGTGCGCAGCTGCTGCGGATCGGTCTGCGCCAGCAGCCCGTCGATGTTGCCCAGCAGCTTCCAGATCGGCACCGGGGTGCTCGCCTCGTCGCGGCCGATCACCGCACCGTCGGAGAGGTAGGGGCCCTCGAGGGTGGCCGGCTCGAAGTTGAGGTATTGCTCACCGGCCGGCGACAGACCCGAGACCCGCACCGCGGTGCCGTCGCGCGGGATCCGTGCATCGGCGCCGACACGGGCCACCGCCTGCACCCCGTCGGCGGTGAACTCCACCGACTCCACCCGCCCGATCGGGACGCCGCGCAGGGTGACGTCCTGGCGGGCCAGCAGTCCGCCGGACTCCGCCAGATGCACGGTGATCCGGATCTGATCGGCGAACGGGTTGTCGCGCAGGGCACCGAAGAACAGGTAGGCAACGCCGACGATCACCAGGGCGATCTGCGCTATCCCCGACAGCACCAGCCGGAACCGGACGGTGCGGCGAACCGCCGTCAGGATCGCCGCGGCGATCGGCTCGATCACGGTCATTGTCCGGGCCCCCAGATCCTGCCGCGGTCGGGCCCCCACACCCGGTCGCCGAGCTGGGTGAGCACGTAGCGCACCGAACCGACCATGTTGTCCCAGTCGGCCCACTTCGGCCCGGTGAACGCGGGGTCACCCTCGTGGTTGAGGTCGGGGATGTGGCCCAGTGCGAGTTGCTGCATGTCGACGTCGGCATGGGTGGCGGTGGCGCTGAACAGTTTCAGCGCCGGGGGCAACACCCGCACCAGATTGTCGATGCTGACCTGCGGGTCCACCGAGACCTCGTTGAACGCGGTCGACAGGGCGTTGATGTCGCGGACCAGGCTGCGGGTGTCGACCCCGGCGATCGACGGGAAGCGTTCCAGCTGACCGGTGACCGCTCCCATGGTGTTGACCAGGTCGACGATCGCGGTGGTGTTGTCGGCGATCACCAGCAGCGCCGGCGCCGAGGTGGTCAACACGTCGTTGATCGCGTCGCGGCGGCTGTTGAGGGCGTCGGCGAGGTCGGCGGTGTGGCTCATCACCGAGCGGATCTCGTCGGTGCGGGCGGCCATCGTGGTGACCAGCGCGCGGGATTCTCCAATCATCGCCGCCAGCCCCTCACCGTCGTGACCGACCGCGTCGCCCACCCCGTTGAGAACCCGTGTCAGGTTGCCGATCACCCCGCCGTTGACCAGCAGCGAGGTCTGGGCGAGCACCTCTTCGATGGTGGCGGCGGTCAGCGTCGAGCCGATCGGGATCGTGTCGCCGTCCTGCAGATAGCCGCCGGTGACCGGTTCGGCGGTGCCCCCGGCTCGCCCCTCGGGGCCGTCGGGGCGCACCAGGGAGACGAAAATGTCACCGAGCGGGGTCGCCGAGCGCAGTTCGGCGGACGTGCCCACCGGCAGTCGGACTCCCTGCAGGATGCGCATCTGCACCACGGCGGTGTAGTTCTTCGCGGCCATCGACACGACCTCGCCGACGTCGGCGCCGTCGAGGCGGACCTTGGCCCGGTCCGGCAGATTCAGCGCATTGTCGAACTCCGCGCTCAGAAGGTAGCTGGCTCCACCGAGTCCCGGCGCGGGCAACGGCAACTGTTCGACCCCCACCCCGCAACCGGCGACCGCCAGTACGGCCGCCATCGGCAGGGCGGCCAGGCGGCGACGCAGCGGGGCGGCGGGGCGGGTACTCATTCGCCCAACCTCGTGATCGCTTCCAGCACCGAGGTCACCCCGAAGTCGGGCCCCAGGTCACGGATCGTCCCGGTGCGGCAACCGAGTTGGCGCAGTCCCAGGATGTTGCAGACCTCCTTGGTCATCGAGCTGTCGAAGAACACCGAGTCGAAGTGCGCGGTGATCCGCAGCATGCCGTTGTCGGTGTCGAGCGCATTGACGACGTTGTCCATCACCAGCGGGGTGACATCGAAGAATTCGGCGAGCTCGCGGCGGTAGTCGACCAGGGCGCCGGTCAGCGACTGGCTGCTGCCGAGGGTGGCGCGCAGGTTCTCGCCGTTGTCGGTCAGCAGCGTGTTGAGTCGCTCTAGGACGTCGTTGACCTGCCCGCCGGTGCCACCCTGCCCGACGCCCTCCTGTGCCAGGATGTCGCTGAGTTGGCGGACGTCGGAGCCGAAGTCGCGTACCGCCTCCTGGTTTTTTGCCGCCGCATCGGTCAGCGTGCTCAGGTTGGTCACGATTGCGGTGATGTTCTCTTCGGTGGCCACGCCACCGTCGTCCCCGGCGCGCAGCGCCGTGGAGAGCTGGCCGAGGGCCTGCTTGATCTGCGGCCCACTGGTGTTGGTGATCGCCGAGGTGGCGTCCATGATGTCGGCCATCGGACCGCCGCCGTGCCCGTCGCCGCCCAGCGCGGTGCCGAGCTTGTCGACCATCGCGAGCACCTGGTCGAATTCGATGGGGGTCTGGGTGCGATCGGGTCCCAGCACCGTGTCGTTGGGTAGGGTCGCTCCGCCCGAGTACGGCGGTGTCAGCTCGACATGGCGGTCGGTGAGAATCGAGGTACCCACGGTCACCGCTTTGACATCGGCCGGCAGGGTGACGTCGGGGTCGACGTCGAGGATCACTTCCACATAGGGCCCCTTGGGGGTGATGGCGCCGACCTGGCCGACCGGCATGCCCAGAACCGCGACCGTGTTGCCGGTGTAGAGGCCGATGACGTTGTCGAAATGGGCGATGATGGTTTGGCGCCGTTGTGAATCCGGGCGCAAGACGGTGCCGGCGCCGATGACGGCCACAGCGGCCAGTACGACGGCTGCGGCGATCGCGAGGCGGGTACGGGTCATTCGCAGTCCTTGAAGTAGGCGTAGCGCTCCGGCCACTGGAACTGTTCGGCGCGGCCGCTGATGGCGCACATCCACGAGTCGACCATCAGCCCGCCGGGCAGGGCGAAGTCGAGGAACGGGCCGGTACCGGTGGCGTTGGCGAGGTTGCGCATCGTGATCGGCAGGATCTGGAACAGGTTGCGCAGCAGGTCGTCGTGATCGCCGAGCATCGCGGTGACCTGGCGCATGTCGCCGAGTAGCTGGCTGGTCTCCGCGCCGGTGTCGGTGAGCACGGTGTCGGCGACCCCGACGAGCCTGGTGGCCGCGTCCATCAGGCGCACGACCGCCTCGCGGCGCGCGAGGACGGCTCCGAGCAGCTGCCGGCCCTCGGTGATCAAGGCCGCCAGATCCGAGCGTTGGCCGCCGAGGATCTCGGCGATCTCGGCGGTGCTGGCCAGCAGATCGGCGATCTGGGAGCGGCGATCGGCGATCACCTGCGACAGGTTCTGCACATTGGTCAACGCCGCGGGCAGCAGCGGTGGAACGTCGTGGAGCTGGCCGGCGACGGTACGCATCGACTCGGCGAACTGTTCGGCGTCGACCGGACCGAATGTGTTGGTGGAGTCCTGCAGAAGTTTCTGAAGATCGTAGGGGACCCCAGTGTGCGACAACGAAATCCGACTGTCGGGAAGCGGATCGTCACCGGCGGGCTTGAGCTCGATGTAGCGCGATCCGAGCACCGTGGTCAGTTTGATCGCCGCCCGGGTGTCCGAGCCGAGATGCACTCCGCGGTCGATCTTCATCGCGATCTCGACGTGATCGCCGGCCAGCGTGGTGTCCGACACCGTGCCGACCGGGATGCCGGCGATGCTGACCTCGTCTCCCGGGCGCACGCTGGCGATCTGCAGGAAGTCTGCGTAGTAGGTGGTCTTGCCCAGGTGCAGCGAACTCACCAGCGTGGTCGCTACCACCAGTGCGGTCAGGGTCAATCCGGCCAGGGTTCCCAGCCAGGCCTTGCTGCGCTCCTCGAGCACTCGCTTGCGCGCCGGGGCGGCGGGTTCGGGGGTGTCTGTTGCGGTCATTCACCTCACCTGCACTGAGCCGAGTATTTGCGCCATCCGCCGGGTGTGGCGGCGTTGATGACGGCCGGGACGATCGGTTTGAGGAAATTGAAGAACGTGAAGTTGAAGTTGCAGGCCTGGGCGTCCATGGCCGCGCTGCTGCCGCTGATGCGGGCCAGTCCTTTGAGCACCAGCGGCAGGTTGGCGCCGAGGGTGGCGAACTCGTCTTCGTTGGCGATCATCGTCGCCAGCGCGCCGGGTTGGCGGCGCAGTGTGTCCTGCAGGTCGGGCTGCACGGTCGTCAGGATCGCCGAGAGACGGTCGACCACATGGGTGATCGATCCGGTGGAGGCGATGAGCTCGTCGCGGTGGGCGTTGAGCCCGGCGACCACGGCGCGCACCTGGGTCAGCGTGGTCTGCAGCGCGGTCCCCTGGTCGGCGAGGTTCTCGGTGACCGCGCTCAGGCTGGTGATCAGCCGTCCGAGCAGGTCGTCGGGGCCGGTCAGCGCCTGCGCCAACTGGGAGGTCTCGCTGATCAGCACCGCCAGTGAGTTGCCGTCGCCCTGTAGGGCTTTGATCAGCGCGTTGGACAGGTTGCCGCGGTTGTCGGCGTCCAGCAGGGTGAACAGCGGTTTGAATCCGTTGAGGAGTTCGGTCACGTCGAAGGACGGCTCGGTGTGCTCGACGGGGATGGTGGCGCCGTCGGGAAGGGGATCGGGGTCACCGAAATCGGCCAGCGACAGCCCGATATAGCGTTGGCCGATGATGTTCTGGTAGATCACCGACGCCTTGGTGTTTCCGTAGACGGGCTGGTCGCGTTCGATGCGGAACCGGACCCGCGCCCGGTCGCCGGCCAGGTCGACGGCGTCGACGCGGCCCACCCGAACCCCGGCCATCCGCACGTCGGAGCCCTCGCGCAGCCCGGTCACGTCGGTGAACTCCGCGCTGTAGGTGTGGGTGGGGCCGGTGACGTCGCGTCGCAGGGTGACCAGGTTGATCCAGGTCACCGAGAAGCAGATCACGAGGAACAGCGCCAGGAACACCAAGCGGCGGCGATGCGCGGTCACGGGGCTCCTCCCGGTGTCTCGTCGGGGGCGGGGCCGAGGCTGGTGACGCTCTCGTCCGGTGGGGGAGTGCCGGTGGGCGCCAACAGCACCTGCTCGGCGGAGTTCTCCGGATCGGGCAGCTCGATACCCGGCGGGGGCACATAGGATCGCGGGTCGGGCAGATTGTGGGTGTCGACCACCGGTGTCGTCTCCGGGGCGGTCTCGCAACTGGGGCCGCGCAGCTCCCCGTAGACGGGGCAGTCGGCGCGAACGTAGAGCCGCAGCGGCGCGAACGCGACGACCAGCTTGAAGGTGAATCCGGGCCGGGTGCCGGTCTGGGTCCACAGCTCGCCGAAGAACTTGTCGACGATGTTGTTGACCCCCAACGCGATCGCCGGGAACTTCGCGGAGTTGTCGGCCAGCACCCCGACCACCGGGGTCAGTTGGGTGCTGATCGCCAGCAGTTCGTCGACGTGGTTGTCCAGTCCGCGGCGCAGCGTGCCCACGGTGTGGTGCGCGCCGGTGAGCAACGCGGTCAACGCATCCTGCTGTTCGACGACGGTGCGCATCGGCACCACGGCGTGGTGCAGGGCGTCGACCAGTTCCGGGGAGGTGGACTGCAACGCGGTGATCGCCGACTCCCACGTCGTCAGCGTCGGCGGTCCGGTGTCCTCGGCGCTGAGCGCATTCATCTCCGCGACGATCCGGTTGAGTCCCTGCGCGCCGGAGCTCAGCGACGGCCCCTGCCCGGCGGTGGCGTCGGCGATGGCGCGCATCAAACCGATCGTGGCGTCGTCACCGGGACGGCTGGTCGCGGCGACCAGTTCACGCAGTTTGGCCAGGGTGGTTTGGAACAGCTGGGTCGGTAGGGCGGTGTCCTCGGCGATGACCTCACCGCCGCGCAGCGGTGCGGCGGGCCCGTTGTCGACCAGTTGCACCGAGGACACCGCGAAGGCGTTGCTCGGCACGATCCGTGCGGTGACGGTGGCCGGGATGCCGCGCGCCCGATCCGGAGTGATGTCGACGTGCACCACCGCCGGGGCGCTGGAGGTCGCCGGGGTCACCCCGCGGACCATCCCGACCAGCACACCGCGGAACTTCACGTCCGATTTGGGGGGCAGGCCGTCGCCGACGCTGTTGAGCATCAGGGTGACCTGCACACGCCGGTCCAGACTGCCCTGCGAACGCGCCACCAGCGCCCAGCCCACCAGGGTGCACACGGTCAGGAACGCCACCCCGAGCGTGACCAGCTTCGGGGTCGACATCCCCCGCCCGTCGAACTCGAAGTCGCGCGCCATCTACCCGCCCAGCCTTCCGCCGGCGTCGATGCCCCAAAACGCCATCGTCAGAAGCATGTTGACGCTGACCATGATCGTGATGGACGCGCGCATGGCCCGACCCGCGGCGATGCCCACGCCGCGCGGACCGCCGGAGGCGTAGTAGCCGTAGTAGCACTGCAGGGTGGACATGATCGCCACGAACACACTGGCTTTGATCACCGCGAACACCATGTCGCGCCCCGACAGCATCAGGCCGAAGTAGTGCAGATAGGTTCCCGACGCCTGACCGCTGGCCAGAAAGATCACGAACTGGCAGACCAGGAAGTTCAGGCACAGACAGATGATGAACAGCGGGATGATCGCCAGCGCCGAGGCCAACACCCGCGTGGTCACCAGATACGGGATCGGCCGTATCGCCAGCGATTCCAGCGCATCGATCTCCTCGGAGATGCGCATCGCCCCGAGCTGGGCGGTGAACCGGCAGCCCGCCTGGATCGCGAAGCTCAACGCGGCCATCATCGGAGCGATCTCGCGCACCGTGGCCAGCGCGGTGATCAGCCCGGTCGCCGGACCCAACCCGAGCAGGTTCAGCGCGTTGTAGCCCTCGATGGCGACGACCGCACCGCCGGCGGCGCCGTTGAGCAACACCACCCCGGCGGTGCCCCCGCCCACGACGACCGATCCGTTGCCCCAGGTCACGTCGGAGAGCAGGCGGAAGAATTCCCGCGGATAGCGCCGCAGCATCAGCGGGATGCTGGCGATGGTGCGGACGAAAAACGACACCATGTGGCCGATCTGGGCGATCTGCTGGACCGACTGGTCGGCAACTTTCACGGCGGGGCGCAGCCCGACGGGGTAGAAGACGGCCGCCATCGGTTAGAAGCTGGTCTTGGGGAACATGACCAGATACATCTGGCTCATCAGGACGTTGACCAGCAGCAGCAACACCACCGACTGCACCACTGAGGCGTTCACCGAGTTCGCGACCCCGGCCGGGCCACCGCGGGTGTCCAGGCCCTTGTAGCAGGAGATGATCGCGACGATGACTCCGAAGACCACCGCTTTGAGCAGGGTGAGAACCAAATCCCCGACGGTGGCGAACGAGGAGAATGTCGCGGTGTAGCTGCCCGGGGTTCCGCCCTGCAGGGCGACGGTGAACCCGTAGCCGGCCATGAACCCGACGAAGCAGGTGAAGCCGGTCAACGCGATCGCGATCAGCACACTGGCCACCAGTCGCGGCACCACCAGGCGGCGGATCACCGAGACCCCCATCACCTCCATCGCGTCGGTTTCCTCACGGATCTGGCGCGACCCCAGATCCGCACCGGTGGCCGAGCCGACCGCGGCGGCCATCATCACCGCGGCGACCAGCGGGGCGCCCTGGCGGATGACGGCCAGCCCGTTGGCCGCCCCGGCCAGCGAGGTTGCGCCGAGTTGCCCGGCGAGCAAACTGAATTGGATAGCCAGGGTGACGCTGAGCGGCACCGCCACGAACAGTGTCGGCACCACCGCGGTGCGTGCCATGAAGGTGGCCTGCTCGACGAACTCGGTGAACGGGAACCGGCCGCGGGCGATGTCGCCGATCAGGTACTGAAACGCCCGCACCGCGAGCACGCACTGCCCGCCCATGGTGCGCAGCGCCGCGATCGGGTGGCGGTCGAGATATCCGCGCGACCACCGGCGGATCTCGCGGGTGGCCGGGTTCGGCGGGTCTGGTGCGGTGAAAGCCTCTGCGGTCATCGTGGCCCCGTCGGCGTCAGGATTCGCAGATCAGCGTCAGTTGGTGCAGGCCGCGCAGCATGAAGCTGGGTTCGTAGGCGAAGTCGTTGTCGTCGGCGAACCGCAGGCGCGCGAAGCGTCCCGCCATTTCCTCCAGCGCGATCTGGGCTTCCAGCCGGGCCAGTCGCGCGCCCGGGCAGGCGTGGATGCCGGTGGAGAACGACAGGTGGCCCTTGACGTCGGTGCGGGTGGGGTCGAACTCCTCGGGCCCGCGGAACTGGGCGGCGTCGCGGTTGGCCGCGCCGAAGGTCAACACCACCATGGCGCCGGCCGGGATGGTGGTGGCACCCAACTGCGCCTCGGTGGTGGTGATGCGGAACATGCTCTGCACCGGGGCGAGGAAGCGCAGGCCCTCCTCGACGATCGCCGCCGAGCGCCCCGCCGGGTCCTCGCGCAACCACTGCCACCAGTCGGGTTCCTCGGTGAGCTTGTGCAGCAAACCGGTGAGCAGCTTGGTGGTGGTCTCGTTGCCGGCGATGAGCAGCTGCTGGATGACGCTGAGGGCTGCGGCGGTGCTCAGCGGCTCGTCGTCGGATTCGGCGCTGGGCGCGGCCACCAGCCCGCTGAGCAGGTCCCCGCGGGGGGCGGCGCGACGGTCGTCGAGTTCGGCGGCGAAATACTTCTGGAACGCCAGGTTCTCGCGGGCCTGCTGCACCGCGGCGGCGTCGTCGAGGACCGCGCCGACACTGGCGGTGAACTGGTCGGACCACCGTTTGAAGTCGTCGGTGCGGTCGGCGGAGACGTTGAGCACGTTGGCGATCACCCGCAGCGGCAGGGGAGCGGCCAGCCCGCCGACGACCTCGAAGGGCGCGCCGTCGGGGATGGCCGCGACGGTCTCGGCGGCGATGGCACGGATCGCCGGTTCATGTTCGGCGATGAGGCGCGGGGTGAACGCCTTGGCGACCATCCGCCGGTAGTAGTGGTGTTCCGGCGGGTCGGCGGTGAGCAGCGTGGGCACCGGCTCCCAGCCCTCGGCCTGGATGGCGGCGATCTCCTCGGCGACCGACTCCGGCGGCGGCATCTGCGGCAACCCGAACGCCGAGGAGAACACCTCGTGGTTGAGCGCGGCCTCGGTGACCAGCTCATGGGAGGTGACGAACCACATGCCCATGCTCGCCACGAAATGCACCGGGGCCTGGTCGCGCAACGTCTGATACCAGCGGTACGGGCACTGCACGGTGGCCGGCTCCAGCGGGTTGAAGTCGTCGACCCGCAGGGTGTCCTCGCCGGTCCGGGGTGTGGTGGTCTCGGTCAACTGCCGCCTCCGTGCTCGGTGTGGGAATCGGGAACGCGCGGTTCCCGACATCGCTTGACTAATTGGTTCGCCAATATAATAGTGAGCTACATCATAAGCAAGGGGTCTGATCCCGACGATCGGTTCGACAGGGAGGTTGACGTGCCGACAGCGCTGGTCACCGGTGCAGCTCACGGAATCGGGCGGGCCATCGCCGCCCGGCTCGCCGCCGACGGGGCGGAGGTCGTCGTCGCCGACGTCGACGGTGAAGCCGCCGAAGCGACGGCCACCGCGCTCGGCGCGCGGGCCGTGCGGTGCGACGTGCGCGACGAGGACTCGGTGGCCGAGCTCGCCGCCTCGCTCGACGAACTCGACGTGCTGGTCAACAATGCCGGGATCTGGCGCTCGGCGAGCCTCGCCGACGCCCGCCGCGACGACGTCGAGGCGGTGCTGGACACCAACGTGGTGGGCAGCTGGCTGGTCACCCGCGCCGTGGTGGAGAAGTTCCCCGACCGGGGCGGGGCGATCGTGAACCTCACCTCGGTGCTCGCCGACCTCGGCGGGGTGGGCCGCGGGCTCTACCCGGCGTCGAAGGCGGCCATCGTCGCGCTGACCAAACAGATGGCCGCCGAGTACGCGCCGCGGGGCATCCGGGTCAACGCCGTGGGCCCGGGGCTGGTGCTCACCGAGGGGACCGCGGGGGAGTTCGCCGATCCGGGGCTGCGCGACGCCATCGGCGCCGCCATGCCGCTGGGGCGGCTGGGCAACCCCGACGACGTCGCCGCGGCGGTGGCCTTCCTGGCCTCCCCGTCGGCGGGCTACGTCACCGGTCAGACGCTGTTCGTCGACGGCGGCTGGTCGGTCAACGGGTCGGCGTTCATCGGCACCGCCGTCCAGCAGTATCTCGCAACCCTGTGAACCGCAACCGAAATCAACCGATCGGAGGACACCTATGACCCAGACCGAGATGCCCCGCGACCTCGAGCCCGGACAGGCCCGCTCCGGCGGGCCCACGGTGCAGAGCCTGCTGGCCGCCGACTCCGGCAACGTGCCGGCTCCGCTGCGGGAGGAGAGCTACGAATACCTCGGCTGCGAGGACATCGACAAGGACCGCTACATCACCGAGGAGTTCCACCACCGCGAGGTGGAGAAGCTGTGGAAACGGGTGTGGCAGGTGGCCTGCCGTGAAGAGGACATCCCCGAGCCCGGCGACTACGTCGTCTACGACCTCGCCGACATGTCGCTGATCGTGGTGCGCACCGAGGGCGGCGAGATCGCCGCGTACCACAACTCGTGTCTGCACCGCGGCACGCGGCTGTGCGACGGCGCCGGGCAGACCCCGCAGCTGCGCTGCCCGTTCCACGGGATGACCTGGAACCTGCGCGGCGAGCTGACCGTGCTGCCGTGCAGCTGGGACTTCCCCCACATCGACGAGACCAAATTCGGCCTGCCGCAAGCGCAGACCGGCCTGTGGGCCGGCTACGTGTTCATCAACCCCGACCCGCAGGCCGCGCCGCTGGCGGACTTCATCGGTGACCTCGACAAGCACTTCGAGCCGTTCCGGCTCCAAGACCGGTTCAAGGCGGTGCACGTCGCCAAGGTGATCGACTGCAACTGGAAAGTCGGCATGGAGGCCTTCTTGGAGTCCTACCACGTCATCGCCACCCACCCGCAGTTGCTGGAATACCTCGGCGACGCCAACACCCAGTACGACATCTACCGGCGCGCCGACGGCCTGCCCGGGTTCAACCGGATGATCACCCCGCAGGCCACCACCAGCCCGCATCTCGACGAGTTGGAGCCCCAGGACGTGCTCGACGCGATGTTCCGCGACTTCTATCCCGAGGGCGTCGGCAGCATCGAGGTGCCCGAGGGGCAGGACGCGCGGCCGATCGTGGCCGAGGCGCTGCGGGCCCGGCTCGCCGAGGCGACCGGGGCGGACCTGTCTGACACCAGCGACTCCGAGATCGTCGACGCCATCCAGTACTTCATCTTCCCCAACCTGGTCCCGTGGGCGGGTATCGGTGCGCCGCTGACCTACCGGTTCCGGCCCTACGGCAACGACCCGAACCGCTGCATCTTCGACGTCATGATGCTCGCGCCGCTACCGGCCGGTGTGCCCAAACCGAAGGCGCCGCCGGTGCACTGGCTCGGGCCCGACGAGGACTTCAGCGCCGCGCCGGAACTGGGTGCGCTGTGCACGGTGTTCAACCAGGACCTGTCGAACCTGCCGCAGGTGCAGCGCGGGCTGCGGTCGATGACCAAACCCGGCATCACCCTGGCCAACTATCAGGAGATCCGGATACGGCAGTTCCACCAGGATCTGGACCGGTTCCTGGAGAGATGACATGGGCGAGACGCTCATCTCCCCGATGCGCGATGATGGGACAGTGAGCGCCAGCAACACCGTCAAGGCCGGGCCCGGGCGTCCGGCGGGAACCGACAGCACCGACACGCGGCAGCGGGTGATCGCCGCGGCGTGTCGGTGCTTCGCCCAATCCGGGTACGGCCCGGCGACAACCAGCCAGATCGCGGAGCTGGCGGGGGTCACCGCCGGCTCGGTGCACTACCACTTCGGCAGCAAGAGCAAGCTGTTCGCCGCGGTCTGCGACCACGTCTACGGCGAGATCATCGAGCGGGCCACCCGCGCGGTGTCCGGGGCGATGTCGGTGCGCGGGGTGCTGCAGGCGGTGCTGGGGGAGTCGATGCACATCAACCACGAGCTGCCCGACTTCGCCGGGTTCGTGGCCGCCGCTCCGGTCGATGCGCGCCGACACCCCGAGCTCGCCGACGCGTTCGGAGCCCAGGGGGTGCGGATGATCGCGTCGCTGACCGACGCGGTTCAGCGCGGCCAGGCGGGCGGGCTGATCCCCGATGATGAGGACCCCGCCCAGATCGCCTGGATGATCAGCGCGATCGTCGACGGGTTCGCCCGGGCCGCCGCGGTCGCCGACCCGGTGCAGATGGATGTGCTCAACCGGCTCTTCGAGACCCTGCTGTTGCAACCGGCGGCGCCCGGCGGTGACCGCCCCGCCGACTGAACGGCACCCCACCTGCACCATTGACAGTGGGCGTGACGCATGTTACTAATTAATTGTCCGACCAAACAATAGAGGGGGCAGTGTGCCCAACACCGCTGGCGCCGTCGGGATCAGCACCGACGTCCTCACCGGAATCTTCACCACCGCGACCCGGATCAAGGTCTGCGACGAGAAGTTCCGCTCGCTCATCCTGACCGGCCAGGTCAGCGCCCAGTACTACTCGCCGCGCGGCCAGGAGATCATCGCCGCCGCGATGGGGGCGCTGCTCACCGCCGACGACTACGTCGTGACCACCTATCGCGGCCTGCACGACCATCTGGCCAAGGGTGTGCCGATGGACCGGCTGTGGGCCGAGTTCCTGGGCAAGGGCACCGGACTGTGCAAGGGCAAGGGCGGGCCCATGCACATCACCCACCCCGACTCCGGGCTGATGGTCACCACCGGCATCGTCGGCGGCGGGCTGCCGATCGCCAACGGGCTGGCGCTGGCCGCGCAGCTGCGCGGCACCGACCAGGTCACCGTGGTGAACTTCGGCGACGGCGCGACCAACATCGGCGCCTTTCACGAGGCCGCCAACATGGCGGGGCTGTGGCGGCTGCCGGTGGTGTTCTGCTGCCAGAACAACCGCTACGCCGAACACACCTCGTTCGAGGACGGCACCAGCGTCGAGCGCATCGCCGACCGGGCCGCCTCCTACACCTTCCCCGGCGTGCGCGTCGACGGCAACGACCCGGTGGCCATGTACGACGCGGCCCGCGAGGCGGTGCAGCGCGCCCGCTCCGGCGGCGGGCCGACCCTGCTGGAAGCCATGACCTTCCGGTTCTACGGTCATCAGATGTCGGACAACAACGCCTACATGAAACCCGGCGAACTCGACGACGCCCGCGCCAACGACCCGGTACTGGCGTTGCGCGCCCGGCTCCTCGCCGACGGCCTCGCCGACGAGGCGCAACTGGCCGCGATCGAGGCCGCCGCGAAAGAAGAGGTCGAGGCCGCCGTGAAGTTCGCCACCGACAGCCCGCCCCCCGACCTCGCCGAGGGGCTCACCGACGTGTATCAGGAGGTAGGCGCGTGAGCGCGGAGACCGGCGACACCGCACCGATGACCGGATTTCAGGCGCTGGGCAGCGCCCTCGACGACGCGCTCGGCCGCGACCCGTCGGTGCTGCTGCTCGGCGAGGACATCGCCGACCCCGGCGGTGGCGTGTTCATGGTCACCAACGGGCTGTCCACCAAATACGGCACCGACCGCGTGCGCGCCACCCCGATCAGCGAGCAGGCCATCATGGGCGCCGCGATCGGCGCGGCGGTCGCCGGGATGCGTCCCGTCGCCGAGATCATGCTCATGGACTTTCTGGCCGTCTGCATGGACCAACTGTCCAACCACGCCGCAAAACTCCGCTACATGTCCGGTGGGCAGACCGGGGTGCCGTTGACGGTGCGGTGTGCCGCCGGCGCCGGCATGCAGTTCGGAGCCCAGCACTCGGAGATGCTGGAGGCCTGGCTGACCCACATCCCGGGGCTGAAGGTGGTGGTGCCCAGCAACCCCGCCGACGCGAAAGGGCTTCTCACCGCAGCGATCTTCGACCCCGACCCCTGCGTGGTCGTAGAGCAGAGCCTGCTGTATTTCGGTCCACCACAGCCGGTTCCGGTCGGCCACCACGTGGTCCCGTTGGGGCAGGCGGCGATCCGTCGACCCGGCAGCGACATCACCTTGATCAGCTACGGCCGTCAGGTCCACGATGCGATGGCCGCGGCCGAGGTGCTCGCCGAGGAGTCCGTCGATGCCGAAGTGATCGACCTGCGATCGCTGGTTCCGCTCGACGAGGCCACCGTCCTCGAATCGGTCGGCCGTACCCGCCGAGCCGTCGTCATACATGAAGCGGTGCGCCGCAACGGGTTCGGCGCCGAGGTGGCCAGCATCATCCACGAGAACCTGTTCGATGAGCTGGCCGCCCCGGTGCAGCGGGTCGGCGGCGCCAACACCCCGATCCCGTTCGCCAAGGAACTCGAGGACGCATTCGTGCCCGGCGTCGACGACATCCTCGCCGCAGCCCGACGCTGCCTGCGCCGCGCACCGGACCCGGTCGCCTAGGAGCCGGTGCGGTGGCGTACGGAATCGCGCAGATCGCCGGCGGTGACCCGACCGGCATCGCGGTCACCGACGGGGTGACCGAATGGACCTGGCGCCAACTGAACACGGTGCTCAACCAGACGGTGAACTGGCTGGTCGACACCGTCGCGCCGGGCCGACGCCTCGCGGTGGCTGCCGCCAACAGCACCCACACCGCGCTGGCGCACCTGGCCGGCACCTACGCGGGCTTGTCGGTGGTGCCGATCAACCACGCCCTCGGCGTCGATGAGATGGCCTACCTGCTGGCCGACTCCGCGGCCGAGGTGGTGCTGTGCAGCGCCCGCACCGCCGCCACCGTGCGGGCCGCCAGTCCCACCGCCACCGTGGTGGCCTGGGATCTCGATGCCGACGATGCCCCTGCCGGGGTGGATGCGTTCGCCTCGGTCGTCGCCGCCTACCCCGACACCGAACCGTCGGAGCTGATCGCACCAGCCCGTCCGCTGTACTACACCTCCGGCACCACCGGTCGCCCGCGCGGCGTGGAACTGCCCGAGCAGATGTTCCCCACCGGCGGGTCCATCGTCGAACACGTGCGCCGCTTCGCGGCCTCACGGCTGCGTCCCACCGGACGGCACCTGGTGGTCGGACCGCTGCACCACACCGGGCCGATCGGTGGGGTACGCGGGCTGGCTGCCGGAAACCCGGTGGTGATCCTGCGCAAATTCGATGCCGAGGACGTGCTGTGGCTCATCGACGCCAAGGCCATCGGCCACTCGGTGATGGTGCCCACCCACTTCTCCCGGTTGCTGGCACTGCCCGAGCACACCCGCGCCCGCTACGACGTCAGCAGCGTGCAGACGATCGTGCACACCGGTGCGCCCTGCCCGGTCCACGTCAAGCGCGCGATGATCGACTGGTTCGGTCCGGTTTTCGTCGACGCCTACGGCTCCACCGAGGTGGGAACGGTCACCGTCATCGACTCCCACGAATGGCTCGCACACCCCGGATCGGTCGGCAAAGCCCTGCCCGGCAAGGAGATCACCATCCGCAACCCCGACGGGACGCTGTGCGCACCCGGTCAGGACGGACTGGTGTGTGTGCGCTCCACCACCGGAGAAGGTCCCAGCTACCGCAACGACCCGGAGAAGACCCGCCAAAGCTACGTCGCCGACGGGGTTTTCGCCATCGGTGAGATCGGCCACCTCGACGCCGACGGGTATCTGTACCTGACCGACCGGGCCGCCGACATGGTGGTCAGCGGCGGCGTCAACGTCTACCCCGCCGAATCCGAGGCCGTGCTGCGCGCACACCCCGGGGTGCGTGACGTCGCGGTGATCGGTATCCCGCACTCCGACATGGGTGAGCAGCTCTGTGCGCTGGTCACCGTCGCCGACCCGGCACCCACACCCGAGGAGCTGGTCTCCTGGTGCCGGGATCGACTGGCGCACTACAAATGCCCCGCCCGAGTGGAGATCGTCGACAGCGAGCTGCGCAACGCGATGGGCAAGATCAACAAACGTCAACTGCGCGAGGAGTACCTGACCGCGAACCCGAGCGCAGCGGCAAAGGAAACCTCATGACCGCCTCGCAGGCACCGGCTGCCCCCGCCGCCGAAGCGCCCCCGCTGTTCAGCTTCACCGACGAGCACCACGCGCTGCGGGAGGTCTTGGGCGACGTCTTCACCGCCGGCGGGGCCACCCCGTGGTCGCGCCTGTTCAGTGAGGTCGGCGCCGGTGAGATCCTCAGCGGGATCGACGGCACCCCGATCGACATGGCGATCCTCGCCGAGCAGGCCGGCGCCGCACTCTACCCGGGGCCCGTGCTGTCGACGGTCGCCCTCGGCACCCTTATCGAGCACCCCGAGCTCGCGGCAGTCGCCGACGGGACGGCCACCGTCGCGGTGACTTCGTCGCTGGCCGGCTTCGCCGAGTGCACCCTGACCGCCACCGGCGCGGGCCCGCGGGTGCAGGTGAACGGTCACGCCGAACCGGTGTGGGAGCTCACCGAGAACACCCGGGTACTCACCGACGTCCGCCTCGACGGCCACCCGGGCATCGTGGCGCTCGACCCTGCCGCCGCCCCGCGGGCGCTGGAGGGGATCGACCTGTCGCGGCGCTTCGGTGCGCTGCACGCCGAACAGGCCCCCGCCACGGTGCTGTGTGCCGGGCCGGACGCCACCGCGGCGCTGCGCACCGCGCACCGTCGGGTCGACCTGGCGGTCGCCGCGGAACTTCTCGGACTGGCCCAGCACGGTCTGGACGCCACCGTGGCCTACGTCGGACAACGAATCCAGTTCGGGCGCACCATCGGATCGTTCCAGGCGGTCAAACACCGACTGGCCGACCTGTTGGCCGCGGTGGAGCTGACCCGCTCGGCGGTCTACGGGGCCGCCTGGGGGCTGACCATCGACCCCGATGCCCGACAGACCGCGCTGGATCTGGCGGTGGCCGCCGCGACGGCGCGACGGACCGCGGCCGACGTCGCCGTCGCGACGGTCCAACTGCACGGCGGGATCGCGATCACCTGGGAGCACTGGGCACACCACTATCTGCGGCGCACCCAGTCGCTGCTGGCCCTGACCGGCACCGCCGCCCAGCACCGTGAGCGCATCGCCGCACTGATGAGCACCGGGAATGGCGATGACCGCTGAACGCAGCCGCGCCGACGCCGAAGCCTTCGTGGCCTCCCACCTGCCCGCCGGGTGGACCCCCGACGGGCCACCGGATCCCGACACCGCCGCCGAGTGGTACGCCACCGCGGGGGCGGCGGGCTGGACGGTGCCGGAGTGGCCGCGCGACCACGGCGGCCTCGGGTTGGACGCCCCGGGCGCGTCGGCGGTGCACGCGGTGCTCGCCGAGCACCACGCCGACCTGCCGGTGCATCACTTCGTGCCGGTGAAACTCATCGGCCCGGCGATCATGGCGTGGGGCACCAAAACCCAGCAACGCCGCTATCTTCCCGGCATCGCCACCGGCGCGGACATGTGGTGTCAGCTGTTCAGCGAACCCGGGGCCGGATCGGACCTGGCGAGCCTGGCCACCCGCGCGCTCTGGGACGACGACGCCGGGCACTGGGTGGTCACCGGCCAGAAGGTGTGGAGCTCGTTCGCCGACATCTCCGGCTACGGAATGCTTTTGGCGCGCACCGACCCCGATCGGCCGAAGAATGCCGGGATCAGCTGTTTTCTGCTCGACATGTCCAGCCCCGGGGTGACGGTGCGTCCGCTGCGGCAGATCACCGGCGAACAACACTTCTGCGAGGTGTTCCTCGACCGCGTCGCCGTGCCCGCCGACGCGCTACTCGGCCCCCGCGACGACGGATGGCGGGTCGCGATGTCGACCCTGGCCGCCGAACGCTCCGGGCTCTCCGAAGAATCCGGCGCCAGTGGGGTGCCGCTGGCGCCGCTGCTGGCCCTGGCTTCCGACACCGGAGCCTGGCAGGACGGCACCGTGCGCGACCGCCTCGCCGCGGTGGTGGCCACCGAGCGAGCCCTGAGCCTGACCAATCTGCGGGTCCAGGCCGACCCGGCCGGGTCCGGTGGCGCGGGGGGCTCGGTGACCAAACTGGTCCAATCGGAGCTGTCCCAACAGATCGCCGAACTGGCCTATACCGTGGCCGGCACCCGTGCCGCGCTGTGGGACGCCGCAGCCCCCACCCCGTGGGCCGAGGAACTGCTCGACAGCCGCCGGTTCACCATCGCCGGCGGCACCTCAGAGATCCAGCGCACCATCATCGGCGAACGGGTGCTCGGTCTCGAGCGCGAACCCGACCCCAACCGCGGCCTGCCGTGGCGTGAGGTCAAAAGGGGCTGACGTGGCGAAGGTGACCGTGCGCCCCTCAGGGATCGAATTCACCGCCGAGGCGGGCCAGACGATCATGGCCGCCGGGCAGGCCGCCGGCTACCGCTGGCCGACCATCTGCGGTGGCGTCGGCGACTGCCACGTCTGCCACGTCGAAGTGGTGGAATCCCCCGAACATCTCGGTGCCCCCACCGATTTGGAGCAACGCGCGATCACCGCTCTGCGCGGTGAGCACGGTGGACGCGGCGAGCACGTTCGGCTCGCCTGTCAAGCCGTTGTCGACGGCGACGTGGTCGTCGTCAAACGCGGAGTCCGCAAACCGCGGCCCGCAACCCCGAGCCCGGAGGTGAACACGGTGGGCAGCGCCCCCATGGATCCGACCAGCATGCAGATCACCGCCGACGGTGTGCGCCTCATCGGCGGCCGCTGCACCGACTGCGACGACAGCCATTTCCCCGCCCAGAACGCCTGCCCGCGCTGCGGCGGCGAGGCCATCACGACCTATCCGCTGGCCGATCGCGGCACGCTGTGGAGCTGGACCGTGCAGCACTATCCGCCGCCGAGCCCGCCGTATCGTCCCCACGCCGGCGATTTCGAGCCGTTCGGTCTGGGTTATGTCGAACTCGCCGACCAGGTGATCGTGGAATCGGTGCTCACCGTCGCCGACCCCACGGCGCTGCGCATCGGGATGCCTATGCGCCTCACCAGTGTGGATCTTCCCGGCCCGGACGGTCCGGCAGCGGTGTTCGCCTTCGTCCCCGACGAGCAGGAGGTGCGCCGATGAGCCGCGACGTGGCGATCGTCGGTGTCGGCTGCCGGCCGTTCGGCCGCTACCGCGACACCACCGCACGCCGACAGGCCGTGGCCGCGGTGCACGACGCGTTGCGCGACGCGGATCTGCGCTGGTCCGATATCGGTTTCGCCGCAGGCGGCAGCATGTCGGCCGGCACCGCCGACACCCTGGTATCCGATCTGGGACTGACCGGGGTGCCGTTCGTCAACGTGTTCAACGGCTGCGCCACCGGGTCGAGTTCGCTGCTCTCAGCGGTGCACGCCATCGGCGCCGGATCCGCCGACTACGCCGTCGTGGTGGGATTCGACTCCCATCCGCGCGGTGCCTTCACCATCGACACCGACGCGATGGGACTGCCGGCGTGGTACGGGGCCGCCGGGCTGGCGGTCACCGCCCAGTTCTTCGCCCTGAAGATCCAACGCTATCTGCACGAACATGACCTTCCACCCCGTCTGTTGGCGACGGTGGCGGCCAAAGCGTTTCGCAACGGCTCGCTCAACCCGAATGCATGGCGACGTAAGCTGCTGTCCGAGAAAGACATCGAAGGATCGATGATGGTCAACGATCCGCTGCGCCAGTACATGCTGTGCTCACCGGGAGACGGGGCGTGTGCGCTGGTGCTCGCGGCCGCCGAGCGGGTCCGCGGCCACCGGGCTGATCCGGTCACCGTGGCCGCGGTGACGGTGCGCACCCGTCGGCCGGGCTCCTTCGAGGTGCTCAGCCCGTCACTGTCGGTCGGGCGCGGCCACAGCCCCACCGTCGACGCCGCCGCGGCGGCCTACGAAATCGCCGGGATCGGCCCCGAGGATATCGATCTCGCGCAGCTGCAGGACACCGACGCCGGGGCCGAGATCATCCACCTGGCTGAGACGGGGCTGTGCGACCACGGCGCCCAGGCCGAGCTGATAGACAGCGGCGCCACCGGCCTCGGCGGGCGGCTACCGGTCAACACCGACGGGGGATGTCTGGCCAACGGCGAACCCATTGGGGCGTCGGGGCTGCGCCAGATCCACGAAAGTGTGCAGCAACTGCGGGGCCGCGCCGGCGAACGTCAGGTTGCCGGCACCCCGAAAACCGCGCTCTGCCACGTCTACGGCGCCCCCGGTTTGAGCGCCTGCACCCTGTTGACCCGGTGAGGAGGACCGTCGATGAAAGTGCACGCCGATCTGGACCGCTGCATGGGCAACGGGATGTGCGAGGCGACCGCTCCGCGCTACTTCCGCGTCGACGACGACGGTCTCGTCGTCGCCCCCGCCGGTGAGATCCCCGCCGACGACCGGCAACTGGTGCGTGACGCGGTCGCAGCCTGCCCCACCCGCACCCTGACCATCAGCGACGACACCGACTAGTTCGCATCCCGCGCCACACGGCCCAGACAAGGAGAACACCGCAATGGAGATCAAGATGCCCAAACTCGACGTCGCCATGACCGAGGGCACGTTCCTGGGCTGGTTGGTGCCCGACGGCGCCGCGGTCACCGAGGGGGAGGGGCTCTACAACGTGGGCACCGACAAGGTGGAGACCGAGATCCCCGCCCCCGCGGACGGCACCCTGCGCCACGGTGACGCCGAGGTCGACGAGAACTACCCCGTCGGAACGGTGTTGGGCACTCTGGAGGTCAGCTGATGGCCAGCCCACGCTATCGGGACAGCCCGTTCCTCACCGGCCACCACCGCCCCAACCGGATGGAGGTCGACGCTCCCGACCTGCTGATCGAGGGCACCCTGCCCGATGATCTTTCGGGGGTGTTCTACCGCAACGGGGCCGAGCCGCTCTACCCGCCGACCGACGAGGACTACCACTGGTTCGACGGTGACGGCATGGTGTACGCCTTCTTCATCGACGGCGGACGGGTCTCGCTGCGCAGCCGCTGGGTGCGCACCGACAAAATGGAACTCGAACTCAAACACGGGCGCCGGCTCTTCGGGGTGCACGGCAACCCGGCCACCACCGACCCGCTGGCCCGCGGCACCCGCTACAACACCGCCAACACCAACGTGATCCTGCACGGCGGTCGCTTGCTGGCACTGATGGAAGGCGCGCCGCCGGTGCGCCTCGATCCGCGCTCCCTGGCCACACTCGGGGAAGAGCAATACGGTGGGGTCATCACCACCACCTTCTCCGCACACCCGACCGTCGACTACCGCACCGGGGAGATGCTCAACATCGGCGCGGTGCCGCGGGCGCGCGGCGCGGACCCGCAGATCCATTACGAGATCATTGACCGTGACGGTGTGGTGCGCCACCACGAGGTGATACCGGTGCCGCACCAGACGATGATGCACACGTTCTTCGTCACCGAGAACTACGTGGTGTTCCCGGTGACGCCGCTGGACATCAGCTTCGAGCGGGCGCTGGCCGGCGGGCCGATGGTGGCATGGGTGCCGGATCGGCCCACCTACCTCGGCGTCATGGCGCGCACCGGATCGGCCGCCGATATTCAGTGGTTCACCGCGCCGTCGCGGCACATGATGCACGAGGCCAACGTCTGGGAGCAGGACGGGCAGATCATCGCCGACGTCGCCGCCGCGGAGGGAACCGCACTGTTCCCCGACGTCGACGGCCGGGTCCGGTCGCACGCCGAAACCCGACAAAGCCTGCGGCGCTGGACTATCGACCCGAACCGTGGACTCGTCGGCGAGGAGATCATCAGCGAACACGACATCCAGTTCCCCCGCCCCGACGACCGGCTGATGACCCGGCAAAGCCACCAGGTCTTCGCCAACAGCAACCTGCACTCGCAGAACGGGCGCGCCGACGGAATGGACTCGGTGGTGCGGGTCGACACCGCCACCGGCAGCGACGATTTCTACCACTTCGGCGCCGGAGCGGCCACCGGGGAGTTCATCTTCGCCCCGCGGGTCGGCAGCACCGATGGGCCCGGCGGACTCGACGGATACGTCATCACCCTGGTTCACGGCGCCGACGCCCCACACACCGAACTGGTGGTCTTCGACGCCGCCGACATCCGGGGCGGTCCGCTGGCGCGCGCGATCGTTCCCTACCGCATCCCCAGCGGATTCCACTGCACCTACTACGCAAGCGATAACCCGTTGTACGAGCAGGCTCTGCGCGCGGGAGAGGAGCCGGCCGACCATGGGCGTCGACACGCGTGAGTGGCGCCTGATCGCCCGTCCGGTCGGCGAACTCACCGCCGCCGACGTCGAATTGGCCACCGTCACACTGCCCGACCCAAAGCCGGGGCAAGTGCTGGTGGCCAACGACTGGCTGTCGGTGGACCCCTACATGCGGGGCCGGATGGACGAGGGCGACACCTACCTGCCGGCATTCGCGTTGGGAGAGGCGATGACCGGATCGGCGGTCGGCACCGTCGTGGCCTCCGCCGCCCCGGAGTTGCCGGTGGGCACCACGGTGCTGCACGTGGCCGGCTGGCGCGAACATGCGCTGCTCGACGCCGCCGAAGCGCGGCCGATCGATGTGCGCCGTGCCGCGCCGTCGGCGTATCTGGGGGTGCTCGGGGCGACCGGGCTCACCGCCTACATCGGGACGACCGAGATCGCGCGGGTCGGCACCGGAGACGTCGTCTTCGTCTCCGGTGCCGCCGGCGCGGTCGGATCGGTGGCCGGGCAGATCGCCCGCCAACTCGGCGCGGCGCGGGTGATCGGCTCCGCCGGCGGGCCGGACAAAGCCGCGCTGGTGGTCGACGAGTTCGGCTTCGACGCGGCTGTGGATTACACCGACCGCGGTGGCGGCGGGCTCACCGCCCAGTTGCGGGCCGCCGCACCCGACGGGATCGACGTCTACTTCGACAACGTCGGCGGCGATCATCTGCAGGCCGCCCTCGACGTCCTCAACCCGTTCGGCCGGGTCGCGCTGTGCGGGGCGATCGCCGGCTACAACGACGCCATCCCCGCACCGGGGCCGAACAACCTGATGTCCGCGATCGAGAAACGGATTACGTTGCGCGGCTTCATCGTCGGTGACCATCTGGACCGCACCGGCGAGTGGGTGCGCCGCGGAGCCGGTTGGCTGGCCGACGGATCTCTGCGAGTGCGCGAGACCGTCGTCGACGGCATCGACAACGCGGTGGACGCCTTCCTGGCGATGATGCGCGGCGCCAACACCGGCAAGATGCTGGTGCGACTGAACCCGCCGCGCCGCGACGAGTCGACACACACAGACGGGGTCTCCCATGCCCGGGCTCGCTGACCGACCCGACATCACGGTCGTCAACCCGGCCACCGGGGCGGTGGTGGGCCACGTCGTCGACCATGAGCCCGCCGCGGTGACGTCCGCGGTCGACGGACTGCGCGCCCACCAGTCGGCGTGGCTGCAGTTGGGCACCGCCGGGCGGGCCCGGTGGCTGCTGCGGTTCCAGGACTGGCTGCTCGATAATGCCGAGCACCTCAACGACGTCATCCAGTCCGAGACCGGCAAGACCCGGTTCGACACCGCCATCGAGGTGCCCGCCGCCATCGATCTGGTGCGCTACTGGAGCCGCAACGCCGCGACGTTCCTCGCCGACGACCATCCCGGCCCGCACAGCCCCTTCGGTCTGGCCAAACGGTTGATCGTCACCCACCGGCCCTACCCGGTTGTCGGGATCATCACCCCGTGGAACCTGCCGCTGCTCAACCCGTGCTTCGATGCGTTCGCCGCGTTGATGGCCGGGGCCGCGGTGCTGGTCAAACCGTCGGAGGAGACCCCGCTGAGCGCGCTGGAACTGGCGCGCGGCTGGGCCGAGATCGGCGCACCCCCGGTGTTCACCGTGCTGACCGGGCGCGGTGAGGCCGGACGTGCGGTCGTCGAAGCGGTCGATTTCGTGCAGTTCACCGGGTCGACGGTCACCGGCCGGGCGATCGCGAGGGCCTGCGCGGACACGTTGACCCCGCACAGTCTGGAACTCGGCGGCAAGGACCCGGCGATCGTGCTGGCCGACGCCGACGTGCAGCGCGCCGCCGCCGGCATCACCTACGGTGGCATGTTCAACTCCGGGCAGGTCTGCATCGCGGTGGAACGGGTCTACGTCGAGGCCGGCATCTACGACCGGTTCGTCGCGAGCCTGCTTGATGAGGTCGCCCGGCTGCGGCAGGGGGGGAACGGCCGCGGCTTCGATGTCGAGGTCGGTGCCATGGCCACCCGGGCGCAGTGCGACATCGTGCAACGCCACGTCGATGACGCGGTCAGCCGCGGTGCGCAGATCCTGATGGGGGGCAAGGCCTCCGGAGATGGGGCGTTCTTCGAGCCGACGGTGCTCGCCGGTGTCGACCACACCATGACCTGCTTGCGGGAGGAGACGTTCGGGCCGGTGCTGCCGCTGGTCAAGGTCGCCGATGAGGAGGAGGCGGTGCGGCTGGCCAACGATTCCGACTACGGGCTGTCGGCCACCATCTGGACCGGCGACCGTCGTCGCGGCGAGCGGTTGGCGCGTCGACTCGAGGTCGGTACGGTCAACATCAACGACGCATTCGCCAACATGGTCAGCTTCGCCATCCCGATGGGCGGGTGGAAGCGTTCCGGGGTGGGGGCCCGCTTCGGCGGCCCGGCCGGGATCCGCAAGTACTGCCGCACCCAGGCCATCGTGGTGCCCCGCGGGCCGCAGCAGAAGCGTGAGCCGCTGTGGTATCCGGCGTCGCGCTGGCGCGCCGGGCTGGTCACCGTGCTGATGCGCGCCTTCGACGCCCGTGGCTGGCGCAAGCTTCCCCGTTGGCCGCGTTGAGGTCGCGGTCAGCCCCCGCGTAGCCGCGCCAACTCGGCCATGTCGGCCAGTCCCTGGTCCTGCGCATCGCGGAGGAACTCTGGTAGCGGCGCGCGCAACTCGGGTAGCACTTCGTGGTCGAGAAGGTCCTGCAGGTCAGACTGTTTGCGGTGACGGCCGGCCTCGTTGACCCGTTCGGCCTTACCGTCGGCGATCGCGTAGTCATACAGTTCGTAGTCGACGGGCCGTGCGGTGTCGATGTCCATGCTCCCGGGCCGCCAGTAGCAGTACCTGCCGAACTTCGCCTCGGGGGTTCGCAACCCGACGATATGGCTCGGTGCTGAGGTCGGGATCTCGCCCGGCGGGGGATTGTCACCGAATATGCCTTGGGTCTGGGGAGAATTCAGCAAGGTCGTGATCTCCTCCACGGACATGTCGTCGGTGGCGTGTGCGATCCACCGTCGGCCCGGGGCCGCGGCGTCGGCGGCGATCGCGGCGAGGTCCGCCCGGGCGGCCAGGTAGGCGTAGCGCGAATCCGATCGCCACCCCGACCCGCCGTGGGCGATGGTGAGGAGCAGCCCGGCGAGGTCGGCGCTGGAGGTGAGTTGCGTCCGGGTGGTCCCGGGCGCGGGGGTCAGGTGCCCGGACGGGTCGCGCACGTACAACGGGACCCGGATGCTCTCCTCGTAGAGCGCCGCCCCTTTGCCGCGCAGACCATGAGATCCGGCGTATTCGCCGTGGTCGGAGGTGAACACCACGATGGTGTTGTCATCGACTTCGGGGCGTGCGGCCACGATGTCGAGAACCCGGCCGATCTGGGCGTCCACCTCCTGGTGCAGCCACAGGTACATGTCCAGGCAGCGCGCCCACTGCGCCGGATCGTCGTAGGACATCGCCCCGGTCATCAGCGGCGACATGAATTCCAGGTAGTCGATCTGCAACTGCGGTTTGCCGTTTTGGCGCAACTGGTCGGCGGTCGCGAAGTTCCCCGGCGGACGGTCGAATCGGTACGGGACATCCTCGGGCAGTGGGCTGCGCGGCCACCAGCAGATGTCGTGCGGGTTGACCAGGGAGACGGTGGTGCACCACGGACCGGTGTCACCGTGGGCGTCGAACCACCCGGCGAACTGGTCGACGATCGACGGGTCCTGCTGCAAACCCTGGTTCGGGGCGCCGTTGGGTGAGGGGTAGGTGCCGCCGGAGAAACCGTGGACGTCGAGACCGTCGGGGGTGGTGTCGGCGTGGTGGCCGAGGTGCCATTTGCCCCACCACCAGGTGTCGTAGCCGGCGTCGCGCAACATGGTTCCCCAGGTCGGAAACCGCGGTGCCAGCGTCGATTCGGTGCGCCCCACACCGGTGAACAGGCAGCCGGTCTGATGGGAGTACAACCCAGTGGTCAGCACTCCACGCGACGGGGTGCACATCGCCGAGGCGCTGTAATGCGACGTGAAGGTGACGCTGCGTCGCTGAAGCTCATCGAGGCGGGGCAGCAGCGCACCCAACTGCGCCGACGCGGGGAACCACTGCGGGGCACGCATCTGGTCGACGAGGATGACCAGGATGTTCGGTCGCCCACCGGAGTGCGCGTCGGTGCGGGGTCTGCGCAGCAACTCGTAGCCGCCCCAGCCCACGGCTGCCGCCCCGGCGAGCGCCGCCGCTCCGCCGAGGGCCGATCGTCGATTCACCTGCACCACGGGAATCAGGGTAGACGCCGATCGGGGCCGACACGGCGCCGATGCCGACTGAAATCGACGCTCAGGTGGACACACGACCCCGTATATCGGGGTGTATGTCCATGGGGGCGTCGATTTCAGTCACTAACCCCACCGGAGGGCCCCACCGGAGGCCCCCACCGGAGGCCCCCACCGCAGGCCCCTGCAGAGGGCCAGCCCTACTGCAGCGGCCCTACCGCAGCAGTGCCACCACCCGGTCTTCGATGCTGGCGGGGTCGGCATCCGAGTCGGTCTCGGTGGTCTTGGGCAGCACCACGTCCGGGTCGGCGAAGTCGCGGTAGGTTTTGTCCCCGGAAAGCTCGTAGAGCAGATATCCGGTCAGCAGTGCCCGCACCGTCTTCTGGGTGCCGCGGTCACCGCCGGGCAAGCCGAGCAGCCGGGTCAGCCGCCGTCCTTCCACCGGGCCTGCGATGTCGGACTTGGCCACGGTGCGCAGCACCGCGTGCGGCCATGCCCGCGCCAACCCCGCCGCGTCGCAGCGCAACCCGGTGGCGTCATCGGCGGTGGCCAACACCATCGCCGGAACGGGCAGGTCGGCGGCCGGCTGCCGGGCCGACGGGGAGGTGACCGTGGGGAACACCGCCGCCACCGCCCGTGGTTTGGTCGGCATCCCCGCGGCGGCGAACACCGCCGCCGAAGCACCGAAACCATGGCCGGCCAGGCCGAGCTTGGTGGGGTGCACGCTGATGCGGCCCGGCCCCAGCCGCACCCCGGATGCGATGTCGAGGGCGGTGCCCATGTCGAACGCCAGGTTCAGGACCGACGGGGCCACGCTGCGCTCGGTGTTGGGGGCCGCCGCGACGATCCCCCAGGACGCCAGATGTTCCAGCAGTCGGCGATAGTGGGACACCGGTGTGACCCAATCGTGGCCGAACGCGACCGCGGGGAGGTTCAGCCCCGACTCCGGGGTGTAGACCACCCCGGGCAGACCGGCAAAGGCCAGGTCACCGCGCAGAACGCGGTGTGGACCACGCCGGGTCAAGGCGGTGAAAAGCTTCCGTGTGCTGCCCACCTGATGACCGTAACGCACGTGCGCAGCCGGAGGCGGGCGGCCGGGCTGCATTACCCTGGCAGGTTATGTGCGGCATCATCGGCTACGTGGGGCATCGGCCCGCCCACGGCATCGTCGTCGACGCCCTGCGGCGGATGGAGTACCGCGGCTACGACTCGGCCGGAATCGCCCTGGCCGACGGCGCCGGCGCCTTGACCGTGGCCCGCCGGGCCGGACAGCTGGCCAACTTGGAAGCCGCGCTGGCCGAGATGGATCCGGCGCTGCTGACCGGCAGCACCGGTCTGGGTCACACCCGCTGGGCCACCCACGGTCGACCCACCGACCGCAACGCCCACCCGCACCGCGACGCCTCCGGGCAGATCGCGGTGGTCCACAACGGCATCATCGAGAACTACGCCACTTTGCGCCACGACCTGGAGGACGCCGGGGTGGAGTTCGCGAGTGACACCGACACCGAGGTCGCGGTGCACCTGGTCGCCGGGGCCTACCGGCAGGGCCCGACCGCCGGGGATTTCGTCGCCTCGGTGCTGGCGGTGCTGCCCCGGTTGGAGGGGCATTTCACGCTGGTGTTCGCCAGCGCCGACAACCCCGACACGATCGTGGCGGCACGGCGCTCCACCCCACTGGTGCTCGGCGTCGGCGACGGGGAGATGTTCGTCGCCTCGGATGTGGCGGCGTTCATCGAGCACACCCGCGAAGCGGTCGAACTCGGCCAGGACCGGGTGGTGGTGATCACCGCCGACGGCTACCGCGTCACCGACTTCCACGGCGTGCCCGACGAGGGCAGTGCGCGGCACTTCCACATCGACTGGGACCTGTCGGCCGCCGAGAAGGGCGGCTACGAGTACTTCATGCTCAAGGAGATCGCCGAGCAGCCCGCGGCGGTCGCCGACACCCTGCTGGGGCATTTCGTCGACGGACGCATCGTGCTCGACGAGCAGCGCCTCGGCGATCAGGAACTGCGCGACATCGACAAGGTGTTCGTGGTGGCCTGCGGCACCGCCTACCACTCGGGCCTGCTGGCCAAATACGCCATCGAGCACTGGACCCGGCTGCCCGTCGAGGTCGAGCTGGCCAGCGAGTTCCGCTACCGCGACCCGGTGCTCGACCGTTCCACCCTGGTGGTGGCGATCAGCCAGTCCGGCGAGACCGCCGACACGTTGGAGGCGGTGCGCCACGCCAAGGAACAGAAAGCCAAGGTGCTGGCGGTCTGCAACACCAACGGCAGCCAGATCCCGCGGGAATGCGACGCGGTGCTCTACACCCGCGCCGGCCCCGAGATCGGGGTCGCCTCCACGAAGACGTTTTTGGCTCAGGTCACGGCGAACTACCTGGTCGGGTTGGCGCTGGCGCAGGCGCGCGGCACCAAATACCCCGACGAGGTGGCTCGCGAATACCACGAACTGGAGGCGATGCCGGACCTGGTCGCCCAGGTCCTCGACGGCATCGACTCGGTCTCCGCGCTGGCGCAGCGGTTCGCCAGGTCACCGGCGGTGCTGTTCTTGGGCCGCCACGTCGGGTTCCCGGTCGCTCTGGAGGGAGCGCTGAAACTCAAAGAGCTCGCCTACATGCACGCCGAAGGGTTCGCTGCCGGGGAACTCAAACACGGCCCGATCGCGCTGATCGAGGACGATCTGCCGGTGATCGTGATCATGCCGTCGCCGAAGATGGCGGTGTTGCACGCCAAGCTGCTCTCCAACATCCGGGAGATCCAGGCGCGCGGTGCAGTCACCATCGTCATCGCCGAGGAGGGCGATGAGACGGTGCGCCCGTTCGCCGATCACCTCATCGAGATCCCGGCGGTCTCCACGCTGTTGCAGCCGCTGCTGTCGACGATTCCGCTGCAGGTGTTCGCCGCCGGGGTGGCGCAGGCCCGCGGCTACGACGTGGACAAGCCGAGGAACCTGGCGAAGTCCGTCACCGTCGAGTAGCGCGTCCGCCGGTCGACAGCACAGCAAACGAGGAGACTGCAATGGTCTGCACTGCATCCGCGAGGATCCGAACCCCTAGGCCTGCCTGATGAGGCCGGGCCGGCCGGCGAAATCTCGTACGGGGTTATTCGCGCTCGGGCGCGACTCAGATGACGATGAGGATCTCGCTGTAGCGATGCGGACTGAGTTGCAACCCGCTTCAGCAGTGCTGACCCCCGAGAACGTGCCGGAACGGTTGGTGGTGCCAGCCTTCCCGGTCGATGGTGACGGCTTCTCCCGGATTGAAATTCAGCTGATCCTCTCAGGGGATAGCTTGTTGGCTGTCGGGTTCACCACCCGTGAACTTCTCATCGAGCGAATGGGTGCGTGGCAGCCCTGGGTAAGCATTCCGGTGAACCGATTGGTGGCTCTTCACCACGAACCTGGGAGATGGGGAGTCCGGGCGACACGCCGCGAACGGTGAAATGAACTGATCGTGGGCC
>NZ_NCXO01000041.1 GCF_002104795.1 Mycolicibacillus koreensis
GAAGATCATCCTCGGGAAGGTGCGCCCTTTCCTACGCCACCTCACCGAGGCTCATCCACAGGTTCTGATCATTGCTCGGTTCGAATCCCTCCGGGCGTACTCAATCGTCGAACTCAGAGCCTTCGTGGCGCCCTCGGTGCGCCTAATGAATCCTGATACGCGGGGAACCGCACCACTCGGCGCGCTACTCTGCCCGGATGGCTGCGATTGCTCCGGGCCGCCGACGTCGCGCCCACCGGGTGCTGGCGCTGGTGATGCTCCCGCTGCTGATCGTGATGCCCCGTGCCGTCGCGGAGCCGCAGGTGATCATCTCCGCGCACAGCGAGCAGACCCTGGCGGCCTTGTTGGCCGAACGCAACAAGGCCCAGCCCGACCAGCGTGCCCAGGTGATATCCGCAGGATTCCTCGGCACCCCCTACGGTGCGAACACATTGATCGGTTCGGCCGCCGAACCCGAACAACTGGTCGTCGACCTCGATGCGGTGGACTGTTTCACCTACGCCGACTACGTCGAAGCACTCAAACGCAGCAGTGACCGCAAGCACTTCCTTTCTGCCCTGCGGACGGTCCGCTACGGCGACGGCGTCGTCGACTTCACCCACCGCAAACACTTCTTCACCGACTGGGCCGCGGTGAAACCGGCGATCGCCACCGACATCACCGACACGCTGGGTGCCGACACCGTCCGAATCACCAAGAACCTCAACGACAAAGGCTCGGGAGCGGTGTATCTGCCGGGAATTCCTGTCATACCCCGTGAAATCACCTACCTGCCGGCCTCCGCGGTCGACGACACCGTGGTGCGCGGACTGCGCACCGGGGATTACCTGGGTGCCTACGCCGTCGACGACGGTCTGGACGTCACCCACGTCGGCATCTTCGTGAACACCCCTGACGGTCCGGTCTTTCGCAACGCTTCCTCGCTGCCGGCCGACAACAAGGTCGTCGACACCCCGCTGAGCGATTATCTGGCCACCGTGCCCGGGATCGTCGTGCTGCGGCCGGTGCAGTAGTGCAGATGTCGACTGTCTGCGTGCCGAGGCCGCCGGTGACCGCCGCGACATCCCAATGGTGGTGTGGTGGCTGAAGACCCATCGGCACCGGTGAACAGCCGCAGTGCTCGTCGTGGTTCCACCGTTTTCGTCACCGCCCTGGTGGCGTGGCTGCTCGGCTTCCTCTGGTGTTGGTTCCGACCGGGGTCGCAGTGGATCTTCGATCTGGTGATCGTCCCGACGATGCTGACTCTTTTCAGCGCAGGACTGCTCGTGGCCGTCGCTGTGGCGGCGCGGCGACGTACATGGCGACGCGTGGTGGTCGCCGCAGCCATGGTTATCGCCAGCGTCGTCGTGAACCCGGGGTGGATGGTGGCCCCCCGCACCTGGTTTCTGCTGCACCGGCCACTGTTCACCCGGGCTCTGCACGTTGACCCGGGGCAGGACTACTATGGGCGGCAACTGCCCACCCACCTGCGCATGCTCACCGTCGAGGGCCGGGTAGCCCAGCGCGACGGAACGCGGTTCTTCCCGCAGTGGATCGGGATTCCCGACGACGCCGGCGGATACCTCTATAGCCCGCAGCGATCTCCCCGAGGGGTCGACCTCTTCGGAATGATCTGTACACACCCGGTAGATCTGGGCGACGGATGGTGGATGTGCGGTCTGCGCGACAACGGGCTGTAGTGCGGAGAAATAAATCGGTTGCCACCCCCGCGGTGTCACCCTAGCCTGGGCGTCGTCGTTGTAGTCGAGGACTGGAGAAGCCGTTGCTCCTGGTGAGGTGACCCGCGTTCCGCATCGCCACACTCCCCGGGAGAACCCATGTCTTCACCACACCCCTCGATCGTGCTGTCCGACGTCACGTTCGCCTGGCCCGACGGGACCCCCGCCCTCGACGGGGTCGACGCCGTCATCGGCTTCGGGCGCACCGGGCTCGTCGGGCTCAACGGTTCGGGTAAGACCACGCTGCTCAACCTGATCGCCGGACGGCTGCGCCCGACCCGCGGATCAGTGACCACCTCCGGGCCCGTCGGCCACCTGCCGCAGGACCTGGCCCTGGAACCGACCATCCGGATCGACTCACTTCTCGGAATCGACGAGATTCGAGATGCTCTGGGGCGCATTGAATCCGGAAAAGGAGACGACGCCGACTTCACGGTCGTCGGCTCGGCGTGGGACATCGAAGAACGGGCAGTATCCACCCTGCACGGACTCGGTCTTCAGCGCATCGTGGCCACCCCGGCGGACCTGGACCGCACGGTCGGCGAGCTCTCCGGTGGGGAGACCACCCTGCTGGGCCTCACCGCGCAACTCCTCGCCGAACCGAGCGTTCTGCTGCTCGATGAGCCGACCAACAATCTCGACACGGCCAGCCGGGCGCTGCTCGGTGCGGCGCTGCACCGGTTCCCCGGTGCCGTTCTGGTCGTCAGCCACGACCGGGACCTGCTCGAGACGATGGACACGATCGCCGAACTGCACGACGGCCGGCTGCGTCTGTTCGGCGGTGCCTACGCCGACTACCGGGCAATCATCGACGCTGAGCAGCAGGCGGCGGCCGCAGCGCTTCGCGATGCGCGCAACGATCTGCGGAAGCAGCGTCGCGAACTGCACGACACGCGCACCAAACTGGACCGGCGGCAACGCTACGGGCGCAAGATGTCGGCCACCAAGCGCGAACCCAAGATCATCATGGGCATGCGCAAACGGGCTGCGCAGGAATCGGCGGGCAAGCTGCAGGGCACCCACCAGGACCGCGTCGACGCGGCCGCCGAGGCGCTCAACCGGGCCTCCGAGGCGTTGCGCGACGACCGGCATATCCGGGTGGACCTGCCGGACACGGCCGTGTTCGCCGGCCAGCAGGTCATCGTGCTGCCGCCGACCCGGCTGCGTACCGGCCAGTGCGTCGACCTCACGGTCACCGGGCCGGAGCGCATCGCCATAGCCGGGTCGAACGGAATCGGCAAAACCACACTGCTGCACCAGATCGCGCGCTGCGGTGCCCGAGTTCCGCTGGCGATGGTGCCGCAACGCCTCGACATCTTCGACGAGGCGGGGTCGGTGGCCGACAACGTCGCCGCGGCCGCACCGCACGTGGGCCGCGAGCAGCTCCGGGCCGTGCTGGCCCGGTTCCTGTTCCGCGGTACGCAGGCCGACGCGCCGGTGCACACCCTCTCCGGGGGTGAACGGCTGCGCGCGGCGCTGGTGATGCGCCTGGCGGCAGATCCGCCGCCGCGGCTGCTGCTGCTCGATGAGCCGACGAACAACCTCGATCTGCCCAGCCTGGACAACCTGGTGGCGGCACTGAACGGTTTTCGTGGCGCGCTGGTCGTCGTCAGCCACGACGCCGCGTTCCTGCGCGACATCGCCATCACCCGCACCCTGGAGCTGACGGAATCGGCGCTGGTGGACGCGGCCGGGAAATAACCCGCCCGCCGCCGCGGTTGGCGCTGACTATGGGTGATGAGCCGTTGCGGGTGGCGGTCGATCAGACTGTCTGTATCGGTGCCGCTATCTGCGTGCGGCGGGCCTGGGCGGTGTTCGCCCTCGACGACGACCTGGTGGTCCTCATCGGCGAAAACGGGCCGACGGTCGGTCCCCTCGAAGTGCCCGAAGAGTACGCCGACGCGGTGGAGAAGGCGGCCTTTGAGTGCCCGTCGCGGGCGATCACCGTCACCCGTGACCCCGACCGTGACCTTCCCGGGCGCTCTTGGGGCTAACCGAGCGGCTCACCGCTGAGCAACTCCAGCATCGCGTAGCTGGCCACCTTGGCACCCAGGCCGATCGCTGCCAGGTCCACCCGGTACTCCGGGGAGTGCGGGGCGTAGGGGAAGAGTTTGCCCGCCGCGGCAGCCGCCGCGAACACCTCGGGATCGGCCACCCCCACCAGCAGGTAGCCCACCGGTAGGTCGCTGTGCGGTCCGGCCAGCAGATGGCAGTCCTCCGAACCGGTCGCCGGTGGGAAATCGGTGACGACGTTGTCCGCGCCCAGCGGGCCGGCCAGTGCGGCGGCGAGCCGAGCGGTGAGCCCTTCGTCGTTGACCAGTGGCGGGGAGTGGCCCTTCATCGTGATCGTCGGCAGCCGGTCCTCACCCATCCCGTAGGTGCGGGCGATCCCCTCGCTGACCGCGCGCACCCCGGCGATCAGCTGCTCGCGCACCCCCGGGTTGAACCACCGCATGTTGGCGCGCAGCAGTGCCCGATCCGGGATCACATTGTTGTCCGAGCCGGCCTGCACCGAACCGACGGTGAGCACCGCGGTCTCCTGCGGGGCGACGGTGCGGCTGACCAACGCCTGGAACTCCACCACCGCCAGCGCCGCCATCAGCACCGGATCGGTGGCCAGCTGCGGCATCGACCCGTGCCCGCCCACCCCGGCGAACTCGATGTCGAGCTGATCGGTGCCCGCCAGCCGGGTGCCGCCGGAGGCCAGCACCATCCCGACCGGGCCGGGCGCGGTGTGCAGAGCCAGCAGCACATCCGGCTTGGGGATGAAGTCATACAGTCCGTCGTCGACCATCGCCTGCGCCCCGGCGATCGGCTCCTCGGCGGGTTGGCCGATCAGCACCGCGGTGCCCGACCACGCGTCGGTGGTCGCCGCCAGCACCTTCGCCATCCCCAGCATCCAGGTCACGTGGGCGTCGTGGCCGCAGGCGTGGGCCACCGGCACGGTGGCACCGTCGTCACGGCGCACCCGCACCGTGCTGGCGTAGTCCAGGCCGGTGGCCTCCTCGACGGCCAGGGCGTCCATGTCGGCGCGGTACATCACGGTCGGGCCGGGCCCGTTCTCCAACACCCCCGCCACGCCGGTGCCGGCGATCCCGCTGGTCACCTGAAACCCCAGGTTGCCCAAGCCCTGGGCGACCGTGCGGGCGGTGTGGACCTCGTCGAAGGCCAGTTCGGGTTCGCGGTGGATCACCTTGAACATCTCGACCAGCCGTGCGGTGTCGGCATCCACCAACGCATCGACCCGCTGCGTCAACGTCTCGGTCACCGTGACCCTCCTGTCCTCATTTCACGGGCGGCGCAACACCTGTCGTGCGATCGCGTACTTGTGCACCTCCGTCGGGCCGTCGTAGAGACGGAACGCCCGCATGTCGGAGAAGATCATCGCGATCGGGGTTTCGTCGGAGATCCCGATCCCGCCGAGCACCTGCACACACCGGTCCGCGACCTTGAACAGCTCTTCGGAGACATAGGCTTTCACCATCGAACTCTCGTGCCGTCCGCGTGCGCCGGTGTCGAGCATCCAACATGCCCACCAGATCGCCAGACGGCAGGTCTGCAACGCAATCTCGTTGTCGGCGAGCAGAAAACCCACGCCCTGGTGCTCGCCGATGGGTTTGCCGAACGCAGTGCGGGTGCGGGCGTGCTCCACCGCGATCGACTGGGCGCGGCTGGCCGCGCCCAACCACCGCATGCAGTGGGTGAGTCGTGCCGGCGCCAGCCGCAGCTGCGCGTAGCGAAACGCCTGTCCCACCTCACCGAGCACCGCCGAGGTGGGCAGCCGCAGACCGGTGAACGTCACCACGCCGTGGCCCTCGACGTAGTTGCGGTCCATGGTGTTCATCACCCGCGTCAATTCGATGCCGTCGGTGTCGCCTTCGCAGAGGAACAGCGTCGGACCGTCGGGGCCGTGCGGGTTGGGTGGCACCCGGGCCATGATGATCCAGGTGCGGGCCCCGTTGGCGCCGGTGATCAACCACTTGCGTCCGTTGATCACGTAGTCGGTGCCGTCGAAGTCGGCGGTGGTGGCCAGTTGGGCGGGATCGGAGCCGGCGCCGTCGGGTTCGGTCATCGCGAACACCGATCGGCGTTCCCCGTTGATCACCGGGACCAGGAACCTCTCCGCCTGCTCGTCGTCGGCGATCTTCGCCAGCAGGAACATGTTGCCCTCATCGGGGGCGGCGCAGTTCAACGCGACCGGTCCCAGCGTCGACCAGCCGGCCGCCTCGAACAGCACCGCTTGCTCGCGGTGCGACGGCTCGCGACCACCGAACCGGCGCGGCGCCTGAAACGTCAACAGCCCCGCGTCGCGGGCCAACCCCACCAGTTCGGCGCGCAACTCGTCGGTGGGGCCGTGGCGGGTCAGCCGCGGATCGGACTCGAACGGCACCACCTGCTCGGCGACGAACTCGCGGATCCGTGCGGCGTGTGCGGCCCACTCGTCGGGGACGGTGAAATCGATCATGACGCTCCAATCAGCCGATGGGCCCGATCGAACAGCCGCAGGGTCGCCTGATGCAGCTGTTCACCGATCTCCACCGGCGCCTTGCCCGCGCAGGCGCGCGCCCAGGTGCCTTCCAGCACGATGCCGAGTTTGAAACACGCCAACACGGTGTACCAGGTCAGATGCGACAGGTCGCGGGTGGTGTGGGCGGCATAGCGGTCGACCAGATCGGCCGGGGCGGCCAGCCCGTCGTAGTCGGCCAGCGCGTGGGAGAACACCGGCGGGGCGCCCGGTTCCGGCCAGGTGGCCAAAAGCCACCCCAGATCGAGCAGCGGATCACCGATGGTGCACATCTCCCAGTCCACGATCGCCACCACCTCCGGCCCGGTGCGGGAGAACATGACGTTGGCGGCGTGATAGTCGCCGTGCATGATGCCCGGCGTCCACGACGACGGCCGATTCTCCTCCAGCCAGATGCCCACCTGCTCCACCCCGGGGATCTGCGGGCCCGGATAGTCGGGGAACTCCCGGTAGGACTCCAACTCGGAGAGCCAGCGCGGCACCTGGCGTTGCAAAAACCCGTCCGGTTTGCCGAAATCGGCGAGCCCGGCCGCGACGTGGTCGACCGCACCGAGCCGCGCCAACGACTCGGCCATCGACACGCCCATGCCGAACCGGACCGTCGCGTCACCGGCGTGCAGGGCGGGCAGGCCCTCCCCGGCGTTGAATCCGTCGACCGGCTCCATCAGGTAGAACACCGCGTCACCGAGAACGCCGGGATCCTCGCAGGTCGCGATCAACCGGGGATGGGGCACGTCGGTGTCGCCGAGCGCCGCCAGCACCCGGGTCTCCCGCAGGATCGAGGTGTTGCTGCGCGGGCGCAGATGGGCCGGGCCGCGGCGCAGCACGTACGTTCGCCCCGACTGGGTGAACCGCAACATGATGTTCTGGGTGCCGCCGGGGATGGCGGCGACGTCGCTTAAGGGGCCCTCCCCGAGGCCCTGCGCCGACATCCAGGTCGCGACCGCATCGAGATCCACACTGCCCGAACCTAGTCGACCGGGCCCGCCCGCCCGGGGGTTTCGTCCCGCTCGGCGTGGGGTAGCCGGTGGCCAGAGGCATCCGATCCAGGCGAAAGGAGAGCCATGCGCGCCGAAGAGGGCGACGAATCGATCAGCGAGTTCGCCGACGAAGCCGCCCGGGCCCGCGACCGGGTCGCCCCCGATGCGCGGCCCCGCTGGTGGCAGCGGCTGCTGCGCGCACTGCGGCCACGGCGCGACTAGGTCGCGGGCGGCGGCTACCCTGGCGCCATGACCGCAGCGGTGATCACCAGGTGGCTTGAGCTTGCCGAAACGGGGCGCCTCGACGAGGCGGGTGAGTTACTCACCGATGACGCCGTCTTCTCCTCCCCGGCGGTGTTCACCCCGCAGACCGGGAAACAGACGGTGCTGGCCTACCTGCGCGCGGCGGCCACGGTGTTCACCGGCCCGGGCACCGGGTTCGGCTACGTCGAGCAGTGGGTGGGCGAGCGCTCCGCGGTGCTGGAGTTCACCGCCACCGTCGACGACGTCCACGTCAACGGCATCGACATGCTGCACTGGAACGACGACGGGCGCATCACCGAGATCAAGGTGATGCTGCGGCCGATCAAGGCACTGCAGGCCGTCATGCCCCGAATGGCTGAACTGCTGGCCTGAGCTGCCGGCACAGCCCGCACATAGGGTCGCCATAGCCGGCGTTTATCCGCCGCGGCGATACTGGGGCCCATGACCCCAGCGCCGGTGGACCGCGAGGTGCTGTGCCGCGCCGACGGCGAACCGATCCACGTACTGGTCGTCGACGACGAGGCGGTGCTGGCCGAGATGGTGGCGATGGCGCTGCGCTACGAGGGGTGGACCACCGCCACCGCCGGCGACGGCGCCGGCGCGATCACCGCCGCCCGCGCGGCCCGCCCCGACGTGGTGGTGCTCGACGTCATGCTGCCGGACCGCAGCGGCCTGGAGGTCATCGGCGAACTGCGCCGGGTACACCCGCGGCTGCCGGTGCTGTTCCTCACCGCCAAGGACGCGGTGGAAGACCGCATCGCCGGGTTGACCGCCGGCGGCGACGACTACGTCACCAAGCCGTTCAGCCTCGAGGAGGTGGTGCTGCGGCTGCGGGGGCTGCTGCGGCGCACCGGGGTGACCTCGGCCGACGCCGGCGCCCAGATCGTCGTCGGCGACCTCGTTCTCGACGAGGACAGCCACGAGGTGACCCGCGCCGGCGACCCGATCATGCTGACCAGCACCGAATTCGAGCTGCTGCGCTATCTGATGCAGAACCCGAAACGGGTGTTGAGCAAGACGCAGATCCTCGACCGGGTGTGGAGCTACGACTTCGGCGGCCGCTCCAACATCGTCGAGCTCTACATCTCCTATCTGCGCAAGAAGATCGACAGCGGTCGGAACCCGATGATCCACACCCTGCGCGGCGCCGGTTATGTCCTCAAACCCGCGACGTAGACCCCCGGCCTTCTCGCTGCGCGCCCGGTTGCTGGCCGGGCAGGTGCTGCTGCTGGCGGCGGTCTGTGTCGGGATCGGCGCCGCCACCGAGGTGGCGCTGTACCGCTACCTGGTCGGCCAGCTCGACACCCAGCTGCACGAGGTGGCCCGCCGGTCGGCGATCATCCACGGCGAACCCCCGCCCCCGCCGCCGCCGGGGCGTCGCCACCTGCGCCCGTTCCCGCGGCCGGGGCCGGGACCGGACTTCCTCGACGCACCGGGGCAGCCGGTGGGGGTGGTCGCCGTGGTACTCCACGACGGTCGACTCCGCGACGCCGGTTTTCTGACCGGCGGGGGAGAGCGGGCGGCGGTGAGCGCCACCGCCACTGAGGAGCTGAGCCGCGTCCCGCTCGGCGCCGCCCCGACGACCCGCAGCCTCGACGATATGGGGCGCTACCGGGTGCTGGCCGTGCCCGCCCGTCACGGCGGCGACACCGTTATCACCGGTCTGCCCATGGCCGGAGTCGACGCCACCGCCATCCGGGTCCTGCTGATCTTCGCGGTGGTCACCGCCGCGGCGCTGGCGGTGGCCACCACCGCCGGACTGCTGCTCATCCGCCGGGCGCTGGCGCCGTTGAACCGGGTGGCGCAGACCGCCGGGGAAGTGGTCAACCTGCCGCTGGACCGCGGGGAGGTGGCGCTGCCGGTCCGGGTCCGCGAACCGGACGCCGATCCGCGCACCGAGGTGGGCCGGCTGGGGTCGGCGGTCAACCGGATGCTCGATCACATCGCGGCCGCATTGACCAGCCGGCAGGCCAGCGAGACCCGCGTGCGCCAGTTCGTCGCCGACGCCAGCCACGAACTGCGCACCCCGCTCACCGCGATCCGCGGCTACACCGAACTGGCGCGACGGCTGCAACCGGACGACACCGCGGTGCCCGAGGTGATCCACGCCCTGAGCCGAGTGTCCTCGGAGACCGACCGGATGACCCGACTGGTGGAGGATCTGCTGCTGCTGGCCCGGCTGGACTCCGGGCGCCCGCTGCAACACGAACCGGTGGACCTGTCCCGGCTGGCCGTCGACGCGGTGCGCGACGCCCACATCGCCGGACCCGACCACGACTGGAAACTGGATCTGCCGGCCGAACCCGTCGTCGTTCCCGGCGACGAGGAGCGGCTGCGGCAGGTACTGACCAACCTGCTGGCCAACGCGCGGATCCACACCGCGGCGGGCACCACCGTGACCACCCGACTGGCCGCCGACGGCGATCACACGGTGCTGCAGGTCAGCGACGACGGGCCCGGAATCCCCGCCGCACTGGGATCGGAGGTGTTCGAACGCTTCGCCCGCGGCGACACCTCCCGATCGCGGCGCAGTGGTAGCACCTGGCTGGGGTTGGCGATCGTGGCGGCGATCGTCAAGGCCCACGACGGCACCATCAGCGTCGACAGCATCCCCGGACAGACCCGGTTCAGTGTGCGTCTGCCCCACCGGCGTGCCCCCAGCGACGGCGAGCGGTGAGCGCCGGGCCCCGGTGGCGGGGCGACGGCGCCACCCCGGCGCTGCTGGCGCTGCTGGCCGGCACCGCGTTGCTGTACCTGTGGGACCTGTCCGCCGTCGGCTGGGGAAACACCTTCTACGCCGCGGCGGCGCAGGCCGGGGCGGCCGATCCGACCGCGTTCCTGTTCGGGTCCAGCGATCCGGCCAACGCGATCACCGTCGACAAACCGCCGGCGGCACTGTGGGTGATGAGCGCCTCGGTGGCACTGTTCGGGCTGAACTCGTGGAGCCTGCTGGTGCCGCAGGCACTGGCGGGGGTGGCCGCCGTCGGGGTGCTCTACGCGGCGGTGCGCCGGGTCGCGGGGCCGGAGGCCGGTCTGCTCGCCGGGGCGATCCTGGGGCTCACCCCGGTGGCGGCGGCCATCTTCCGCTACAACAACCCCGACGCGCTGCTGGTGCTGCTGCTGGTGGCGGCCGGCTACGCGGTGCAGCGCGCGCTGGCCCCCGACGCCGGCCGCGGCTGGCTGCCGCTGGCCGGAGTGCTGCTCGGGCTGGGGTTTTTGACCAAGATGCTGCAGGCCCTGGTGGTGTTGCCGGTGTTCGCGGCGGTGTATCTGTTGGCCGCCGACACCCCGCTTCGTAGCCGGATGCTGCGCGCAGGTGCCGCCCTGGCGGCGCTGATCGCCGCCGGGGGCTGGTATCTGCTGCTCGTCGAGGTCTGGCCGGCCGACAAGCGACCCTACATCGGTGGATCGCAACACAATTCGATCCTCGAACTCACCCTCGGTTACAACGGGCTGGGCCGGCTCACCGGTAATGAGGTGGGCGGTCTCGGCAACACCAACCACGACCGGGGCGCCGGGCGGCTGTTCGCCGCGGCGATGGGCGACCAGATCTCCTGGCTGCTGCCCGCTGCGCTGATCGCCCTGGCGGCCGGGGTGTGGATCACCCGGCATCGCCCGCGCACCGACCCGCAACGTGCCGCGCTGCTGCTCTGGGGCGGTTGGCTTGTGGTCACCGGTGTGATCTTCAGTGCCGCCAACGGCATCCTGCACCCGTACTACACGGTCGCGTTGGCGCCGTCGGTGGGCGCCACCACCGCGATCGGGGTGTGTCTGCTGTGGCAGCGGCGCACCGAACGGTGGTCGGCGGTGACCCTGGGGGTGCTGGTGGCCATCACCGCGGGCTGGTCGTATCTGCTGCTCGCTCGCAACCCGGACTGGCTGCCGGGCCTGCGGATCGCCATTGTCGTTCTGGGTGCGGCGATTGCCCTGGCGATGCCGCGGGCGGCGCGGGCACCGCGCGCCGCGGCCCGCGCGCTGGCGCTCGCCGCGGTGCTGGTAGCCCTGGCCGGCCCGACCGCCTACTCGGTAGCCACCGTCGGCAACCCGGGGCGAGGCGCGCTGCCCAGCGCCGGGCCCCCCGGCGGGCACCGATTCCCGCCGCCCCGCGACGGACCCCCTGGCGGACCCCCTGACGGACCCCCCGGCGGACCCCATGGCGGCCCACCGATGGCGCTGCTGTTCCCATCGACGCCCGGTCCGCACCTGACGGCCCTGCTCGGCGCCGACGCCGGGCAGTACACCTGGGTGGCGGCCACCGTCGGATCCACTCCCGCCGCCGGCTACCAGCTGGCCTCCGGCGCGGCGGTGATGGCCGTCGGCGGATACAACGGCACCGACCCGGCGCCCACCTTCGCCCAGTTCCGCGACCACGTGGCGGCGCGGCGCATCCACTACTTCCTCGGCGGGGCGCCGGGTGGACCGCCCGGCAGCGGCAGCCAGGAGGCCGCCCGCATCGCCGCCTGGGTGCGCACACATTTCCCGGTGCGTCGGGTCGACGGGGTCGACGTCTACGACCTGACGCACGGATTCAAAGCGGGCGCATAGCAAGCGCCCATCGGTGCCTCACACCGCGGCGCCAAGCTCGGGATATGAGCGTCGTCGCAGCCGACTGCCTGTCGGCATCCCCGAGCACCGCACCCCCCGGCCCGGCGCGGCCGGCCCACCCACACGCGGCGCCGATCGTGGCCCGCCCCGGCCAGCCGGTGCTCGACGTGGTGGTCCCGGTGTTCAACGAGGAGGCCGCGCTCGCCGCGTCGGTGCGGCGGCTGCACCGGCACCTGTGCGCGCAGTTCCCGTTCCCGTTCCAGATCACCATTGCCGACAACGCCAGCGTCGACCGCACCCCGCTGATCGCAACCGCGCTCGCCGAACAGATCCCGCAGGTCCGGGTGGTCCGGTTGGAGCAGAAGGGGCGGGGCCGCGCACTGCACACCGTGTGGTCGACATCCGCTGCGCCGGTGTTGGCCTACATGGACGTCGACCTCTCCACCGATCTGGCGGCGCTGGCGCCGCTGGTGGCGCCGCTGATCTCCGGGCACTCCGATCTGGCCATCGGCACCCGGCTGAGCCGTGGATCGCGGGTGGTGCGCGGCGCCAAACGCGAAGTGATCTCGCGGTGCTACAACCTACTGCTGCGCTCCACCCTGGCGGCTCGGTTCAGCGACGCGCAGTGCGGGTTCAAGGCGATCCGCGCCGACGCGGCCCGCCGGTTGCTGCCGCACGTCGTCGACACCGGCTGGTTCTTCGACACCGAACTGCTGGTCCTGGCAGAGCGGTCCGGGATGCGCATCCACGAAGTCCCGGTGGACTGGGTGGACGACCCCGACAGCCGTGTCGACCTGCTGGCCACCGCAATCGCCGATCTGAAGGGGATCGTGCGGCTGGCGACCGGGCTCGCCCGCGGCGACATCCCGGTTCCGGCGATCACCGCCCAGTTCGGTCACCGGGGCGAGGCGCCGCGATCCCTGCTGGGCCAAGCGGTGTGCTTCGCCGCGATCGGGGTGTTCAGCACGCTGGCCTACCTGGCGCTGTTCCTGCTGCTGCGGCCGCTGGGGGCGCAGCCGGCCAACCTGATCGCGCTGTTGGTCACCGCGGTCGCCAACACCGCGGCGAACCGCCGGCTCACCTTCGGGGTGCGCGGGTGGGCCCGGGCCCTGCGCCACCAGGGTGAGGGACTGGCGGTCTTCGTGGTCGGTCTCGGGCTCACCAGCGGGGCGCTGGCGGGACTCGCCCTGGCCGACGAGGCATCCCGGCCGGTGGAGTTGACCGTGCTGGTGGCGGCGAACCTGGTCGCCACCGTGCTGCGCTTCGTGCTGCTGCGCGGCTGGGTCTTCCATCCCCGACGGGTGGCGGCGTCGAAATGACCGTCACCGCAACAGTGCCGCACGTCGACGCGGACGCCCCGGCCGCGGCGACGGAACCGCGGTGGGCGCGCCCGGCGCTAGCGGTGTTGCTCGGCGCCACCGCCCTGCTCTACCTGTGGGGGCTCGGTGCGGCCGGTTTCGCCAACGAGTACTACGCCGCCGCCGTGCAGGCCGGCACCCAGAGTTGGAAAGCGTTGCTGTTCGGGTCGCTGGACTCCGGCAACGGCATCACGGTCGACAAACCACCGGCCGCCCTGTGGCTGATGGGACTGTCCGGGCGGCTGTTCGGGTTTTCCTCCTGGTCGATGCTGGTGCCGCAGGCGCTGCTCGGCGTCGGGGCGGTGGCGCTGCTCACCGCGGCGGTGCGCCGCACCAGCGGTCCCGGGGCCGGTCTGGTGGCCGGCACGATCCTGGCACTCACCCCGGTGGCGGCGCTGATGTTCCGGTTCAACAACCCTGACGCGCTGCTGGTCACGTTGCTGGTCGCCGCGGCCTACGCGGTGGTCCGTGCCGTGGACGGCGCGCCGCGGCGCTGGGTGGCGTTCGCCGGGGTGGCGCTGGGTCTGGCGTTTCTCACGAAGCTGCTGCAGGCGCTGCTCGTGGCGCCGGCGCTGGCGCTGGTGGTGCTCATCGCCCTGCCAGTCGGGCTGGGGGAGCGACTCCGGGTGCTGGCGATCGGGGCGGCGACGACAGTCGTCTCCGGCGGCTGGTTGATCGCCCTCATCGAACTCTGGCCCGCCGAATCACGGCCCTACATCGGTGGGTCCACCGACAACAGCCTGCTGCAACTGGCGTTGGGCTACAACGGGCTGGGTCGGGTATTCGGGGGTTCGGGTAACCCCGTCGGCGGCGAGCATCCCGGACCGCCCGGACGCGGCGGCCCCCCGGGGGCGTCGCTGATGTTCGGCGGCGACGCCGGGGTGACCCGGCTGTTCGGGCCCGCCATGGGAACCGAGATCTCCTGGCTGCTGCCGGCCGCGCTGATCGGGCTGGCGGCCGGAGTGTGGTTGACCCGGTCGGCGTCGCGCACCGACCGAGTGCGGGCCGGTCTGCTGCTGTGGGGCGGCTGGCTGGTGGTGACCGCGGTGGTGTTCAGCGGCATGCGCGGCATCATGCACCCCTATTACACCGTCGCCCTGGCCCCGGCGATCGCGGCGGTGAGCGCGATTGCGGTGGCTGAGCTGTGGCGCGCGCGGACAACACCGACGGCGCGGATCACGGTGGCGGCGATGGTGACGATCACCGCTGTCTGGGATGCGGTGCTGCTGGCCCGTACCCCCGACTGGTTGCCGTGGCTGCGCTGGACGCTGCCGGCAGCGGCGGTGCTGGTCGCCGGTGCAGTGGTGCTGCGCGGGGGCCGTCCCGGTCGCGGTGGCACCGTCTGGGCGATCGCTGCGCTGATGGTCGCACTCGCCGCCCCCGCGGCCTACACGGTGCAGACCGTGGCGGGCAGCCACAGCAATGGGCCGATCCCCATCTCGGGGCCGCCGCGACCCGCGGCGCAGCCGCCGAGTGAGCCCGGGCCCGGTGAGCCCGGCCCGCCGCCCCGGCAGGCCGCCAACCCCGAACTGGAGGCGCTGATCGCCGACACCGACACTCGGTGGGCCGCGGCGACCGTCGGATCCCACGGCGCCGGCAATCTGGAGTTGGCCACCGGCAAGGCGGTCTTGGCGATCGGTGGGTTCTCCGGCGGCGACAACTGGCCGAGCCTGGAACGATTCCAGCGCTACGTGGCCGACGGGCAGGTGCGCTACTTCATCGATGGTGGCAACGGCCCGGGCCGCCACCGCGACCCGGCCGGGGCAGCCACGCAGATCACCGCGTGGGTGCGCGCCACCTTCCCCGCTCAGCAGGTCGGCGCCGCCAGCGTCTATGACCTGACCGGCTGACCGATTCCGCATCACCGCCGCTGTGATGCTGGCATCCTCAACTCCGTGACCTCCCAGCCCGCCCACGCGGCGATCGCCGCGGCACACCGTCGCCACCACGCGGCCCTTCCGCTGCACGACACCGCCGACTTCGCCGACGCCGACCGCGGCTTCCTCGCCGCGCTCGAACCGGGGGTGGTCACCGCGGCCGACGGCCGGGTGGTCTGGGACAACGACGCCTACGCGTTCTTGGCCGGCCCGGCACCGACCACGGTGCACCCCAGCCTGTGGCGCCAGTGCCAACTCACCGCCCGTCAGGGCCTTTATGAGGTGGTGCCCGGCATCTACCAGGTGCGGGGACTGGACCTGTCCAACATCACCTTCGTCGAGACCGACACCGGTGTGCTGGTGATCGACCCGCTGATCTGCACCGAGGTCGCTGCCGCCGCGCTCGGCCTCTACCGCTCCCAGCGCGGCGAACGGCCGGTGCGTGCGGTGATCTACACCCACAGCCACGTCGACCATTTCGGCGGGGTGCTCGGCGTCACCACCGCCGACGACGTCGACGCCGGGCGGGTGGAGGTACTCGCGCCGGAGGGTTTCGTCGACCACGCCGTCGCCGAGAACGTCTACGCCGGAACCGCGATGGCCCGCCGGGCCACCTACATGTACGGCACCGCGCTGCCGCGTGGGCCGCGCGGTCAGGTCGGCTGCGGGCTCGGGCAGGCCACCTCCACCGGGGAGGTCGGGCTGATCGTGCCGACGGTGACGATCACCACCACCGGCCAGACCCACACCGTCGACGGGGTCGACATCGAGTTCCAGATGGCGCCGGGCACCGAGGCGCCCGCGGAGATGCACTTCTATTTCCCGCGGTACCGGGCGCTGTGCATGGCCGAGAACGCCACCCACAATCTGCACAACCTGGTGACCCTGCGCGGCGCACTCGTGCGTGACCCGCACCGCTGGGCGGGATACCTCACCGAGGCGATCGAGGTCTTCGCCGACCGGGCCGACGTGCTGTTCGCCTCGCATCACTGGCCAACCTGGGGAGCTGGGCGCATCGTCGAATTCCTTGGGCTGCAACGTGACCTCTACGCCTACCTGCACGACCAGACTCTGCGACTGATCAACCGCGGCTACACCGGAGCGGAGATCGCCGAGCAGTTCACCATGCCGCCCGCACTGGAGGACGCCTGGCACGCCCGCGGCTACTACGGGTCGATCAGCCACAACGTCAAGGCCGTCTATCAGCGTTACATGGGCTGGTTCGACGGCAACCCGGCGCGACTGTGGCCCCATCCGCCGCAGCCGCTGGCCACCCGCTACGTGGCGGCAATGGGCGGGTTGCAGCGCGTGGTCGAGTTGGCGCGCGACGCCTTTGGCGACGGTGATTTCCGTTGGGCGGCAACTCTGCTCGATCATGCCGTGTTCGCCGATCCTGACCATGCCGAGGCGCGCGCCCTCTACGCCGACACCCTGGAACAGCTCGGCTACGGCGCGGAGAACGCGACCTGGCGCAACTTTTTCCTCACCGGCGCCACCGAGCTGCGCGACGGCACCGTCGGCACTGCCACCGAGGCCGACTCGGCCGGTCTGCGCGCCCAGCTCACCGCCGATCAGGTCTTCGATGCGCTGGCGATCCGGGTCAACGGCCCGCGGGCGTTCGATGTGGAGCTCACCATCGATGTGACCCTGAGGAATCCGGGCGTCAACCACCGGCTGCGGTTGCGCAACGCGGTGCTGACCCACCGGGTCGCCGCGGCGGATCCGGCGAGTGCGCAGGCCACGATCGTCGCCGAGGATCGTGGTGCGCTGCTCGCCGCGATCAACGGCTCACCGGTCGGCGGGGTGCGTCTGGACGGCGACGCCTCAGCGCTCACCCGGCTGCTCGGCGTGCTCGACGCCCCCGACCCCGATTTCACCATCGTGACGCCGTAGCGGCCGACCGGATCAGATGTCGACGATGACCTTGCCGATCGCCTTGCGGTCCGCGACGTAGCGCACCGCGGCCGCCGTCTCGTCGAGCGGGAACCGCGCCCCGATGTAGGGGCTGACCCGGCCGCTGGCGAAGAGCTCCGCCAGTTCCGCGAGGTCGCGGGTGTTCTCGGTGGGGAAGTCGTCGGCGAAGGTGCGGATCTCCATGCCGCACACCGTGATTCCCTTCAGCATCACCAGGTTCAGTGGTATCGCCGGGATGGTCCCCGAGGCGTAGCCGAGGGTGATGAACCGTCCGCCGCGCGCCAACGACCGCAGCGCCTGTTCGGCGTAGGGCCCGCCCACCGGGTCGAGCACGGCGGCCGCGCCGGTGCCGGTGATGTCGCGGATCGCCTGCTTGAGGTCCTCGCGGTCGTAGTCGATGGTCGCCGCCGCCCCGCGCTCGGAGCAGACCGCCAGCTTCTCCGGGCTGGATGCCGCCGCGATCACCCGCGCACCCAACGCGACCCCCAGGTCGACCGCCGCCAGGCCCACCCCACCGCCGGCGCCGAGGACCACCACCGGGTCGTCGGGCTGCACCGCGGCCACCGACCGCAGCGCGTGGTAGGCGGTGCGGTAGGTGATGCCGAACCCGGCGGCCGCGGCGTAGTCGATCCCGTCGGGAATCGCCGTGAGCGCCACCGCGGGCACCGCGGCCTGCTCGGCGAAGCCGCCGATGAACGAGGCGCCGGACACCCGGTCGCCCACCGCGTAGTCGGCCCCCTCGCCGACGGCGATCACGTCCCCGGCCAACTCGCTGCCCGGGGTGAACGGCGGCGGGATCTTGATCTGGTACTTGCCGTCGATGAGCAGGAAGTCGGGGAAGTTCACCGCCGCGGCACGCACCCGCACCACGACCTGGCCGGGGCCGGGGGAGGGGTCGGGCAGATCCTCGACGACGAGGTCCTCGGGCGGACCGTACTGCTGACAGATCACCGCGCGCATGGCCAGAAGGGTACCGGCGCGGCCGCGTGCGGCCGTCGCCATAGGGTGGCCGGTATGCAGTTGCTTCTGGTGCGCCACGCCCTGCCGTTGCGCAGCGAACCCGGCCAGGGTGCGGACCCGGACCTGTCGGAGGCCGGCCGCGAGCAGGCCGGGCGGTTGCCGGCGGCACTGTCCCGCTACCCGTTGGCCCGGCTGGTGAGCAGCCCGCAGCGCCGCGCGGTGCAGACCGCCGAACCGGTCGCCGCCGAGCGGGGTCTGACGATCGACGTCGATGAGCGGTTCGCCGAATACGACCGCAACCTGCACGCCTACGTCCCGATCGAACAGATCCGCGCCGAACAGCCCGAGGCGTGGGCGCGGATGTCGGCCGGGCATCTGCCGCCCGGGGTGGACGAGACGCAGTTCTGTGCCCGGGTCGCCGACGCCGTCGCCGACGTGGTGGCTTCAGCGGCCGCCGAGGACACCGTGGCGGTGTTCAGCCACGGCGGGGTGATCAACGTGGTGCTGCACCAGATCCTGGGCACCGCACGGCTGTTGTCGTTCCCGATCGACTACGTGTCGGTGACCAGATTGCTGTTCTCCCGCTCCGGGCGGGCCAGTGTCGTGGCGGTCAACGGCAGCGAACATGTGTGGGATCTGTTGCCCCGCAACAATCGACAGGAGTGGGTGAGGAGATGACGGTGTCGCCCGAGGGGTTGGACCTGGATCGACTGGACGGTTATCTGCGCGGGATCGGGGTGGCGCGCAGCGGTGGCCTGCGTGCCGAGCTGATCACCGGAGGTCGTTCCAATCTGACGTTTCTGGTCAGCGACGACGCCAGCCGGTGGGTGCTGCGCCGCCCACCGCTGCACGGGCTGACCCCGTCGGCGCATGACATGGCGCGCGAGTACCGGGTGGTGGCGGCGTTGGCCGACACCGCGGTCCCGGTCGCCCGCGCGATCGCCCACTGCGCCGACGACAGTGTGCTGGGGGCACCGTTTCAGATGGTCGACTACGTCGCCGGGCGCACTGTGCGCACCCGCACGGACCTCGATGCGCTCGGCGGACCCGACACCATCGCCGGGTGTGTCGACGGGTTGATCCGGGTGCTGGCCGACCTGCACGCCGTGGACCCGGCGTCGGTCGGGCTGGCCGACTTCGGCAAGCCGGACGGGTACCTGGCCCGCCAGGTGCGTCGCTGGGGCTCGCAGTGGCAGCATGTGCGCCTCGACGACGACCCGCGCGACGCCGACGTGGCGCGGCTGCACGCCGCGCTGGCCGACGCGGTGCCCGCGGAGAGCCGGGCGGCGATCGTGCACGGCGACTACCGCATCGACAACACCATCCTCGACGCGACCGACCCCACCCGGGTGGTCGCGGTGGTGGACTGGGAGATGTCGACGCTGGGTGATCCGCTCTCCGATGCCGCGCTGATGTGCGTCTACCGCGACCCGTCGCTGGATCTGATCATCGACAGCCAGGCCGCCTGGACCTCCCCGGCCCTGCCGTCGGCCGACGATCTGGCGCAGCGCTACGCGGTGGCCGCCGACCAGCCGCTGGCGCACTGGGACTTCTACATGGGGTTGGGGTATTTCAAGCTGGCGATCATCGCCGCCGGCATCGACTACCGGCGCCGGGTCGGCGGCGGGAGCGACGACGACAGCCGGGTCGCCGAGACCGTCGCCCCGCTGATCGCCCGTGGGCTCAGCGCGCTCGCGTCGTCGCGCTGACCGTCTTCTTCGTCTGCCGGCGCAGCTGGTAGATCCGCACGGTGCCGGCCAGCGCGGTGATCAGCCCGCCGGCCACCGCCGCGACGAGGATCGCCACCCCGGTGGCCATACTCCAGTGCCACCCCAAAAACGTCAGCTGCACCGCGTCGGTGTTCTGGGCGATGAAGATCAGCAGCACGATCAGCACCAGGAACCCGCCGATGAGCGAGACCCACAGGGCGCTGGCGCGGGTGATCTTCGGCTGCGGCGGGGCGGCCGGATGCTTCGGCGCGGGCGGCGGGACGGGAGGCGTGTTGCTCATGGGTTCATCCTTACCCAAAGATCGGCGGGATGCAGCCCAACGACGGGGGTTGACCACCTCGGGCTACGCCCCGCGGTGCGGTTGTCCTACGGTGGACGGGTGAGTACAGCCCCCACCGGCGCGACCGCGCAGACCTGGTCGGACGTCCTGACCTGGCGCGCCCCGGACGCGAGCCGGATGGAGTCGGTCCGCATTCAGGTCTCCGGCGCCCGGATCAAGGCGGCTGGGCGCATCGTCGCCGCGGCCACCGCGACCCGGCCGGCGTTCAGCGCCTACTACGACCTGCAGACCGACGACGCCGGTGCGGCGAAACGGGTCGGGCTGCGGGTCAGCGCCCCGGAGCGGGAACGGCAGCTGTCGATCGCCCGCGACGAAGAGAACATGTGGCTGGTCTCCAGCAGCCAGGGCGAGACCCGCGCGGCCTTCGACGGCGCGCTCGACGTCGACATGGTGCTCAGCCCGTTCTTCAACGCGTTGGCGATCCGCCGGGTCGGGTTGCACCGCGGGCCCGAGGCGGTCACGGTGCCGGTCATCTACGTCAGCCTGCCGGAGATGGAACTCACCGCCGAGGCGATCAGCTACCGCAGCGTCGACGGCGACAACGCGATCGAGGTGCGGTCCCCGGTCGCGCAGACCACCGTCACCGTCGACGAGACCGGGTTCTTGCTCACCTACCCCGGACTGGCAGAACGGATCTGATCACCCCGCCGGCACGTCCGGCGGCGGCCAGCTCGTCGCGCCAATCCTCCTCGCCGACGACGATCGTGACGATCTCGTGGCGCGGGAAACTGTCGTAGCGGGTGCGGGCGGCGTGGCCCTCCTCGACCAGATCGGCCACCGAGCCGTGGTGGGCCAGCGTGTTGCGGGCCGCCGTCAGCCGCTGCTGGAGTTCGTCGAGGGCGGGCAGTAACTGCCCGGCATTGGCCTCGCACATCGCGCGCACCAGGTCCGGGGCGGTGCCGGCCACCCGGGTGCCGTCCCGGAACGAACCGGCCGCCAGCGCGAACGCCAACGGCACGTCGGCGGCGGTGACGGCCAGCGCCTCGGCCAGCAGGTGCGGCAGGTGCGAGATCGCCGCCGCGGCGGCATCGTGCTCGTCGGAGCGGGCCGGCACCACCACCGCGCCGCACCCCAGCGCCAGGGTCAGCACCCGCATCCAGACCTGCTCGTCGACGTCGTCGTCGACGCTGATCACCCAGGGGGCGCCGCGGAAGAGCCGGGCGTCACCGGCCGACCACCCCGAATGGGCGGTGCCGGCCATCGGGTGCCCGCCGACGAACCGCGCGCGCAGCCCCGCGGCGGACACCATGTCGAGCACCTCCCGTTTCACGCTGGTCACATCCGTCAGGGCGCACCCCGGTGCGTAGCGGGCGATGTGGTCGAGCATCCCCGGCAACGCCGGAACCGGCACCGCCAACACGATCAGCGCGTCGGTCTCGGCGGCGCGGGTCAACACCGCCGGCAACTCGGTGTCGGCGTCGAACCCGTCCGCGCGCGCCTCGGCGACCCCGCGGATCGATCGGTTGTAGCCGAACGCCGGGCGACCGGCGGCGACCGCGGCGCGCAGCACCGAGCCGCCGATCAGCCCCAACCCCAACACGCATACCGGTGTGTCGCCCACTCCTTCAGGTTGGCACATCGGGTCGATCGCCGGGCAGAACGCCTCGTCGTCGGTGGTCAACGCGGTAGTGGGCGACTAGCGTAGGCGCCCATGGGAGCAGCACAGTCGATGCCGCGCGACGAGCAGGCGGGTTTCGGGGTGGCGGTGGTGCGCGAAGACGGCGCGTGGCGCTGTCAGCGGCTGCGACGCGGCGCGCTGGACACCCTGGGCGCGGCCGAGACCGAGCTGCGGGAGCTGCGCAGCGCGGGAGCGGTGTTCGGTCTGCTCAACGTCGACGACGAGTTCTTCGTGGTGGTCCGCCCCGCCCCGGCCGGCACCCGGCTGCTGCTCTCGGATGCGACCGCGGCCCTGGAGTACGACCTGGCCGCCGAGGTGCTCGACACCCTCGACGCCGACCTCGACGACGCCGATCTCGACGACGTCGACCCGTTCGCCGAGGGCGACCTGGAGGTGCTCACCGACCTGGGGCTGCCGGCGGCGGTGCTCTCGGTGATCGTCGATGACCCGGAGCTCTACGCCGACGAGCAGGTGAGCCGGATCGCCGCGGAGATGGGATTCGAGGATCAGCTGACCTCGGCGCTGCGCCGGTGAGTGACGAGGAGCTGATCCGGGCGGCGCTGGCCGCGGCGGCCACCGCCGGACCCCGCGACGTCCCGATCGGCGCGGTCGTGGTGGCCGCCGACGGCACCGAGTTGGCCCGCGCGGTCAACGCCCGCGAGGCCCTGGGCGACCCCACCGCCCACGCCGAGATCGTGGCGCTGCGGGCGGCGGCCGCCGCCCACGGTGACGGCTGGCGGCTGACCGGCGCCACGCTGGCGGTGACCGTCGAACCGTGCACCATGTGCGCCGGGGCGCTGGTGATGGCCCGGGTGGCGCGGCTGGTGTTCGGCGCGTTCGAACCCAAGACCGGCGCGGTCGGCTCGCTGTGGGACGTGGTGCGCGATCGTCGGCTCAACCACCGCCCGCAGGTGCGCGGCGGGGTGTTGGCCGCCGACTGCGCCGCGCCGCTGGAGGCGTTCTTCGCCCGGCGGCGATTGGGGTGAACGGCCGGCGGTTGTTACGCTGTGCGACGGTGGCGTGTCCGAGCGGCCTAAGGAGCACGCCTCGAAAGCGTGTGACGGGTAACCCCCGTCCGTGGGTTCAAATCCCACCGCCACCGCCAAACTATCCCCATTCGGGTCGGGCCCGACTAGTCGTGGACCACGACCGGGTCGCCGACCCGCACCGTGTCGAAATACCACTGCGCGTCGGTGGGGCTGAGGCTGATGCAGCCGTGGCTGACGTTCTCCACCCCCAGGGAGCGCACCGCCCACGGCGCTGCGTGCACATACAGTCCGCGGCTGCTGATCCGCACCGCATTGTCGACCTCCAGCAGGTAGCCCTCCGGGTCGTCGACCGGGATGCCGACGCTGCTGGAATCCATCGTCACCGTGCGGTCCTTGGCGAGCACCGGATAGGTGCCCAACGGGGTGGGGAACTTCTCCTTGCCCATCGACGCCGGGAACACCCCCGGCTCGCCGTAGTGCGGCCGGTGGTGCGGGGCCGGCAGCGTCGACGCCGCCTGCCCGGCCGGGACCCCGTCGATGCTCACGGTGAACGTGTGCGCGCTGACATCGGCCACGGCCAGCACCGCCGGGCCGGTCTCGAAACTGGTCTGCCGTCCGCCCACCGACAGTGCGACGGTGCTGTGGGCCGGCCAGAACCGCTCGGGGGTCCAGTGCACGGTGTGCGCGTCGACCCAGTGGAAGTGGCCCTGCATCGGCGGGACCGAGCGCAGGTGCAGCGCACGTTGCGCCGTGATCCGGTCGGCCACCGGCGTCGCGAACTCCACCACCACCGGATGGGCCACCCCGACCGTCTGGCCCGGCGCCGGTGCCACCGCGGTGATGGCTGCGGGCAGCGGCGGCGCGACCGCCGCCGCGGCGACCGCGGCCTCGCTCACCGCGACGATCGCGACGATCCCCAGCAGTGCGCACAGCGCTCGACCAGTACCACGCATTTTGCGAATGCCTCACTGAAGCTTTGTAGAACCTGAATGTCACCGCTGATCGTAGGCGATGACGCGACAGCAAATCACATCCACGTAATTGCAATTCGGTCAATTCTTCGTCAAAAGTTCGTCGCTTTTGCTGTTAACGCTGCCCGTCCCGTGGTGCCCTCCGGTCGCGGCGACCTCCGTCGCCGATGTTTGTGCAGTTCATCGTTCATTTTCGAAAAGAACCCGGGCACCGGAACGGCGTGGGGGAATCACGGTCGTGTCGCGATCTGGCCGCGAAGAGATCCGTATTCGACAAATAAACGGTCACGGCGGGGATTGGCCTGGTCTCGTTTCGGAAACCAATTCGACCGGGCTCTGGCCCTGAGAATTGACTGCGCGCTACGTTCCCTGGGCTGACGTTGTCATCCACCGTGTTCGCGGTGTTTCTCTCACTAACCCAGGAGCCTTGGTGATCGGTCGAGTCAACCAGGTGATGGTGGCTGGTGCCGGATGCGCACTGGCCATCGCCGTTGCCCCCGGCGCCGCCGCGGCCCCGCTGCCCACCGGCGGCCCGGTCTGCGCCGAGACGGTCGAGCTGGCCGCAGCCGGATGCCCGCCGGCGGCCGCAGTCGTCCCGCACGCAGCGGCGGTCGCGGCGGCCGGTGGTCTGCCCGGCCCGCCGCTGGCCCCGCCGCCGCCGGTGCCGCTCGCGCCGCCGCCGGTGGTCCCGCCGGTGCCGCCGTTGGCCCCGCCGGTTCCGGTGGTTCCGGTGGCCCCTCCGGTCGCCGCGGCGGCGCCCGCCGCGGCACCGGGTGCGGTACTGGCCGACGCCTCCGCGCCGGCCGGCAAGGGCGTGCCCACCAACCCGTCCCCCGACGACGTGCCCGATCTGGTGGTTCTTCCCGGCCCGCCGCTGTCATAGTGGATGCCTGGCGCCGTGGGCACGCCGATCGAGGAGGACCGCCGTGGAGTTGATCTCACCCACCGATGCGATCTTCCTGCTGGGGGAGTCCCGCGAGCACCCCATGCACGTCGGCGGGCTGCAACTGTTCCGGCCGCCACCCGGCGCGGGACCGGAGTTCGCCCGGGAGAGCTACGAGGCGCTGATCGCCAGCGAGGACTTCGAGCCGACCTTCCGTAAACGCCCCGCCACCCTGCTCGGCGGTATCAGCCCGATCGGCTGGATCTACGACGACGACGTCGACATCGACTATCACGTGCGCCGGGTGGCGCTGCCCACCCCCGGGCGGGTGCGAGACCTGCTCGAACTGACCTCGCTGCTGCACGGCAGTCTGCTCGACCGGCACCGGCCGCTGTGGGAGACTCACTTCATCGAAGGCCTGCGCGACGGTCGGTTCGCCGTCTACGTCAAGGCCCATCACGCGTTGATCGACGGGGTGTCGGCGCTCAAACTGATGCAGCGCGCCCTGACCAGCGACCCCGACGACCCGGCGATGCGGGCGCTGTGGAGCCTGCCGCGGCGGCGCTCCGGCGGCGGCGGGCGCTCACGGTTGCAGGCGCTGACCGATGCGCTCGGCGCGACGATGGCGCTGGGTCCCTCAACGGTGAGTCTGGCGCGGGCGGCGCTGGTCCAGCAGCAGTTGACGTTGCCGTTCGCGGCACCGCGCACCATGTTCAACGTCAAGATCGGGGGTGCGCGCCGGGTCGCCGCGCAGTCCTGGCCGCAGGACCGGCTCAAGGCGATCAAACAGGTCACCGGCGCCACCCTCAACGACGTCGTACTCGCCATGTGCGCCGGCGCACTGCGCGCCTACCTCGCCGAGCAGCACGCGCTGCCGGACACCCCGCTGGTCGCGATGGTGCCGGTGAGCCTGCGCACCGAGGCGGAGGCCGACGCCGGCGGCAACATGGTCGGCACGATCCTGTGCAACCTGGCCACCGACCTGCCCGACCCGGCGGACCGGCTGACCGCGATCAGCGCCTCGATGCGGGACAACAAGAAGGTCTTCGCCCAGTTGCCGCGACTGCAGGCGCTGGCACTCTCCGCGATGAACATCGCGCCGCTGGGCCTGGCCGGCATCCCCGGCTTCGTGTCGTCGGCGCCGCCGCCGTTCAACGTGGTGATCTCCAATGTGCCCGGCCCCACCACACCGCTGTACTGGCGCGGGGCCCGCCTGGACGGCAACTATCCGCTCTCGATCGCCCTGGACGGTCAGGCGCTCAACATCACGCTGACCAACACGGCCGGCAACCTCGATTTCGGGCTGGTCGGCTGCCGGCGCAGCGTGCCGCACCTGCAGCGTCTGCTCAAACACCTCGAGACGGCGCTCGCCGAGCTCGAGCGCGCCGTCGGGTCCTGACCGCCACCCGACGACGATGCCCGTCCTCAGCGCCGGCCTGCTGCTGTACCGGGGCGCCGGGCACGGCGTGGAGGTGCTGCTCGCCCACCCCGGCGGGCCGTTCTGGGCGCACCGCGACGACGGGGCGTGGACGGTGCCCAAAGGCGAGTACAGCGTGGGCGAGGATCCCTGGGCGGCGGCGCAGCGGGAGTTCACCGAGGAGGTCGGGCTGTCCCCGCCGGCGGGACCGCGCACCGACCTCGGGGAGTTCCGCCAGCCCAGCGGCAAACGCCTGACGGTGTTCGCGGTCGCCGCCGACCTCGACATCACCGACGCGCACAGCAACACGTTCAGCCTGGAGTGGCCGCCGAGATCGGGGCAACACCGGCTGTTTCCCGAGGTCGACCGGGTCGGCTGGTTCCCGCTGCCGCAGGCCCGCGTCAAGCTGCTGCGCGGGCAGCGCCCCGTGCTGGACTGTTTGCTGGGACGGTGCGGCCGCGGCGGCGCTTCGGACGGTCAGTAGGCCCAGCTGCCGGTCGGGCTGACCACGAAACCGTGCTCGCCGTAGTGGCGATCCGGCGGGTCCGGGGTGTCCGGTGCCCAACTGTCGGGTTTTTCGGCTCGACAGATCAACTCGGCCTCGGTGGGCACCGCGCACACCACCCCGTTGCCGGCGGCGATCTTGGTGCCGGTCGGCAGCAGCCGCGCGGCCATGTCGGGGGGCGGCTGCCCTCCGGTGGTGCTGAACGCGCCGGGTTTGGTCAGCGACACCGCCACCGTGTCGGCGGCCGGGTCTATGCCCGCCACCGCTCCGGTGCAGTACACGCCCAGATCCGGAATGAGGCTGTCGCGGCAGGTCAGCCCGCCCGGCGTGACGAACAGCCACCCCGATCCGCTCGGGTGGGCGCCCCGCACCTCGAAGTCGCTCGGCTCGACCGCGGGGTAGACGTCCGGGTCGGGGAAGCCGTCGGGGGCCGCCGCGGTCACCGCCGGCCACCCGACACCGGCGGCGGCGAGCACCGCCGCCGTCACCAATCCGGGCATGCCACGCATGGGCACACGGTAGCTGCCGGGGCGGGGAAATGCCGCGTCTTCCCGCCGCGCCTCCCGGATCCGGCCGGTCTGCGCCCCTAAACTTTCTTGCCGACCGGGCAGGAGGGCTACGGCGTATCGGCGAGAACCAGAACGCCGGTCAGCGGACCGGCCGGACCGAGCCGGCCGGGGGATTTCCCCAGCCGGCGCGCTTTGCTGCGCGCAGCGGCGCGGGCCGTCGGCACTTCGGGGCCCGCAGCTCGATTCCCGCCCTCGACGGCATCCGGGCGATCGCGGTGGCGCTGGTGCTGCTCGACCACGGCGGGATCCCGGGCCTGTCCGGGGGCTTCATCGGGGTCGACGTCTTCTTCGTGCTCAGCGGGTTTTTGATCACCTCGCTGCTGCTCGACGAGATCGGCCGCACCGACCGCGTCGACGTGCCCGGCTTCTGGGTGCGTCGCGCCCGGCGTTTGCTGCCCGCCCTGCTGGTGATGGTGCTGGTGGTGGCGTTCGCCCGCGACCTGTTCCCCCCCGACGCGGTGCTGCGGTTGCGCGACGACGCCGTCGCCGCCTTCTTCTGGATGGCGAACTGGAACTTCATCAGCCAGCAGAGCGACTACTTCACCTCCGGCGGCAACGCCTCACCGCTGCAGCACACCTGGTCGCTCGGCGTCGAGGAGCAGTACTACTTCCTGTGGCCGCTGCTGGTGATCGGGGTGGGCTCGCTGGTGGCGGCCCGGGCCCGTCGTCGCCGCTGGGTCACCCACGGCACGGTCCGCCTGGCGGTGCTGGTGGTCGCCGGGGTGGGGGTGATCGCCTCGGCCACTGCCGCGGTGCTGCTGGCCGGGCACACCTCGGTGGACCGCATCTACTTCGGGACCGACACCCGGGTGCAGGCGCTGCTGTTGGGTGCGGCGGCCGCCGCCCTGGTGGTGCAGGACTGGTCGGCGCTGGTGCGCCGCCCCGCGGTGCCGCGGTCGCGCTGGGGCACCCGCACCGCCGCGGTGCTGCCGGTGCTCGGCCTGGCCGGGCTGGGCGCCGCCGCGCACTTCGCCGCCGGCACCGCCGAGCAGTTCCGGTGGGGGGCGCTGACCGCGGTCGCGGTGGCCGCCGTGCTGGTGGTCGCCCCGGTGGCGCTGCATCAGCGCAGCCCGGTGGCCCGGCTGTTGGCGCTGCGGCCCCTGGTGGCGCTCGGGACGGTGTCCTACGGGGTGTACCTGTGGCATTGGCCGCTGTTTCTGCTGCTCAACGGGGAGCGCACCGGCCAGACCGGTGGGACACTGTTCGCGCTGCGCTGCGCGGCGACGCTGGCGGCGGCGATCGCGTCGTGGTGGCTGATCGAACAACCGATCCGGCGCTGGCGCCCGGCGAGTGTGCCGCTGCTGCGGCTGGCGGCGGCCACCGTGGGTACCGCGGTGGCGGTGACGGTGCTGGTGGTGCCGACCGAGGCCACCCCCAGCGGCCCCACCGAGGTGTCGGCGGTTGCGGCGATGAGTCCGGCGGCGTCCGCCCCGCCGCCCACCCGGTCGCCGGCGCGGCACCGCGACCCGCGCCGCCCGCACACCGTCTCGGTGTTCGGTGACTCCATCGGCGCCTCGCTGATGGAGTACCTGCCGGCCACTCCGGGGATGACGTTCATCGACCACACCGTGATCGGGTGCAGCATCGTGCGCGGCGGGCCCTACCGGTACTCGGGCAAGGTGCTCGACCAGAAAGCCGAGTGCGACCAGTGGCCGACCCGCTGGGCCCGCCAGATCGCCACCGACCAGCCCGACGTGGCGTTGCTGGTCATCGGCCGCTGGGAGACCGTCAACCGGGTCATCGAGGGTGAGTGGACCCACATCGGCGACCGGGCGTTCGACGCCTATCTCGAAGGGGAACTCACCCGGGCGGTGCGCACCCTCACCGCCGGCCGAACCCGGCTGGTGATCACCACCCTGCCGTACAGCAAATACGGGGAGAAGCCCGACGGCAGCCTGTACCCGGAGGATCAGCCCGAACGGGTCAAGCAGTGGAACGCGCTGCTGCACAAGGTGGTCGGCAAGCGCCGCGACGTCCGCCTGCTCGACCTGAACAAGAAGCTCAGCCCCACCGGCCGCTACACGGTCACCGTCGACGGCATCAAGGTCCGCAGCGACGGGGTGCACCTGTCCGCGCCGGGGGTGGCCTGGCTGACCCCGTGGCTGGTGGCCGGGGTGCGCTGAGCCGTCGTTGCGGAAACGGGCGCCCGGAGGCCCCCGGGTTCAGTCCCGGCGATGCCACCGGTCGGTCAACCACGACCACAGCCACGTCGTCGGGACCTCCCGGCCGGTGGCCACGTACTCCAGGGTGGCCGGGTAGTCGCAGACCTGGCGCACCTGGGTGAGCCCGTCGGGTTTGCCGACCAGCAACACCTGATCGGCCAGTGTCAGGGCGGTGTCCTCGCCGGGTAAGAACATCGGCTCACCGTCGCGCAGCAACACCAGTGCGCCCAGCGGCAGCATGGTGTCGCGGTCGTCGGGCCGGCGCAGCAGATCCCCGATGGTCAGGGGCCGGCCCGCCGAGAGCCACGCCACGATCGCCGGGGCGTGCGCGGGGGAGATGGTGACGATGTCGCGCTGCGGGGTGCGGCTGCCGCAACGCTCCCGCAGGTGATCGCGGGCCTCGACCGCCCACTGCTCGTCGCGGCCGAACACGTGGTCGACGAACCGCAAAAACACCGGGGTGAGGATCCGGGCGAGCACCTCGCGGGCCACCATGTCGGTGGCGATGTAGACCGAGTCGATCTGCAGCGCCTCCAGCAGTGACTTCTTGGTGGACGCCTGCTGGCGGACCACCACGTAGACGTCGGGGTTGGCCAGCCGCGCCTGCTCGGCCAGCGCGATGTTGGCGGTGTCGTCGCCGGTCGCGGCGATGAACCCGACGACGTCGGCGACATCGGGGGCGCCGTCGGACGGATCGACGACGTCGACGGTGAGCCCGCTGGCTCCCAGATCGCGCAGCACGTCGGCGGCGAAGCGCTCCTCGGCGCAGACCACCCACCGGCCGGAGTCCAAGCCGGTGCGCACCGGGGGGAGCTCTTCCTCGTCGTTGTCCATCAGCCAGCGCAGCAGCTGATGGTTGACCGGGCGGTGGATCGACAGGGCCAGGTAGTCGCCGAACCGGTCGTCGGGATTGATCGCCGCGCCCGGCGCGAAATGCTCGATGCGGGCCTGGATGCGCACGTCTCCGCAGCGGGCGAACACCGGCAGCCCCGGACGCAGCAACGCCACGGTCATCACCACCGCGAGGTTGGCGGTGTCGTCCTCGGTCAGCGCCAGGACGCCTTCGCAGTCCCGATGCCCCAGCCCGGCCATCCCCAACACCGCCGGCACCGCGGCGTCACCTTCCACCGCGGGCACATCGAAGCTGAGCTGCGCGGCCAGCACCGACTCGACGCGGGACTCCCGGTTGTCCACGACGACGAACCGGTGGCCGAGCCCGTCGAGTTCGGCGCCGATCGCCCGGCCCGCCTGACCGTAGCCGGCGACGATGACGAACGGCTCCACCAATCGGCGCACCTGGCGGCGGAACCGCTGGGCGGCGATCGCGTCCTGAAACGCCGCGTCGTTCACCAGGGAGAAGAACACCCCGATGGCGTAGGCCCAGCTGATGACCACCAGATAGATCGACATCGACAGCCACATCCGCTGCGGATAGCTGAAGGCGTGCGGAACCTCGCTGTAGCCGACCGTGGTGACGGTGATCGTCATCTGATAGAACGCGTCGAACACCGTGAGCCGGTAGGGGTTTCCGGCCGCGTCGATGCCGGGCATCAGCATCAGCCCGCCGGTGCAGAAACTGAAGTTGGTGATCAGCACGATCAGCGGCGCGCGCATCCGCCGCATCAGCAGGAAGATCACGTCGGTGGTGCCCACCGTCGTCGGGACCCGCACCGGCATCAGCCGGGGGCGGCGGCGCCGGCCCCAGAATGCCAGCAGGTGCACCGGGTTGGGCATCGGCTAGCGGCGACGCCGGAACGACGCCGTCTCCACCACCAGCAACGTCACCGAGACGATGTTGGCCAGCAGCGCCCCGCCCGACAGTGACACCACACTGGCGGTGGCGTGACGGTCCAACCCGTAGCTGGAGACCTGGGTGGCGAAGACCCACATCGCGGCGGCGGCGGCCAACTGCAGCAGCGCCACCAGGCTGGTCGCCAGGTGCACCGCGCCCAGCTGGGTGCGATCGCCGAACTTCAGCACCGTGGTGATCAGCGCGACGACGAGCGCGAGAAACAACTCCCAGGGATTGTGGATGGTGGGATCACCGATGTCGCCGACGAAGAAGCCGAAATTCAACGTCGCGGCCAGCAGCACGAAGAAGCCGAACACCACCTTCTCGAGATTCACACCGGCAGCCTATCCGGGCACGCCGGCCGCGGGCGGCTGTTCGCGCCGGTCAGCCGGTCCGCCGGTTCGGCGCCCCCTCGGCGGTTCGTCGGCCACAATCGGTGAGATGGACCTGCCCGTCGTGCCGCCGCTGGCACCGATGCTGGCGACCGCGGCCGCCGCGGTGCCCACCGAGGCGGGCCGCTGGTGCTATCAGCCGAAGTGGGACGGTTTCCGGGCGGTGGTGTTCCGCGACGGCGACGACATCGTCGTGCAGTCGCGCAGCGGGAAGGACCTGGGCCGGTATTTCCCGGAGCTGCTCACCGCGTTCGGCACGCAGATCGCGCCGCGCTGCGTGCTCGACGGGGAGATCGTCGTGCCGCGCCGCCGCGGCGCGCGTATCCGGCTGGACTGGGAGGCGCTGAGCCAGCGCATCCACCCGGCGGCGAGCCGGGTGGCGCTGCTCGCCGAGGAGACCCCGGCGCATTTCATCGCCTTCGACGCGGTGGCCGCCGCCGACACCGCGCTGCTGGACGCACCGCTGACCGTCCGCGCGGCGGCGCTGGCCGACCTGATCGTCGCCGGGGCGCCGGACGAGCGGCGCTGTCACCGCAGCATCGCCACCGACGATCCGGCGGTGGCCGTCCGCTGGCTGGCGACGTTCGAGGGTGCGGGGCTCGACGGGGTCGTCGCGAAACGCCGCGACGGGCCGTATCTGCCCGGCAAACGGGACATGGTCAAGGTCAAACACCACCGCGACGCCGACTGTGTGGTGATGGGGTACCGGCCGCACAAGAGCGGCGACGGGCTGGGCTCGCTGCTGCTGGGCCTCTACACCGACGAGGGGGAGCTGCAGATGGTGGGCGGGGCGGCGTCGTTTCGCGCCGAGCAGCGCCGCACGCTGCTCGCCGAGGTGGAGCCGCTGCGCCTCGGCGCCGACGTGGTCCGCGACGGCGAGGCGAGCCGGTGGAACTCCGCGGCCGACAAACGCTGGGTGCCGATTCGGCCGGAGCGGGTCGCCGAGGTGGCCTACGACCAGATGGAGGGCTCCCGGTTCCGCCACACCGTGCGGTTCCTGCGCTGGCGCCCCGACCGGGACCCGACCGACTGCACCTTCGCCCAACTCGACGTGCCGCTGGCCTACGACCTCGCCGACGTGCTGGAACGCTGAGATGCCCACCGCGGAAGAACTCGACGTCGACGGGGTGACGGTGCGGCTGACCAACCCGGACAAGCCGTTCTTCCCCCGGCTGGGCGCCGCCGGCACCAAACGCCGCCTGGTCGACTACTACGCGGCGGTGGCGCGCGGCCCGATGCTCGCGGCCCTGGCCGACCGCCCCACCCACCTGCAGCGGTTCCCCGACGGCGTCGACGGCGACGAGATCTATCAGAAGCGGGTGCCGCGCGGGCATCCCGAGCACATCGAGACCTGCCGGGTGACCTTCCCCTCCGGGCGTACCGCCGAGGTTCTGCGGGTCACCCATCCGGCCGCGATCGTGTGGGCCGCCCAGATGGGCACCGTCACCTTCCATCCGTGGCAGGTGCGCTGCGCCGACACCGACCATCCCGATGAGCTGCGCATCGATCTGGACCCGCAGCCCGGCACCGGATTCGCCGAGGCCCGCGCGGTGGCCGTCGACGTGCTCGCTCCGTTGCTGGAGGAGCTCGACCTGGTCGGTTTTGCGAAAACGTCCGGCGGGCGCGGGGTGCACGTGTATCTGCCGATCGCGCCGCGATGGGATTTCGTCGCGGTGCGCCGCGCCGGGATCGCGTTGGCCCGCGAGGTCGAGCGCCGCGCCCCCGACGCGGTCACCACCGCGTGGTGGAAAGAGGAGCGCGGGGCGCGGTTGTTCATCGATTTCAACCAGAACGCCCGCGACCGCACCATGGCCGCCGCCTACTCGGTGCGCGCTACCCCCATCGGAACCGTCTCGATGCCGCTGAGCTGGGCGGAGTTGGCCGACGCCGATCCCGATGACTACACGCTGACCACGGTGCCCGACCTGGTGGCCGACCGCGACGACCCGTGGGCGCCGGCCCGCGGACTGCGCCAGTCGATCGCGGTGCTGCTGGAGATGGCGGCCGCCGACGCCGACCGCGGGCTGGGGGATCTGCCGTATCCGCCGAACTATCCGAAGATGCCCGGGGAGCCCAAGCGGGTGCAGCCGAGCCGGGATGCCGACCGGCCCAAACCCTCAGCGGGACCGGAGGACTGAACGGGCTGCCTTGTGCTGCCGGTGCTGCAGGCGCCGGCGCCTACCCTCGCCGGGCCGCTGGCACCTCCGCGTTAGTGCGCGTTAATCCGCGCCGGTGCGCCCGCCGCGGGTGCGACGACGCTGCCGAGCGCTCTTGCCGGTGGGCCGCCGGTTGCGCAGGCCGCCGGCTGCGGTGGCCTCGGAATCCGGCTTGACCTCGGAATCGGTCGCGGTGGCGGTGGCGGTGTCGGGCTCGGTCGCGGTGGCGTCGGGCGCCTTCTCGTCAGACCCCGGGGTGTCCGACTCGTCGTCGGTCACGGTGGTTGCTTCGGTGGCTTCGGCGGTGTCGGTGTCGTCGGTGCCGGACTCGGTGGGCTCGGCTGCGGTGTCGTCGCCCGCGGCTCCGGTGTCGTCTTCGCCGGTGTCTTTGTCGGCGGCTTCTGCCTCTTCGGTGTCTTCGGCGCCGTCAGCGGCTTCGGTCTTGTCGGTCTCGTCGCTCTCGTCGAGTTCGGTGCCCGTGCTCGCTGTGCTCTCGGCGGCCGCGCCGGCAACGGCGGTGGGCGCGGGGGTTTTCTTGCCGAACCAGGTACGCCGCGTCTTCGGCGTCAGCGGCTTCTCCGGCGGTGCCGGCTGTTCGGCGACGAACGCCAGGTAGAACGCCGCCATGCCCAACACCGCGACGGCGGCGGCGCCGCCGTACACGCCGAACAGCCACTGGCCGACGTCATCGAGGGACAACCAGATCTCGCTGATCGCGGTCGCGATGATCAGCACACCCGCCAGCAGATGCGCGGCGATCGCCCCGATCCGCAGGCTCAGCGCGGCCTGCGGTAACCCGTGTTCCGGGCCGCGCACCCGGGCCAGATTCAACGCCACCGGAATAGCGGCGGCGGCGATCACCAGGCCGGTGATGACCCGCAGGACCGTGCCCGCGGTCAACGGAATCCCCCCGGTCAGCTCCCACCACCGGGGCAGCACGAAGAAGAAGTACAGGGCCGCGGCGATCAGCGCGCACACCACATGGCTGATCACCGCCGGGACGCGACCCATACCCCTCCTCAGCTGGAATGTTGTGCCTATCAGCCCGAGGGCGGCCAAACCGCGTTCCGCGCAGTCTAGCCGCCCTCGGACCACTGCGGAGGATGCGGGATTTGAACCCGCGAGGGCTATTAACCCAACCCGCGTTCCAGGCGAGCGCCATAGGCCACTAGGCGAATCCTCCGCCGACGACTTTATCCCATGGGCCCACTGCGGCGCCGCCCACCGATTCCCGCCGGGGCCCGCCGGGGCCTGCCGGGGGCCGGCGATGCGGGTACTACACTCGCCGGTGGACCCCGCGCGGCGTCCATCCTGTGAACTCCCCCAGGGCCGGAAGGCAGCAAGGGTCAATGGGCTCTGGCGGGTGCGCGGGGTCCCCCAACGCCCGAAGCCGCAGTTCCCCGGCGAAAGGTCCCCGGTGTCGCTCAGCTCGCTCAGCTCCGACGAACTCGCCGCACGGCACACCCGCTACCAGAGTGATTACGCCGCGCTGCAGACCAAAAATCTCAGCCTGGACCTGACCCGCGGCAAACCCTGCCCTGAGCAACTCGACCTGGCCAACGCGCTGCTGGGGCTGCCCGGCCGCGACGACTACCGCGACGCCGACGGCACCGACACCCGCAACTACGGCGGCCTGCACGGCCTGCCCGAGCTGCGGTCGATCTTCTCCGAGCTGTTGCACATCCCGGTGCCGAACCTGATCGCCGGCAACAACGCCAGCCTGGAGTTGATGCACGACGTGATGATGTTCTCGATGCTGCACGGCGGTGTCGACTCGCCGCGGCCGTGGGCCCGCGAGCCCGACGGGATCAAGTTCCTGTGCCCGGTGCCCGGCTACGACCGTCATTTCGCGATCACCGAGACCCTCGGTGTGGAGATGATCCCGGTGCCGATGCGTGAGGACGGCCCCGATGTGGACCTCATCGAGGAACTGGTCGCCGTCGACCCCGCCATCAAAGGCCTGTGGGCGGTGCCGGTGTTCGCCAACCCCACCGGGGTGAGCTACTCCTGGGAGACGGTGCGCCGGCTGGTGCAGATGCGCACCGCGGCCAGTGACTTCCGGCTGTTTTGGGACAATGCCTACGCCGTGCACACCTTGACCACCGAGTTCCCCCGGCCGATCGACGTGCTGGGGCTCGCCGAGGCCGCCGGCAACCCGCACCGACCCTACGTGTTCGCCTCCACCTCCAAGATCACCTTCGCCGGCGCGGGAGTCAGCTTCTTCGGCGGCTCGCTGGGCAACATCGCCTGGTACCTGCAGTACGCCGGGAAGAAGACGATCGGACCGGACAAGGTCAACCAGCTGCGCCACCTGCGGTTCTTCGGCGACGCCGACGGGGTGAGGCTGCACATGCGCCGCCACCAGCAGCTGCTGGCGCCGAAGTTCGCGCTGGTGGCCGAGATCCTGCAGCGCCGTCTCGACGAGGCCAAGATCGCCTCCTGGACCGACCCGGCCGGAGGCTATTTCGTCAGCCTCGACGTGCTGCCCGGCACCGCCCGGCGCACGGTCGCGTTGGCCAAGGACGCCGGGATCGCGGTGACCGAGGCCGGGGCGTCGTTCCCGTACCGCCACGACCCCGACGACACCAACATCCGCATCGCCCCGTCCTTCCCGTCGCTGCCGGATCTGCAGGAGGCGGTCGACGGGCTGGCGACCTGCGCGCTGCTGGCGGCCGCCGAGTGCCTCACCCGCCGAGGGTGAACCTGGCGTCACTCCGGGCGGGGATCGTCAGCGTCGGAGCCCATCGGTAGCCTGCTGACGTGGCCCTCTACCGGAAATATCGACCGGCGACGTTCGCCGAGGTGGTGGGGCAGGAGCACGTCACCGAGCCGTTGTGCACGGCGCTGACCGCCGGGCGGATCAACCACGCCTACCTGTTCTCCGGGCCGCGTGGCTGCGGCAAGACCTCCTCGGCGCGGATTCTGGCGCGCTCGCTCAACTGCGCGCAGGGCCCCACCGCCACCCCGTGCGGCAGCTGCGACTCGTGCGTCGCGCTGGCCCCCAACGGGCCGGGCAGCATCGACGTGGTCGAACTGGACGCCGCCAGCCACGGCGGGGTCGACGACACCCGCGAGCTGCGTGACCGCGCCTTCTACGCGCCCGCCCAGTCGCGCTACCGCATCTTCATCGTCGACGAGGCGCACATGGTGACCACCGCCGGCTTCAACGCGCTGCTCAAGATCGTCGAGGAGCCCCCCGATCATCTGATCTTCGTCTTCGCCACCACCGAACCGGAGAAGGTGTTGCCGACGATCCGGTCGCGCACCCACCACTACCCGTTCCGGTTGCTGGCGCCGCGCACCATGCGCGAGCTGATCGACCGGATCTGCAGCCAGGAACACGTCACCATCGACGACGCGGTGTACCCGCTGGTCATCCGCGCCGGCGGCGGCTCGCCGCGCGACACGCTCTCGGTGCTCGACCAATTGCTGGCCGGCTCGGAGTCCACCGGAGACGGCAACCGGGTCCGCTATCAGCGCGCATTGGGTCTGCTCGGCGCCACCGACACCGCCCTGATCGACGACGCGGTCGACGCGTTGGCCGCCGGGGACGCGGCGGCGCTGTTCGGGACGGTCGAGGCGGTGGTCGACGCCGGGCACGACCCACGCCGGTTCGGCACCGACCTGTTGGAGCGCTTCCGCGACCTGATCGTGCTGCACGCGGTGCCCGATGCCGCCGCCAAGGGGGTTGTCGACGCGCCCGAGGACGAACTGGAGCGGATGCGCGACCAGGTGGCGCGTCTGGGGATCGGCACCCTGACCCGCTACGCGGAGGTGGTGCAGGCCGGCCTGGGGGAGATGCGCGGGGCCACCGCGCCGCGGCTGCTGCTGGAAGTCGTCTGCGCCCGGCTGCTGCTGCCCTCGGCCGCCGACACCGAGTCGGCGCTGCTGCAACGCATCGAACGGATCGAGACCCGGCTGGAGTTGTCGCTGCCGGCCGGTACCGACAGCGCCGCGGCCGCCAGCACCGACACCGCCGCCGACACCGCCGCACCGTCGCCCGGTGCCCGCCGCTTCGTGCGGCCCTCCCGTTCCACCGAGAGTCCAGCGCGCCCGCAGTCCCCGCCGGACCCGCAGCCCGCCGCGGCCGAACCGGCGCCGCCCGCCGCTGAGGCGCCGTCGGCTCCCCGCCCCGAGCCCGCGTCATCCC
>NZ_NCXO01000042.1 GCF_002104795.1 Mycolicibacillus koreensis
CAACCACGGCCGGATACTCCACAATCAACAACCATCACGGATCAGAACCCGCAGACCCAGGTTGGTGGCGTAGAGCCGGAAATCAAGCAGCGGTCCACGTGGAAATTCTTGCTGTCCGACGAGCTCTACACGTTCTGCGGGATCACGGAGTCAACGGCAGCGCCAACCTGCGGCCTTTTAGGGCGGCATCAGTGCGGTTGGCGGCCTGAAGCTTCCGCATGATGTCGCGGATGTGGGACTTCACCGTGTTCGGCGAAATGAACAATTGCGAGGCGATTTGAGCGTTGGTGTTGCCGACAGTCAGCAGGCCGAGCACCTGGCGCTCACGTTGGGTCAATTTGGCGTGTAGATCCGAGTCTCGATATTGCCTTCGCTCCCCCACGCTCCGGCCGTCATCGCCATCGCCCAATTCAGCGATCGCAGCGAAATCCCCCGGAATATTTGAGTCGAAAGTTTCGGCAAGCAGCGCGATCTCGCGAGTGTGCTCGTCGATGAGCGCCCGCATGATGCGCAGGCGCTCCAACGTCAGGTTTCGTTCAAAAATAGTCCCAATACCTTCCGCAAGAAACCCAAGTCGGTCGCGGTCAGTCGAGTCGACACCACCGCATCTTTCAGCAAAATCGGCATGCAGCAGTGCAAACGGTTCGTCCCACACATACACCGGCGCCGCGACATATGCAGTCGATTTGACTGCCGCAGCAAGTTCGGCGTGGACACGCGGGTCTTTCTGTGCGTCATGAATAAGAATTGGCCTACGATTTCGTAGCATGGACCATTCCGGCAGTGGCTCACCGAGTTGGCGCGGTCGCTCCTGGCTGATGCGCACCAAGGCATCGGCTAGGATCGCATCGTCACCAACGTATGCCGATCGAATTCGCCAACTGTTATCTTGAACGGTCGAGAAAAGAATCCGCTGGAACCCCTCACGGCGCAATTCAGCCGGTATGCGATCAGCCAATTGCGAGTTGTTCCGAACGGCTCGTAGTCGAGCAAGGGCACCGGGAGCAGCATCTGTGTTCCCCGTCGGAGCGATCGGCTCCCCGGGCACCGCCTCGTCCGGAATATTTGCCACGGGTACACACTAGCGAGCTAACAACGTACCGCGCATCTCCCAACAGTGGTAGTTATCCGGCACCCTGGGGGCAAACCCAAAATCACAGACCACCGAACTATGGCGCCACGCCGCTGGGATCGCCGGTGCCCAGCCGTGCACGATGGAATTTTGCTACGGCCTCAGTACGGTTGCTTGCACCGATCTTTCGCAAAATTCGCTTGACGTGAGATTTGACCGTTCCTTCCGTGACGAACAAGCTTGCCCCAATTTGTGCATTTGTTCTGCCGGTGGCGAGGGCCCGGAGCACCTCTCGCTCACGGCTGGTCAGCTCAGCGAGCGGGTCTTGCCCACCTCGCGGGCCGTCTGCTTGCAGTAACGGCCTTTCGACCATTCTCTCGACAGTCGGAGTGCCGACTCCGGCCAGATCCATGACATCAATCGTGAAGTCGTCGGCCAGCGCATTCGCGGTGCTCAGGTACGCGCCGGCCGCCTCTCGCATTGACCGTAGCCGTTCGAGCATCGCATTGCGCTCCAGTGTGATTCCCAGTCCTTCAGCGAAGGCGCCAAGGATCCCGCGGTCGAATTCACATACGCCTTGGATCCCGGTGTGATGGTCAGCGTGCAGAAGCCCCACCGCCTGACCCCAACTGAATACCGGCGCCGCAACATAGCCAGCGCTTCTGGTCACTTCGTTGAGTTCAGGATACACGCGCGGATTGGCTGCGGCGTCGCGGACAAGAATGGGCGTCCCGCGTCGCACCATTTCATGTTCGGGCAACACGTTGGTGAGTCGTCGGGGGTTCGATTTTCCCGCCGCGACCATCGTCGCCGCTAAGTTGCGATCTTCGCCGGCAAACGCCGACCGCGCATGCCATACCCCGCCTTCGAGGCGTGAAAACAATACTCTTGTGAAGCCAATCTTATAAGCTTGCTGGGGAGCGCCCTCCGCCAACGCCGCCAGCGAGCGCAACTCACGCAGTCCGCGAATCGCTTCGTGAGCGGCGTTGATCTGCTGATCCCGGCGCGCGAGGAGCGCATCCTTAAGCGCTAATTGGAGTTGCATGGCCCGCATGAGCAACGCCGATATTTTCAGGTAATTCTGCGATTCAGACTGTTGCTCCATGAGGTCGAGGCGGCCAACCAACGCGGTACGAATCAGGGTCAGCATTTGATCCGCTGCGACTACGTCCCAATCTGCGCTGCCGTTGCGAATTACGTCGTCGCCAACAAAGGTGATAGCCCCGCGCAGGATGTCACGCGCTTCCTCCAGGCATCCAGCGATCTCGGAACTCGGGGCATTTTTGACGGTCACTACGCAGGCCTCCTCAGGTTCGTCGGGCCTGAACGCTCAGGTACCTCCTCGACGACGCAGCAGTCCCGCCCAGTATGTGACCAACGCCACGATCACGCAAGCAGTTCGGTGCAACGTCCGGGGCGCGCGCCTGATCACCTGACTCGCACGCTTGCCGAGGGCGACCACAGGCACTTCGGCGGTTCGGGACCCCCAGTGTCCGCCGTTCGCCAGCGTCCGCCGTTCGGTCGTGACACGGACGCCGGCTCCGGCGTGGCGCGTTTCTGAACATCGAGCGCTTACGATTCCTGATCCCCGCAAGCGAGATCGATTCGATGAACTAATCCGCCCGATTCAGACCTGTCGGCCGCTCAACTCCCAACGTAGCTTCGGTTGACGACGCACAATGCGAGGAGAGACGTTTGCGACTTGAGACGTTGTTGCCCTTGGGCAAAGTCGATCCGGGACTAAGAACGCCCGCGACCCCACTTGACATTTTTTCAGTGGCCGAAAGTGCCTCACTCTTAGAGGACCTCGGCTACAACGGGCTCGTCGTCGAAGAGACCAAGGACGACCCGTTCACGGTATTAACCCTCGCAGCGGGACGCACGCAGCGACTGCACCTGACCACAGGGGTGACCATCGCTTTTCCCCGTAGCCCGACGGTAATGGCGCTCAACGCGTGGACGCTGCAAAAGCTTTCGCAGGGTCGCTTCACCCTTGGGCTGGGAACTCAGGTCCGCGGACACATCCAACGACGCTATGGGATGCTCTGGCACCCGCCCGGGCCTTGGATGAGGGAATATGTCCAGGCCGTGCGGGCGATCTGGGATTGCTGGCAGCACGGTACCCCGCTGCAGTTCTCGGGCGAGCATTACAAGCTCTCGCTAATGGTGCCTCTCTTCGACGCGGGCCCGATCGATAACCCCGATATACCAGTTCATCTCGCGTCCGTGAACAAGGGCATGTGTGCGGTCGCCGGTGAAGTCGCTGACGGGATCCGACCTCATCCGGTGTGTACGCCCTCCTACATCGAGGACGTGATGTTGCCGGCGGTTCGCCGCGGGGCACAGCGAGCGGGCCGAAGCCTCGACTCGTTCCGCGTGTGCATGAAGCCGCTCGTCGCGTCGGCTCGCACCGAGGAAGAGCTCGTCGACAAAGTCCGCGACGCCAGAGCACGCATCGCCTTCTACGCTTCGACCCCGGGATACGCCGCAGCCTTTGAACATCTGAATCTGAGCGATCTGGCAACTGAGGCACACGCGCTGTCCAAAGCTCAGCGCTGGGAGGAGCTTCCCGCGTTAATCGATGACGAAACTCTCGACGCGTTTGTCGTCATCGGAACCTACGACGAAATTGGCGACCGGATCATCAACCGGTTCTCGGGAGTCGTAACCGACATCGAGTTTTCGATAGCCGTGCACGATGACGCCGATCTCGCCACACTGGCCGACCTGGCGCGCACCGTCAAATCGGCAGACGACTCAGCCGCCCGCGCACTCATCACCGGACGCGATACGCTGGCGGTGTCGGCCACGGAGCCCGTACCGTGACGACGTCGGTACCAGGTCTCGACGATTCGCGAGCGCGGAGTCCGATCCAGCCGGACGAGATCGCCGCCGTGGCGAATTGGATGTCCGGCCAAGGACTCGGCGGGGGCCCGCTGACTGAAGTCGCCGCACTGGGCGGCGGAACACAGAACGTCATGGTGACGTTTGTTCGCGACGGACGTCCATATGTACTTCGACGGGGCCCCCGGCATCTTCGGCCACAAAGCAACAAGGCGATCTTGCGTGAAACTCGAGTACTGGACGCGCTCAAGACCAGTGACGTACCACATCCGCAACTGATCGCGGTGTGCGCCGACCCCACACCGCTGGGCGGGGCCGTCTTCTATCTCATGGAGCCCATCGACGGTTTCAACCCCAGTGTCGAGTTGCCCCCACAACACGCAAATGATCCCGACATTCGCGAACGAATGGCCTTCAATATCATCGATGCACTCGCGAAGCTCGGTGAAATCGACCACCGCGCAGTCGGCCTCAATGATTTCGGGAAGCCCGATGGGTTCCTTGAGCGGCAAGTGCCGCGGTGGCTCGCCGAGCTAGAATCCTACAGCGGATTCGACGGCTACCACGGGCCAGAGATTCCCAACATCGATCTGGTTGCTGACTGGCTCGTACGAAACCGTCCCGCACAGCAGCCCGCAGGGATCATGCATGGTGACTTCCACGCCGCGAACGTGATGTTCGACCGATCCTCACCCGATGTAGCTGCCATCGTTGACTGGGAGATGGCAACCATCGGTGACCCACTGCTCGATCTCGGATGGCTGTTGGCGACCTGGCGACTCCCCCAGGCCCCAAGCGTGTTCGGCGGACCGCTGATGGATTCCGCGCCGCTGCCCAGCGCAGCCGACCTTACCGCTCGATATGGCCGACGCAGCAGCCGGGATCTCAGCGCCATGACCTGGTACACCGTCTTGGCCTGTTTCAAACTTGGAATTCTACTCGAGGGAACCTTTGCTCGAGCGACAGCAGGCCTCGCCCCGCGACGAACAGGCGATGAACTCCACGCCGCCACCTTGCAACTGTTCGAGCGCGCCGCCGACCTTATGAACGGAGAGCAATGATCGACTTCACCATCCCCGCCGACGTGGTAGCGCTGAGCGACGAGATCCGCGCATTCGTCATCGATGAAATCATCCCGTACGAGGCGGATCCCCGACTCACCCAACACGGCCCCACCGATGAACTGCGCGACGAACTCGTCGCGCTGGCCCGTAAACGAGGACTGCTCAGCTTCCAGGCCACGCGTCGTTACGGTGGGCGCGAGCCTTCCCACTGCGACCAAGCGGTGCTCTACGAGGCTGCGGGCTGGTCCACCTTGGGTCCGGTGGCGCTGAACTGCGCCGCCCCTGACGAGGGCAACATGTATCTACTGACCAAGATCGCTGACGACGAGCAATCTGAGCGCTATCTGAAGCCGGTTATCGACGGTCACCAGCGGTCGGTGTTCGCGATGACCGAGCCGGACGGCGCCGGATCCGACCCGCGGCAGCTGACGACGACGGCGACGTTCGATGGCAGTCAATACACGATCAACGGACGTAAATGGCTGATTACCGGCGCCACCAACGCCAGAACGTGGATCATCATGGCCGACGTCCCGGAGAGCCCCACAGGTCCGGGTGGTCCCACCCTGTTCGTCTGCGACGGCAACACACCGGGGATCGTCATCGATCGGATCATGTCGACGATGGACCGCAACTATGTAGAGGGCCACGGCGTCGTCACGTTCGACCAGCTGACTCTGCCGGCTTCCGCTGTCCTTGGCGAAGTCGGGAATGCCCTGCGTTACGCGCAACTTCGCCTCGCTCCGGCCCGGCTCACGCACTGCATGCGCTGGTTGGGGGCCGCCGAGCGTGCTCAGTCGATCGCAGTCGAGCACGCGCGTACCCGAACCGCTTTCGGCAAGCCCATCGGCGAACATCAGGGAGTCTCGTTCATGCTTGCCGACAACGAAATCGCCCTGCAGCAATGCCGCCTTGCGATCTGGTGGGCGTGCTGGCGACTCGATCAGGGCGAGAAGGGGCGCCACGAAAGTTCCATGGTGAAGGCTCTGGTATCCGAGGAGCTGTTCAAGGTCGCCGACCGTTGTGTGCAGGTCCTCGGTGGGATCGGGATATCCGATGAGACGCCGATCGGAATGATCTTCCGCGACATCCGCGCCTTCCGCCTGTACGACGGTCCAACCGAGGTCCACAAGCATGCGATCGCTCGGGACATTATGCGGCGCAACAGCGCCAAGGCATGACCAGCGTGGGTGGGCAGCGCGCGAATGCTGACAGTGGCTCCGACGGGGGCAACGTCGGCCCCCTGACCGGAGTGAAGGTCATCGAATTCGCCGGCATCGGTCCTGCGCCGTTCGCCGCGATGATGCTCGGCGACCTCGGCGCTGACGTGATTCGCATCGACCGCCCTGGCGGCCATGCCGGCAATCCCGTCCCGCCGCACCTGGACTTGCTCAACCGAAACCGGCGCTCTTTGGAGCTTGACCTGAAAGACGCTTCGGATCTTGATGTTGCGAGGAAATTGATCGTCGCGGCTGACGTTCTGGTCGAGGGCTACCGACCCGGAGTCACCGAGCGACTCGGCCTCGGGCCGCAGGAGTGCCACGCACTCAACGCCCGCCTGGTCTACGCCAGGATGACCGGATGGGGACAGTCGGGGCCCTTGGCATCACACGCCGGACATGACATCAACTACATATCTCGCGTCGGTGTGCTCGACGCGATCGGACCCGGCAACGGACCGCCGGCCATCCCACTGAACATCATCGGCGATTTCGGCGGCGGAGGCATGCTGCTGGCTTACGGGATCCTCGCGGCACTCCATCACGCCGGTAGGACCGGGACCGGACAGGTCGTCGACGCGGCCATGACCGACGGCGCCGCCCTGCTGACCACGATGCTGCACGCTTGGCGCGCCGCTGACCGCTGGGTCGACCGTCGCGGTGCAAACATGCTCGACGGCGGGGCACACTTCTATAACGTCTACCGGACCGCGGACAACCGGTATCTGAGCGTCGGTGCAATTGAGCCACCGTTCTACAGCGCCTTTCTTCGGGGACTCGGCGTGACCGAAGAGGGAGACTGGCAGACCAGCCACACCAGCCCCGAGCAGTGGCCCGCCATGATCGAGCGGGTTCGCACGATCATCGCCGGTCGGACCCTCACCGAATGGATCACCACGTTCGAAGCAACCGACGCGTGCGTGTCGCCGGTGCTCACCATCGACGAAGCCGTGACAGATGCCCATAACGCCTCACGATCAACGTTCGTGGCGGTCGATGGCGTCGCGCAACCCGCACCGGCACCAAAGTTTGATCGCACGCCGGCACCGCTTCCACTACGCCAACCAGCGCCAGGGCAACACAACGACGAGATTTTGCGCGCTCTCGCGCAATCCGACAACTGGCCAGCCAGCCGTCTGCGGGACTGGCGTGGCAATTCGATGGCGAGCACTCAGACTCAGGAGCACCCATGATCGATGACTCGAACACTGCCTACATCTTCGATGCCATCCGAACACCACGTGGAAAGGGTCGGCCCAGCGGATCCCTGCATATAGCCAAACCCATCTCACTGGTGGTGGGCCTAATCAGTGAACTGCGGAACCGGCACCCCGACCTCGCTCCGGAAGCGATCGAGGACATCGTTCTCGGCATTGTCTCGCCGCGAGACGAACAGGGGTCCGTACTGCCTCGCATTGCTGCCTTGGCCGCGGGCCTGCCGGTCACCGTCGGAGGCTTGCAGGTCAATAGGTTCTGTGGGTCCGGTCTCGAGGCGGTCAACATCGCCGCGCAGAAGGTTCAATCCGGCTCGGAGTCGTTGGTCCTCGCCGGCGGCGTGGAATCCATGTCCCGAGTCGCGATGGGGTCTGATGGCGGCGCGTGGTTCGAAGATCCCGCCACCAGCATCGCAACCGGCTACGTTCCGCAGGGGATCGGCGCCGACCTCATCGCAACGATCGAAGGCTTCGACCGCGAATCCGTCGACGCCTATGCGATTCGCTCCCAACGACTCGCGGCTGCCGCGTGGTCAGGTGGGTACTTCGCAAAATCCGTCGTCCCGGTCAAAGACGAGCACGGCTTCACGTTACTAGACCGCGACGAACACCTGCGTCCCGAAGCCACACTCGGATCGCTAGCTAAGCTCGAACCCGCGTTCGCCAGACTCGGCGCCGACGGCTTCGACGCGGTGGCCTTGAGCCGCTACCACTGGGTCGATCGCATCGATCACGTCCACCATGCCGGCAACTCGTCGGGCATCGTCGACGGCGCATCGCTCGTCGTGATCGGTAACAAAGACGCAGGAACACGGTGTGGTCTGACCCCCCGCGCCCGCATCTCCGCCACGGCGACGTCCGGTGCCGACCCCACCATCATGCTCACCGGGCCCACCCCGGCCACACAGAAACTGCTCGCAAAGGCTGGACTGCGTGCCGACCAAATCGACCTCTTCGAGATCAACGAAGCCTTCGCAGCCGTCGTCCTCAAATACATCAAAGATCTCGATCTGCCGGAAAACAAAGTCAACGTCAATGGTGGCGCGATCGCCATGGGACACCCCCTCGGCGCGACTGGCGCAATGCTGGTCGGAACCATCGTCGACGAACTCGAACGTCGCGACGCACACCGCGCAGTCGTCACCTTGTGCATCGGGGCGGGCATGGGCGTCGCCACCCTCATCGAACGCGTTTAGATCGCCTCATTCCTGACGTCAAGGGAGACTCCGATGACCACAGTATCCACCCACCCCATGTTCGATTGGAACCTGACCGCCGATGGTGTCGTCGTCTTGACCATGAATGACGCCGACAATACCGCGAACACCGTGAATGACCGCTTCAGAAACGACTTTTCAGCGGTGCTCGACCGCCTCGAGGCCGAGCGTGACACCGTTACCGGGGTCATCCTCACCTCCGGAAAGTCCACGTTCTTTGCGGGTGCCGACCTAAGCGAGTTCGCGGGCCTGGGTCCCGATGCGATCGCGCAAGTCGCTGCGATGCTCGACACGTTGAAGGTTCACCTGCGCCGGCTGGAGACTCTGGGCCGCCCGGTGGTAGCCGCCCTCAACGGCGCCGCGCTAGGCGGTGGATATGAGCTGGCTCTGGCCTGCCATTATCGGGTCGCCGTCGACGATCCGACCGCCCTTGTCGGTCTACCCGAGTCCAAACTCGGTGTGCTCCCCGGTGCTGGCGGCACCGTCCGGACGGTCCGAATGTTCGGAATGCAGAAGGCACTAGAGGAGATACTGCTGCCCGGAACCCGCTTCACGCCGAACGAGGCGCTGGCGGTCGGATTGGTCGACGAGGTCGTCGACGAGCCCGACGAACTCATCGTCGCAGCTGCCCGCTGGATCGCGGCCCACCCCGAGCCGAAACAGCCGTGGGATGAGCCAGGCGCCCGCATTCCGGGCGGAGCTCCGGGCGAGCCGCGCACAACCCGGCTCCTGACGATGCTGCCGGCACGACTGATGGCCAGAACCCGCGGCGCCTCGGACGCCGCGGCGGAGGCAATCCTGGCGACCGTGGTTGAAGGCGCTCGAGTAGACTTCGCCACCGCTCAAACCATCGAGTCACGGCACTGTGCGGCGCTCATCGCGAGCCCCGCGTCGTCGAACATCATCGCTGTGACATTCTTCGAGCCACGCGAGATCCGTCGCGCGACACGCCGCCCCGCCGATCTGCAGCCTTTTCGCGCGCGATTGGCGCTGGTGATCGGTTCCAACTCGGTGGCGGCGGAGATTGCGCACGCTTGCGCCGAAGTGGGAATCGATACCACGATCACGGCAGCCGATTTCGGCGCGGCCGACTCGGTAGCCGCTACGGTGAGGGCGCAGCTCAGCCAGGGCTCCGGGCAGGTCCGTGCCTGTGACATCGACAACTGCGGGCCCGCGGTCGACGTCGTCATCGAGTCGGTTTTCGATGACGCGAAGGAACGGCGCCGTCAGCTCGCCTCCGCATGCTCCCGGCTTCAATCCGGCACTTTGATTCTGTCGAACTCGTCGGCGCTGCCGATAAGCGAACTCGCGGATGTTGTCCCCGAGCCGGAAAACATGGTCGGGATGCACTTCTTCACCCCGGTGGATCGCATGACCCTGCTGGAGGCCATCGAGTCGGATCGCACGTCGGCGGAAGCGCTGGCGAAGGCGATCGACTTCGGTGGCCAACTCGGCAAGAGATCGGTGGTGATGGGTGATCGGCCAGGTTTTTTCACCACCAGGATTCTGCACGCGTACCTCGATGAGGCATTGACGATGCTCGCTGGTGGAACCCCGGCGCCATCCATCGAGCGAGCAGCCCAGCATGCCGGGTATCTAATCGGGCCGCTCGCCCTGGCCGACCACTTGTCATTTTCTGTCCTCGCCCGCATCGACGGTGAGATGACCGACTTCACATCCACCAGCCCAACCGTGATCGCCACCACGCTCGGTCGAATGAACGCCGAGTTCCACCGGACAGGACGAGCCGGAGGCCGTGGGTTCTACGAGTACGAGCAGGACAGGCGGACCGGACTGTGGGCTGGCTTGGCGCAGGCTTTCGGCACCGGCCGCGAAATACCTCACCTGCCCGAGCTTCAGGATCGTCTCCTCGTCCGCCAGGCACTCGCGGCGCTGCAAGCACGGGAAGAGCTTGTGGCGCGCAGCGACGCCGAAGCGAATGTCGCGTCAGTGTTCGGCGTGGGGTTCCCGTCCTGGACCGGCGGCTGCCTTCGGTTTGCCGACCAATACGACGGGGGTTTGCCCGGATTCGTGCAGCGATGTGGCCTGCTTGCCGAGGCTCACGGAGACCGCTTCACTCCGCCTGCGTCACTTATCGAACGAGCAGGCCGACACCTTGTTCGTGGGTGAGGCGCGGCAGCGGCGGAAAACCCCTTTCCGGGGGTGGCCGCATCGTGGGAGAAAGAGCAATCGATGTACCTGACCCAGGGGTTCCACCGCTCGCTTCAGCAAACGCCGGATACTCCGATGACCATATTCGGTGATCGCGTCCGTACATTTCGCGTAGTCGCCGATCGGATCGGCCGGTTCGCCGGAGCGCTGCGCCACATCGGGGTCGAACCCGACGATCGCGTAGCCATCCTGGCCCTCAACTCCGACAACTATTGCGAACTCCTACTCGCGGTACCGTGGGCAGACGCCGTTCTCAATCCCGTCAATACGCGGTGGGGCCCAGCCGAGATCGCATTCTCGCTAGCGGATTGTCAAAGCAGGACCCTCGTCGTCGATGATAAATTCGCTCCGCTGGTCCCCTCTCTGCGAGAGGCGTACCCGGACCTCACGTCTGTGATCCACTGCGGTGAGAATCCGACTCCTCCAGGCATGCTCAGTTATGAGCAGCTGATCGCCGAGCACGCCCCGGTTGACGATGTGCGCCGCGGACAGGACTCACTCGCCGGCCTGTTTTATACCGGTGGAACGACCGGGTTTCCCCGGGGCGTCATGCTCAGTCACGCGAATCTTGTCACGTCCAGCCTCGGGGGCGCGGCCTGCGGTCTGTTCCGCGCGGGCGGTCGCTACCTGCATGCCGCGCCCATGTTCCACCTCGCCGACATCACCGGCGGGAACGTTCAAGCGATCGTCGGCGGAACTCACATCGTCTTACCCACCTTTGACGTCGAGGCGGTACTGGACGCTGTTGAGCAACATCGGGTTACCGGCACGACGCTTGTCCCCACCATGATCCAGGCCATCGTTGATCATCCGTCGATACGGACACGGGACGTTAGCAGCATCGAAGACATCCTGTATGGCGCCTCACCCATCACCGAGGGTCTCCTCTCGCGGGCAACAAAGATATTCCCGGCGGCCGGGTTTACCCAGGCGTACGGGATGACCGAGCTGGCGGGCCTGGCGACCCTTCTGCGACCGTCCGACCATCGACAGGGCCGTCTCCGGTCGGCGGGCCGAGCGATCCCACACACCGAGGTGTGCATCACCGATACAACTGGAGCTGAGGTTCCGCGCGGCGTGATCGGTGAAGTCCGAGTACGTGGCGGGCACACAATGCAGGGCTACTGGAACCTCTGCGAAGAGACGACTACCGCCATCGTCGACGGATGGATGCGTACAGGAGACCTCGGGTACATGGACGACGAGGGTTACGTCTATATCGCCGATCGGATCAAGGACATGATCGTCACCGGCGGTGAGAATGTTTACTCCGTTGAAGTGGAGAACGCGCTCGGGTCACATCCTGCTGTGCGCGAATGTGCGGTGATCGGCCTACCCGATGACCAATGGGGAGAACGGGTTCACGCCGTGGTCGTGTTGCACGAGAACACCCGTCCAGACGTTGGCCAACTGCGCGACCACGTCAAGGCGCGCATCGCCAGCTATAAGGCACCCCGTTCCATCGAATTCGTCGATTCGCTCCCGCACACTCCGACAGGGAAGGTGCTCAAACGGGAACTGCGACTAAAGCGCGGGCCACTCAAATAGTCAGTGTCGGAGTTTCGAGGTCAACCGGCGTTCCGGTTCAGATCCAGCGCCCGAGGCTCAGTCCCACTGGGGCAGCATGGAATCCACGTACCGCGCGCCGACAGCGCCGGGAACGATCTCCGCGATACGATCCAAGTCCCCCGACGACAAAACGAGATTAACCGCGCCGACGTTCTCTTCAACGCGATTCTTGCGTCGGCTTCCCGGAATCGGCACGATGTCGTCGCCCTGCGCAAGCAGCCATGCCAGGGCCACCTGCGGAAGGGTCACCCCAAGCGAGTCCGCGAATTCGCCCAGTCGAGCGGTCACCTCACGGTTCTTCTCGAAGTTGCCGGGTTGCCACCTCGGATCGAATCGACGCATATCGTCATCGGCGTAGTCGGCGGCCTCTTTGACACTTGCCGTGATGAAACCCCGGCCGAGGGGCGAATAAGCAACGAACCCAATCCCAAGTTCGCGCAACGTCGGAAACAAGCGCTCCACGCCGCGCTCGAACAGAGAATATTCCGTCTGCAACACCGACACCGGTTGCACCGCGTGGGCACGCCGGATCGTCTTCTCGCCCGCCTCGCTCAAGCCAAAATACTTGACCTTGCCGGCCTCTATGGCCTCCTTGATGACTGCTGCGACATCTTCGATCGGAACGTTTGGGTCCACACGGTGCTGGTAGAAGATGTCGATGCAGTCGACGCCGAGATTGCGCAGGCTGTTGTCGAGCACCTCGCGGATATGCGCGGGGCGGCTGTCGACGCCGAGGTCGGGGGCGGTGAACCCGAACTTCGTCGCGAGGATCACGTCATCACGGAAGCCCTTGACCGCTCGGCCGACGATCCGTTCGTTGTCGCCCCACCCATACATCTCGGCCGTGTCGAAATGAGTGACACCGAGGTCGTAGGCACGACGGATCGCTTCGATTCCGCCCTGCTCGTCGGCGGGGCCATAGGCGACCGATACCCCCATTGAGCCGTATCCGATCGCTGATGAAGTCAATCCTTGCCGGCCCAGTATTCGTTCACGCATGCATTGACCTCCATGTCAGTCAGATCATGTCAATGATGACAGAGACTGTCAACAACGGCGTTCGGTGTAACGTCGGGCTTATGGTGAAGCCGCCAGAGTCGCAGATCCAGCCGCCTCGGCTCCGCGATTGGACCCGCGCCGCCGTCCGCACTGAAATCGCCGACCGCGCACTTCAACTCTTCGACGATTACGGGTTCGATGCGACGACGGTCGCCAACATCGCTGCGGTCGCAGGTATCTCGGCGCGCACGTTCTTCCGCTATTTCGCGACAAAAGAAGATGTCGTCTTCGGCGACCTGGTTCCCATCGGCGAATCGATTCGATCAACGCTCGCCGGCCGTCCAGCCGACGAGTCCGCGTGGGCGGCGTTGCGCGCTGCCGTCCACGTCATCGCCGACATCGCGGACGCGGAGCATGAGACCGCTCTCCGCGTAACGCGGGTGGCGTCGAGCAGCGCCTCGTTGCGTGCACGAAGCCATGAGAAGCACGCAGCCTGGGCAAGCCTGCTCACCCCGCTCATCCAGGCGCGGCTCGTCGGCCCCGACGACCCGCGCCTCGCCGCGGAGGCGCTCGTTTACAGCGCGCTCGCCTGCCTCGATATCGCGCTCGACGAGTGGGCTCGGTCAGACGGGAAACGAAACCTTCGCCAGCTCATCGACATCGCATTCGACGCGGTCGAACAACAGGTCGTCATCCCCGGGCGCGCAGACGCCTGAGGCCGGCCTTCACAGTGCCGGCCGACTGGGCACGAAACCGATCAACGACTACCTTTCAACTTCCTGCGAAAGGCCCGGATATCGTGAGGCCGGCGAGCCTTCTAGGCCACCAACCGGCTGCATTCTGCCCACGGCCCAGACCACTCGAGGCGATTTCGCCCTACAGTGGACAAAGACCCACCAACGGCGATGAGCACAGCGACTGGGCCACGAGACGGTCGCTCATCCCGACCACAGCTGAAGGAAACTTGCGGAACCATGGCGACGTCATGCGCGTATTACTTCCAAGAGACTATTAGAAGTGCCGAGCGTCATGGAATAGACCCGGACATGCTGCTGGCGGAGATCGGCCTCGACAGCAAGCAGGTCTACGACCCGGCCTGGCGCGGCGACGTCGTTTTGCTTGCCCGTCTCGTTCAGTTGATGTGGTACTCCCTCGACGACGAGTTCATGGGTTTCCTCGGACGGCCGGCACGACCCGGGACGTTCGCCCTGATGGCCTACGGGATCATCAATGAGCCTTCGCTTGAATCGGCACTCCGCAAGGGGACGCTGTTCTATCACCTTGTCAACGATTCGATGGCGATGACACTCGACGGCGATGAGAATCGCCTCAGCATGCGCATCGAATTCGCGTGCACGGAGCTCGACCCCAACCACTACTTCATCGAATTCTGGGCGACGATCTGGTACCGGCTCGTGGGGTGGCTGGCCGGGGCGCTACCGCCGCTGGTGGCGGCGACGTTCAACTACCCGAGGCCGAACGAGTACGCGGACGAACTGCAATACATCTTCCCGTGCCCCCAGCACTTTGACAGCGCGGCGACATCGATTGTCTTCGAACGCGCCTTTTTGCAACAGCCGATTGTCCGCACCCGAGCTGAACTCAAACGGCTCCTCGCCGCGGCTCCACTCGGCTTCATGTCGTCGCCCATCGACGAGTTCAGCGTCGCACGGCGAGTCAGAACAACACTGCTGGGCGCCCGGGAACTGCCGCTCGTCTTCCCTCCCCTCAGCTCGGTGGCACACCAAATGAACATGGCGGAGCCTACGCTGCGGCGAAGGCTCCGCGACGAGTCAACCTCGTATAGGGAGATCACGGCCAGCATCCGACGAGACCTCGCCGTCCAACGGCTCCTCGGCAGCTCGATGCCGGTGCAACAGATCGGGGAGCTGGTCGGCTACGGCGAAACCCGGGCGTTCACGCGGGCATTCAAACAGTGGACGGGACACAGCCCCTCGTCCTACCGTGAACGCCTTGCCGACAAATTCCGGCCGTCGGCAGCCGACGACGGTTAGCCGCGCCGGGTTATAACCATCCAAGGCCGCGAATGGAACTCCGACGCCGAGAACGCAAGTGGCCAGGACGTCGGACCGCGTGGCACATCGAAGTCTCTGCCATCGTAACCAGCATGCGGTCAGTCCACCGGCGCCCTCCGGCACCCGGCTGAACCACCAGCGGTTCCTTGTGACTCCGCCAGAGGCGAGATGGCCAGCTCGCCAACGTCATAGCGTCCTATCCCGAACGCTCAGGGGGTAAGCACAACTTTCACCACGTCGCCGCGTCGTTGGGCGACGATCGCCTCGTTGATCTCACTGAAAGGCATCGTGGTGATCAACTTATCGTAGGGAAATTTGCCCGCCCTATAAAGGTCCACCAGGTAGGGGATGAACGTTTGGGGATCGGCGTCGCCCTCGACGATGCCCCGGACGGTCAGTCCGAGCAACGGAACCTGGAACAACCCTACCGAAAAGATCGCTTGCGGGTCCGCGGGGACACCGAGCAGGCCCAGCATGCCGCGTACCCCAAGGGCCCCAGCGAGTTGTTCGGCGACGGAAGCGACCGCGGTGGTATCGAGCGCATAATCGACGCCGCCGGGAGCAATATTTCGAATCTGTGTGACGAGATCGCCTGTGCCAGGATCGATCACATGGGTGGCACCAAGGTCGAGCGCCAAGGTCCTCCTGCTCTGGAGAGGTTCGATGACCACAATGTATTCGGCCTGGCGGACAACGGCGGCCAGCAGCGCGGCGAGCCCGACCGAGCCCGCACCGGCGATGACGACCGTTGAGCCGGGCTGAACGTCGAGCGAGTTGAATACCGACCCGGCACCGGTTTGAATGCCGCATCCCAGGGGTGCCGCCAGTTCCACGGGGACCCCAGGCGGCAACTTCACTACGTTGCGCTCACGCGCAATCGCGTGCGTGGCAAACGACGACTGACCGAAATAATTGGCGCCCAGTCTAGTACCGCCTGCACTGAGCCCCGACGAGCCGTCAGCCCGTTGGCCGCTGAAATTGTATTCCATGAACTCGTGGCAGTAAGAGGGCTCGCCATTTGCGCAGCGCGGGCATTTCGCGCAGCTATTGAAGCTGATCGCCACATGGTCGCCTGGGGCCACAGTTGTCACGTCTGCGCCGACCGAGAGCACCGTCCCGCTGCCCTCGTGACCCAAAACCCCTGGCAACGGGAACGGCAGGTGGCCCTCACTGACGGCAATATCGGTGTGACAGATTCCGGCTCCCGCGATCTGCACCACAACTTCGTCCGCCGCGGCAGCCTGGAGGTCCACTTCGGTTAACGTGAATGGCGCGCCCGTCCTCTCAGTCACGGCGGCGAGAATCTGCATGACATGCCCCTTCTGTGATTTTACTGACCTTCGATTCTTGTCGACCGGTCCGGGCCATGCGTCCCCATAACGGATGGTTGTGAGCGCCACGAAAGGGATAGAAACCCAAATGCTCCAATGTTGCGGGGGCGGGTCTACGGTTACGACGAGGAGTAGGTACGTTTCACCATTTCCGTACCCGGATCGACCGAGGCGATCGGCGACCGCACTGTTCCAGACGGCCGCATGGAAGGTAACGACTCCGCCGCGCGCCGGAGCGAGCCGGCTTGTCACGGCGCCCGGTTTCGCCGCCGGAGCCAATCCTCGCACCAAGTTGAGTGGCTCGTTCTTCTCCCTGCTTGGCGGCCAGCCAGCGTCCCACGGCCTGGTTTTGGCGCGTCCTCAGGTCATCGGGAATTCGTTCAGCCCCGGGCCTTGGCGCGTGAGCGGGCGCGGGCGCGCGCCGTGGCCGCCAACTCGACCTTGCGCACCCGCACCACCTCGGGGGTGACCTCGACGCATTCGTCGCCGGCGCAGAACTCCATCGCCTGCTCCAGGTCGAGGGTGATCGGCTTGGCGAGTGTCTCCATGACGTCGGCGGTCGAGGACCGCATGTTGGTCAGCTTCTTCTCTTTGGTGACATTGATGTCGAGGTCCTCGGCGCGCGGGTTGATCCCGACGACCATGCCCTCGTAGGTGTCCTGGCCGGGTTCGACGAAGAACTGGCCGCGGTCGGCGAGCTGGATCAACGCGAACGGGGTGATCGACCCGGCCCGGTCGCTGACCAGCGACCCGCTGTGGCGGGCGCGGATCTCCCCGGCCCACGGGTAGTAGCCGTCGAAGACCGCGTTGGCGATGCCGGTGCCGCGGGTCTCGGTGAGGAAGTCGGTGCGCCAGCCGATCAGCCCGCGGCTGGGGATGGAGAACTCCATGCGCACCCAGCCGGTGGTGTGGTTGACCATCTCCAGCATGCGGCCCTTGCGGGCGGCGGCCAGCTGGGTGATGGAGCCGACGAACTCCTCCGGGCAGTCCACGGTGAGGTGCTCAAACGGCTCGTGCAATTTGCCGTCGATGGTGCGGGTGACCACCTGCGGTTTGCCGACGGTCAGTTCGAAACCCTCCCGGCGCATCTGCTCGACGAGCACCGCCAGCGCCAGCTCACCGCGGCCCTGCACCTCCCAAGCGTCCGGGCGACCGATGTCGACCACCCGCACCGAGACGTTGCCGACCAGTTCGGCGTCGAGCCGGTTGCGCACCATGCGGGCGGTGAGTTTGTGTCCGGAGACCCGCCCGGCCAGCGGGGAGGTGTTGGTGCCGATCGTCACCGAGATCGCCGGCTCGTCGACGGTGATCCGCGGCAGCGGGTGCGGGGCGGCCGGATCGGCCAGGGTGTCGCCGATCATGATCTCGGGGATCCCGGCGACCGCGACGATGTCGCCGGCGACGGCCTCGTCGGTGGAGGTGCGCTCCACACCCTCGGTGACCAGCAGTTCGGTGATCTTGGCGCTGGTGACCACCGGTTCACCGTCGACCTCGCGCAGCCAGGCCACCTGCTGGCCCTTGCGGATGCGCCCGTTGGCGATGCGGATCAGCGCCAACCGGCCCAGAAAGCTGGAGGCGTCGAGGTTGGTGACCAGCGCCTGCAGCGGCGCCTCGGGGTCACCGGTGGGGGCGGGCACGTGCTCGAGCAGCACCTCGAAGAGCGGGTCGAGGTTGGCGTCGGGATTGTCGGCGTCGGGGATCTGCCCGTTCTGCGGGGCGGTGGTGCTGGCCACCCCGGCGCGTCCCGAGGCGTACAGCGTCGGCAGGCCCAGGGCGTGCTCGGCGGCCTCCTGCGCGGCGTCGTCGAGGTCGGCGGCCACATCGAGCAGCAGGTCGTGGCTGGCCTCGACCACCTCGGCGATGCGGGCGTCGGCGCGGTCGGTCTTGTTGACCACCAGGATCACCGGCAGGTGCGCAGCCAGTGCCTTGCGCAGCACGAACCGGGTCTGCGGCAGCGGCCCCTCGGAGGAGTCGACCAACAGCACCACCCCGTCGACCATCGCCAGGCCGCGCTCCACCTCGCCGCCGAAGTCGGCGTGGCCGGGGGTGTCGATGACGTTGATGACGGTGACCGTGCCGTCGGCGTGATGGCGGTGCACCGCGGTGTTCTTGGCGAGGATCGTGATGCCCTTTTCCCGCTCCAGGTCCCCGGAGTCCATCACCCGTTCGGTGGCCTCACCGCGTTCGACCAGCGCGCCGGACTGTCGCAGCATGGCGTCGACCAGGGTGGTTTTGCCGTGGTCGACGTGGGCGACGATGGCGACGTTGCGGAACTGCACCGGGCGATTCTGCCAGCGCGGACCGGTGATCGCGAAACCGAGAGCACCCACGGTGACGCAGTTCTCACCGGTCGACCTGCCCGAACCGTCTCCCTGTGTGTTGGCTGGTACCGCCGCACCACCCTGGCGTGACCGGGCCGCCACCTGGCAGATTAGGGAGTAACCGGGCACCAACGACTCAACCGACAGCGGCGCGCCGCGGTTCCGCTGGGAATGGAGTGCACCGTTTCGGTGACCACGACCGCCTCGGCGGATCTGCTGGTGATCTTCGGGATCACCGGGGATCTGGCCCGCAAGATGACCTTCCGGGCGCTGTACCGGCTGGAGCGCCGCAAGCTGCTGGACTGCCCCATCCTCGGGGTCGCCTCCGACGACATCAGCACCGCCGAATTGGTGTCGCGGGCCCGCGAGGCGATCACCGCGACCGGCGAAGACCTCGACGACGCGGTGTTCGGCCGTCTCGCCGACCGGTTGTCGTATCTGTCCGGCGACGTCACCGACGACGCGCTGTACCACCAGTTGGCCCAGCAGATGGGCCGGGCGCGCCGGCCGCTGTTCTACCTGGAGATGCCGCCGTCGCTGTTCGGCCCGATCGTGGAGCATCTCGGCAAGGCCGGGCTGGTGGATCAGGCGCGGGTGGCGGTGGAGAAGCCGTTCGGCCACGACCTGGCGTCGGCGCGCGAGCTCAACACCCGGCTGCACCGGGTGCTCGCCGAGGAGCAGATTCTGCGGGTCGATCACTTCCTGGGCAAAGAGCCGGTGATCGAGCTGGAGTATCTGCGGTTCGCCAACCTCGCGCTCGCCGAGATCTGGGACCGGCGCTCGGTGTCCTCGGTGCAGATCACCATGGCCGAGGATTTCGGGGTCGAGGACCGCGGCAGTTTCTACGACGCGGTCGGGGCGCTGCGCGACGTGGTGCAAAACCACCTGCTGCAGGTGTTGGCACTGGTGGCGATGGAACCCCCCACCAACGCCGACGGCGACGAGCTCCGCGACAAGAAGGTCGAGGTGTTTCGCGCCATCCCCCCGATCGACGTCGCGCACTATGTGCGCGGGCAGTACGAGGGCTACACCGACGTTCCCGGCGTGGCCGAGGGGTCGCAGACCGAGACGTTCACCGCGCTGCGCCTGGAGATCGACAACTGGCGCTGGGCGGGGGTGCCGATCTTCCTGCGCGCCGGCAAGGCGCTGCCCGAGCGGGTCACCGAGGTGCGGCTGGTGTTGCGCCGCACCCCCCGGCTGGCGTTTCTGCCGCACCCCACCCGGGTGGCACCCAACCAGATCGTGCTGCGCATCGACCCCGATCCGGGTCTGCGAGTGCAGATCTCCGCGCTGGCCGGCGACAACCTGCGCCCGGTGTCGTTGGACACGCTGTTCGCCGAGCAACTCGGCGAGCCGCTACGGCCTTACGAGCGGCTTTTGCACAACGCGCTCACCGGGGACCGGGGGCTGTTCGCCCGCCAGGACGCGGTGGAGGAGACCTGGCGGATCGTGCAGCCGCTACTCGACGCTCCCCCGCCGGTGCACCGCTATCCGCGGGGCTCGTGGGGGCCGGGCGCGGCCGACGATCTGCTGCACGGCCGGCTCGGCTGGCAACAGCCGTGGCTGTAGACACCGGACACACGGCCCGATGACCGAACGGCCCCGCTGTGGGCCGACGAAGGAGGACAGGATGCAGTTGGGAATGATCGGCCTGGGCCGGATGGGCGCCAACCTGGTGCGCCGGGTGATGCGCGCCGGGCACGACTGCGTGGTCTATGACCGCAACGTCGACGCGGTGCACGACCTCGCCGCGGAAGGGGCGCTCGGCGCGGATTCCGTCGGCGACCTCAAGGCGAAACTGGCTGCGCCGCGGGCGGTCTGGGTGATGGTTCCCGCCGGGTCGGTCACCGACTCGGTCATCGAGGAGTTGGCCGCCACACTCGACGCCGGTGACATCGTCATCGACGGCGGCAACTCCTACTACCGCGACGACATCCACCACGCCGAGCAGCTGCGCGAACGCGGCATCCACCTGCTCGACTGCGGCACCAGCGGCGGGGTGTGGGGACTCGACCGCGGATACAGCCTGATGGTCGGCGGGGACGACGAGGCGTTCGCCACCGTCGAGCCGATCTTCGCCGCCCTCGCTCCCGGTGTGCAGGCCGCCGAACGCACCCCGGGCCGCGACGGGGACCCCTCCCCTGCCGAGCACGGCTATCTGCACTGCGGTCCCACCGGGGCCGGCCACTTCGTCAAGATGGTGCACAACGGCATCGAGTACGGGATGATGGCCGCGATCGCCGAGGGCCTGAACATCTTGCACCGGGCCAACATCGGCGCCACCCGCGAAGCCAGTGGCGACGCCGAGACCGCCCCGATGACCGACCCTGAGTTCTACCGCTACGACCTGGATCTGCCGGCGATCGCCGAGGTGTGGCGCCGCGGCAGCGTGATCGGCTCCTGGCTGGTCGATCTCACCGCGGCCGCGCTGGTCGAGTCTCCCGATCTCGACGCGTTCGCCGGGCGGGTCTCCGACTCCGGGGAGGGACGCTGGACCGCGATCGCCGCGATCGAGGAGGGCGTACCGGCCCCGGTGATCACCGCCGCGCTGGGCTCGCGGTTCGCCTCCCGTCAGCTCGACGAGTTCGCCGACAAGGCGCTCTCGGCGATGCGCAAGCAGTTCGGCGGACACGACGAGAAGCCGGCAGCCGGACTGTGAGATCGCTTGCCCGGCAGAGTCGGTGCGCGGCGGCGGGCGTGCTCGCGGCGACGGTGCTGGCCGGCTCGACCGGGTGCGCTCCGGGCGCCGGGGCGCAGACCGTGGTGGTCTACGCCGCCGCGTCGCTGCGCCCGACGTTCACCGAGATCGCGGATCGCTTCGAAACCGAACATCGCGGCACCAAGGTGGATTTCGACTTCGCCAGCGCGGCGGATCTGGCGACCCAGATCACCCAGGGGGCGGCCGCCGACGTGTTCGCCTCCGCCGACTCCGCACAGATGGACAAGGTCGTCGATGGCGGGCTCGTTGAGGACGGCCCGGTCGATTTCGCGACCAACACGTTGGTGATCATCACCGCACCGGGCAATCCGCACCAGGTCGGCTCGTTCGCCGATCTGACCAAACCCGGCCTGGCGGTGGTGACCAGTCCCCCGCCGATGCCGTGCGGGGTGGCCATCCGGCAGGTCGAGGAGGCCACCGGGATCCGGTTGAACCCGGTCAGTGAGGAGCCCGACGTCGAGGACGTGGTGAACAAGGTGACCACCGGTCAGGCCGACGCCGGGCTGGTCAACATCACCGATGCGATCGCCGCCGGCGACAAGGTCACCACGGTGAAGTTTCCCGAGGCCGTCGAGGCGGTCAACACCTACCCGATCGCCACGTTGCGCGGCGCCAAAAAACCGGAGCTGGCCCGCGCCTTCGTCGATGCGGTGACCGGTCAGGAGGGCCGGAAAACGCTCGCTGCCGCCGGGTTCGGCCGCCCTTGAGGTACTACCAGCCGCGCGGCGGCGGTGCGGCACCGCGCACCTTGCCGTCCGGTGCGGGTACGCGGCTGCGGTAGACGATGTAGGGCCGGAACAGGTAGGCCACCGGCGCGCTGAACGCGTGCACCAGCCGGGTGAACGGCCACATCGCGATCAGCAGCAGCGCGATGGTCACGTGCACCTGGAAATACAACGGCGCCTGGATCATCAGGTCCCCGCGCGGGTCGAACTCGAATATCGACCGGAACCACACCGAGACGTTCTGGCGGTAGTCGTGCACCTCGCCGTAGCGGGTGGTGCCCATCAGGGTGCAGGCCATCCCCGCGATCAGGGCGCACACCAGCACCAGATACATCAGCTTGTCGCTGCGGGTGGTGGCCTTGCGAACCGGGAGATAGGTCCACCGGCGGTAGATCAACAGCCCGATCCCCACCAGTGTGGCGATCCCGGCCGGCAACCCCAGCACCAGCGCCTGGATGTGGTACATGTGATCGGAGAGCCCGAATTTCTCGGTCACCCATTCGGGCACCATCAGCCCGATGACGTGACCCATGATCACCACCAGGCTGCCGAAGTGGAACATCGGGCTGCCGATCTGCAGCAGCCGCGACTCGTAGAGCTGTGAGGACCGTGAGGTCCAGCCGAACTGGTCGTGGCGGTAGCGCCACCAGCTGGCGACGATCGCGATGGCCAGAGCGACGTACGGGGCGACGTCCCAGTAGATCTGGGCCAAACTCAAGGTAGCCACATCAGCCTTCCTCGCGGGGCGGACCGGTCAACGAGTACGGTTGCAGACCCACCGACTCGGTCGGCGGTCCGGTCTCCACCAGCTCACGTGCCCGCTTCACCTGCTGGTCGCTGACCGCGGGCAGGGTCTCGGCCACCGCGGCGATGGTGTGGGCGTACGGCGAGTCGGCCGCGGCCAGCGCGGTGGCGAGCACATCGATGGGGACCCGGTTGGCCACCAGCAGTCGCCGCCCGGACTCGGCGTCGACGGTGGCGGCGAACTCCAACACGACCGGCAGGTAGTCGGGGCCCTCGTTGCGGGGCGGTTCCACCCCGGCGCGGCGGTACGCGCTGGAGAACGCCAGCATCGCCATCCCCCGGTTGCGGGTGTCTCCGGCGGTCCAGTACGTCAGGTACATCGTGGCGCGGCGGCGCATGTCGAAGGTGTCGACGTACGCGGTGGCCGCAGTCAGCGGATCGGTCTTTCGCAGTGCGGTCAGGGTGCGGCCCAACAACTCCGCCGGCTTGCCGTCGAGGTGCTCCAGCAGACCGGCCACGGTGTCGAGGCGCCGGCTGTGCTGTTCGTCGGGGTAGGCCAGCAACAGCGACGCGGCCTGCCAGACCGCCCGGTCCTGTAGCCGCGTGCGTTTGGTGCGGGTGAGCAGCCTCATGACGAGTCCCCCTTCGGGAACATTCCCGGCGGGATGCCGTCGCCGTTCCAGGTGAGCAGGTCGACCCGGCCGGTGCCGTCGCCGCGTTCGTCGCGGTCCTTGAGAAGGTGGAAGCTCTCCGCGGAGACCACCGAGCCCGAACCCCCCGATTCGTACATGCCCGGGCCGCCGTCGGTGTCCAGCGAGCAGCCCAGGTGTTCCAGGTCGTGGGCCTGTGCCTGGTAGGCGGTCGGAATGACGTAACGCTCATCGTATTTCGCGATCGCCAGCAGCCGGTACATCTGGTACATCTGCTCTTCGGTCATCCCGACCGACGCCGGGATGTAAGGCTGGGTTTCGCGCCCGAGGTTGATGTCACGCATGTAGGAACGCATCGCCGCCAGTCGGCGCAGCACGTTCTCGATGACGGCGGTGTCGCCGGCGGAGAACAATTCGGCGAGGTATTCCATCGGGATGCGCAGCGCGTCAAGGGCGCCGAACAGGTTGCCGAGGTCCTCCCCGTCGTGGCCGTCACGGCTGACGGCGTCGACCACCGGCGACAGCGGCGGCACGTACCAGACCATCGGCATCGTCCGGTACTCCGGGTGCAGCGGAAGTGCCACCTTGTAGGTGTTGATCAGCGCGTAGATCGGGGAGCGCTGCGCGGCGTCGATCCATTCCTCGGAGATGCCCTCCGCGCGTGCCCCGGCGATCACCTGCGGGTCGTTGGGGTCCAAGAACACCCCGCACTGGGCCTCGTAGAGGTGCTTGTCGTCTTCGACCGACGCGGCTTCGAGCACCCGGTCGGCGTCGTAGAGGATCAACCCGATGTAGCGCAACCGGCCTACGCAGGTCTCGCTGCAGATCGTCGGCAGCCCCACTTCGATGCGCGGGTAGCAGAACGTGCACTTCTCGGCTTTGCCGGTCTTGTGGTTGAAATACACCTTCTTGTAAGGGCATCCCGACACACACATTCGCCAGCCGCGGCACTTGTCCTGGTCGACGAGCACGATGCCGTCTTCTTCGCGTTTGTACATCGCCCCCGACGGGCACGACGCCACACACGACGGGTTGAGGCAGTGCTCGCAGATGCGCGGCAGGTAGAACATGAACGTCTCTTCGAGCTGAGACTTCACCCCGTCGCTGACCTTCTTCAGGATCGGGTCGTCGGCGAGGATCTCCGAGGATCCGGCGAGGTTGTCATCCCAGTTGGGACCCCACTCGATCTTCTTCATCGGCTCGCCGCTGATCTGGCTGCGCGGCGCGGCGACCGGGAAGGTGTCACTCAGCGGTGCGGAGGTCAGGTTCTCGTAGTCGTAGGTCCAGGGCTCGTAGTAGTCCTCGATCCCGGGAAGGCGGGGGTTGGCGAAGATCCGCGCCAACTTGCTCAGCCGTCCGCCGTCACGCAGGCGCAGTCGGCCCTTCTTGTCCAGTGTCCAACCGCCGCGCCACTTCTCCTGGTCCTCGTAGGTGCGCGGGTACCCCACGCCGGGTCGGGTCTCGACGTTGTTGAACCAGACGTATTCGGTGCCCTCGCGGTTGGTCCACGCCTGCTTGCATGTCACCGAACAGGTGTGGCAGCCAATACATTTGTCGAGGTTCATCACCATCGCCATCTGGGCCATGACCTTCATCGGCGCACCTCGCTGAGTGTGTCGAGCTTGCGCATCAGTAACGCACCTCCTGGCTGCGGCGACGCACGACCGTCACCTCGTCGCGCTGGTTTCCGGTGGGCCCCATGTAGTTGAAGGCGAAGGAGTGCTGGCCGTACCCGCCGGCGAGGTGGCTGGGTTTGACCCGGACCCGGGTCAGCGAGTTGTGGTTGCCGCCGCGCTTGCCGGTGGTCTCGGTACGCGGGGTGTCCACGGTGCGCTCCTGCACGTGGTAGACGAAGACCACACCCTCGGGCATGCGCTGGGACACGATCGCCCGGCACACGAACACCCCGTTGACGTTGACCGCCTCCACCCAGTCGTTGTCCCGGGCACCGATCTTCTCCGCGTCGCCGGGGCTCATCCACATGGTCGGCCCGCCGCGCGACAGCGACAGCATGTACAGGTTGTCCTGGTAGGTGGAGTGGAACGACCATTTCGAGTGCGGCGTGAGATAGCGCACGGTCAAACCGATTCCGTCGTCGCCGGCCGCTCCGAGCTCAGGGGTGTTGAACAGCCGTGCCATATCCAGCGGCGGGCGGTAGACCGGCAGGTGTTCGCCGAGCTCTTCGACCCAGTCGTGGGCGAGATAGAAATGCATCCGTCCGGTCAAGGTGTGGAACGGCTTGAGGTTTTCGATGTTGATCGTGAACGGTGCGTAGCGCCGGCCACCGGTCTCGCTGCCCGACCACTCCGGACTGGTGATCACCGGGACGGGGCGCGCCTGGGTGTCGGCGTAGCTGATGCGCCGCTCCTCGCTGCCCTCGGCGAGGTGGGCCAGTCGTTGGCCGGTGCGCAGCTCCAGGGCGCGGAATCCCTCGACCGCCAGGCGCCCGTTGGTGGTTCCCGACAGCAGAAGCAACACGTCACACATCCGTTTGGCGGTGGTGATCGCCGGGCGTCCTTGCGCCGGGCCGGAATCGAGCACCCCGAACCGTGCCGCCAACTCCTCGACCTCTTCGTCGGGGAACACGGTGTAGCCCTTCAGCGTCATGCCCAGTTCGTCGACGAGCGGGCCGAGGGTGCGCCACTTGTCGTAGACCGCGGTGTAGTCGCGTTCCACGGCGGTGACCTTCGCCATCGTCTTGCCCGGGATCGGTGTCTCGCCGGTGGTCAGCCAGTTGTTCTCGGTGCCGTCCGGATAGGCCATCGCGTCGGCGGTGTCGTGGGACAGTGCGGTGAGCACCACGTCGGTGCGCGTGCCCAGGTGCTGTTTGGCCATCGCGCTGAACGCCCGGGCGATCGCCCCGAACGCGTCGAAGTCGCTGCGGGTCTCCCACGGCGGGTCGGTGGCCGCGGAGAACGAGTGCACATACGGGTGCATGTCGGTGCTGGACAGGTCTTCTTTCTCGTACCAGGTGGCCGCCGGCAACACCACGTCGGAGACCAGCGTGGTCGAGGTCATCCGGAAGTCGATCGACATCAAAAGGTCGAGTTTGCCTTCGGGGATCTCGCCGTCGCAGACCACGTCGCGGGGGCGCACCCCGTCGGTGGCGGGGCTGCCGAGCAGGTTGGAGTCGGTGCCCAGCAGGTGCTGCAGGAAGTACTCGCTGCCCTTGCCGGAGGAGCCGATCAGGTTGGCCCGCCACACGGTGAGCACGCGCGGCCAGTTGACCGGGTTGTCCGGGTCGGTGACCGCCAGGCGCAGGTCGCGTCGGGCGAGTTGCTCGGCGACGTACTCCCCCACGTCACGGCCGGCGGCGTGGGCCTCGTCGGCGACGTCGAGGCTGGACTTGTCGAACTGCGGGTAGAACGGGCTCCAGCCCATCGCGGTGGAGGCCGCCAGCAGGTCCATGGTGTGTTTGTCGCGGAACTGCCCGCGCCCCAGTGGGCTGGTCAACTTGTCCGCGCCGTAGGAGTCGTAGCGCCACTGGTCGGTGTGGGCGTACCAGTAGGAGGCGCCGGGAACCTGGCGCGGCGGGCGCACCCAGTCGGTGGCCATCGCCATGGTCTGAAACCCGGTGAGCGGGCGGACTTTCTCCTGTCCGACGTAGTGCGCCCAGCCGCCGCCGTTGCGGCCCATCGACCCGGTGAGCATCAGCAGCGCCAGCACCGCCCGGTAGGTGGCGTCGCCGTGGAACCACTGACAGATCCCGCTGCCCATGATGATCATCGAGCGCCCGCCGGATTCCTCGGAGCTGTGGGCGAATTCCTTGGCGATCCGGACCGCCTGGGCGGCCGATACCCCGGTGATCGGCTCCTGCCACGCCGGGGTGTTCGGGTGGCTGGCGTCGTCGTAGCCGGTCGGCCACTCACCGGGCAGGCCCGGGCGGGCCACCCCGTACTGCGCCAGAGTGAGATCGAAGACCGTGCACACCAGGTGCTCGCCGACGCGGCGCACCGGGATGCCGCGCTGCACGGCGGTGCCCTCGCCGTTGACGGTGTCGAAGCTGGGCAGCGCGACGATCGCGGTCTCCCCGGGGGTGTCCCCGGCGACGCTGAGCGCCGGGGTGACCGCACCGAGGTCGAGGTTCCATTGGCCGACTCCCTCGTCGCCGTAGCGGAATCCCAGTGAGCCGCGCGGGATCACCACCGTGTCGGTGGTCTCATCGAGCAGGGCCGGTTTGAATGCGGCGTTCTCGTGGCGGGCTTCCTGCCCGCCGAGGTCGGCGGCGGTGAGGTTCTTGCCCGGCACCAGGTGGTCGCCGCGCTCTTCGAGTTTGATCAAAAACGGCAGGTCGGTGTAGCGGCGCGAGTAGTCCAGGAAGAACGGAACAGGTTTGCGCACATAGTGTTCGGTGAGGATGACGTGGCCCATGGCCATCGCCAGTGCACCGTCGGTGCCGGCCGCGCAGGGGATCCACTCGTCGGCGAACTTGGTGTTGTCGGCGTAGTCGGGGCTCACCGAGACGACCTTGGTGCCCCGGTAGCGGACCTCGGCCATCCAGTGCGCGTCGGGGGTGCGGGTGATCGGCACGTTGGATCCCCACATCACCAGGTATGCCGCATCCCACCAGTCGCCGGACTCGGGCACGTCGGTCTGGTCGCCGAACACCTGCGGCGAGGCCACCGGCAGGTCGGCGTACCAGTCGTAGAACGACGTCATCGGCGCGCCGATCAGCTCGAAGAACCGGGAGCCGGCGGCATAGGACACCATCGACATCGCCGGGATCGGGGAGAACCCGGCGACCCGGTCGGGTCCGTAGGTTTTGATCGTGTGCACGTGGGCGGCGGCGATCATCTCGGTGGCCTCGGCCCAGCTGACCCGCACCAGCCCGCCCTTGCCGCGGGCACGCTGGTAGCGGCGGCGACGCTCGGGGTCGGCCTGGATGTCGGCCCACGCGCGCACCGGATCGCCCAGACGCGCCTTGGCCTCGCGGAACATCTCCACCAGCAGCCCCCGTGCGTACGGGTAGCGCACCCGGGTCGGCGAGTAGGAATACCAGGAGAACGACGCGCCACGCGGACAGCCGCGCGGCTCGTATTCGGGGCGGTCCGGGCCGACCGAGGGATAGTCGGTGGCCTGGTTCTCCCAGGTGATGATGCCGTCCTTGACGAAGATCTTCCACGAGCACGACCCCGTGCAGTTCACACCGTGGGTGGAGCGCACCACTTTGTCGTGGCTCCACCGGTCGCGGTAGAACACGTCGGCGTCGCGGCCGCCGCGCCGGGTCACGGTGCGCAGGTCGTCGGAGAACGTGCCGGGGGTGAAGAACCGTCCGCTGCGTTCCAGCAACTCCTCGAGCGGACCGCCGATCTGCGGTGCACTGGTCACGCGTGGGCCTCCTTCAACGGTGGGGCACGACGGTGCACCCGGGCTGGGGTACACGGTGGGCGGTCCTCAACGGGCGGTCGGCACTCCCGCCCGGGCCGGTTCGGACGCGGTGAGCTGGCATGTCGGGCACACGAAGGGTGCGTCCAGTCTGGCAGAGCCTGGGGTGGCCCACCATCCGTGGCTGACCTGCGATTCGCCGACCGTTCGGGCGGAAAACCGCCGGTCACAACGCCTCTGCCCAACCGCTGATCGGAGGCTGTGAGTGCGCTGTAAGCCTACTGGGTCCGACGGGATTTAGGGGCGGTTCAGGGCGGCCGCCAGGTCGGCGAGCCAGGCCCGGTCGGCGGGCACCCAGTCGACGTCGTCGAGCCCGGCGGCGTCGATCCAGCGTAGCGCGCGGTGCTCCAGCGGCCGGGGTTGTCCGCCGGCCAGCGTCACCCGGTAGGCGCGCAACGTCATCGTCGCGCTCAGCGTCACGTCGGCACCGAGGCGAGACCCCACCCGCACGTCGGGTTCGGCGACCCCGAGTTCCTCGGCAAGCTCGCGGGCCAGCGCATCCGCTTCGCTCTCCCCCGGTGCGACCTTGCCGCCGGGCAACTCCCAGCGGCCGGCCAACTCCGGCGGCCGGGACCGCTGGGCGACCAGCAGGACCCCGTCGCTGATGACCGCGCCGGCGACGACGATCTGCATCGACATAGCGCCTGAGGCTATACCGTCCTATCGTCGAGGCATGGCTGTGTTGACCGACGATCAAGTGACCGCGGCAGTGGGCACGCTCGACGGCTGGGAGCACGTCGACGGGGCCTTGCGCCGATCCGTGAAATTCCCGTCGTTTCTGGCCGGGATCGACGCGGTGCGCCGGGTGGCCGAGCACGCCGAGTTCAAGGACCACCATCCCGACATCGACATCCGGTGGCGCACCGTGACATTCACCCTCGTGACCCACTCGGCGGGCGGGATCACCGAACAGGACACCGCGATGGCCGCCGACATCGACCGGATTCTGGCCGCTTAATCCGCTGACCCCGCTGACCCCGGTGTGACGCGCGGCGCGGTGCGCGCTGTCGCGGCCATCCACGCCATGGTGGCCAGCGCGCCGGCGAGGTAGACCACCGCGGCCCAGGCCAGATACCAGGGCCGGCCGATCTGCCAGATGCTCGACTGGGCGAAGCCGAGCACCCACGGGACACCGAGCAGGGTCACCGCCAGCCACCCCCAGCCGAACACCCGGGCGCCGAGGCGGCGGCGCGCCGGACCGTGGAAGAGCCAGAGGATCAGCGGCACCACCCACACCCAGTGGTGCGACCAGGAGATCGGGGAGACCAGCAGCCCCACCAGCTCCACCACCAGCAGCCGGCCCAACCGGTCGTCGGCGCCGAGGGCACGCCACGCCAGCACGGCGGTCACCACGGTCACCGCGATCGCGGCCAGCACCAGCGGCCCGTAGCCGACGTCGTGGCCGGCGATGCGCGACAGCACCGCGCGCCAGGACTGGTTGAACGTGGTGCCGATCGGCCCGATGCGGTCGGCGTCGCCGAGCAGACTGGTGAAGTAGCGGTGCGCGGCCTGCCCGACCAGCAGGTAGGACACCGCCACCGAGCCGGCGAAGACCAGCACCGTGACCAGCGCCGCCGCCCAGCGCCGGGCGCCGAGGAAGTAGACGACGGCCACGCCGGGGGTGAGTTTGATCCCCGCGGCCACACCGACCAGCAGCCCCGAGAGCCAGGCGCGCCGGCTGGCCACCGCGACCAGGGTGGCCAGCATCAACAGCACGTTGATCTGGCCGTAGTTGAGGGTGCTGCGCACCGGTTCGATCCAGAGCATCACCGCGGTCCAGGCCATCGCCGCGGGCCGGGCGTCGAGAACACCGAGCAGGCGTTGGCTGACCCGCACCGCGGCGTAGAGCGCGACGATCGTGCCGGCCTGCCAGGCCGCGGCCACCACCGGGAACGGCAGCAGGTGCAACGGGTAGAAGACCAGCGCGGCGAACGGCGGATAGGTGAACGGCAGGTCGAACTCGGGCGTCTGGCCGCGGTAGACGTAGTCATACAGCGCGCCCGGCGTGTCGAGGGCGGCCGCGCCGTCGATGTAGACGTGCAGATCCACGAAGTTGGTGCCGTGCGGCACCAGCCAGATCCAGGCCAGTCGCGCAATGACGCTGAGTGCCAGCATCGCCGCAGCCAGCAGCGGTCCGTGACGCCGCCAGACCGGCGACGGTGAGACGGGTGTGGTGTCGATTGCCCCGACTCTAGTCAGGTGCCCGCGCGACTCGGTTCCGCATCGGGTCGGTCACCGATTCCGCTCGCCTCAATAACGGTTCCGTAAATGCCACACGTGTCACTTGAGTAACTCCTGCATCGGAATACGTTCGGCAGTGACCACGCCGTCGAACGAATTGGGGAGCCCCACATGTCCATGACCCGCAACCTGCTGACCGCCACCGCTGTTGTGGTCGGCACGTCGACCGCGATGCTGATGGGCGGTGTCGCCCGGGCCGACACCGCGCCGGCACCCAACCCGACTCCGCCGGGGGTCTCCGCGATCGAGCAGTTGGCCAACATCCCGGCCACCGCCCCGATGATGCTGCAGGACGCCGCGGCGAAACTGCAGGGTCCGGCGACAGCGCCGGTCGCCCCGCCGCCCGCGGCCAGCGCCAGCGTCAACGTCCCGCAGCCGCACCTGCCCGGCCAGGTCCCGGCGACCGCGCTGAACCCGGCCGTCGCCCCGAACTCCACCATGGCGCCCAACGCCTCGGTGAAGCTGCCGACCGTGCCGGGCCTGCCGGTGCCGCTGCCGCAGGAGTTGGCGTTCCCGGGGAACCTGACCTCGCTGCTGCCGGGGATGCCGGCCACCAGCCCGGCCGTCCCGGCCACCAGCCCGGCCGTTCCTGCTGCGCCGGCGGTCGTACCGGGCATGGTGCCGTCTGCCGTGCCGAGTGCGGTCACCCCTTCGGCCCCCTCGGCGCAGGCCCCGACCAGCACCCTGGTGCCCGACCTGGCCGGCCTCAACCCGGTGTCCGCACTGCCGTAAGGCCTCGGCGGCGCACCTGACCCAGCCACCCACAAACACGGGAGCACATCGTGGTACGGACCTTCAGTTTCACCACCGGGATCACCGCCGCGGCCATCGCGTCGGCCACTGCGCTGGCGCTGGCCGGCACCGCGGTGGCCGAGCCGGCCGCACCGGCCGAGCCGGTGCCCGCCGCCCAGACGCCGGGGCTGCCCGCCATCGAGCAGCTCAGTCCGGTGATCCAGCAGGCGGCGGCCGACCCGCAGGGTGCGGTGGAGTTGCTCATGGCGGCCGCGGCGGCCTTCAAGGGCAACACCAACGCGCCCGCCGACTCCCGTCAGGTGGCCGATTCGGTGACCGAGTTCATCCAGGCCGACCCGGTGGCCGTGGCGCACATGCCCGGCCCCGGGGTCGAGCCCGGCACCCAGGCGCACATCCCCACCGGCATCAACCCGGCCAACGCGGTCGGGCCGGTGCCGGTGGAGGTGCCGCACGCACCGGCCGCCCAGCCGACTCCGGACTTCGGCCCGGAGAGCGCCACCACCCAGGAGTTCATGTACCCGTCGATCGGCACGCACTGCCTCGCCGACGGCGGCAACGTGATCGCCAGTGCGCTGTCGGTGGCCGGTCCGGCCGAGATCCCCACCCCGGGACCCAAGGCCGGGCAGACCGCCTACGTGTTCACCGCGGTGGGCACCCCCGGCCCGGCCAAGGAGCAGAAGCTGCCGCTGAACGTCACCTGGGTCAACCTGACGAGCGGCGAGTCCGGCACGGTCCCGCTGACCCCGCGCGACGACATCAACCCGGAGGGCCCGACGACGCTGACCGCGATCGTCGACACCGGATCGGGCAGCATCATGTCGACGATCTTCGGCCAGGTGACCACCAAGGACAGCCAGTGCCAGTTCATGCCCACCATCGGATCGACGGTGGTGCCCTGACCGTTGGTGGCCTGGCCGTTAGTGGCCTGGCCCTCGGCGCCCTGACCCGCCGGCCCGCGCCGGTCGGTGCGGGTCAGTAGGTGCGGGTCAGTAGGTGTGGGTCAGCCGGTGCGGGTCAGTAGGCCATGAACAAGATGGCGTCCCGGTCGTACTCCATGCCGGGGTGAACATCGGCGAGGTGCTTTTGCACGATGGTGACCAGGTCGTCTTCGTCCTTTCCGACCATGGCCTCCCCGCACGGGCACGTCAGGTGGGTCTTCACGCCGAACTCCTTCCTCTCATCGTTGAGCCGCGGACGCTTTCTTCGCCGCCTTCATCTGCTTCTTGTGGGTGCGCACCCGGTCCAGCGAGTCGGCGTCGACGATGTCGGCCACCGACAGGTAGGTGCCGTCGGCGCCGAAGTCCCCGGCCGCGCGGCGCCATCCGGTCGGGGTCACGCCGAGTTGTTTGCCCAGCAGCGCCAGGAAGATGCGCGCCTTCTGCGTGCCGAATCCGGGCAGTTCGGTGAGCCGGCGCAGCACCTCCGCGCCGTCGGGATCACCGGCGGTCCACACGCCGGCGGCGTCCCCGTCGTAGCGGTCGATGATCAGCTGCGCCAGGGTCTGGATCCGGGTGGCCATCGATCCGGGGAAGCGGTGCACGGCCGGCTTCTGCGCGCACACCGCGGCGAACTTCTCCGGGTCGTAGGCGGCGATCTCACCGGCGTCGAGCCCGCCGAGACGGTCGGCGAGCTTCTTCGGCCCGGCGAACGCGGTCTCCATCGGCACCTGCTGGTCGAGCAACATACCCGTGAGCAGGGCAAATGGACTCGCCGAAAGGAGGGCGTCGGCCTCGGGCTCTTGCGCTAGGCACAGTCGCACGGTCATGCGAGCAGCCTACGTTCAGCAGCCGGTTGCCGCCGCGCTGCAGTCGGCGGCGGGCCCGGCCGGCGCTCCCAAGCCCGGGTGCGGTCAACACCGTCACCCATCACGGTCACCCATCACGCCGCGACGCGAATCGGGTTGCAGCCACCGGCAGCGTCGGCCCATACCCCGGAGGTCAGCGCGCGTCTGGCCGCCGAATGTCGCTTGACGGTCGCCCGGACCGGAGCGGCGGCGAGCTGAACCAACGGGTTTTGTCAGACCCTGATGCGATGCTGGTGGCATGTCCTCGATCACGACCTCCACCAGCGCGGATGCCCGTCCGGGAGAGCGTCTTGAGGCGTTGTTCGCTGAACTGTCGGAGCTGACCGGGCAGCGCAACGCGATC
>NZ_NCXO01000043.1 GCF_002104795.1 Mycolicibacillus koreensis
ACCGGTTTCCTCTGGGACTATATGGGGGCGGGCTGGTTCCCGCGCGAGTGGCCCGACTACGACCAAACGCTCGACACTTGCGCGGAACGCGCCCCCGATCCCCTGGAGCGTCGCCGGGAGATCGATAATCTCACCGACCCAAAGCGCTCCGATTTCCCGACGCTCCCGGCGTATCCCGGCTGGCCGGAGGTAAGACCATGACACGGATCGTCGCGAAGACCGCCGGGTTCTTCTCTAGGCCCATCTGAGGGCATCGTGTCCGCCAGTCGACGATGGGTGGGGTCACCAGTTTTTCTTCGGCGCTTTGCGGCCGGGATTGCTGTTGTGGTGGTTGTGTTCAGTGGATGTGGGCGAGCGGAGGACGCCGCGCCGCTGCGGGTTGCGGCCGGCTGGCCGGCCGCGCTTAATAACCTGTCCGTGGTCTGGAGCGCCGGTGGTGGGATTGACCTGTTGACGGGTCCGGCGGTTGCGGTGCGCGCATATATGGAGTCGGTTCTCGTGGCGCGTCTGACGGGTGAGAACAGGTATCTATATCCCGGGTTCGAAACGTCGGTGGAGGAGAACGACCCAGACGTGGCATCGAAAAAATCGTTGTGGCCGACCCATGGAAGTGCCGACAAGGAATGGATCGGCACCCTGCGTAATCGGATCCTGGAGATTACGACGTCGGATCAAGAGGTGACGGCAATCGTCTGTGTCTTCGACTACGGCATGGGCATGGAATTTGCTAATGGTTTCAACAGCATGGGCAGGGAAGGGGATTATCTGGGGGTCGAGCCAGCGAGGATAACCATGGTCCGCGGGGATGGAGACTTTGCGGAGTTGCCACCACAGAAGGGTTCGGCCCGGGCCCCCGACCGTGACGTGTTCGGCGGTTGGCGCATCACCGGTCACGAGGGAGGGATGTTCGCTACCGGAGCGATACGGTGGAATCATGTTTATGACCAGTACGCGCAGGCATGCCTCGGTGAAGCTCCTGATTCTCTGGAGAATATCCGGGCGTTGAGTGATTGGCTGCCACGGACGAGTTTCCCGGCGCTGCCGGCGTATCCAGGCTGGCCCGGGGATCCGGCCCTGTGATCGGCTGGGGCAGCCTGCTGGAGTGGCAGTGACGACGTGCTCCACTGAGCGCGGCGTGCCTACGGGCGCGAAACTATTCAGCGTCGTGTTGTGCGCCGTGGTGCTTGTGTGCGGATGTCGGTTGTTCTCTGATATCAGTGATGCGCAACGCAAGGTTGCTTGGACGGGGGCGCTGGCCGATGTGCACCCGGTATGGAGCGCGGAGCCCGGCCTCGATTTGCTGACGCAGCCGGCGGTCAGCATCCGCGCGTATCTTGAGTCTTTCGCTGCGATTTCCGCTATGGCCGATATGGACTACGGCTATCCGGGCTTCTTGCAGGCGGTACCGCCTACTGCCAACGAATCCCGCGGAACGATCGGGAACCTGCGGCCGGTCCTGTTGCCGTCGTCGCAGCCGGAGTCGTTGGTGGGTACCGAGATGTTTCATCTGTTGCGGGTCGACGCCACCGAAGGGGAAATGAGGGCGTTCGTCTGTGATTTCAGTCCGGTGACCGCGGGTACCGATCACGGCGACGGCAGCTATGGCCGAGCTGACTACTGGCGTTCCCAATTCGACACGGGTGTGCACATGCACTGGGTGGCGATGCGGCCGCCGGATCCGCCGCGACATGCGCTACCACCACAGGCGGGGTCGGCGCTGACACCGTCGATCGATGTCTTCAATGGGTGGCATGTTTTCGGGCACATCACGATGCGTACCCCAATCGAAGAGTCGCCGACGCTACGCCCGGAATTGGCTATGGCGCCACCGTATTTCCAGGCCTGCCTGGATAAGGCGCCCTACGACAAGGGTCGCCGGTGGTCGTTGCTGCGCACCCTGCAGCAGCGTTCGGACTTCCCGACGCTGCCAGCGTATCCCGGCTGGCCGGGGTAGGGCCCGATACGGACCGGCGGGCGCGGCGGATCGAGACCGCCACTTGGCCGATTTTGTGGGTGAATCTGGCCCAGGGCTTGAGATAATGCTGGGTGTGAGCGGTGATGATGAGTTGAAGGTGTCGACCGAGGCCCTGGCGGCGGCTGCCGGTGAGGCCGAGGCGACGTTGGCGGCGTCGGTGGTGTCGGGGGTGGTGCCGCCACCGGTGACGACGGCGTCGACGCTGGATGGTGCCTTGGCGGTGCTGGCCGCGACCATCGAGGCAGGGCGCGCTGATGCCGACGAGACCGACCACGCGTGGGCCGGCCGTCAGGCGACGGCGCTGGCGGAGTCGCCGCCGCAGTTGGCGGAGCAGGATGTGGAGAACGCTGAGGAGATCCAGCGTGTGCAGCAGCGGTTCCCGATGCCGACGGTCGTGCCGGGCGCCCCGGGTGGAGTGTTTCGGATTTAATGAGCGCGCCGCCGCCGGGAGTCCCGCCACCCTCAGGACCGTGGTCTCCGCCGCCACCGCCGCCGGGTTGGTCGCCGTATCCACCGGCGGTGAAGGGGCCGCGGCGGTGGCCGGGTTGGTTGGCGGCCGCCGTCGTCGCGGGGAGCATTGCCGGGCTGGTCACGGTTGTGGTGATGACTCGCGGCGACGATGCCGGACCGGTGGAGGAGCCGGTGGCTCAGACAAAGACAGTGACCGCCAGTCCGCCGCCGCCCCCGGAACCGCTACCGGCTGAACAGGCTGATGAGAAGACGTGTGCGGGGTGGGATGATGCGCGGTCGACGGTGCTTGATGCGGCGTCGGCGTTGTCGGTGATTCCCGACGGCATGGATGTTCTGAGCCCCGAGGTGCAAACCCATCCGGACTGGAAGGCCGGGGTGGCGAAGGCGAGTCGGCTGTTCGAGCAGGCCGCCGACACGTTGGCCGATGCGAAGGCTGCGGGCACCTCGCCGATGCTGGGACATGTCACCGACACCACCGTCGGAACGCTGCGCACGGTCAGTGTCGCCTACGAAACGTTTGCTCCCGAGTCGGGTAACGCGTTCGATGCGTTTCATGAAAGCCAGCTGACGATGGATTGGCTGTGCCCGTGAACCGGGACGGATCAGGGTTCGCCGGCGGAGCCTCGCCCGGGGCGTCGGGTACGCAGTCGGTGTCGAAGGGAGGGGGCCGCAGGTGGCTGGGGTTGGGTGTAGCTGCGGTATCGGGAGCGGCGGTGGCCTCCGTTGGTGCGGGGCTGGTGACGGCGGGGCTTCGCGAGCCCGCCACACCTGTGGCTGCACCGCCGGCGGTGACGGTGACCGTGGATCCACCGGCTCCGGCAGAGCCGGCTCCGCTACCTACCGCCGAAGCTGATCGTCACACCTGCATGGAAGGTTGGCTAACGGCTCGCGGGCTCGTTAACAAGGCCGTCGTTATCGGCAATGAATTACCGAAGGGAGATGACGCGGCAGTCCGGGATGATCCGGAGTGGCGGTACGCCGTCGAGCGCATTGGGAAGTTGTTCAGACAAGCCGGCGATTCTTTGGAGCCACAGATTGCGCTTGGTACGACCCCCGCGCTGGCAGAGGCAGCGCGTGCGGCGGCCGCTGCTCTACGTACGGAGGGTTACGCGTTCGAGACTTTCAATCCCGGTATGGGGAATGCCTCAGCGATGGAAGACGAGACGTCGGGTTTGATGGCGGCACTGTGTACGCGGTTGGTCCCGGAGTGATGCAGCGGGGGTGTTGTGGTGGCTGCGTTCGGTGACGTGATGATGCCGGTGACCCGGTATTCCGCGCCGATTCTGGCGGGGGCGTGGCCGTCGCAGTCGGTGTCGGCGTGGTCGGCGTATGCGGCGCAATGCTCGGGTGCCGGTGAAACTTTGTTCGGGCAGGTTTTGGTGCAGCACACCTTGCAGGAGTTGTTGGCGCCGATGTCGGGCGCCTTCATTGACGCGGCGCGGGCGTTGGTGTCCGGTCGCCGGGTTGCGTTGGAGAATCGGGTGGCCGCCTACCGGTTTTCGGCGGGCAAGGCTCGGTGGGCGGGCAATGAGCTTCATGCCACCAAGAGCGATCTGGTGGAGATCGTCAACAAGGCCGAAGAAGACATCGACGCGGCCTGGGACCGGGCGCTGACGATGATGGCGGCGGCATCCCCGCTGGGGCAAGCGGTGATACTCGGGTTGCTGCAGACCCAGATCGTCGAGATCGTGTCCACCGCCCATGCCAACGCGCAGGCCCGCGACGCCGAGGGCGCAGCCACCGTCTCGGGGCTGGCCAACGACCTCAAACAATGGACCCCGCCCTACACTCCGATGACCATGCCGACGGCTGGTGGGCCGGGTGGAGCACCGGCCGCCCCCCCACCGCAGGCCCCGTCTGAGCCGGACGCGCCAGTGCGTGCAGTCGATTTCACCACGTTTGATAAGGAGACAGACACGGTTTTCGACCAACGCGACGCTCTAACCGATCCAACGACCGATCCAAAACCTGAGATCGACCCCGCCGCGTTCAAAAAGCCGGACAGTGCCGAAGCCCCCCAAACTGCCGCGCGTCCGACCCCCGCGCAACCGAAGGCACCGAAGATGCCGTCGACCTCGGCGCCGTCGCCGAGCAGTTCCGGTGCCGGGGTGAGCAGCGGATCCAGTCCGGGGTCGGCGTTCGGGCAGTTGATGAACCCGGGGTCGATGACCTCGCCGTCGCAGGCGATGTCGCCGGGATCCAGTGGGGCGACGCCCGCTGCGTCGCCGCAGGTGGGGGCGACCGGTCCCGGGGCCGGCCCGACCGGTGCCCTGGGGGGTGCGCCCGGGGTGGATCGGGCGGTCAGCGCAGCCGGCAGCAGCGCCGGGATCGCGCAGGCATCGGCACGGATGAGCGCCGGCGCGATCTCCGCGACGGCGAACGCAGTCGGCGGGGCGGCCGGTGCGGGCTCGCACGTCGCGCAGGCCGCCGCGGCTGCGACCAGCAATCCGCCTGCCGGGCCCGCGCCGGCGTCACCGGGGCCGCCTCGGGTGGGTGGCGCCCCGATGGCGATGGTGCCGCCGACCGGCGCAATGAGCGCGCCGGTGAGCAGCGGGCCACCGGCACCGGCAGGGCCGACGGGACCGAATGTGCCGCCCGGAGTGACCGGGTCGTCGGCTGCGCCACCGGCCGCGTCGGCGGCGGGCCCCGGGGTGGGACCGAGCAGCGGGATGCCGGCCGGTGCCGGAGCGGCGCCGTTGTTCATGACCGGGTCGCCGATCGCCGGGATCGCTGCTGGCGGGGTCGACGGTGACGTGCTGGTCGCCCGGGCGGCGGAAGCCGGGCAGCTGGTGGTCACGGCGTTGGTGGCGCAAACCCGTGCGACCGGCTATCTGCCGATCGATTGGGCGGTCTCGCTGCTCCATGAGGCGTCCGGGCAGGTCAGTGCGTGGCTCGCGACCAGCGAGGGGCCCTCCTACATCCCGCTGGGCGTTCAGGTTCCCGAGGATGTGGCGGTCGCGGTGGCCGACGAGGCCGTCGGCGCGCAGGCGTGGGAGCTGGCTTACGCAGCTGGCGGTGCCGATCCATTGCAAGTGGTGGTCGAACACGCCCGGGCCCGTGATGGCGCGACCGCCGGGATGCGAGTCTTGGCGATCGCGTCGACACTGCCGATGGGCCGGGTGGCCGACTGGGCTGCGACGGTGGGTGCGCGCGCGGTGAGCCTGGATCCCAAATCAGTGGAGCCGGGAACCGCTGCGGAGCTGGGGGGCGGCTTCGCACATCGGTGCGCAGTGGCGATGCCGTGGGAGTGGCAGCAGGCCAACGCATTCACCGCTCAGGAGCGGCTGCAGATCGCTGCGCGGCATATGCGGATGGCGACGGTCAGCGGCCGCCTGTCCGGCCGGGCCAGCGAGCAGGTGATGCGGTTGTTCGAGCAGCGTCACGACATCGACGCCGAACTGTGGCGCGACGTGGCGGTCGAGCGCACCGAGGCGATGATCGCCTACCGGATGGCCAGCCAACTGCGCCACCACGGTGGTGGCCCCGATGTGGCGCAGGCGTTCAAAACCTCACGCGCAGCCGAAGTGGTGGCCTGCCTGCAGCATTTCGACACCGTCGAAGGCTGCGCAGACATCCTGTATGCCTCCCGATTGGCGGGCGCCCCGTTGAACCCGGCCGTGGCCGTCAGATAGCGACCGTGTCGTCGTGGCGGGTCAGAGTGTTCGTCGGTGGCGAGGGTGGGCGCGGTATTCCATGGATTGTTTGCGCCGGAGGGGGCGGCGTTTGCCGGCGTAATAGGCAATCAGGTAGACCGCGGGAAAGTAGCCGACCGTGATGGCCGCGACGAGACCGAACTGGAGGTATTGGCCGCGGGCGATCGGGTATCCCCAGCTGGCATCACCGAGCCCGGCGCCGACGGCAAGAAAGGCCAGAAAACCCGCTGCGCCGACAGCGACCCACGCTTCGCCGTCACCGGTCAGGAAGGCGTAGATGTTGATCGAGGCGATCGCTGCCACACCGATCATCAGCCACCAAACTTTGGTCTCGGTGATGATGCCGCTGTAAGAATTAGGCGCCGGATCATAATCGGGGTCTTTCGCCGCCAACTCCTCGGCGGCTACGTCAGAATCGGGAACACTGTCCTGGACGCTTAAGCTATAGACCTTGCCGCCCAGCTTGATGTAGGGCGTGTGCGCATACGCGATGAATGCGAACGTGGCGACGAACACCAGCGCACCCCACAGACCACCCGACCAGTCGGGGGATGCTGCGAGAATGATGCAGGCGCCCGAGATGGCAGAACAACTCCAATAAATCCGTCGCTGCGCACTAGTGCTGATTTTCGAGAAGAGCAGGGAACCCTGTGTGATGACGCACGCCATGACGATCACCCAGGGGAAGGATTTCATCGCTATTCCCCGAGCATCCAGCCGACGGCTTTGTCCCCGCCGATCCCTCCTGCGAGGGCGCCGAGTGCTCCCACGATGAGGGTGCCTTCAGGCCCGGCGAGTGTCCCCCAGGCTGCGCCCGCGGCCCATCCGCCGACTATTGAACCGCCGATCCGCCCGCCCAGCTTCTCAAGCGCGGGCTGCCAGGCTTCTCCGTGAAGAATATCGTTAACGGTGACGAAACCGTCTAACGCGTTGCCGACCAAGCCGAGTCTGGAGCCGAGTGTTTTCAGGGCTTTGGCGTCAGCTTCGGAGAATGACGTCCAGTTGTGTACGCCGGTGGATAGGGCTCTGCCTTGCTGTACGGTGCCTGCACCGACGGAGCCCACGGCGGACGAGGCGTTGGCGAAGACCTCTCGTGGGCTGGCGCCGTGGCGTATCGCGTCGACTGCTGCCTGCGTGCCTTCTGGGGAGACGCCCTCGGCCTGCAGTCGAGTGGCGAATTCGCTGAGCGTGCGATCGCGCAGTAAGCCTTCGGCTTGGTCCAAGAATTTCGTGGCCTGATCGGGGGTCATTCCGGCCCATTCCAGATCGGGATTGGGGGTTTCGAGCATGCGTTGCGCTTCTAGGCGGTTCTGTGCGCGCGTTCGCGAATCCCACCCCAGCACACTGTCTTTGGTTTCTGTCGGGCCGATGAAGGTGGCGTTGTTGTAGTCATCGAGGCGTTCGCCGGCGAGTCTGCGGGCCTCGGCGGGGGCGTCGGTGTCGGCGACGGTGGCGCTGTCGCGGAGTCGGGCGGCGGCGGCGCGGGCGTCGTCGGTCCATTCGCCGGTTTGTTGCGCGTGATCGACGAGGGCCTGATCGTCGTCGCGGTGGGTCTGGTCGTAGCGTTGGGCTGCGGGGGTGGGGTCGTCGGCGGCGCCGTCGAAGTCATCGATGATCTCGGGGTGATAGCCCGTGGAGGCTGTCATGACCGCTTCCTGGGTGCTCAAAACGGTGGTGTAGGCGGAACGGATGCCGGTGATTTCGCCGAGCGCTTCGCGCACCACGGTGACCGCGGAGTTGTAGTAGGCGGTGGTGTCTTGGCCGTCGGCTTCGGCGGCGGAGATGGCTTCGTCGAGAAAGTGCAGTGCGACATTCGGCCAGGCCAGCGCGGCCTCGCTATCGGTTTGTGCGGTGGCCAGTGCGGTGGCGATGGTCTCCAACCCGACGGCGATCTGTTCGACCTGGCCGCGTTGCAGGTGGAGTTGTTCGGTGGTGGCGATGACTTCGGCGGATTCGTTGATCGGATGGCGGCTGCCACCGTCGTGCTGGTAGGCCTGCTGGAATCGCTGTTTGGCTTGGACCCAGTTGGCGTCGGTCTCCTCGATGCAGGCCAGACTGTTGTGGAAGGCGTCGGCGAGGTTGTTGATCTCGGCGGGGTCGCCGGCTTGCACCTCGTCGTTGAGCTTCCAGGGATCCCCGCCGGCCTGGGCGCACAGTTGCGCGATGTCGAGGTTGACCAGAACGGGTGGTTCCACCAGGTCAGGCCAGCCCAGCGGTCGTGTCGGTGATCGCTGCGGCGTTGCGTCGATCGGTGCCGGTGAACACCTGGGCGGTCTCGTTGGCCCGGGCCACGTAGGCGGTCAACGCCCCCTGGTGTTCAGCCAACCGGTTGTGGTGGTCGTCGCGGGCGGCGGTGACGGCACCGTGAAATTGTCGCGCCTCGGAGAAATCACCGAAGACAGTCGTCGCGGCGCTGGCACCACCGAGCCGTTCGGCGCCCATCTGCGCGGCCCCGGCCGCATGCCCACATGCCGCACCCCCGCCGACCAACAACGGGGCGCTGGCCGCCATATCTCCGACGTTCACCGGCCAAGAATAACGCAGGCTCATCGACCCCCACGGCACAAGAAAGGGGCCTGTGGTCTTCGCCGACCCGGCCGATCACCCGAAAACCGCGGCGCGTCGCTCACCGTGGCGGTCTCGACGGATAGCCGCGGTCCGACGGCAGGATGGGAGGCTCTGGTGGCAGTTGACCCGGTGGCATATCCAGGACTTTCTGGAACAGGAAGCAGTCGCCGGTGGCGTTCAAGGTGGCCACCGTGGCCTGCCCGATCCGGAACTCGTAGCCGTTGCCCTCGATTCGGTAGTCGCGCTTTTCCGGGTCGCTGAAGAGTGAGGATTCGTCGTCGATGCCATAGTCATCGGCGGCGATCTGGTGCAGGATCTGGCTGACTTGCGGCCACTGCTCGGCGGTGAAAGTGTGGGCGAACAGGATGATGTCTGAGAGTGGGCGGCCCGCGATATCGCCGGTCAGACCGTTCTCACAGGGCAGCCCCCCGCGTTTGACACGCAGAGCGTAGGGATCGTCGTCGAAGTGCCAGCTTTGGCCGGGCACCGCGGCGCTGATGCGATCGGCCATCTGCGCCACGGTCTGGTTCAGCTTCTCCCGGGCCTGTTCGTAGGAGCCGTTGGCGCGCATCGAGTCGATCAACTCGATCTTCTGCTCGTCGGAAAGCTTCACCGACTCGTACGGATTGTGGTACACACACCCTCCCGTCAACACGTTTGCCATCGCTGCCAGTAACGCCAGCACCGCACGCACCCCCGCCCTGCCCGTCATCGGCGCGGATGGGTGGGTGAGGGCACCGGCTCGTGCACCGCCCACTCGGGATGGCCGAGCAACACGGCGGCAAGGTTGTAGCCGGTCATCTGTTCGGTGGCGTTGCGCGGATACCCCGCGTGCCCGTGCGAGGCGGATTTGTGCTCCCCGGGTGTGCCGTCGGGCAGGTCGGGGGTGAACCCCTCGCCGGTGGCGAGGTGATCGAACCGCCAGCGCCCCGACCCGAACGGTGCACCGAACGGGGTGTCGAACTGGAATGGGCGCCGCACGATGTCATTGGGGTCGGCACCCCAGCCGTGGGCCGGGGCGAGCTCCCCGAACGGGTTGATCGGATCGTCGGGTGCGCTCATCACGAAGAAATTGTGATCGTTCATGCCCAACTGTGCGGTGGACGTGGCGGCGAATCCCGGCGAGCCGTACACGACGGCATTGTCGACATACGCGCTGGCGCCGTCCTTGAGCGCGATCCCGGCCACCAACGATCCGTAGGAATGGCCGAACAGCGCCACCGTCTGATCCGGGTTGACCGACCGGGATGACAGATCCGCCAAGAACGACGTGAGGGCGGGCGCGCCCTCCTTGGCCAGGTTGTCGTTGACAGTCTGGCCGTCGATCAGTGCCAGCGGAGGCTGATACCCGGTCCAGGAGATGGTGGCGACGCTGGTGGTCTCGCCGCGGTTTTTGGCTACCTCGAGGGCCTCGTTGCGTAGCTGGGCGGCCTCGTGGGTCATGCTCGACAGTGCCCCTCGGGTGGTGCTGGTCACCCCGGGCACCGTTACCGACACATGGTCTGCTCGATACGGATCGCCGACCGACGTGGCGGCTTTGACCATGTGGGCGGGGTCGCCGTCCCAGTCGATGAACACCAGATGCGAATCGTCGACGGTCAGAGCGTCGCGGACCGCGGCGACATCGGCGAGCCGGTCGGTTTTGGCCTGCCCGTCGGGCAGTGCGTTGATGCGGTCCAGGACGTCCTGGAGCCGCTCCCGGTTGTCGCGATCGACCGCGTCGATGTCGCTGCGGGAGTCCTCGTCGCCGGGCCGGTCCTCGCCGAGGTCTCCCGGCGCCAGCGGCGGACCGGTCCGGTATCCCACCGCGTTGGCGCGATCGCCCGCCGCGTAGGTGTTGGCATGCTCGGTGAACCGGTGCGAGTTCTCCAGGAACTCCGCGGCCTTACTGTTCAGCGCCGGCTCCTGAGCTGACAGGCCGGCGGCGATCCCGAGCGCGACGGGATAGCCCATCACCCCGTGTGTCGCGATCACCTGGCGCAGCATCTCCGCGGCCCGGGGGCTGAGCGCGGCGGTCCGCTGGCTGGCTTCGGCGTATCGGTCAGCGACCGTCAACAGCTCAGCCGGCGTGACGTTCAATTCGTCCATACGCGCACCCTCACCGGAACCGCCGGCGGCCCCACCGCGAGACCAGTAGTCAGGATGACACGAATCGGCGCGGACCGTGCGCGCTATTTCGCATCATCGGCGGCCAACCGCCTCACCGGTCGGCGTCGGCCAGCATGAACTGGAACCCACCGAGAATGGCGGCCCGGGCTGCGATGTAGTCGGGGTTGTCCGGCTCGGTGGTCTGCATGCTGACGGTGGCCGCCCAAACCTGGTGGCGCTCATCGACACCGGCAACGGCCACAGCGTTGACCGGTCGGCCCTGCAGGGTGTAGGCCACGGCGAGGGCAGGGTAGCCGCAGATGGTTCGCGGGGTCTCGGTGTCCACCGGGCCGATGTTGGCGATGATGCCGTCGCGTTCCAAGCTCAGCGCCTCGTCGGCGCTGGCGGCGGTGCCGGTGAGGTTCTCCAGGGTGACCACGGCGTTGGGGGCGAAACCGTTGGCGCGCAACCGGGTATTGATCACGCTGCCGCGGATCAGCTCTGAGTTCAGTTTTGTGGTGAACGTCCAGCCGTGCGGCTGAGGCAGCGCGAGTCGCGGCTCTGCGGGACTGTGCGGTTCCAGCTCGTGCAGCGGGACGTCGACGCGGGCACAGCGCCCGGCGTCCGGCGAGACCACCGACGACGGGGCAGTGGCGTTGGTCGGCGCATCGCCGTGGTGGTGCCACGGGTGCCACAGCAGCACCCCGGCGAGCAGCGCGATCGACGCGGCCAGGGCAGCGAGCACCGCCCACGGTGTGCGCGACGGCCTCGTCGGGGCCGTTGGGGGCACGCCGGTGCCGAAGAGCGCTGCGCTGAATGCCCGAGCGAAATCACTGCACGTCCGGTAGCGGTCGGAGGGTTGCTTGGCCAGCGCGACCGCCAGCACCGCGTCGAGGGCGGCCAACTCCGGGCGGTGGGCGCCCAACGGCGGGGCCGGTGAGGTCAGATGGTGGCCGATCACCGCGGCGGCGTTGCCGACCGGGAACATCGTGCGGCCGGTCAACAGGTGATAGGCGGTGGCCGCCAACGAATACTGATCGGCGCGGCCGTCGACGGCGTAGCCGAGCAACTGCTCGGGTGCGGAATAGTCCACGCTGCCCATCGCGGTGTTGGTGGCGGTCAACCCGCTGGCCTCGTCGAGGCGGCGCGCCACACCGAAGTCGGCCAGCAGGATGCGCTGGGAGCCGTCGCCGCCGTGCGGATGGGTGAGCATGATGTTGGCCGGTTTGACGTCCCGGTGCAGCAGGCCCTGATGGTGGGCGTAGTCCAAGGCCGAGGCCACCGCGGTCACGATCTCGGCGACCAGCGCCGGCGGCATCCCGGACCGGTACTGCCCGGTGAGCAACTTCGCCGCGTCGAGTCCGTCGACGTAGTCCATCGACAGCCACAGCTGCCCGTCGCTCTCACCGCGGTCGTGCACGCCCACGATGTGCGGGTGCCACAACGTGGCGGCCAGTTCGGCCTCGCGTTCGAACCGCACCCGATACTCCGGGTCGGCCGACACCGCCGCCGGCAGCACCTTCAGCGCGTCGCGGCGCGGCAACCGGGGGTGTTCGGCCAGGTACACCTCACCCATCCCGCCGGCGCCCAGCGCCCGCACGATCGTGAACCCGGCGAATGTCTGCCCCGCAGCCAACGGCATGCGCGGCATCCTATCCACGCCTATCGGTGCGTGGCCCCGCCCAGGGGACCCAGCCGGGTCGAGGCCCAGTACTCCCGCAGGTCGGCGATGCGCCGGCCCTCGAACTCCAGCAACGCCACCTCCCGCATCCGTTTGCGGCACCCGGCGACCAGGTCGTCGAAATGGGCCTCCCACTCGGCGATCGCGGTGGTGCCGTCGAGATATAAGTGCAGCAACCGAACCTCGATGTTGGCCTGCTGCTCGACGACCTTGCTCACCCAGTACTCCCGGATGCCGTCGACGGTGCGGATCGGCTCGTCGAGCACGCGCTCGTGGTAGCGGGCGGTCGGGGTGAAGATCGTGACGATCAGATCGGGGTCCTGGGTCCGCCATGCCTGCAGATAGGTCTCGACGACCGCACCGACCGTCTCGCGTGACACCGCCACCGCTGTGTTGTACCCCACAGCGCGCCGGTCGTGGAAGCGATTGGAGCCGGCACGGAACCTGTGTGATTGCTGGGAGTCTCACCGTCCGAAACGAGCAAACGGGAAAACCCGCCATAGGTGCTGATCACGCCGTATCGTCGACCCAATGGAGCAAGTTTCATGGGCGATCGCCCCGGCGGTCGGTCCGGGCACTGTTCCCAGGTCAGTTCCAGGGATAGGCTGAAGACGGGTTGGCGTGCGCGGACCGATTCGGCATATCGTTTTGACGACTTGTCGAGGAATGGGACAGGGCCACCGTTCAGCGCTGCACGGACGCAAGCTCTCGCCCGCCCCATCGCCAGCACCACGGCAAGAACGAAGCAGCGCCAGCCCGCTGTCTTCAGCACCGGGACGCGCGCCCGATGCCCCCGAGGACAGCGCGCCAGTTTTCGAAGGGGCAGGTTGATATGACCCCCAGCCGCGCCGGGCTCTACAGCCCGGCACATGAACACGACGCCTGCGGTGTGGCGATGGTTGTCGACATGCATGGGCGGCGCAGCCGCGACATCGTCGACAAAGCCATCACCGCCCTGGTGAACCTCGAACACCGCGGCGCCGCCGGCGCCGAGCCCAACAGCGGCGACGGTGCGGGGATCATGATCGGTGTGCCCGACGCGTTCTTCCGTGCGGTCACCGACTTCGACCTGCCGCCCGAGGGGCACTACGCCACCGGCGTCGCGTTTCTGCCCCAGTCCGCCAAGGAGGCGGCGGCGGCCTGCGCGGCGGTCGACAAGATCGTCGAAGCCGAAGGCATGGAGGTGCTCGGCTGGCGCGATGTGCCGATCGACGACACCTCGCTGGGTGCGTTGGCCCGCGACGCCATGCCGACATTCCGGCAACTGTTCCTTGGCGGGGCGTCGGGAATGGATTTGGAGCGGCGCGCCTACGTGATTCGCAAACGCGCCGAACACGAGTTGGGCACCAAGGGGCCCGGACAAGACGGTCCCGGTCGTGAAACCGTGTACTTCCCGAGCCTTTCGGGCCGCACCTTCGTCTACAAGGGGATGCTGACCACACCGCAGCTGAAGGGTTTCTATCTCGATCTGCAGGACGAGCGAATGACCAGCGCGCTCGGCATCGTGCATTCGCGCTTCTCCACCAACACCTTTCCGTCTTGGCCGCTGGCACATCCCTTCCGGCTCATCGCGCACAACGGTGAGATCAACACCGTCACCGGCAACGAGAACTGGATGCGGGCCCGGGAGGCACTGATCCGCACCGACGTGTTCGGCGCCGACGGCGGGCCGGTCAACCCCGATGTGCTGTTCCCGATCTGCACGCCCGGTGCCTCTGACACCGCCCGGTTCGACGAGGTCCTCGAGTTGCTGCACCTCGGTGGGCGAAGCCTGCCGCACGCGGTGCTGATGATGATCCCGGAGGCCTGGGAACGCGATGAGGCCATGGACCCCGCGCTGCACGCCTTCTACGAGTACCACGACTCACTGATGGAGCCGTGGGATGGTCCGGCGTCGATGACGTTCACCGACGGCACCGTCGTCGGCGCGGTGCTCGACCGCAACGGCCTGCGCCCCTCCCGGATCTGGGTCACCGATGACGGACTGGTGGTGATGGCGTCGGAATCCGGCGTGCTGGATTTGCCTCCTGCCTCGGTGGTGCGCCGGATGCGGCTGCAACCGGGCCGGATGTTTCTGGTCGACACCGCGGCCGGGCGGATCGTCTCCGACACGGAGATCAAATCCGAACTCGCCGCCGCCGCGCCCTATCAGGAGTGGGTGCAGCGCGGGCTGATCCCCCTGGAGGCCCTGCCCGAGGGTGACTACCAACGCATGCCCCACCATCGGGTGCTGTTGCGCCAACAGATGTTCGGCTACACCTACGAGGAACTCAACCTCCTCGTCGCACCGATGGCGCGCACCGGGGCCGAGGCGATCGGGTCGATGGGCACCGACACCCCCGTCGCGGTGCTCTCGGCCCGCCCGCGCATGCTGTTCGACTACTTCCAGCAGAAGTTCGCCCAGGTGACCAACCCGCCGTTGGACGCCATCCGCGAGGAGATCGTCACCAGCCTGCAGGGGGCGCTGGGCCCCGAAGGCGACCTGCTCAACCCCACCGAGGCGTCGTGTCAGCAGATCGTGTTGCCGCAACCGATCCTGCGCAACGACGAACTGGCCAAGCTGATCTGTGTGGACCCCGACGCCGAGGTCCGCGGCCGGCGCCTCGGCCTGCGTGCCACGGTGCTGCGGGCCCGCTTCCCGGTCGCCGAGGGCGGCGACGGGCTGCGCACGGCGCTGGAGGAACTGCGCGCTGACGCCTCGGCGGCGATCGCTGCGGGGGCGCGCATCCTGGTGATCTCCGACCGGGAATCCGACGAGCACCTCGCCCCGATCCCGTCGCTGCTGGCGGTGGCCGCGGTGCACCATCACCTGGTGCGCACCCGAACCCGCACACAGGTGGGTCTGGTCGTCGAATCCGGTGACGCGCGCGAAGTGCACCACATGGCCGCGCTGCTGGGCTTCGGCGCCGCCGCGATCAACCCCTATCTGGCGTTCGAGTCGATTCAGGACATGATCGACCGCGGCGTCATCGACGGGATCGACCGCGACGCGGCCCTGGCCAACTACATCAAGGCTGCCGGCAAGGGCGTGCTCAAAGTGATGTCCAAGATGGGGATCTCGACGCGCGCCTCCTACACCGGTGCACAGCTGTTCCAACCGATCGGGGTCTCCCAGCAGGTGCTCGACGAGTACTTCACCGGGCTGGAGTGCCCCATCGGCGGCATCACCCTCGATGACATCGCCACCGACGTCGCGATCCGCCATCACCTGGCGCATCTGGCCCGACCCGAGGAGCGCGCCCACCGTGAACTCGAGGTCGGCGGGGAATACCAGTGGCGCCGCGAAGGTGAATACCACCTGTTCAACCCCGACACCGTGTTCAAACTGCAGCACTCCACCCGCACCGGCCAGTACGGGATCTTCAAGGAGTACACCAGCTACGTCGACAACCAGAGCGAACAGTTGGCGACCCTGCGCGGATTGCTGAAGTTCAACGCTGCCGGCCGATCCCCGGTGCCGCTGGAAGAAGTAGAACCCGCCAGCGAGATCGTCAAACGGTTCTCCACCGGTGCGATGAGCTACGGGTCGATCTCGGCTGAAGCCCACGAAACCCTGGCGATCGCCATGAACCGACTCGGCGGGCGGTCCAATTCCGGTGAGGGAGGCGAGGATCCGAGTCGGTTCGATCCCGATGCCAACGGGGACTGGCGCCGCAGCGCGATCAAACAGGTCGCCTCGGCGCGGTTCGGGGTCACCAGCCATTATTTGAGCAACTGCAGCGACATCCAGATCAAGATGGCTCAGGGCGCCAAGCCCGGCGAGGGTGGGCAGCTGCCCGGCAACAAGGTCTACCCGTGGATCGCCGAGGTGCGCCACGCCACCCCCGGCGTCGGGCTGATCTCCCCGCCGCCGCACCACGACATCTACTCCATCGAAGACCTCGCCCAGCTCATCCATGACCTGAAGAACGCCAACCCCGAGGCGCGGGTGCACGTCAAACTCGTCGCCGAGAACGGGGTCGGCACCGTCGCCGCCGGGGTGTCCAAGGCCCACGCCGACGTCGTGCTGATCTCCGGGCACGACGGCGGCACCGGCGCGGCACCGATGACCTCCCTCAAACACGCCGGGGCGCCCTGGGAGCTGGGGCTGGCCGAGACCCAGCAGACGTTGCTGCTCAACGGCCTTCGTGACCGGATTGTGGTCCAGGTCGACGGTCAGCTCAAGACCGGCCGTGACGTGATGATCGCGATGCTGCTCGGCGCCGAGGAGTTCGGTTTCGCCACCGCACCGCTGGTGGTCTCCGGCTGCATCATGATGCGGGTCTGCCACCTCGACACCTGCCCGGTCGGGGTGGCCACCCAGAACCCGGTGCTGCGCGAGCGGTTCACCGGCCAACCCGAGTTCGTGGAGAACTTCTTCTGGTTCATCGCCGAAGAGGTCCGTGAACTCATGGCGCAACTGGGATTCCGAACCGTCGAGGAGGCGGTCGGCCAGGTCGACTCACTGGACACCACGTTGGCGCGCGCCCACTGGAAAGCGCACAAGCTCAACCTCGATCCGGTGCTCCACTCTCCGGAGACACCGTTTATGAACCAGGACCGCTACTGCAGCTCACACCAGGACCATGGCTTGGACAAGGCCCTGGACCAGCAGCTGATCGCGATGAGCCGCGAGGCCCTCGACGACGGGACGCCGGTGCGCTTCGCCACCACGATCACCAACGTCAACCGCACCGTGGGCACCATGCTCGGTCACGAGGTCACGAAAGCCTACGGCGCGCAGGGGCTACCGGATGACACCATCGACATCACGTTCGACGGCTCCGCGGGCAACAGCTTCGGCGCGTTCCTGCCGGCCGGGATCACGCTGCGGATCTTCGGTGACGCCAACGACTACGTCGGCAAGGGACTCTCCGGCGGGCAGGTGGTGATCCGTCCCCCCGAGGAGGTCCCCGACGGCTACGTCGCCGAGGACAACATCATCGCCGGCAACGTCGTCCTGTTCGGCGCGACCAGCGGGCGGGCCTTTCTGCGCGGCGTGGCCGGCGAACGGTTCGCGGTGCGCAACTCCGGGGCGCTCGCCGTCGTCGAGGGGGTGGGCGACCATGGCTGCGAGTACATGACCGGCGGCAGGGTCGTCATCCTCGGACCGACCGGGCGGAACTTCGCCGCCGGGATGTCCGGCGGGGTGGCCTACGTCTACGACCCCGACGACGCGCTCGCGGCGAACCTCAACACCGAGATGGTCGAGCTGGAGACGTTCGACGTCTTCGACGACGGCGATCAGGCCACGCTGCACGGGCTGCTGACCGCACACGTGGCGGCCACCGACTCCGCGGTGGGCCGGCGCATCCTGGAGGACTGGACCGCGGCGCGGCAGCGGTTCGTCAAGGTGATGCCGCGTGACTACAAGCGGGTGCTGGAGGCGATCGCGGAGGCCAAACGCACCGGAACCGACCCGAACGACGCGATCATGGCGGTGGCACATGGCTGACCCTCACGGCTTCCTCACCTACACCCACCGGGAGCTGCCCGACCGGCGCCCGGTGGACATCCGCCTCGGTGACTGGCGGGAGGTCTACGAACCGTTCCCCGAGAACACCCTCCGCCAGCAGGCCAGTCGATGCATGGACTGCGGTATCCCGTTCTGCCACAACGGCTGCCCGCTGGGCAATCTCATCCCGGAGTGGAACGACCTGGTGCGCACCGGTCGCTGGCGCGAAGCCAGCGACCGGCTGCACGCCACCAACAACTTCCCCGACTTCACCGGGCGCCTCTGCCCGGCGCCGTGCGAGACGTCCTGCGTGCTCGGCATCAACTCCGAGCCGGTGACGATCAAACAGGTCGAGTTCGAAATCGTCGAGCGCGCCTTCGCCGAAGGCTGGCTGCCGCCGATCCCGCCGCAGCACCGCACCGGCAAGACCGTCGCGATCGTCGGGTCCGGCCCGGCCGGACTCGCCGCCGCCCAGCAGCTCACCCGGGCCGGCCACGACGTGACCGTCTTCGAGCGTGACGACCGTATCGGGGGCCTGCTGCGCTACGGCATCCCCGAGTTCAAGATGGAGAAGCGGATCATCGACCGGCGTCTTGAGCAGATGATCGCCGAGGGCACACAGTTCCGCACCGGGGTCAACGTCGGGGTGGACATCTCCGCCGAGTGCCTGCGCGCCGACTTCGATGCGGTGATCCTTGCCGGCGGCGCCACGATCTGGCGTGATCTGCCGATCCGGGGCCGCGAACTCGACGGCATCCACCAGGCGATGGAGTACCTGCCGTGGGCGAACCGGGTGCAGGCCGGTGACGACGTGCTCGGCCCCGACGGCGAACCCCCGATCACCGCGAAGGGCAAGCACGTCATCATCATCGGTGGCGGCGACACCGGCGCGGACTGCCTGGGCACCGTGCACCGCCAGCGCGCGGCCAGTGTGCACCAGTTCGAGATCATGCCGCGCCCGCCGGACACCCGCGACGCCTCCACCCCGTGGCCGACGTATCCGCTGATGTACCGGGTCACCTCGGCGCACGAAGAGGGCGGTGAACGGGTGTTCGCGGTCAACACCGAGGAATTCCTCGGCACCGACGGCCACGTCACCGGGTTGCGTGCCCATGAGGCCCGCGGCAACCGGGGCGTGTTCGAGAAAGTCGAGGGCACCGACTTCGAGGTGAAGGCCGACCTGGTGCTGCTGGCGATGGGCTTCCTCGGCCCGCAACGCGACGGGCTTCTCACCGATCTGGGCGTGGAGTTCACCGAGCGCGGCGCCGTGGTGCGCGACCGTGACTACGCCACCGACATCCCCGGGGTGTTCGTGGCCGGGGACATGGGCCGCGGCCAGTCGCTGATCGTCTGGGCCATCGCCGAGGGCCGCGCCGCCGCCGCCGGCGTCGACCGTTACCTGGCCGGTGAGACCGCCCTTCCCGCCCCGGTCAAACCCACCGACGTCGCGCAGCGCTGACCCCGGCCGCCATCGCACCCAACGTTGCTGGACGCCCGCGGCGGGCGGTGCGCCGCTCTCGCGTCCGGCACGCAACCCGCACTCGACGACGCCACACGCTGCGATGATTGACGACACCCGGCCGTCAATCGTCACAACAGTCACACGAGCCACAGTCGTGATGTTTACCGGCGTGCCTCACACTGTTTGCTGACAATTCAGGGTGTAATGGCCGGGTGTGGGCCTCCCGGTCGCCGGGGACCCGGTCCAACCAGTAGATCGCAGGAGTGTGATCCACCGTGGTCAACGTGCACAGCAACCCGATCACCCGGTACCGGGTGGGACGAGTCACCTGGTCGTTGTTGCGGCATCCGGTCAAAAGCCGCGAGTTTCCCGCCAAGCACGAACGCCTGGTCACCGCGGCCGAGTTGCTGCGCTTCGGCGTTTAACCCGCGCGCGCGGTCCACAGCCCCGAGTCACGGACCGCCTCGGCGAGCGGAGCGAGCACCCGCGGGTCGTGCGGCGGCGGCAGATACAGGATCGCCAGATCCAGGCCGTGCTCCCCGAGCGCGGCGGCCTCCTCCAGGGCGGCGCCGACCCCGGCGGAGGTCACCCGCACGTGCGCGGAGACGGTGATCGTCGCGGGGTCGCGGCCGAGATCGGCGCAGTGGGCGGCCAGCACCGCCCGCTTGCGGGCGAAGAGTTCGGGTCCGCCGCCGACGAAGTTCCAGTGCTGGGCGTAGCGCGCGGCGATCCGCAGGGTGCGTTTCTCGCCGTTGCCGCCGATGCACAGCGGCGGATGGGGACGCTGCGGGCCCTTGGGTTCGTTGCGGGCGGCGCGCAGCCGGTAGAACCGGCCGGCGAAATCGACGGTGGGTTCGCTGAGTAACCCGATCAGCACCTGGCAGGCCTCCTCGAACCGGTCGAACCGGTCGGTGAGGCTGCCCAACTCGATGCCGTAGGCGCTGGACTCCTCCTCGTTCCAGCCCGCCCCGATCCCCAGCTCCAGGCGCCCGCCGGAGATGATGTCGACGGTGGCGGCCATGTTGGCCAGCACCGCCGGATGCCGGTAGTGGATCCCGGTCACCAGCGTGCCCAGCCGCAGCCGCCGCGTCGCCTGGGCCAGCGCGGTCAGCGTCGTCCAGCCCTCCAGGCACGGCCCGGTGGAGTCGGTGAAGATCGGATAGAAGTGGTCGAAGGTCCACCCCGAGTCGAACACGTCGATGTCGTCGGCGGCGCGCCACACCGCGAGCAGATCGGCCCAGCTGGTCTCCTGGGGCGCCGTTTTGAACGCGAACCGCACGCCGCCGAGCCTAGCCGCCACCACCGCTACACTCAGCGACCATGTGCGCTCCGCTCGGCCTCGACACCGCGGTGACCCTGGCCGCCGCCGGCGGGATCTTCCTGCTCGCGCTGGTGCTGGGGGTGTGGAAATACCAGCAGATGGCGTCCTCGCCCACCCACCTGGCGCACCCCTACGTCGACATCGCCCACCGGGCGGCGCTGCTGTACTCGTTCGCGACGCTGCTGCTGGCGGTGTTCGTCGCCCTCAGCGCCTGGCCGACCTGGGTCAACCTCACCGCGGCGGCGGTGGTGGTGTTCTTCTTCGTCACCGCGATCGCCAGCTACATCGCCCACGGCGCCCGCCGCGACACCACCAACCAGTTCGAGCACGCCGGTGCCGCGCTGCACGCCGGGATGGTCGCGCTGATCGCCGGGGAGATCGGCGGGTTCGCCGTGGTGTTCGCCGGGTTCCTCGCCGCCCAGTTCTTCTGACCGGGGACGATGGATCGGCCTAGGGGGCCTGCCCGTAGATGCTGGTCACCCAGATGTGGGCGAGGGTGTCGACCAGATGCGCCGGCGCCACCGCCGGGGCCTCATCGGCCAGCGCGGCGATCATCGTGCGCTCGTTCATCTGATTGAGCGCGGTGGACAGGTCGACCGCCGGGATGGTCTGCGGGGCGGCCCCGCGGTCGCGTTCGGCGGTGATCATCGCCGCGGTGGAATCGATCCATTTCTGCATGTAGGAGTTCCACATCGCGCGGAACTCGGGGCTGGTGGCCAGCGCCTCGGTGCCGGCGCGGGCCACCGGGCGGTGCGAGCCGAACGCGGTGAAGAACGCCTTGATCCCGCTGCGCCACACCCGGCGCGGATCGGCCGCCACCCGGCCCACCGCCCCGTCGAACTCGGCGTCGGCGCGCGCGATCATCGGCTCGAGCAGTGACAGCAGCACCGCGTCCTTGGACTTGAAATAGAAGTAGAACGTCGGCCGGGAGATCCCGGCGCCGCGGGCCAGGTCGTCCACCGAGATGTCGGCGAGCGGTTTCTGCTCCAGCAGCCGTTCGGCGGTCGCCAGGATCGCCGCTTCCCGATCGTCGCCGGACGGGCGGGCGGGGCGGCGCCCGTGGGTGCGGGTCTGGTTGGCGGTGGTCACCAGCGCCACTTTACACCCTGTCGAGTAAATCAACAGGGTGTTGACTGTCTCGACACACCGTTGATAACCTGGCGCCATGACCGAACACCACGACGTTGTCATCATCGGCGCCGGCATCTCCGGCATCAGCGCCGCCTGGCATCTGCAGGAGCGATGCCCGAGCAAGGACTACGTGATCCTGGAACGCCGCGAACGGCTCGGCGGCACCTGGGACCTGTTCAAATACCCGGGGATCCGCTCCGACTCCGACATGTTCACCCTCGGCTTCCGGTTCAAGCCCTGGACCTCGCCCAAGGGCATCGCCGACGGCGAGGCGATCTGGAACTACGTGCACGAGGCGGCCGTGGAGAACGGCATCGACAAGCACATCCGCTACCGCCAGCAGGTGGTGGCCGCCGACTGGTCCGACGCGGACAACCACTGGACGCTGACCGTCGACGCCGACGGTGAGCAGACCCAGATCACCGCGTCGTTCGTGTTCGCCTGCAGCGGCTACTACAACTACGACGAGGGGTATTCGCCGACGTTCCCCGGCGCGGAGGACTTCACCGGCACCATCGTGCACCCGCAGCACTGGCCGGAGGACCTCGACTACGTCGGCAAGAAGATCATCGTGATCGGCAGCGGCGCGACCGCGGTCACGCTGATCCCGGCGCTGGCGAATTCCGGCGCGGGGCATGTGACGATGCTGCAGCGCTCACCGACCTACATCGGCTCGCTGCCGCTGGTCGACCCGATTGCGGTGCAGACCAACCGGCTGCTGCCGCCGAAGGCGGCCCACGTGGCCAACCGGTGGCGCCAGATCGGGTTCTCCGTGGCCCAATACCAGCTGTCGCGACGGTTCCCCAAGTTGATGCGCAAGGCGCTGCTCGGCCTGGCGCGCCGCCAGCTGCCCCGCGGCTACGACGTCGAAAAGCACTTCGGCCCGCGCTACAACCCGTGGGATGAGCGGCTCTGCCTGGCCCCCGACGGGGACCTGTTCCGCACCATCCGGGAGGGCAAGGCCGACGTCGTCACCGACACCATCGACACCTTCACCGAGAACGGGATCCGGCTGGACTCCGGCGCCGAGCTCACCGCCGACATCATCATCACCGCCACCGGGCTGAACATGCAGCTGCTCGGTGGGGCGACGCTGTACCGCAACGGCGAGGAGATCGACCTGAGCCAGGTGATGACCTACAAGGGGCTGATGTTCTCCGGGGTGCCCAACGCGGCGGTGACGTTCGGCTACACCAACGCCTCCTGGACGCTCAAGGCCGACCTGGTCTCGGAGTTCGTCTGCCGGGTGCTCAACTACATGGACGCCCACGGCTTCGACAAGGTGGAACCCGAACACCCCGGCGACACCGTCGAGCAACGCCCGTTCATGGACTTCACCCCGGGCTATTTCCGCCGGGCGATGGACGCGCTGCCCCGCTCCGGGGCGACGGCGCCGTGGCGGCTCAAGCAGAACTACCTGTTCGATGTGCGGCTCATCCGGCACGGCCGGGTCGACGAGGAGTCGCTGCACTTCACCAAGCACCGCGTCCCCGAGACGGTGTAGCGGCGCGCCGGGTCAGCCTGCGGTGACGACGATCCCGTCGTCGTCGCTGTAGGCGATCTCGCCGGGGCAGAACGTCACCCCGCCGAACCGCAGGTCGACGTCGCGCTCCCCGGCGCCGGTCTTGGAGCTCTTGCGCGGGTTGGTGCCCAGCGCCTTGATCCCGATGTCGAGGGTGGCCAGGGTCGCGGAGTCGCGCACCGCGCCGTGCAGGATCAGCCCCGCCCACCCGTTGGAGCGGCCCAACTCGGCGATGAGGTCGCCGACCAGGGCGGTGTGCACCGACCCGTCGCCGTCGACCACCAGGACCCGGCCGTTGCCGGGCTCGCCGAGCACCGACTTGAGCAGCGCGTTGTCCTGGAAACAGCGCACCGTGGTGATCGGTCCGGCGAATTCGCTGCGGCCCCCGAACTGTCGGAACTGGGTGTCGCAGCTGCGCACGTCGGGGCCGATGTCATCGACCAGGTCGGCGGTCGGCCGAAAGGTGATCGCCACCGGCTCAGTCGTCGTCGCGCAGGACGCGGCGGATCAACAGCAGCGCCAGCAGGCTCACCAGCGCGGCCACCGCCAGCGGCACCACCGGGGCCGAGGACTCCGGTGACGGTGCCGGCCGCGGTGTCGGCACCGGGTTGTTCGCGGTCTCCACGGTCCTCTTCGCCTGCGCCGCGGCCTGCTTGGCGCCGTCGACGAGGTCGCGGGCGCCGTTGGTGGCGGGCGGGGCTTCCTTGGCGGCGGGGGCCTTCTTCGCCGGGGCCTTCTTGGCGGGGGCTTTCTTGGCCGCCGCCTTCTTCGCGGGCGCCTTCTTGGCCGCCGCCTTCTTCGCGGGGGCCTTCTTCGCCGGCGGCGGTGCCGCGGACTCGGCCGGCGGTGGAGGTGCGGGCTTGTCGGCGGGCGGCTGCGCGGGCTGGTCGGCCGGGCGCGGGGTCTCGTCAGGCCGATCCGGCGAGTCTGCCATGGGGGCGCTCCTTTGTCGTTGCTCGTCACCTACACCGGGAACGGTGACCATCATGCCAGCCCCGCCGCGGGCGGTGTCAGGTTCGTCGCCGCGACGACACCACCGACCACGCCAGGGCGCCCCCGACGAGCGCGACCGCCCCGACGACGAACGGCCAGATCGGCAGGCCGTCGCCGGAGCCGGGGGAGGTCACCGTCGGACCGGGGGTGCCGGAGCCCTCCTCGGTCAGGGTGAACGTCCAGGCCCCGGAGACCACGTGCCCGTCGGCGGAGGTGACCCGGTAGTGCACGGTGTAGTCGCCGGCGGGACCCAGGGGGCGCAGCCCGACGCTGACCGTCGGGCCGTCGACCTGCACGTCGTCGGTCGACCACAGGTGCTCCCCGTCGGGGCCGATGACGTTCATCGCCGCGAACGTGGTCTGCAGCTTCTCGTTGAACGTCGCGCTCACCCGCTGCGGGCCGGCGGCGATCTCGGCGTCACGGTCCGGGGCGGTGGAGACGAGCACCGCGTGGGCGCCGGCCACCCCCGCCAGCCCGAGCGCGCCGACCAGCAGGGCGGCCAGTGCCAGCACCGCCCCGGCCAGGCGCGCCGACGCGGTCACGATCGCCGCCGGGCCACGACCACGCCCACCGCGGCGGCCGCCACCAGCAGCGCCGCCCCGCCGAGCCAGCGTGCGGTGTTGTCCGTACCGCCGGTGTTCTCGGCGGCCGGCCCGGGTGCGGCGGTCACGTCCACGCTGTGCGCATCGTGATGGGCGGGCGGCCCGGCGGTCAGCGCCAACGTCGGCACCGGGTGCTCGGGCTCGGAGCCGTCGGGCAGCGGCGGCTGATCCCAGGCGACCTCGGTGCCATCGGCGTAGGTCTGCACGGCCGGGAAGGTGACGGTGTCGCTGTCGGGCAGCGCCACCGAGATCCGGAACAGCCCGAACTGGTCGGCCGGGATGCCCGCATCCGGCGCGGCGGTCCAGGTCACTGCGCGCACGGTCCCGGCGGCGGGGTCGCGGTCGAGCACCGCGGTCCAGCCCGACATCGTCTCGGTGCGCACCGCGGCCACGTCCGGCAGGGTGATGCGCAGCCCGGTGGTCGCCGCGGCGGTCTCCGACTCGTTGGGCACCGCGAAGGTGACGGTGGCATACCCGCCGCGCACCGCGTTGTCGCTGCTGGCGGTGACGTGGGCGGCGGCGGTGGCGATCCCGGTGGTGGCGCCGAACACCACGGCGGCGGCCAGGGCGGCCAGGGCGCGCGGGAAGTGCAACTGCATAACGGTGTCCTCGCTGTCGGGGCTTGTCGGGGCGGGTGCCGGCGGGTCCGGGCCGGCGGGGTCAGGTCAGCCCGAGCCGGGCCAGCAGGTCGGCGTCGATGCCGTCGAGTTCGGCGGCGATCGCGGCATGGGCGGTGCGTCGACGCTGCGCCGGCATGTTCTGCGCGGCGGTGACCGCCGCCGCCAGCTCGGCCAATCGCGCGGTCATCGCGGCGGCGAACTGTTTGGTCTCGGCGTCCTTGGGCCGGTTGTCCTGCACCGCGCGCAGCGTCTTCTCCGCCCCGGCGATCCGCGCCGAGAGCTGCGCACCGTGGCCGGCGTACTGGCCGACCTGGGCCAGCGGGATCCCGAGCTGGTCGGCGCGGCGCTGGTCGACCCAGCCGCGGGCGGCGGTGGCCGCGCGGTAGAGCACCGGGATCACCACCGGGGCCAACAGCCGCGACACCGTCAGCAGCCGCTTGATCCGGGTCGGGGACAGCAGCTTGCCTTCCTGGACGGCCTTGAGCTGGGTCTGGGCCGCCTTCTGCACCGCCCGGTCGCTGTCGGCCTGCGCCTTCAGCTGCGCTTTGAGGGCCTTGGCCTCGGCGCGCTGCGTCGATTTGAACCGGCGGGCCTCGTTCTTGGCGGCCAGCTTGGCTTCCAGCTTGGCGCGCGCCTTGAGCGCGCGCGCCTCGGCGCGGCGCTGGGCGCGGGTTTTGCGCTGACGGAACAGACCCATTCGCGGACGCCTCCCGGTCTCTCGATCGCTTGCGCCAACCCTAACGGGCCGGTGCCGCCGGCCGGCGGGGAAGGCGCGCTAACCGTCGAGATCCTCGCGGCGGCGCAACTCCCGGGCCCGATCGAGCAGCTCCTGCTGGGCCTGCGGGGACAACCCGTTGGCCAGTGCGGCGAGCCGGCGGGCGCCGTCGTCGCGGACATCGGCCAGCGCGCACAACTCGACGTCCAGCGAGCGGTAGTAGTCGTCGTCGGTGAAGAACGCCGGCTTGATCCGGAAGAAGTTGGCCAACGCGGTGATGGTGGCCGATGACGGGTTGGTCCGGTTCCCCGAGCGCAGCTGCGACAGATACGGCGCCGACATCGTCACCCCTTCGGCTTTGAGGGCGGCGATCACCTCCGCCGAGGTGTGCGGGCCCCGCCCGGGCGGATACACCGTGTCGAACAGGCGGTTCAGGCGAGCAGCGAACGACGTGCTCATCGGGGAGACCTCCCAGCGGCCCGAATAGAGGGAACGATGTGAACGAAATCGCGGTGAACGAATTCTTGGGTGAACCAAATCTTTGCTGATCATCGTAGCGATGCGGATGCTCACAGCCAAGTGCGAAGTTTGCAGAAGTTAGCAGCTGCCGCCTCCATTGCTCACCATAAGCACACTTGTGGTGGGCGGTGCCGACGATTGACCGATATTTACTGGCCAAATACCGGGGGTGGTGATCCGACGGATCCGGTTCCGGTCGCCTTCCGGGGCTCCGAACGGCAGCGGCCAGCGCGCCGGCCAGCTAGCAGGGTCACGCCGAGCGGCCGGTGTCTGAGTTATTTGTGAGTTTGCTGTCAATGGTGGCGCGGCGGCGCCGCGCGGCGGTCAGCGCCGCGAGTGCGGCCGCCGCCCCGGTGGCACCCAGCGCCGCGAGCACCAGCGGTGTCGGGGCTCCCAAGGCCCGCGCGGTGAGCATCCAGACCCCGAACAACAAGAACAGCAGGCTGGCGAGCACGTGCAGCAACCGCTCGGGCAGTCGCCGATGCAGCACCCGGCCGGCCACGATCGCCACCGCGTCGGCGGCCACCATGCCCACCGTCGCCCCGATCCACACCCCGGCCCAGTCGTGGTCGCTGGCCAACGCCACGGTCGCCAGCATCGTCTTGTCGCCGAGTTCGGCGAGCAGGAACGACGAGACCACCGCGAACCAGGCGAACCGGGGTTCGGAGACGGTCGGGGCGTCCTCGGGGCGGGACTCGCCTTCGCGCCACGTCCACGCGGCGAAGGCGAAGAACGCCACCGCCGCGGCAACCGCGATCGGCCGCTCGGGCAGGGTGGTGCCGAGAAAGTGCCCGACGGTCACCGAGATGCCGTGCACGGCCAGCGCCGCCACAGCGACCCCGCTGAGCACCACCCACCAGCGATGCCGCAGTGCGTAGGTCAGCGTGATCAGTTGGGATTTGTCGCCGAGCTCGGCGAGGAACACCACACCGAGGCTGACCAGAATCGCGGTGAGCATGCTGGGGAGTCTCCGAGACCTTCCGACGCGCCGGCGGCGGCCGTGCGGCGACGGCCCTGCCACCTGTGGTCGAAGGTCTCGCCCACCGGGCCTCGCGCGCTCGGTTCGCCGGCCGGGCCCTGCGGCCAGTGTGTCGACCCGACGATTGGGGGCTACTCCCCTTCGCTGACGCGTCCAGGCTAGCGGGTGATCGCAGCCTCGGCCACCGCCGCGCCGGACCCCAACGACAGCGGCGCGGACCCCTCCTGCTCGGGTCCGCGCCGCCGGTAGCGTTACGGGAGTCAGCCGGTGATCAGACCGCTGGCCTTCGACGTGGCGGTGGCGAACCGTGCCTGCACGTCGGCCCAGTTCACCACGTTCCAGAACGCCTTGACGTAGTCGGCCTTGACGTTCTTGTACTGCAGGTAGAAGGCGTGCTCCCACATGTCGACCTGCAGCAGCGGCACGATGCCCAGCGGCACGTTGGCCTGCTGGTCGTAGAGCTGGAAGGTCAGCAGCTTGCTGCCCAGGGTGTCGTAGCCGAGCACCGCCCAGCCCGACCCCTGCAGCCCGTTGGCGGCGGCGGTGAACTGCGCGCGGAACTTGTCGAACGACCCGAAGGCGTCGTCGATGGCGGCGGCCAGCTCACCGGTGGGCTTGTCGCCACCGTTGGGTGAGAGGTTCTTCCACCAGATGGTGTGGTTGACGTGCCCACCGAGGTGGAAGGCGAGGTTCTTCTCGTTGAGCAGGATCGCCGAGTGGTCGTCGTTGGCGCGGGCTTCCTCCAGCGCGGCCAGCGCCGAGTTGGCGCCTTTGACGTAGGCGGCGTGGTGCTTGCTGTGGTGCAGTTCGTTGATCTGGCCCGAGATGTGCGGTTCCAAGGCGCTGTAGTCGTAGTCCAGGTCGGGGAGGGTGTAGTCAGCCACGAGATTCCTTCCGTCGGTTAACACAGGGCTGGGTTCAATTCCTGGTGCGCACGCTCACACCGTGGCGCATTTCCAGCCTAGTCACCGCCGCCGGGGTTGGGCAGGCGCGGCTCTGCACCCCCGGGGGCGCCGGCCCTGCGGGCGGCGTGTCAGAGCAGCACGACCAGGGTCAGCATCACCAGCAGTCCCAGCGCGATGATCCCGGCGCGCACCCCGGCGAGCACGTAGGAACGGTTGCAGGCGGCGGGGTCCGACGGCCAGGCGGCGCTGTGGCCCGGCTGCGGCCCGATCGATGCGGTCTCCCTCAACACCATGTCCTGACCTCGATGTTCAACCCGACTGCCGTGAAGTGGCTCACAAAAACACTGTGATGGCCATCATAGCCAATCGTCCGGCGGCCAGCGAAATCGGTCGACCGGCGGAGGCCACGGTGATTTGCCGGGCTACCGATTTCGCTCGCCGGGGCGGCACGCCGGGCGCCGCGGCGCGGTCGGATCCGGCGTGTTGTCCACAGCGTCGGGTCGCCGTAGGGCCTGTGAGCGCGGAGATCGGCGCGAACCGGCCCCCGCCGTCCTGTGGATAAACCTGTGGAAACTGTGGATACCGGAAAGTAGCTGTCGGGCCGTACGACGCCGCCGCGGCGCACCGTCGCGGCGGGAGCGGGCAACGGCCGTTACCCTGAGACGGTGATCCAGCGGTGCTCTCAGTGCGGTACCCGGTGGAATGTGCGCGACCGGCAGCGCCAGTGGTGCCCGCGCTGCCGGGGCGCCCTGCTGGCCCCGCAGGCCCCACCGGCCCCGGTCGCCCCGGCTGTCTCGGCTGGCCCGCCCCCGATGCGGCTGCCGTCCGGGTTCCGGTGGATCGCGGTGCGCCCCGGCGCCCCGCCGCGCCGTGAGCACCGCCGACCGCCGCTGGGCCCCACGCCGCGCTACCCGGTGATCCCGCGCTGGAGCCTCGATGACCGGTGGGTGCCCGCCGCAGCCGCACCGCCGTCCGGGGCGGGGTCGCTGTGGGCGCGCTGGAGCGACCCGGACACGGTGGTCGCCGACGCGACACTGCGGCGGTGGCTGCGCGGTGCGGCGATCGCCGTCGGTGCCGCCGCGATCGCCTACGCCGCGCAGTACCTGCTGCTCATCATCAACCGCAGCCGGCTGCTGCACCCGGCCGTCTCCGCCGGCGGGGTGTGGCTGCCGGTGCTGGCCGGCTCCGCTGCGCTGGTCGCGCTGATCGGGGTCGCGGTGGTCGCCACCCAGTGGCTGGTCGCCCGCCGCCGCGCGGCCTTCGACGCCGCCGGCCGGCCCGCGACCCGCAGCGCCGCCGCGGTGCGCTGGGGCTGCCTGGTGCCGGTGGTCAACCTGTTCTGGGCGCCGGTGTTCCTCATCGAGTTGGCCCGGCTGGAGGGCCGTGAACGGCGGCTACGCGCCCCGATCCGGCTCTGGTGGATCGCGTGGGCGGTGACCACCGGCGCGGCGCTGTTCGCCACCGCCACCCGCTGGGTGCGCGACGCCCAGGGCATCGCCAACAACATCATGGCGATGGTGGTGACCTATCTGCTGGCCCTGCTCACGCTGTGGCTGCTGGCCCGGGTCCATGCCGGGTTCGGCGCCGTGACCGCCGCCCGCCCGGCCCACCGGTGGGTCGTCGTCGACCCCGCCGGCGATACCGATCCTCCCGCCGAGCCC
>NZ_NCXO01000044.1 GCF_002104795.1 Mycolicibacillus koreensis
ATCGCTACGACCACGAACCCGGCGCCGCCCGCAGACTGCTCAAAGCCTGGATCACCGCGGCCAAACGTTCCCGCATTCCCGCCTTCGTCGCGCTGGGCAAACGCTTTGAGGTCTACTTCGACCCCATCTTGGCGGCCATCGAACTTCGCATCTCCAACGCCCTCATCGAAGGCATCAACAGCAAGATCCGCCTCATCAACGCCCGCGGCTACGGACACCACTCCGCACACACCCTGACCTCAATGATCTACCTCTGCCTAGGAGGACTGCAGGTCACACTCCCCACAAGAACCTGAGGAGCCGCACACATGTTCGAGACATTGCCACCGGGGCCGGAAGCGCTGGCCGACGTCGACGAGGCCGCACTGGTCGACGCCGCCGTCGGGTGGGCGCGACTGGAGGCGGCTGCCGCCGCGCGGCGGCTTGCGGCGATCGCCGAGCTGGTGGCGCGGCGCTCCGACAGCTCCTCGGAGCGTGACCGGTGGGCCTGCGACCCCTTCGATGCCACCGCCGCCGAGGTGGCCGCGGCCGGCAACCTCAGCCACGGCATGGCCTCCAGTCAGCTGTACCTGGCCACCGCGCTGCGCGATCGCCTGCCTCGTGTCGGTGCGCTGTTTCTCGACGGAGTGCTCAGCGCCCGGCTGGTCGCCACGATGGTCTGGCACACCGCCCTGGTGACCGATGCCGAGGTCCTGCGGCTCATCGACGCCGAACTCGCCGGGATCGCCGTCAAGCTCGGTCCGCTGTCGGTGGCCAAGACCGCGACCGCGATCGACACCCTGGTCGACCGGCACGACCCCGGGGCGTTGCGCCGGACCCGCTTCGGTTCGCGTGGGCGTGACGTCGTCGTCGACACCGCCCATTCCGAGCACGGCACCACCGCGATGTGGGGTCGGCTCTACGCCACCGACGCGGCCGCCCTCGATGAGCGGCTCGCTCAGTTGGCGCGCGGTGTCTGCGACGAGGATCCGCGCACGGTGGCGCAGCGCCGCGCCGACGCACTCGGTGCGCTGGCCGCCGGCGCGGGCGGGCTGGCCTGCGGCTGCGGGCGTCCCGACTGTCCCGCCGCGACCGGGCAGGACGCACACGGCCCGAACGTCGTGATCCACGTGGTCGCCGAGGCTGCGGCCCTCACCGCCCCGGCGGACCCGCACCTCAACGGCGAGGACCCGCCGCGCCGGCGGATCACGCCCGGGATGACGTTGGCCGAGATGATGGCCCCGGAGGACGAACCCGATCCGCCGACGGTCACCTCCCCGGCGTTGCTCCTCGGCGCGGGAACGATTCCCGCATCGCTGATCGCCGAACTGGTCAACCGCGGCGCGACCGTCACCCCGCTGTCTATGCCCGCCGACTCGACTGCCGAGACCGGGTACCGGCCCAGTGCGGCGCTTGCGGCGTTCATCCGCTGCCGCGATCTGACGTGCCGGTTCCCCGGCTGCGACCGGCCGGCCACCTACTGCGATATCGACCATGCGGTGGCGTATCCGCAGGGGCCGACGCACCCGTCGAACCTTCGCTGTTTATGCCGAAAACATCACTTGCTCAAGACTTTTTGGGTCGGAGCCGGTGGGTGGAGCGATCAGCAGCGCCCGGACGGAACGATCGTGTGGACCTCGCCGACCGGTCAGACCTACACGACCAACCCCGGCAGTCGGCTGTGTTTTCCCACCCTGTGTTTCGACACCGGGACACTTGATCTTCCGGCGCAAGGCCCGCCCCGCGAGAACCGTGGTGTCGCGATGCCGTTGCGGAAACGCCCACGGGCACAAGAGCGTGCCCGCAGCATCCGCGCTGAACGCGCCTTGAACGCCGACCGCATCGCCGAACGCAACCAGGCGCCACCGTTCTAGCTTTGGCCTGCTCTCAGGGCCTGCTCTCACACCTGGAACCGATATCCCATTCCGGCTTCGGTCAACAGGTGACGCGGATGGGACGGATCGTCCTCCAATTTGCGCCGCAGCTGGGCGAGATACACCCGAAGATAATGGGTTTCGGTGGCGTAGCTGGGTCCCCAGACTTCCTGTAGCAGCTGTTCTCGGCTAACGAGCTTGCCGCGGTTGCGGACCAGCATCTCCAGCATCCCCCACTCGGTGGGAGTCAGGTGAACCTCGGTGCCGTTCTTGTGGACCCGTTTGGCCGCCAGGTCGACGGTGAACGACGCGGTCTCCACAACCGGTTCGCTGTCCTCGGAGGTGGCCGCGCCCCGGCGGACCGCGGCGCGCAGCCGGGCCAGGAACTCATCCATGCCGAACGGCTTGGTGACGTAGTCGTCGGCGCCGGCATCGAGGGCGGCCACCTTGTCCATCGAGTCGGTGCGCGCGGACAACACGATCACCGGGGCGCTCAGCCACCCCCGCAACCCGGCCAGCACCTCGATGCCGGAGATGTCCGGCAGGCCCAGGTCCAGGATCACCACGTCCGGGGTGTGCTCGGCGGCGCACCGCAGCGCCTCCGCCCCGGTGGCCGCGGTGAGGACCTCGTAGCCGCGCGCGGAGAGGTTGATGCGCAGGGCCCGCAGGATCTGCGGCTCGTCATCGATCACCAGAACTCGGGTCACCGCTGCCTCTCCTGTGTCGCTGCCGCCTGTGTCGGTGCGGCCAGGTCGACCGTCATCGTCAGACCACCGCCTGGATTGTTCTCGGCCGCTACCGTGCCGCCCATCGCCTCGACGAAACCCCGGGCCACCGAGAGCCCCAGGCCGACGCCGCTGGTGTTGTCGTTGTCGCCGAGGCGCTGAAAGGAACCGAAGATCTGTGCCTCGGTGCCCGCGGCGACGCCGGGTCCGGTGTCGCGCACGCTGATGTGCACCCGGTCGTCGCGCTGCTCGGCGTCCACACGGATCTCCCCGGTCGGCGCGTAGCGCAGCGCGTTGTCGATCAGGTTGGCCAGCACCCGCTCCAAGAGTCCGGCGTCGGCCAGGGCGACCACGTCCCCGACGTCGACGACGACCCGGTCGATGCCGGGGCGGGCGAATCCGGTGGCGCCCTTACCGATGCTGACCAGGGCGCGTTGCACGACCTCTTCCAGATACACCCGGTGGCGGGTCGGGCGGATCACCCCGGCGGCCAGCCGTGAGGAATCCAGCAGGTTGCCCACCAGGGCGCTGAGCTGATCGATCGACTCGTCGACGGTGGCCAGCAGCTCCTCGGTGTCGGCGGGGGAGAAGCCCACGTCGCCGGTGCGCAGGCTGGAGGAGGCCGCCTTGGCGGCGGCCAGCGGCGTGCGCAGATCGTGGCTGACCGCCGAGAGCAGGGCGCGGCGCAGTTCGTCGGCCTGGGCCAGTGCCTCGGCGCGGCTGGCCTCCGCACTCAGTTCGTGCTGGCGGACCAGCGCGGCCGCCTGGTTGGCGACCGCCCCGAGGACCTCGCGGTCGCGCCGGTCGAGGCGATGCCCGGACAGCAGCATCCAGAACTCGTCGTCGCCGACGGCGATCGCGGTGTCGGCGGACTCCAGCGACGGACAGGGTTTCTCGCCGACGCAGGCCACGACGCGCGTGTCGGCGTCGCGACGGCGCAGCAGCGACACCGACCGCTGACCGTAGGTCTCGCGGACGCGTTCCAGCAGGCCGGCCGGGTCGGCGCCGCGCAGCACCGATCCGGCGAACACGGTCAGCAGCCGCGCCTCACGGGTGGCACGGCCGGCCTCGCGGGCCCGTTTGACCGACCGGTCGACCAGGATCGCCACCGCCAGCGCCACCAACAGCAGCACCACCTCGGTGACCACGGCGTCGGGTTCGGCGATGGTGAAGCTCTGCCGCGGGTCGGTGAGGAAATAGTTGAGCAGCAGACTCGACAGCACCGCCGAGACGGCTGCGGGGGCGACACCCCCGGCCAGCGCGACGATCAGCACCCCGATGAAGAACAACGCGGTCTTGCCGCCGGTGCCCAGGATGTGGTCGAGCGCCACCGTGATCAGCGCGCACACCGCCGAGGGGACCACCACCGCGGCGACCCAGACCGAGATCCGGCGCAGCCCGGGGTCCAGCGTCGGCGGACGCAACGCGCGGCGGGCTTCGGTGTGGGAGACCATGTGTACGTCGATCGGGCCGGAGCGTTGTATGACGCTGGTCCCGATTCCCGGGCTGAGGGCGTGGGCCCATCCGGGACGCCGGGAGGTGCCGATCACGAGCTGGGTCACCTCGGCGTTGCGGGCGAGGGTGAGCAGTGCGGCGGGAACGTCGTCGGCGACGAGTTCGTGCATCGTGGCGCCGAGTTCGGTGATGAGCGCGAGTAGCTCGTCGTGGCGGGCGGCGCTGACGGCGGGATCGTCGATGTCGGTGACCACGTGGGCCACCATCAGCTCGGCACCGGTGCGCGCGGCGATGCGTGCGCCCCGGCGGATCAGGGTCTCCGACTCGGGACCGCCGGTGACGGCAACCAGGACCCGTTCACGCCGGGTCGGGGTGTGTTCGCCGCTCACAGCCCCATCTTCCACGTTGCCGGGGCGATGACGGCGGTAAGCCGACACAAAGGTCCCCCGACGGTGTGTCGGGGGACCTTTGTGGCCCTTCGCGCCCCTGGGGTGCGCACTGGCGGGCTAGACCCAGCTGGAGCCGACCGCGGAGTCGGTCGAGGCCATGTTGTTGCCGGCGTTTTGGACCTTGGCGCCGTGGGTGGCGGCCTGCTCGTAGATCACCTGGAAGTTGCGGCCGAGTTGGGTGATGAACTCCTGGCAGGACGCCGAGCCGGCGCCGCCCCAGAAGTCCCCGGCGGCCAACACATCCCGGATGATCGCCTGGTGCTCCGCTTCCAGCGAAGCGGCCTGCGCCTTGATGAGAGCGCCGTGGGCGTCGACGTCGCCGAACTGGTAGTTGATCGTCATTGTTGGTCTCCTTAAACGGTGATGGGGTGGGGGTCAGCTGCTCAGGCTGGACTGAGCGGCGGCTTCCTGCTGCTCGTAGACGTTGGCGTCGCGGACCAGTCCGTCGCGCACGCCGTGGAGCATGTCGACGATGTTGCGGAAAGCGGTCTGCATCTGGCCCATGGTGTCCAGCGAGGTGCGCTCGGCGATACCGGTCCAGCCGGCACCGGAGATGCTCTGCGAGGACGCCCACATCCGGCGCGCCTCATCCTCAACGGTCTGAGCGTGCACCTCGAAGCGGCCCGCCATGTCCCGCATCAACTGCGGGTCGGTCATAAAACGTGAGGCCATGATGGTTTCTCCTGTTCTCTCATGGTGTTGTCACGGGGTCGTGTTCGGAGAATTTCGTGTTCGGAAAATTTCGTCTGCCGATTGATCGGTGTCGTGTAAGCGTTTATCCCTCCGATCCCCGTCAGCCACCCGCCGCCATACGCGGCATCACCGGGTGGGATTCGGGATGGAAGTCGAAACGGGGGGCGGCGCCGGTGTTGCCGCGCGCGGCGGTTCCGGCAAGCGGGACACCGCCGAGCATGCCGCCGGGGCCGTTGCCGGCAGCGGAGCCGGCGGCGCTGGTGAGCGTCGCCGTCGCCGGGGAGACCGCCGGTGCGGTGGTTCCCCAGGCCGCCGGTGCGGACAGTCCGCCGATCGGAACCGCTCGGCCCAGGCTCGCGGTGACGTTGCCGGCGCCGAGGCTGCTCGCCCCGAGACCGGCCGATCCCGCTGAGCCGGCAACACCGGTCAGCGAACCGATCCCGCTGACACCGGGCAGCAGCGCCAAGGCGCCACCGTCGGCGATGCTGCTGGCGGACTGCGCGGCCGGGCTCATCGATCCGGCCGACATCCCCAGGGAGGCAACGGAGCTCAGCAGTGATCCGCCGTCGCTGGCCGGCGACATCAGGCCGCTGACATTGGAGATGACATCCGACGGCGAGCTGGCCTGCAGCCCGGATGACCCCAGGTCGGCGAGCACCGACTGCACGGTGTCCGCCACCGACGAACCCTCGGACTGGGCGACGGCACCGGCCTGACCGGCCACGCCGGCCGGGTTGGTGTTCTGCTGCGGCGGGGTAAACGGAGTGACCGCACCCGTCGCGGTGGCCGACGCGCCGGCATAGCCGAGCATCGCCGCGGCATCCTGCGCCCACATTTCGAGGTAGTGGGCCTCGGTGGCCATGATCGCCGGGGTGTTCTGGCCCAGGATGTTCGTGGCGACCAGCGTCATCAGCAGGCTGCGGTTGGCCGCGATCAGCGGCGGGGGCACCGTCGCGGCGAACGCGGTCTCAAACGCCACCGCCGCGGCCTTGGCCTGGATGCCGGTCTGCTCGACCTGTGCGGCCGTGGTGGTCACCCACTGCAGGAACCGCGCAGCGGAGGCGGCCATCGCCACCGAGGAGGGGCCCTGCCATTCGGCGGCGAGCCCGCTGACCGCGGTGGAGTAGGACACCAGCTCCGACTGCAGGGCGGCGCCGAGGGCGTCCCAGGCCGCCGAAGCGGTCAGAAGCGGCCCCGACCCCGGCCCGGCGTACATGCGGGCGGAGTTGATCTCCGGGGGAAGCACGGCGAAGTCGATCATGGTGCACCTGCTTCTAGCGAGCGGCCGTCGCGTTGGCGGCCTCGGTGGCGGCGTAGGCGGCGGAGCTGGCGCTCAACGTCGTCACGAACTGCTGATGGATCACCTGGGCTTGAGCGGCCATGGCCTGGTAGAGCTGGCCCTGCGCGGTGAAGCGGGCCGCTACCGCCGCCGACACCTCATCGGCGGCGGCCGGGGCCACCGCGGTGGTGGGGGCGGCGGCCGCTGCGGTCTCCGCGCTCATTGCCGAACCGATACCTTCCAGGTCGCCGGCGGTCGCCGCCAGCGTCTCCGGCCGGGTAGTCACGAACGACATCTGCTTCTCCTTTGCAACAGCGGTTGTTGAAACCGACTGCGTTCACGATGCCGCGCCGAAGTGGGGAAAAGGGCGTTCCTTACGGGCTCTTAACGCCCGTGGGGCGAAACTTGACGTGCCGTTAACACAACGGGCGAAAAACTGTAACGAGGGTCACATCGCCGCTGGTCAGCGCGGCGATACGGAGGTGGGGATTCGTCCGGCGCGGGGGCGTCGCGGTCGTTCGGGTAACCCGTGCTGCGCGGCGCTCCGGGCCAGGGGCGCGCCGGGGTAGCGTAACGATCGCCCGCCGCGGCGCGACCGTGTTCGGGCTGGCCCCTATAGCCCAATTGGCAGAGGCAGCGGACTTAAAATCCGTCCAGTGTGGGTTCGAGTCCCACTGGGGGCACTGATATTCGCGCACCTCAGAAGCGGTTTCTGCGGGGCGGTACGCCGTCGCTGAAGCGCCCGAACGGCCACCGTGACCGCGGCGCGTCGACACGTATCGCGTCGGTCGACGCAGTGCGGAATCCCACGTGACAGCAGATCCTCAATCTGCACGGGTCTGCAGCGCAAGGTCAGGGGCGCCGGCCCTTCGCTGGCAGTGCACACGGCTTGGTGGGGCGAATTTTGTGGCGATTCAGCTCATCTACGAGGCACGCGATTGTTGTCGGGTGACCGTCAGTCGGCTGGTCACGATGCCATCGCTGTTGAGTTGGAGCGCGATGCGCGAGCTGACCACTTCCGCATGCGACGCGCCCTATCGATTCCGGCCACGATCTCGGTCGGCGTGGCTGTGGATTGACGATGCAGTGCGGAGGACCGATTTTGAAGCCTGCGTTCTCCGCGGCTGCGGCAGCGGTTCCCCGATTTTGATGCGTAGGAGCGTGGGATGCTCATCGAGGCGGCAGCATGGCCGTTTGGGGCTAGGTGAACCATCGGTCGAGTGCTTCGGTCAATCCTTCGGTGGTGTTGTCGCCGACCCAGGCGACGTGGCCATCGGGCCGGATTAGGACGGCATCGGGGGCGGTCACGGGGCCGAGTCCTGGGAGATCCCAGGCGCGGCCAGACTGTGCGACGAACATCGAGACGCGGTGTGACCAAGGCGCTACGTCGAAGTCCCATGCTCGGCTAGCGAATGTCAGGAGGACGCCGCGGGCGGAGCGCAGGAGTGTGAACAGTCGTGTCGGACCGGTCGGCGTACGCAGATCGAGATCGGGCATGCGGCGGCCGACAAGCGGGTGTCCCTCGCCAAGGTCGTAGCGGATGTCCAAGCCACACATCATGGCGGCGATACGTGTGCGGGGTTCATCCATCGCCAGCAGTTCGCCCACGGTGTCGCGTAGCGCACCGATGCGGTCGCCAGGGCCGTTGAGAGCGGTTTGGGCCATGGTGTTGTGCAGCACTCGGGCCGCGACGGGGTGCCGCTCGACGTGGTAGGTGTCGAGGAGCTCCTCGCCGGATACGCCGCTGACGACTTGAGCCAGCTTCCATCCCAGGTTCACCGCGTCTTGGATGCCGGTGTTGAGGCCCTGGCCGCCGATCGGAAAGTGGATGTGCGCAGCGTCGCCGGCCAACAGCACACGCTCGCATCGATATGATTCGGCCTGCCGGGTCGCGTCGGTGAAGCGGGAAATCCATCGGGCACTGCGCAATCCATAATCGGTTCCGCGCGCAGCGGTGAGCGCTTGCTTTAGGTCCGCCACGGTGGGATCAGAGAATTTTCCGATCTGGGATTCGGTCACCATCACCCGAATGGTTTCTTCGTCATCGAACTTGAAGAATGAATGGAACCCGCCCTGACGATGCATACCCCACGGCGGTTCTTCGGCCATGTCGACATCGGCGACCAGGCAACTGGTCGACGGCTCCCATCCCGGGAAGTCGATCCCGGCTGTTTTGCGGATGACGCTGCGGCCGCCGTCGCACCCCACCAGGTATTCGGCGCGCAGAATGGTGTCATCTAAGACCGTGGCCGTGACACCGGAGTCGTCTTGGGCGAAGCCCGTCACTTCGCTGCCGTAACGAATCGGTACGCCCAGTTCTGCGACCCAGTCCGCAAGGATCGTTTCGACGCGGTACTGCAGCAGCGCGAGTCCGTAATTGTGCCTGGTCGGTAGCGCGGAGACATCCACGTACAGCCCGGAGTAGTGGCCGAGTTGACCGGTGACGCCCTGCGCCAGGAACCGCTCGGCAATGCCGCGTTGATCAAGGACTTCGATGGTGCGCGACGTCATGCCGCCGGCGCGTGACCCCACCAGATCGCGATCGGTGCGGCGCTCGACCACCGCGACGTCGACCCCCGCAAGCGCCAATTCACCAGCCAACATCAGACCTGTCGGGCCCGCGCCGACAATTAGTACGTCATGCTCTGCCATCGCACCTCCATGTGGTAAACAGTGTTTACCACGCAAGTTAGGGGTGCCGTGATCGCGCTGTCAACCACGCCGGCTCTACGCTGGCCCGCGATGGTCAAACGTGGATTAACCCGGGACGCGTTGGTGGTGATCGCTCACCAATACGTTGCCGCCCATGGGCTTGACGCGCTGACGATGCGCCGACTCGCTGCGGCCGCGGAGGTCACCCCGGGTGCGCTCTACAAGCACTTTCGAGACCGCAAAGACCTGCAGCGTGCGATGGCCGACGCGATCTATGCCACCATCAATCTCTCCGACATCGACACAACGGTTGCATCGGTCGATCAGGTAAAGACCTGCTGTGAACGGATGCGCCACGCGATGCTGACCTTTCGCGACGGCGGGCGAATCATCGCCGGCTCCTATGCGCCCCTGGCGGCCACTCTCGCCCTGTCGACCACGCTGACCACGCTTCTGCAAGCAATCACCGCCCCTGGATACAGCGCAGGGCAACTCGCCGCGCTGTTGCGTTCCTACACCACTGGTTTCGTGGTCGACGAGCAGTCGTACCTTGAACTCAAGGCCAGCAACGAGTGGGAATCGCTTGTGCAGCAGATCGCCGACAGTGCCCATCCCCGGCCCGCCGGGGCCGACGACCTCATCGCAATCCTGACTGGAGACCGGGACCAGAGATTCAACACCGGACTCGACATGATCCTCACCGGACTCACCCGGGCGTCCTGAGGTCCACGCAGTCGACAAGTTGTTTGACGACCTGCGGAGCCGGCAGCCACTGCAAGCCCGCTGGGGCCACCGACGTCACCGCACCCCCTACCCGACAACCCGTTCAGTCGAACTCCACGCCCCGTCGGCGAAGGTATGGGTGACCTCGACGGTGGCGTCGGGGGAGTAGCCGAGATCGGCGGTGGCGCCGCTGGTATCGGGGTAGATCAGCTTCTCGTCGGTGATGATCGCCGAATCCTCCACCCGCACCCGGTCGATCCGGCGGGGCTCCCCGCCGGAGTCGCCGCGCACCGCCGAGATGCCCGGCATGATCGTCGCACCGATGCCGCGCGGCTCGGCCGGGGTCGAGAAGTCGAAGACGCCGACGAATTTCATCAACGACGCGCGCCCGGCGCAGCACTGGGCGAACGGCGAGCCGAAGCACACGAAGCTGACCACCGCGTCGTCGGTGCCGTCGCGGTCGGCGTCGAGCCAGCCGACCAGCTCGGTGTCGCGGATCGAGGCGCCGGCGAATTCCCCGGACGTGGTGCGGGCCTCACCCTGGCCGTCGGTCACCGTGATCGGGACCGTGTTGTTCCAGCCCGCCGAGTCGCTCCCGGAGGCTCCGGCCGGGAAGGTCATCGACGCAACGGTGCCGGCAGTGACCCCGGCCGGGCGGGTCGGCGCGGCATCACCGGGGTGTGAGGGCCCCGCGGAGCACCCCGCCAGCGTGAGGATCGCAGCGATGAGCGGCGGCACGGCCCGTCGGATCATGGCGGAATCGTAGCGGCGGGACGACGGCGGTGGTGGGCGAGCGCGGAAAATTATTGACGCTCACATCAGATAAGACGATACTGACAAACACCTAATAAGGACCTGGTGCCCACGGTGGGGCGCGGGGTGGTCGGGGCCGCCGGTCGTTTCCTGTGGTGGCGGGCTCGCCGCGCCTCGGGAAGGAGGTCGCCGACGGTGTTGACGCGCCCAATCTGCCCGAAAGAATTTGTGTGAGATGCGCCTCATTATCGCCTCGGGTGGGCGAAATGGCCAGCTAACGTCATTTCCGATCACCGCAGGCCGCGGCGAGCAGTTTTGGGATAACCACAGGTCAACGTGGTTTTGAAACGCGCTGATCGCGGTTAACAGAAATGGTTGTCGACAACTGTCAAGTCTTGTTCCGTCTTCGATTTGGGAAAAGTGTGACGCAGGTTAAATTTGGAGATTTTGGCACCGAATTGACTCGTTAAACTTGCCCGAGACGACTTGGAGGTAACGATCGCGATGGCGAAATTTGTGACGGTAGGCGATGGTGTCGAGAGCTCCGGCGCGGTGGCGCTGGCTGAGCCCGAGGCCCGCCCCACTCACCCCCAGGCGCTCGGCACGTTGACCGCCCCCCTGGCCGAGATGGTCAAGGAGATGGACGCGGTCATCGCCCGTCAGGTCGCCCCGGCGGTGCCCACCGGGCCGGTCGAGATCAGCGTCGAGGACCAGAACCTCGTCGGTGACGGTCCGATCGCCGGGATCGCCGCCAGCCTCGACGGGCGCCGACTGGTGGTCACCAACAGCAGTGCCGACAGCGTCTCGGTGATCGACACGGAGTCGTTTCTGCTGCTCGAGATGATTTCCGGCACCCCGGCGCCGTTCGCGGTCGCCGTCGGCGCCGACGGTCGCGCGTTCGTGGGCGCCGGATCGGCCGCCGATGACGCGATCGCGGTGGTCGACACCACCACACGGTCGGTGGTCATCGACCACGCGTGTGGGGCGGCGATCAATGACGTCGTCGCCAGCCGCGACGGGCACCACATCTACATCAGCCGCACCGGCGCCGAGGGCACCGAGATCGCGGTGCTGGAGGTGGCGACCGGGACCGTGGAGACGATCGGGTTGACCTCCGAGCCCGGTGTCGTCGCCGACACCCTGGTGGTCAGCGCCGACGGCCGTCGGCTCTACGTCGCGGTGCAGTGGCCCTTCGGCAGCCACATCGCGGTGGTCGACACGGGCCTGCGCCGCGTCGTCGACACCATCGATTCGTCGATGCCCGGCGCACCGATCCGCGACTTCGCGGTCGACCCGACCGGAACCACCGTCTACCTCGCCCTCGACGACTCCGGCGCCGGCGGGGTGATCGAGGCGGTCGACACCCGCACCAAGGCCGTGACGGGCACCGCTGCGGTGCGTGGCCTGCTCACCCAGCTGGTCCTCAGCGTCGACGGCGACCGCCTCTACCTCGTCACCGGTGACGTCGTCACGGTCATGGCGGCGCATTCGCTGGAGGTCCTGGAGACCGTGGGTACCGGGGCGCGGCCGTCGTGCGTGGTGGAAAGCCGCGACGGCACCCGCCTCTACATCGCCGACTACGCCGGCGTGGTCACGGCGGTGGGGGTGGCGGTCGCCGCACCGCGCCAACTCATGCCCGCAGTCTGACCGACGCGCTCGGGCGATAGCATTCGACAACCCCTCCGGGGTGCCGTGACGGCGCCTCGGAGGCACGGAGTCCCACTGCGCCCCGAGTCCGTTAGGCGGTATGTCGATGCAGAGCACCATGCAGAACTTCCCGTTGACCATCACCGCCATCCTCAACCATGCCGCCCGGGTCCACGGTGCGCGCACCGTCACCACCGCCACCGGGTCGGGCTACCGCCACACCACCTACCGCGACCTGGCCGCCGATGTGGGCCGGCTGGCCAACGCGCTGCGACGGCTGGGGATCACCGGCGACCAGCGGGTCGCGACGTTCATGTGGAACAACACCGAACACCTCGCCGCGTATCTGGCGGTCCCGGCGATGGGGGCGGTGCTGCACACGTTGAACATCCGGCTCTTCGCCGAGCAGATCATCTACATCGCCAACGAAGCCGAGGATCAGATCATCCTCGTCGACACCTCGGTGGCACCGCTGCTCGCGCCGGTTCTGGACAAACTCGACACCGTGCACACCGTCATCGCGGTCGGTGACGGCGACGACGCCGCCCTGGTCGAATCGGGGAAAACGGTGCTGCGCTACGCCGATCTGATCGCCGCCGAACAGCCCGATTTCGACTGGCCCGACATCGATGAAACCTCCGCTGCAGCAATGTGTTACACCAGCGGAACCACCGGAAACCCCAAGGGCGTGGTGTACAGCCACCGGTCGAGCTTCCTGCACAGCATGGCCGCCTGCACCCTCAACGGCGTCGGCGTCGGCGCGTCCGACCGGGTGCTGCCGGTGGTGCCGATGTTCCACGCCAACGCGTGGGGCTTTCCCTACGCTGCGCTGATGGCCGGCGCCGATTTGGTCATGCCCGACCGGCACCTGGACGCGGCGTCGCTGATCGACCTGGTCGAAACCCAGCGGCCCACCGTGGCCGGGGCGGTCCCGACGATCTGGAACGACGTCATGCACCGGCTCGAGGCCGAACCCGGCCACGACATGTCGTCGCTGCGGCTGGTGGCGTGCGGGGGCTCGGCGGTTCCGGTGTCGTTGATGCGCTCCTTCGAGGAACGCCACGGCGTGCAGATCCGCCAGCTGTGGGGGATGACCGAGACCTCCCCGCTGGCCACGATGGCATGGCCGCCGCCGGGCACTCCGCAGGATCGCCACTGGGACCTGCGGGCCACCCAGGGTCAACCCGTCTGCGGGGTGGAGGCGCGCATCGTCGGCGACGACGGGCAGGAGCTGCCCCACGACGGGGTCGCCGTCGGGGAACTCGAGGTCCGCGGGCCGTGGATCACCGGCGCCTACTACGGCGGCCACGACCCCGGGGCGTTCGACGACGGATGGCTGCGCACCGGCGACGTCGGGCGCATCGACGAACAGAGCTTCATCACCTTGACCGACCGCTCCAAGGACGTCATCAAATCCGGCGGGGAGTGGATCTCGTCGGTCGAATTGGAGAACTGGCTGATCGCCCATCCCGACGTGGTGGAGGCCGCCGTGGTCGGCGTCCCCGACGAACGTTGGGAAGAAAGGCCTTTGGCTGCCATCGTCACCAAACCCGACGCGGCGGTGACCGCAGCGCAACTGCGAGAGTTCTTGGCCGACAAGGTGGTCAAATGGTGGCTTCCTGAACGGTGGACGTTCGTGGAGGAGTTGCCGCGCACCAGTGTCGGCAAGTACGACAAGAAAACCATCCGCTCTCGTTACGCCGAGGACGCCTATCAGGTGATCGAGGCACGCAGCTAGAGAACGGGAAGGCGGGGAAATGACTCTGCGCGTCGTGCAGTGGGCCACCGGATCGGTCGGGGTGGCCGCGATCAACGGGGTGCTCGAGCATCCCGAGCTGGACCTGGTCGGCTGTTTCGTCTACTCGGAGGCGAAGAGCGGCAAGGACGTCGGCGAGATCATCGGTGGCGCACCGCTGGGTGTGGTCGCCACCGACAACCGCGACGACATCCTGGCGATGGACGCCGACGCGGTCATCTACGCTCCGATGCTGCCCAAGATCGACGAGGTCGCCGCGCTGCTGCGCTCCGGCAAGAACGTCATCACCCCGGTCGGCTGGTTCTACCCGAGCGAATCCGAAGCCGGCCCGCTGCAGGAGGCCGCCGTTGCCGGCAACGCGACCCTGCACGGCGCCGGAATCGGCCCCGGGGCGGCCACCGAGCTGTTCCCGCTGCTGCTGTCGGTGATGTCCACCGGCGTGACATTCCTTCGCGCCGAAGAGTTCTCCGATCTGCGCACCTACGGTGCCCCAGATGTGCTGCGCCACGTGATGGGTTTCGGCGGCACCCCGGAGACCGCGTTGAGCGGGCCGATGCAGAAGCTGCTCGACGGCGGATTCATCCAATCGGTGCGACTGTGCGTCGACCGACTCGGTTTCGCCGCCGATCCCACGGTGCGCACCTCGCAGGAGGTCGCGGTGGCCACCGGTCCGATCGACTCGCCGATCGGGACCATCGAGGCCGGACAGGTGGCCGCACGCCGATTCCACTGGGAGGCGCTGGTCGGCGACACCGTGGTCGTGCGGATCACGGTGAACTGGCTCATGGGCGAGGAGAACCTCGACCAGCCTTGGTCGTTCGGCCCCGCCGGGGAGCGCTACGAGATGGAGGTCCGCGGCAACCCGAACACCTTCGTCACCGTCAAGGGCTGGCAACCGGAGACCGTGGAGGAGGGGCTGGAGAGCAACCCCGGCGTCGTGGCCACCGCGGCGCACTGTGTCAACGCGGTCCCGGCGACCTGCGCCGCCGAACCGGGTGTGCAGAGCTTCTTCGACCTGCCACTGATCACCGGTCGGGCCGCACCCGATCTGGCGCGCTGAAGCGGCGGCGCACATGTGTCGACTGTTCGGCCTGCATGCCGGAACCAAGGTTGTGACCGCCACGTTCTGGTTGCTCGACGCCCCCGACAGCCTCGCCGCGCAGAGCCGACGCAACCCCGACGGCACGGGCCTGGGAGTTTTTGACGCCCAGGGAGATTCGGTGGTCCGCAAACAGCCGGTTGCCGCCTGGCACGACACCGCGTTTGCCGCCGAGGCGCACGAGCTGACCGGGACCACGTTTTTGGCCCATGTCCGCTACGCCACCACCGGTGATCTCGATGTGCGCAACACCCACCCGTTCCTGCAGGACGGCCGGCTGTTCGCACACAACGGCGTGATCGAAGGGCTCGACGAGATCGACGAACGTCTTCGCGCGGTGGGCACCGATGATCTCGTTGCCGGACAGACTGATTCGGAGCGGATGTTCGCGCTGATCACCGCTGCGATCCGCTCTTTCGACGGGGACGTGGCCGCGGGGATCACCGAGGCGTTGCGATGGCTGGCCGAGTCGGTGCCGATCTTCTCCGCGAACCTGTTGCTGAGCACCGCCACCGACCTGTGGGCGCTGCGCTATCCCGATTCCAACCCGCTGTACGTGCTGGACCGCCGTGACGGTGCGACGCCGGATGCGCTGGAACTGCGCACCGACCGGATCAGGGCGAGCGCGGCGGAACTGACCGGCCGCCCGGCGGTGGTGTTCGCCACCGAACCGATGGACGACGACCCCCGGTGGCAGCCGCTGACACCCGGGGAGTTGGTGCACGTCGACGCCGACCTGTCCGTCACCGGTCGGCTGGTGTTGCCGGACCCGCCGCGACACCGCTTGACCCGGGCGCAACTCAGACCCGCCGCCGCGGCGGCCCAGGGGGCGAACTCATGACGCGTGCGTTGGTACTCGGAGGCGGCGGTGTCGCCGGAATAGCCTGGGAAACAGGCGTATTGCGCGGAATCGCCGATGAGTCACCGGAGCTGGCCGACGTAGTGGTGGGCGCCGATGTGCTGGTGGGCACCTCCGCCGGGTCGGCGGTCAGTGCGCAGCTGAGCTCAGGGTGCCCGCTGACCGAACTCTACGAACGTCAGGTCGGCGAGGAGTCCGCGGAGATCGATCCGGGGGTCAGCGGCGCGCAGGTCGCCGAGCTGTTCCTGGCCGCGATGGTCGAACCGGACACCAGCGTCGCTCAGAAACTACAGGGAATCGGGGAGGTCGCGGTGAACGCCGAGACCGTCTCCGAGCCGGTGCGCCGGGCTGTCATCGCCGCGCGGCTGCCCGATCACGGCTGGGGCGAGCGGGATCTGCGGATCACCGCGGTCGACGTCGCCACCGGGACCCGGGTGGTCTTCGACCGACGCAGCGGGGTGGCCCTGGTGGATGCGGTGGCCGCCAGCTGTGCGGTGCCCGGGGTGTGGCCGCCGGTGACGATCGGTGATCGCCGCTACATGGACGGCGGGGTGGGCAGCACCGTCAACGTCGATGTCGCCGAAGGGTGCTCGTCGGCGGTGGTGCTGGTTCCCACCGGGGAGTCGGCGCCGAGCCCGTTCGGCCCCGGACCGGCCGACGAGATCGCCGCGTTCACAGGCCGGACGTTTGCGGTGTTCGCCGATGACGCGTCGCTGGCGTCGTTCGGCTCCAACCTGCTCGATCCGGCCTCGCGGATCGGCTCGGCGCGTGCCGGTCGCGTGCAGGGCCGCCGGCTCGCCGCCGACCTGGCGGCGTTCCTGCGGGCGTGAGGCGCTCAGGCGTCGATCACGGTCACGCCGAGCGGATCACCGTTGCGGATGTCGAGGGCGCGGGCGGTGTAGTCGTGGCCGAGTTCGATCAACTCGGTGGCACGGTGGAAATCCAGGCTGCGGCACGACGAGCGGGGCACCTCGATGAGGAGGTCCGGCGGGTAGGCGGCCAGCAGGTGCCGCGCCAGGGCGGCCTGGGCGATGTCGATGCTGCGGTTCATCACATCGAAGCTGCCCAACTTGGGCACCACCGGTGTCTCGGGGGCCTCCTCGGCGGGGGCGGTGTCACCGCCGGGCTGCTCGGCGTCGGCGCGTTCGGCATCTCCGTCGGCGGCCTCGGCATCTCGGTCACCGGAGCCGTCGGCCTCGCCGGGCAGGCTGGCGCCGAAGCGGTCCAGCAGCGCCCGCGCGGTGGGGCGGTCCAGCACCGAGCGGACCGCGTCGGTGTCCAGCAGTGAGGCGGTGCTGCGCACGATCCGGTTGAGCCAGTCCGCCCCGCCTGACGGGTCGTCCTCGGCGGGGTCGTCGTCGCTGAACTCCGCGCCGCCGCCGCCGAGGCTGACCCCGATGGTCAGGTCGGCGCGGGGGGCCGCGGCCAGCGGTGCGAGCGGCAGCGGTTCGAGGATCCCGCCGTCGGCGAGCAGACGTCCGTCGAGGATGTGCGGCGCGATCACCCCGGGGATGGCGATCGACGCCCGGATCGCCTCATCGAGCGGGCCGTGCTGCAGCCACACCGGGCGCCCGGTGACCAGGTCGGTGGCGACCGCGGTGAACGTGATCGGCAGGTCTTCGATCGCGACTTCCCCGACGATCTCGCGGACCTTGTCCAAGATCTTCTCCGCCCGCAGGATGCCGGGCGCGGAGAACGTCGGATCCAGCAGGCGCAGCACCGCGCCCTGGGTCAGCCCGCCGGCCCACTCGGTGAACTCCTGCAGGGCCCCGGCCGCGTAGAGCCCCCCGACCAGCGCCCCCATCGACGAGCCGGCGATCGCACTGATCGCGAAGCCGCGGCGCTCCAACTCGGCGAGCACCCCGATGTGGGCGTAGCCGCGGGCGCCGCCGCTGCCCAGCGCCACCGCCACCCGCCGGGCCGGCCGGGCCGGGGCGGTGTCGGTGCTGTCGGTGTCGGTGGGTGCTGCGGTCATCTCCCGCCATCATCGGGTTTTTCTCACCCCGATTTCAAACCCGGCGTGGCCCGCTATCCGCACGCCTCGTCGGCGGCGGCGCGCACCGCGACGATCAGCGCGGCCTGGCGTTGCGGGCTCATCTGCGCCCACGGGGTGTCCCAGGTTCCGGCGTCGGCGGTGCCGGACTCTTGGATCGCGGCGAGGTAGGCCTCCACCGGAGAGCGCTGGTCATCGCGGTGATCATCCATCCAGGACCGGGCCTGCAGGCAGGCCGCGATGTACTCGGCCTCGGTGGATTCTGCGGGCGCATTGACCTCGGTGGTGACCCCGTCGGGGGAGACCGCGGAGTCGCCGGGGGCGAGTTCGGCGGCGTCGATGTCGGCGGCGTCGTTGTGACCCAACGAACATCCTGCGGCGGTCAACACGGCGGCCGCCGCGACGGCTGTGCCCCAGCGGGGCAGAACTGGGCTGCTGCGCATCCTGACAATGTAGGTAATATGACCGGCGTGACGAAACACATCGGGTTGCCGGAGAGCTGTCGGGCCTAGCGCGCCGACCCCCCGCCCCTGTTTCGTTGTCTGGAGTTCCCGCATGATTTCCGTTGTTTCCGCGTTGCGGCTGCCCGAATTGCTGCACGCCACCGACCGCTTCGCCGACGAGGTGCTGCGCGGCCACCACGACCATCGGCTGCCCGACGGCGGGCTGCCGACCGACGCCCGGTGGTTCACCCGGCTGCACAGCGACGGCGACCTGGACGTGTGGCTGATCAGCTGGGTGCGCGGGCATGCCACCGAATTGCACGACCATGCCGACTCGGTGGGTGCGCTGACGGTGCTGTCGGGCACTCTCGCCGAGTATCGCTGGGATCGGGACCGGCTCAAACACCGGCGGCTACGCGCCGGGGATCAGGCCGCGTTCCCGCAGGGGTGGGTGCACGACGTCGTTTGGGCGCCGGACGCCTCGGCGCCGGATCCCACGCCGGCGCCGACGCTGAGCGTGCACGCCTACTCCCCGCCGCTGACGACGATGTCCTACTACGAGGTCGCCGGGCGGCAGCTGCAGCGCACCCGCACCGAACGCACCGACCAGCCGGAGGCGTCGTGACCGCCGCCAGCCGCATCGACGCGACGTTGGCCGCGGCGCGCGCCCGGCTGCGCCGGCTGGACGCCGCGCAGGTGCCCGCGGCGGTGCGCGACGGCGCGCACGTCGTCGATATCCGCCCCGCCGCGCAGCGGGCCGCCGAAGGCGCGGTGCCCGGCGCGTTGATCATCGAACGCAACGTGCTGGAGTGGCGCTGCGATCCGACGAGCGACGCCCGGCTGCCGCAGGCCGTCGACGACGACGTGTGGTGGGTGATCCTGTGCTCGCAGGGCTACACCTCCAGCCTGGCCGCCGCGGCGCTGGCCGATCTGGGGTTGCACCGGGCCACCGACGTCGCCGGCGGCTACGAGGCGCTGGCCGCGGCCGGGGTGCTCGCCGAGTTGGGTGCGCGCTGACCCCGCCGGTGCGCCGCGCCCGGGCGGACCGACCTACTCGGCGGAGTGCGTCGACTTGTGCGGGACCTTCGGCAGGTGGGGGACCTTCGGGACGTGCGGGACGTGCGGCAGTTTGGTGATCTTCGGCAGGTGCCGGGGGTTGGCGTCGGGGTCCATCGGGGCTTCCGGGTCGACGGGGGCGTCGGGGTCCATCGGCACATCCGGGTCGACCGGGGCTTCCGGGTCGATCGGCACATCCGGGTCGCCGGGAATCTCCGGATCGCCGGGGTCGGCAGCGGCGGCCGGCAGACCCACGCCGATGGTGCTCACCGGCGGTCCGGCAAGCACCCCGACGGCGAGCAGGGCGGTGAGGGCACCGGTGATCGTGGCCCGGGCTCCTGGGCGCATGCGGTCCTCATCTCCTCGGCTAGAACTTCTCGTCACGGAACTTCTCTTCACGGAACTTCGCATCACGGAACTTCGCATCACGACTTCTCATCACTATGCAGCAACGGGCGCAGCCGCGCGGTCTTCTGCGCGGTCCAGCCCGGTGGCCCCAGGATCGCCGCCCACGCGTCGGCGGCGTCCGGGCCGTAGTGATGCCCGTGGCCGGCCGGCACGTCGACGGCGACCGCCATGTCCGCGGACACCTGCAGGAACGTGATCACCGGGATCCACCGCATCTCCGGCAGCACGTCGTCGCCGCGCGCCTCTTTGAGCCACTCCGGTTTGTGGAACAACAGGTCGGGGCGCCACCAGGCGATCGGGTCGGAGGCGTGCTGCAGGTACACCACCCGCGGGAAATCCCACGGCGCATCGTCGGGGCGGTGCAGATCCTGCGGCTGGGCGACGAATCGGACGTTGCTGCCCCGGTGATAGATCGGGAGCCACTGCGGGGAGCCGGCATCCCGGTTGATGGTCAGGTCGTTCCAGATCGTGTTCTGAAACGTCGGCCCGGAGAACAGCGCCCCGTCGGTGCGGGCCAGCACGTTGTTGAGGTTCATAAACGGTGCCTCGCCGCCGAAGGAGCCCAGGCTCTCCCCGAACACCACCAGCTTGGGCCGGTCGGCCTCGGGCATCGCGCGCACCAGCTCGTCGACCGCCTCGAACAGCGCGGTGCCGGCCTGCCGGGCGTTCTCCTTGTCGACCAGAAACGACAGCCAGCTCGGCAGGAACGAGTACTGCATGCTCACGATCGCGGTGTCGCCGTTGTACAGGTACTCCAGCGCCGAGGCCTCCGCCTCGTTGACCCATCCGGTGCCGGTGGTGGTGGCCACCGCCACCACGGCGCGGTCCAGCCCGCCGGTGCGCTGCAGCTCCCGGGCCGCCAGCGCGGCGGTCTCGGCGATCCCGTCGGCGGAGTTCAGCCCCGCATACGCCCGGATCGGTTCGGTGGCCGCGGCGGCGTTGAACTCGCTGAGCTCGGCGACGCTCGGCCCGCCGCCGACGAAGATGCGCCCCTGATGCCCCAGCGACTCCCACGACACCAGCGAGCCCGGCCCACCGGAGCGCTGCGGGCTGGTCGGGGCGGCGGTGTTGGGGTCCAACTCGTCGTTGACCGAGGCGAACGTGCTGTTCATCGTGTGCATGGCGAACTTGACGACGACACCGTTGAGCAGCGCGATCACCAACGCGACCAGCAGTGAGGCCGCCACCACCCGCGACACCCGCGGCGGGGCGATGCGGTTCAGGTTGGCCACCAGCAGCCGATACACCCGGCGGGTCAGCTGGCCGATCTCCACCAGCGCGAACAGCACCACGACCGCCAGCACCGCGGTGATCGGATAGGAGATCCAGGTCAGGTGCGCCACCCCGATGAGGTCACGGACCCGGTCCTGCCAGATGTGAAACCACACGATCATGGCGGCCAGGCCGGCACCGCCGAGCACCACCAGCACCGGCCACGCCCAGCGCGGCGGCGGCGGACTGACCCGTTTGGAACGCAGGTAGCGCACCAGCCACACCGCGAACACCCCGAGCCCGTAGCCGATCGCCCCGGAGCCGCCGCTGACCAGCGCCTGGAACAGCGGCCCGCGCGGCAGCAGCGACGGGGTCAGCGACAACCCGATGAACACCAGGCCCACCGCGGTGCCGGTGAACGTGTAGCGGCGGATCCACCACGGCTTGACCGACTCCGCCGCGGCCGGGGGATCGGGCTCGGGGGCGGGCCTGTCGGTTTCGGGGTTCTCGGTTTCGACGCTGTCGGTCTCGGGGCTCTCGGTCACGGGCGCTCCGCCTATCGGTGGGTGAAGTTCGGCGGCCGTTTCTCGGTGAACGCCGCCATCCCTTCGCTCTGGTCGTCGGTGGCGAACGCCGAGTGGAACAGCCGCCGCTCATACAACAGCCCCTCGGCCAGGGTGGATTCGAACGCGCGGTTGACCGCCTCCTTGGCCATCATCGACGCCGACAACGACATCCCGGCGATGGTGGCGGCCACCTTCGCGGTCTCGGCGAGCAGGTCGTCGGCCGGCACCACCCGCGACACCAGCCCGGAGCGGTCGGCCTCGGCGGCGTCGATGGTGCGGCCGGTCAGGATCAGATCCATCGCCTTGGCCTTGCCGATCGCCCGGGTCAGCCGCTGGGAGCCGCCCATCCCGGGCAGCACCCCGAGTTTGATCTCGGGCTGGCCGAATTTCGCGGTGTCGGCGGCGATCAGCACGTCGCACATCATCGCCAGTTCACAGCCGCCGCCGAGCGCGTGACCGGCGACCGCGGCGATCAGCGGGGTGCGCACCGCGGCAAGTCGGCCCCACGCGGCGAAGAAGTCGGCGGCGAACACCTCGGCGAAACTCTTCTCCGCCATCTCCTTGATGTCCGCGCCGGCGGCGAATGCCTTGGCGCTGCCGGTGATGACGATCGCCCCGATCCCCGGGTCGGCGTCGAATTCGGCTGCCGCGGCGGTGACCTCGCGCATCACCTGGCTGTTGAGGGCGTTCAGCGCCTGGGGCCTGTTCAACGTGATGGTGGCGACCCGATCGTCGCGGTCCACCAGGATGGTCTCGTAGCTGCTCACGGTGTCTCCTTTGGGGTCAGGGGTCGGGGATCAGGACGGGAACGTCAGGTCGGGGTCGGCCGGGGCGAAATAGGCGTCGACGTCGGCGGCGGTGACCTCGCTCAGCGTCGCCGGGGACCAGCGCGGATTGCGGTCCTTGTCCACCAGCTGCGCGCGGATGCCCTCGACCAGGTCGTGGGAGCGCAGCGAGGCGCACGACACCCGGTATTCCTGGATCAGGGTCTCCTCCAGGCCGGTCAGCTCCGCGGCCCGCCGCACCGAGGCCAGCGTGACCGACAGCGCGATCGGGGAGCGGGTGGCGATCAGCCGCGCCGCCTCCTGCGCCTCGGCGGCCGGGTGGTTGCCCAGCGCGGTGACGATCTCGGCGACGGTGTCGTGCGCGTAGCAGTGATCGATCCAATCCTGCTGCGCGGCCAGCGAACTGGCCGGCGGGCTAACGGCGTGACGCTTCAGGGCCACATCGACCCCGTCGGCGACGACGGTCGCGGTGAACGCACCGAGATCCTCGTGGGGCACGTAGTGGTCGGCGAAGCCGAGCGCGATCGCGTCGGCACCGGAGAACGGCGCCCCGGTCAGCGCGGCGTGCAGCCCGAGGGCCCCGGGGCAGCGGGAGAGCAGATGGGTGCCGCCGACATCGGGGATGAAGCCGATGCCGACCTCGGGCATGCCGATCTTGGAGGTGTCGGTGACCACCCGGGTGTTGGCGTGGGCGCCGACCCCCACCCCACCGCCCATCACGATGCCGTCCATCAGCGACACGTACGGTTTGGTGTACTGGCCGATGTGGGCGTTGAGCAGGTATTCGTCGTACCAGAAGCGGCGCGCGGCCGCGCCGTCGGCGCGCGCACTGTGATAGATCGCCACCACGTCGCCGCCGGCGCACAGGCCGCGCTCCCCGGCGCCGTCGAGCACCACCGCGCGCACCGCGTCGTCGTTCTCCCAATCGCGCAGCACCGTGGTCATCGTCTCGACCATCGTCTGGTTCAGCGAGTTGAGTGCCTTGGGCCGGTTGAGCGTGAGGAACCCGACCCCGTTGTCCACCCTGGTGAGGATCTCGTCATTGGTAGTCGTCACACCTTCGCAATGTAGATGGGTACCTCCCCCTGGTCACTCGCGGGTAAGGTTTAGCTGTGAACGGTCGGGGAACCTGCTCCGGCCGACGATCGTTGACCAGGTGTTCACACCCGTGAACCACGGTGAGTGACGTCATTAGGAGAGGAATCCGTACGGTGCGGGAGACCAGTAACCCGGTATTTCGTTCGCTGCCCAAGCAGCAGGGCGGGTACGCGCAGTTCGGCACCGGCTATGGCGCGGCCACAGCCGGTGCGGCCCAACAGGCCCAGATGGGTCAGCAGCTCGGCTACCAGCAGGCCCCCTACACCCCGCCGCAGGCCGAGGTCGCGCGGCCACTGACGATCGACGACGTCGTCGCCAAGACCGGGGTGACGTTGGCGGTGCTCACCGCCGTGGCGGTGGTCTCCTACTTCCTGGTGCAGGGCAACATCGGGCTGGCCGGCCCGTTCGTCATGGTCGGTGCGTTCGGCGGGCTGGCGTTGGTGCTGGTCGCCACGTTCGGACGCAAGCAGGACAACCCGGCGATCGTGTTGAGCTACGCCGCGTTGGAGGGGCTGTTCCTCGGGGCGATCTCGTTCCTGTTGGCCTTCCAGGTCCAAGGGGTGAGTGCGGGGACCCTGATCGGGCAGGCGGTGTTGGGCACCTTCGGGGTGTTCTTCGGGATGCTGGTGGTCTATAAGACCGGCGCGATCCGGGTCACGCCGAAGTTCACCCGGATGATCATCGCCGGGATGTTCGGCGTGCTGGTGCTGATGCTGGGCAACCTGGTGTTGGGCATGTTCGGTGTCGGCGGCGGCGAGGGCCTGGGCCTGCGCAGCGGCGGCCCGCTGGCGATCATCTTCTCGCTGGTCTGCATCGGGATCGCGGCGTTCAGCTTCCTCATCGACTTCGACGCCGCCGACCAGATGGTGCGCGCCGGCGCCCCGGCGAAGGCCGCCTGGGGTATCGCCCTGGGGCTCACGGTCACGCTGGTCTGGCTCTACATCGAGATCCTGCGCCTGCTGAGCTACCTGCAAAGCGACTAGCGTCGCGGTCTCTTAACGACCGACGGGCCCGGCCCCCAGTGGGGAGCCGGGCCCGTTGTCGTGTGTGTGGTCGTTCGCGGGGCGGGTGTTCGCGGGGCGGGCGTTCGCCGGAAGGTGTGTGCACTCACGGCGGAGGGTTGTGCACTGGCGGTGACGTCCACCGCGTTTCGGGCGCCGCCAGTGCACAAACCCCGGCGGCTCAGGACAGCCGCTCGAGCACCATCGCCATGCCCTGACCGCCACCGACGCACATCGTTTCGATGCCCAGCGTCTTGTCGCGGGTGGTCAGGTTGTTCAGCAGCGTGGTGGTGATGCGCGCCCCGGTCATCCCGAACGGGTGGCCCAGGGCGATCGCGCCGCCGGAGACGTTGAGCTTGTCCAGGTCCATGCCCAGCTCGCGGGCCGACCCGAGCACCTGCACCGCGAACGCCTCGTTGATCTCGTACAGGTCGATGTCGGCGATCGACATGCCCGCGATGCGCAGCGCCTTGCGGACCGCCTCGATCGGGCCCAGCCCCATGATCTCCGGCGACAGTCCGCTGACCCCGGTGGACACGATCCGCGCCAGCGGGGTCAGCCCCAGCGCCTTGGCCTTGGTGTCGCTCATGATCACCAGCGCCGCCGCCCCGTCGTTGAGTGGGCAGGCGTTGCCGGCGGTGATCGTCCCGTTGGGCCGGAACACCGGCTTGAGCTGGGAGATCTTCTCATAGGTGGTGCCGGCGCGCGGGCCGTCGTCGGCGCTGACCACGGTGCCGTCCGGCAGGGTCACCGGGGTGATCTCCCGGGCGAAGAAGCCGCTGTTGATGGCCTCCTCGGCGCGGTTCTGGCTGCGCACCCCCCAGCGGTCCTGGTCCTCACGGCTGATCCCGGTGTGCAGCACCACGTTCTCGGCGGTCTGGCCCATCGCGATGTAGACGTCCGGCAGGTTGTTGTCGTCGCGGGGGTCGTGCCACTCGGTGGCGCCTTCGGCCTGCTTGGCGGTGCGGGCCTGCGCCTCGTCGAACAGGGGGTTCTTGCTGTTCGGGGCGCCGTCGGCGGCGCCGACACCGAACCTCGACACGGTCTCCACCCCGGCGGAGATGAACACGTCGCCCTCGCCGGCTTTGATCGCGTGGAACGCCATCCGGGTGGTCTGCAGCGACGACGAGCAGTAGCGGTTGACCGTGGTCCCCGGCAGGAAGTCATACCCGAGCTCCACCGCGACCGCACGGGCGATGTTGTAGCCGGCCTCCCCGGCGGGCTGCGCGCAGCCCATCATCATGTCGTCGATCTCGCGCGGGTCCAGCGCCGGGACCTTGTCGAGTGCGGCGCGCACCATCTGCGCCGCCAGGTCGTCGGGACGCATGTCGACCAGCGAGCCCTTGGAGGCGCGTCCGATCGGCGAACGCGCGGCTGAGACGATGACGGCTTCCGGCACGATGGTTCCCTCCACGACGGGTTGCACGGGTAGTGATTCGGGTCAGGTCGAATCTAGTCGCTGCCGTCGCCGCGGGGCACCACCGGGGCACCACCCCGGTCACCGCGCGCTCACCGGAGGAGACGCCGCCGCGGGCGGCTCACGCCGACACCGGCGCCGATCCCGCGTCGGTGAGCGGGTCGGTGAGCGGTGCGGTGAACGCCTGCTGCAGGGCGCCGAACAGCTCCGCGGTGATCAGGGCGTACCCGGCCGCCGACGGGTGGTAGCGGTCGGCGGAGAGCATCTGCGGGGCGCGCAGAAACGTGGCGGCCAACCGGTCGGCCAGCGGGACCGCCACCCCGCCGGCCTCCTCCACGGCGACGGCCTGAGCGCGGGCCAGCTGCAGGGCGCGGGTGCGGGCCACCCAGCGCAGCGGCTGCGGGATCGCGGTGATGACCCCCAGATCCGGGCAGGTGCCGACCACCACGACGGCCCCGCTGTCGCACAGCCGCTGCACGGCCAGCCCGAGGCGGCGCGCCGAGGGCCCGATCCCGTTGACCGCGGTGATGTCGTTGGCGCCGATCATGATCACCGCGATGTCCGGCGGCGGGCCGGCCACGAACATCGCGTCGACCTGGCCGCCCAGCCCCTTCGAGGTCGCCCCGACCAGCGCCTTGGTGGAGAGCCGGACGCTGGCGGAGGTCCACTCGGCCAGCCGGCGCGCCAACACCACCCCGGGCACCTGCTCGGCGTCGCGGCAGCCGTAGCCGGTGGCGGTGGAGTCGCCGAACAGCATCACGTGCACGTCGACCGGAACGGTGCGGGTGTAGCGCTGCACCGGCCGCCCGCCATGCCGATAGACCCCGTCGGCCCGCGGCGGGGTGGTCAGGGCCCTCGGTATCACCTGGCGAACCTGATCGGCCTGACCAGTCAGCAGGTTGCGCGCACCGAGAAATGCCGTGCCGGTGGAGGCGAGCGCACCCGCTGCGGCCAGAGCGATCGTGGATCGCCGTGGCGCGCGTATGTCCACGTCGACAGTCTAGGAAACTGCGCCGACATCGGTAACCAGCTGCGATCACAACCCAGAGCAAATGTGGTATCGAATCAGACTCGCCGCTTGCTGGCTTTAGTAAGTGTGTCAAGCTAAGTTACCCACGTCGGTACGCGGCGAACCCGAAACCGGCGGGGGACTGTCCCGGGGGACACGGACTACAACGGCGTAGGGAGTGTTGGAACGTGACTGCAATCAGTGAAGTGCCGGTTTCGCCCCGCGGTGTGTTCGCCGCACGTGATGCGCAGCGACGCGGCTACCCCCGGCGCGGGTACCCCAGCAGTGATGGTATGCCGGTCGAGGTCACCGAGAGCGGGCCGAGTCTGGCCGCCCGCGTCGTCGCGGCGGCGACCAAGATGACCGTGCGCCCCACCCTCGCGGTGTTGGGCAACGTGCCGCACCTGCCGTGGCCGTGGGGACTCATCGACTTCGCGTCCCGGGCGCTGCTGCCCACCCCCGGCACGGTGCGGGTCACCGTCGGGCTGCCCAACGCCAGCGCGCAGCTGGTGCGCGCCCCCGGGGTGCTGCCCGCCGACGGCAACCGCCGGGTGGTGCTCTACCTGCACGGCGGGGCGTTTTTGACCTGCGGCGCCAACTCGCACAGCCGGGTGGTCAACGCGGTGTCCCGGTTCGCCGACGCCCCCGCGTTGGTGGTCAACTACCGCCTGATCCCGAAGCACTCCATCGGTCAGGCCCTCGACGACTGCTACGACGGCTACCAGTGGCTGCGGCTGCGCGGCTACGACCCGGAGCAGATCGTCATCGCCGGCGACTCGGCCGGCGGCTACCTGACGATGGCGCTGGCGCAGCGCCTCGCCGCCGAAGGGGAGAACCCGGCGGCGCTGGTGACGCTCTCGCCGCTGCTGCAGTTGGCCAAGGAGCCCAAGCAGGCCCACCCCAACATCAAGACCGACGCGATGTTCCCCGCCAAGGCGTTCGACGCGCTGCTGTCGCTGGTGGCCCGGGCCGCCGCCAAGAACCCCGCCGACGGGACCCGCGAAGAGCTCTACGAGCCGCTCGAGCACATCACCGCCGACCTGCCGCGCACCCTGATCCACGTGTCCGGTTCGGAGGTGCTGCTCCACGACGCCCGGCTGGCGGCCCGCCGACTCGCCGCGGTCGGCGTGCCGGTCGAGCTGCGGGTGTGGCCGGGCCAGATCCACGACTTTCAACTCGCCGCCCCGTTCGTTCCGGAGGCGAAACGGTCGCTGCGGCAGATCGGCGAGTACATCCGGGAAGCCACCGGCTAGCCCACGGCCCGCGCCGACCTGAGACGATGTGCTCATGCGCATCGCGGGTCATATCAGTGAACTCATCGGCGACACCCCGCTGGTCCAGTTGAACGCGGTGGTGCCGGCCGGCGCCGGCCGGGTGGTCGCCAAGATCGAGTACCTCAACCCCGGTGCGAGTTCCAAGGACCGCATCGCGGTGAACATGATCGACGCGGCCGAGGCCAGCGGAGAGTTGCGCCCCGGCGGCACCATCATCGAGCCGACGTCGGGCAACACCGGGGTGGGGCTGGCGTTGGTGGCCCAACGGCGCGGCTACCACTGCGTGTTCGTCTGCCCGGACAAGGTCAGCGAGGACAAACAGAACGTGCTGCGCGCCTACGGCGCCGAGGTGGTGGTCTGTCCGACCGCGGTGTCGCCGGATCACCCGGACAGCTACTACAGCGTCTCCGACCGGCTGGTCGCCGAGATCGACGGCGCCTGGAAACCCGACCAGTACTCCAACCAGCAGGGGCCGGCCAGCCACTATCAGAGCACCGGCCCGGAGATCTGGGCCGACACCGACGGGCAGGTCACCCACTTCGTCGCCGGCATCGGCACCGGCGGCACCATCACCGGCACCGGCCGTTACCTCAAAGAGGTCTCCGCCGACCGGCCGGGCGGGCCGGTGCAGGTCGTCGGCGCGGACCCGGAGGGCTCGGTGTACTCCGGCGGCACCGGTCGGCCCTACCTGGTCGAAGGGGTGGGGGAGGATTTCTGGCCGGCCGCCTACGATCCGGCGATCCCCGATCAGATCATCGCCGTCTCCGACTCCGACTCCTTCGAGATGACCCGGCGGCTGGCCCGCGAGGAGGCGCTGCTGGTGGGCGGCTCGTGCGGGATGGCGGTGGTGGCCGCCGTGCAGGTCGCCGTGGAGGCCGGCCCCGACGCGCTGGTGGTGGTGCTGCTGCCCGACGGCGGTCGCGGCTACATGTCGAAGATCTTCAACGACGCGTGGATGTCGTCCTACGGGTTCCTGCGCACCCGGTTGGACGGGTCGACGCGCCAGCCCACCGTGGGTGATGTGTTGCGCGGCAAATCCGGTGTGCTGCCGGACCTGGTGCACACCCACCCGTCGGAGACCCTGCGCGACGCGATCGGCATCCTGCGCGAATACGGGGTGTCGCAGATGCCGGTCGTCGGCGCCGAACCGCCGGTGGTGGCCGGTGAGGTCGCCGGCAGCGTCTCCGAGCGGGAACTGCTCTCGGCGGTGTTCGAGGGCCGCGCCCAACTGGCCGACGCCGTCGCCCAGCACATGAGCCCGCCGCTGCCGCTGATCGGCGCCGGGGAACTGGTCAGCGCCGCCGCCGACGCGCTGCGCGACGCCGACGCGGTGATGGTGGTCGAGGAGGGCAAACCCGCCGGCGTCATCACCCGCCACGATCTGCTCGGGTTCCTCTCCGACGGAACCCGGCGCAAATAGCCGGTCGACCCGGCGCCCTGCTGCGGTAGCGTGACACCGCGCATCAGTCGACCGAGAGGATGCCGATGACCCACCAGCCGCCCCCGGGCAACTACCCGCCCCCGGGGAACTACCCGCC
>NZ_NCXO01000045.1 GCF_002104795.1 Mycolicibacillus koreensis
GCCCTTGAGGGCCCCGGCCCGCGCCCCCACCCCGGCGCCGACGGAGCCGACCGGGACCGCCGCACCGTCGGGCCCGGCCGCGGCCGCCGCGGCGGCGTAGCCGAACTCGGCGGTTGGCCGGTGCTGCCAGGCGCCGACCGGCAGGTCGAAGATCACCGCGGCCGGAACGATCGGCACCAGCCCGCCCGGCAGCGCCAGCCCGCGGTGCTGCTCCTCCAAGAACGTCATCACCCCGTCGGCGGCGGCGAGCCCGTAGGCGCTGCCGCCGGTCAACACGACCGCGTCGACGAACCGCACCGTGTTGGCGGGGTCCAACAGGTCGGTCTCGCGGCTGCCCGGCGCGCCGCCGCGGCAGTCCACCGCGCCGACCGTGCCCGGCGGGGCCAGCACCACCGTGGTGCCGCACGCCCAGCCGTGCCCGGCGGCGGCATCGGGGTCGAGGCGCTGGTGGTGGCCGACCCGCACGCCGGCGACGTCGGTGATCGCGGTCATCGGCCCGAACCGCCGAGACCGTCGATGAGCGCGAGCACCAGATACTCCTGCAGCCACGTCAGCCACTGGTAGACGTCGAGATGCCCGGCCAGTGGATGATCCTCCGGGAGGCGCTCGGGTCCGTCGGGGCCGATCCCGAGCATGGTGCCCAGCGCCAGCCGCACATCGTTGACCGCGGTCAGCCAACTGTTGGCGTCGTCCTCGCTCAGCTCGAACCGGCCCCCCTCGGGCGGCACCGTGGCCAGCATCCGTTCGGCGGCGGCGCGTTTGGCGTCGATGATCTCCGGTTCGTGCAGGCCCCGCAGGGCGGCGTTGAGGCTGCCCGCGGCATCATCACCGTCGGCGGCGCCGTCGGCCTCACCGGCGGTCGGGCGGTGGAAATCCGGTAGCAACCGGCCCAGCGTGGCGTCGTCGGGGCGGCGGCTGTTGCCGGTGCGCATCCCGGTGATCGCCTCCAGTTCGTCGGTGGGCGCCGAGGCGGCGCGCTCATCGAGCATGTCGATCACGGAGCTGACCAGCCCGCAGAGCACCGCGGCTTCGCGGGCGTCGACCCCGGAGCGAAAGCGGGGGCCGTCGGGGCCGTCGACCCGTTTCCATTTGCGCACGACGTGCCGGCCCCGCTCAGCGGTCCTGCTGCAGGGTCGCCCACAGGCCGGCGGCGTGCAGTTTGGCCACGTCGGCCTCCATCTTCTCGCGGCTGCCGGCCGACACCACCGCCTTGCCGTCGTGGTGCACCTGAAGCATCAGCTTGGTGGCGTGCGGCTCGCTGTAGCCGAACACCTTCTGGAACACGTAGGTCACATAGTTCATCAGGTTCACCGGATCGTCCCAGACGATCGTCACCCAGGGGCTGTCGGTGCCTTCGCTGGCCTCGACATCGTGATCCTCGGCGGTGCCGGGCCGGGTCGGCGCTGACGCAACCATGACCCGAGGATACCGAGGCCGCGGCGGGCGGGCCTGAGCCGATACGGTTGCACCGTGACCGACTCGGCCTCGGTGGGACTGCTGACCGACAAATACGAGTTGACGATGCTGGCCGCCGCCCTGGCCGACGGCAGTGCCCACCGGCGCGCCACCTTCGAACTGTTCGCGCGCCGGCTGCCCTATGGGCGGCGCTACGGGGTGCTCGCCGGTACCGGGCGGCTGCTGGAGTTGCTGGAGCGGTTCCGGTTCGACGACGCCGCGCTCGGCGCGCTGGCGGACTTCCTCGACCCGGCCACCCTGGACTACCTCGGCGAATACCGGTTCACCGGCGACGTCGACGGATACGCCGAGGGTGAGCTGTATTTCCCCGGCTCCCCGGTCCTGACGGTGCGCGGCAGCTTCGCCGAGTGTGTGCTGCTCGAGACGCTGGCGCTGTCGGTGTTCAACCACGACAGCGCGGTCGCGTCGGCGGCGGCGCGCATGGTCGTCGCCGCCGGAAAACGGCCGGTCATCGAGATGGGTTCACGCCGCACCCACGAACGGGCCGCGGTCGCCGCCGCCCGTGCGGCCTACCTCGCCGGGTTCGCGGCCAGCTCCAACCTGGAGGCCGGCCGCCGCTACGGGGTGCCGGTGTCGGGCACCAGCGCGCACTCGTTCACGCTGCTGCACACCGGGCCCGACGGCCCCGACGAGGCGGCGGCGTTTGCCGCGCAGGTCGCCGCGCTCGGGGTCCAGACCACCCTGTTGGTCGACACCTACGACGTGACCGCCGGGGTCGACGCCGCCGTGCGGGTGGCCGGTCCGGGCCTCGGGGCGGTGCGATTGGACTCCGGGGATCTCGGGGTGCTGGCCCGCCAGGTCCGCGACCAACTCGACGGGCTCGGTGCCACCGCCACCCGCATCGTGGTCTCCGGCGACCTCGACGAGTACGCCATCGCCGAGCTGCGTGCCGACCCGGTGGACAGCTACGGGGTGGGCACCGCCCTGGTCACCGGATCGGGAGCGCCGGCGGCCGGGATGGTCTACAAGCTCGTCGAGGTCGACGGGATCCCGGTGCACAAACGCAGCAGCCACAAGCAGACCGACGGCGGCCACAAGCAGGCGCTGCGCCGGGCGCGGCACAGCGGCACCGTCACCGAGGAGGTCGTCTACCCCGCCGGGTGCGCGCCGCACACAGACGGGCCGGCCCGCACCCTGACGGTGCCGTTGATGCGCGGCGGGCGGACACTGGGCCACACCGGGCCGGCGGCGTTGGCCGAGGCCCGCGAGCGCGTCGCCGCCGGGTTGCGCTCGCTGCCGTGGGAGGGGCTCAAGCTCTCCCGCGGGGAACCGGCGATCCCCACCGTGCGCACCGGATCACCGGCGCACCCGTAACCACGCTGCCAGACAGGGAGACCCCATCACGTCCACCGATTCGCCGAACCCGCCGGTCGCGCAGCTGCTGGCCACCGCGGTCGCCGCCCTCGGAGGTCAGCCCCGCACCGGCCAGCAGCAGATGGCGGCCGCGGTGGCCGCGGCCTTCGCCGACGGCGAGCATCTGGCGGTGCAGGCCGGCACCGGCACCGGCAAGTCGTTGGCGTATCTGGTCCCCGCGCTGGCCCGCGCGGTCACCGACGAGACCCCGGTGGTGGTCTCCACCGCGACGATCGCGTTGCAGCGCCAGCTTGTCGACCGCGACCTGCCCCGGCTGGTCGCCGCGCTGGCCCCGACGCTGGAGCGTGAACCGCATTTCGCGTTGCTCAAAGGTCGACGTAATTACCTGTGCCTGAACAAGATTCATGCCACAGGTGCCGACTCGGACGATCCTGCCGATCAAGAGGAGTTGTTCGACCCGGTGGCGGCCACCGCCCTGGGACGCGACGTGCAGCGGCTCACCGCGTGGGCCGATGTCACCGACACCGGCGACCGCGATGACCTGACCCCCGGGGTGCCGGAGCGGGCCTGGAGTCAGGTCGCGGTCTCCGCGCGGGAATGCCTCGGTGCGGCACGTTGCCCGTATGCGGCGCAGTGCTTCTCCGAACGCGCACGAGCCCGCGCCGGCGCCGCCGACGTCGTCGTCACCAACCACGCGCTGTTGGCGATCGATGCCCTCGGGGAGGCGGCGATCCTGCCCGAGCACGACCTGCTCGTCGTCGACGAGGCCCACGAGCTCGCCGACCGGGTCACCGGGGTCGCCACCGGGGAGCTGAGCGCGACGACGCTGACGGTGGCGACCCGCCGCATCGGCCGGCTGGTCGATCCCGAACTGGTGGAGCGTCTGGAAACCGCGGCCACCACGTTCGGTGCCGCGCTGCACGACGCGCCGCCCGGGCGCATCGATCACCTCGACGGCGAGCTTGCCGCCGATCTCGCGGCCCTGCGCGACGCCGCCGCGGCAGCGCGATCCGGCATCGACACCGCGCCCACCGATGCGCGCGCGGCGGCGGCCCGGCTGGAGGCCAGTGTGGCCGTCGGTGAGATCGCCGAGACCGCCGACCGGATCCTCGCGTCGTTCGGCCCGGCGCTCACCGAGCGCACCGAGGTGGTCTGGCTCGACCAGGAGGAGATCCGCAGCGGGCGGCGTTCGGTGCTGCGGGTGGCGCCGCTGTCGGTGGCCGGGCTGCTGCGCGGCCGGCTGTTCCGGCGGGCCACCACCGTGTTGACCTCGGCGACCCTCACCGTCGGCGGATCGTTCGACGCGATGGCCGACGCCTGGGGCCTCAGCGGGTCGGCCACCGAGACGCCGCGCTGGACCGCCCTCGACGTCGGCTCGCCGTTCGACCACGCCCGTGCGGGCATCCTCTACATCGCCGCCCACCTGCCGCCGCCGGGGCGCGACGGCACCGGCTCTGCCGAGCAGCTCACCGAGATCGCCGAGTTGATCACCGCCGCCGGGGGCCGCACGCTGGGGCTGTTCTCCTCGATGCGGGCCGCGCGCGCGGCCGCCGACGCCATGCGCGAGCGCCTCGAGGTCACGGTGCTGTGCCAGGGCGATGACGGCACCGGCGCGCTGGTCGAGCGTTTCGCCGCCGAACCGCAGACCTGCCTGTTCGGCACGCTGTCGCTGTGGCAGGGCGTCGACGTGCCCGGCCCGGCGCTCTCCCTGGTGCTCATCGACCGCATCCCGTTCCCGCGCCCCGACGACCCGCTGCTGGCGGCGCGGCAGCGTGCGGTCAGCGCCCACGGCGGCAACGGGTTCATGGCGGTCGCGGCCAGCCACGCCGCGCTGCTGCTGGCCCAGGGCGCCGGACGCCTGCTGCGCCGCATCGACGACCGCGGGGTGATCGCAGTGCTGGACTCGCGGCTGCTCACCGCCCGCTACGGCGGCTATCTGCGCGCCTCGCTGCCGCCGTTCTGGGAGACCACCGACCCGCAGCGGGTGCGCGCGGCGCTGCGCCGGCTGCGCGGCGCGGACTAACCCGGCAGCGCCACCAACCCGTACTCGGCGGCGGTCGCCAGCAGCGGATGGGTCGGAAGGACCCGCACGGTGTAACCGACCGGACCGGCCAGCGGCAGCGCGGTGGTGGTGGTGAACACGTCCTGCCCGCCGTCGGTGGCGCCGGTGTGGCGCATGCTGACCGTCACCGGGTCGACGAGGTCGTCGCCGGCGTCGACGCGGCCCAGCACCGCCTGCACCGCCACGTCGGCGGGGGCCAGCCCGCCCAACTGCACGCGGGCGGTCAAGGTGAGTTCCGCGCCGAGCACCGGGGTGTCGGGCAGCCCGGTCGCGTCGACATCGGTGATCGTCAGGTCCGGCCATGCCGCCTCGACGCGCCGGCGGTAGTCGGCCAGCGTGCGGGCCGGCGCGAAGTCGCCGGCCGCGCCGACGGTGGCGCGTGCCGAGTGCGCCGCCGGGGTGTAGTACCGCTCGACGTAGTCGCGCACCATCCGCGACGCCAGCACCTTCGGTCCGAGGATCTGCAGGGTGTGGCGCACCATCTCCACCCAGCGCGGCGGCACCCCGTGCTGGTCGCGGTCGTAGAACCGCGGGGTCACCGACTGCTCCAGCAACTCGTAGAGCGCGGCGGCCTCCAGGTCGTCGCGGCGGTCCTCGTCGGCCACCCCGTCGGCGGTGGGGATCTCCCAGCCGTTCTCCCCGTCGTACCACTCGTCCCACCAGCCGTCCCGGATGGACAGGTTCAGCCCCCCGTTGAGGGTGCTTTTCATCCCGGACGTGCCGCACGCCTCCAGCGGGCGCAGCGGGTTGTTCAGCCAGACGTCGCAGCCCCAATACAGCCGGCGGGCCATCGACATGTCGTAGTCGGGCAGAAACGCGATCCGGTGGCGCACCTCGGGGCGGTCGGCGAACTGCACCACCTGCTGGATCAGCGCCTTGCCGCCGTCGTCGGCCGGATGGGATTTCCCGGCGACGATCAGCTGCACCGGCCGCTGCTCGTCGAGCAGCAACTGCTCCAGCCGGTGCGGGTCACGCAACATCAACGTCAACCGCTTGTAGGTGGGCACCCGGCGGGCGAATCCGATCGTGAGGACCTCCGGGTCGAAAGCGGTGGCGATCCAGCCGAGTTCGGCGTCGGACGCGCCGCGCTCGAGCCACGACCGGCGCAGCCGCGCTCGCACATCGGCGATGAGCTCGGCCCGCAGCTGCGAGCGGATCGTCCACAGCTGGCTGGCCGCGACGTGCTGCAGGCGCTGCCAGACCGCCGGTTCGCTGAACGAGTCGGAGCCGGCGAGCTGCCGGCCGAGCGCCAGTACCTGCGGGGCCGCCCAGGTGGGCGCGTGCACCCCGTTGGTGATCGAACCGATCGGCACCTCGGCGGGGTCGAAACCGGGCCACAGCTCGTTGAACATCGTGCGACTGACCCGGCCGTGCAGCAGTGACACCCCGTTGGCGCGTTGGGCCAGGCGCAGCCCCATGTGCGCCATGTTGAACATCGTCGGGTCGTCCTCGGCGCCGAGCGCCAGGATCCGTTCGGTGGGCACCCCCGGCAGCAGGGCCGGCTCGGCGTGAGCGGTGAACACCCGCTCCACCAGCTCGCGCGGGAACCGGTCGATGCCCGCCGGCACCGGGGTGTGGGTGGTGAACACCGTCGAGGACCGCACCACCGCCAACGCGGTGTCGAAGTCCAGGCCCGAGTCGGTGATGAGCTCGCGGATGCGTTCGGTGCCGAGGAAACCGGCGTGGCCCTCGTTCATGTGGAACACCTCGGGGTCGGCCACCCCCTCGATGGCGGTGAACGCCCGCACCGCGCGCACCCCCCCGATCCCGGCCAGGATCTCCTGTTTGATCCGGTGGTCCTGCCCGCCGCCGTAGAGCCGGTCGGTGACCCCGCGCAGCGTGTGCGGGTTCTCCGGGACGTCGGAGTCCAGCAGCAGCAGCGGCACCCGGCCGACCTGGGCGACCCAGATTCGCGCGTGCAGCCGACCGTCGTCGGGCAGGGTCACCGAGATCAGTGCCGGGGCGCCGGAGGGGTCGGTGAGCAGCCGTAACGGCAACCCCTGCGGATCGAGCGCGGGATAGGTTTCGCGCTGCCAGCCATCGGCGGTCAGCGACTGGCGGAAATACCCCGACCGGTAGTACAGGCCCACCCCGATCAGCGGCACACCCAGGTCGGAGGCGGATTTCAGATGGTCCCCGGCGAGAATCCCCAAGCCGCCGGAGTAGTTGGGCAGCACCTCGGCGACCCCGAACTCCATTGAGAAGTACGCGATCCCGGCAGGTAGCTGCGCGCCGGCGCGCTGCTGATCCTGGTACCACAGCGGCCGGCTGAGGTAGTCGTGCAGATCGGCGGCGAGTTCGTCGAGCCGGGTGGTGAAGGTGGCGTCGCCGGCCAACTCGTCGAGCCGCGCCGGGCTGACCGCCCCCAACAGCACCACCGGGTCGTGCCCGCAGCGCTCCCACAGGTCCTCGTCGATCCGCGCGAACAAATCCTGGGTGGGCTTCTCCCACGACCACCGCAGGTTGGTCGCCAACTGTTCCAAGGCGGTGAGCCGGTCGGGAAGATGGGCGCGGACGGTGAAACGGCGGAGGGCTTTCACGCATCGTGAGCTTACTGACCATTGCCCGGTCCTGCGGGACACTACGGTGGTTGGTGGGCTCGACGGAGGGCTGAACGGAGCAAGGCCGAACCTGTGACGGACGGAGCGAGTGTGCCGGGTCGAATCGAAATCGACGATGTTGCTCCGGTGGTGTCCTGCGGGCGCTATCCGGCCAAAGCGGTCGTCGACGAGGTGGTGCCGGTGCGGGCCACCGTCTGGGCCGACGGCCACGAGACGGTGGCCGCCACCCTGGCGGTGCGCTACGCGGGTGCTCACTATCCCGCGGCGGGCACACCGCCCTCACCGGCGACCGGTGAACCACTGCTGCTGCCGATGACGCCCGGATGGGAGCCGTTCGTCTTCCACGGCATGTTCCGGCCCGACCGGGTGGGGCTGTGGACGTTTCAGGTGCAGGGCTGGCGGGATCCGATCGACACCTGGCGCCGCGATGTGCGTGCCAAACTCGATGCCGGGCAAGGGGAGTCAGAGCTTGCCAACGACCTGCTGATCGGCGCCTCGCTGCTCGACCGGGCTGCCCGCGGCGTGCCACGGCGCCACCGTGCGCCTCTTGTGGACGCAGCGGTGGCGCTGCGCACCGACGGCGACCCGCTGGTGCGCTGCGCTGCCGCGCTGGGCACCGAGATCGAGCAACTCCTCGCCGAGAATCCGTTGCGTGAGCTGGTCACGCCCGCCGAGCCGGCGGCGGTGTGGGTGGATCGCCGCCGCGCCAGTGTCGGTGCGTGGTATGAGATGTTCCCCCGCTCCACCGGAGGACGCGCCGCCGACGGAACGCCGCTGCACGGCACGTTCGCCACCGCCGCGGCGGCGCTGCCGCGCATCGCCGCGATGGGGTTCGATGTGGTGTACCTGCCGCCGATCCACCCGATCGGCACCGTGCACCGCAAAGGGCGCAACAACGCCCCGACCGCTGAGCCTGGCGACGTCGGCTCCCCCTGGGCGATCGGCAGTGCGGCCGGCGGCCACGACGCCGTGCATCCCGAGTTGGGCACCCTCGCCGACTTCGACAGGTTCGTCGCGGCCGCCGACGCGCTGGGGATGGAGGTCGCGCTGGATCTGGCCCTGCAGTGCGCACCGGACCATCCGTGGGTCAGCGCGCACCGGGCGTGGTTCACCGAACTGCCCGACGGCACCATCGCCTACGCGGAGAATCCGCCGAAGAAATACCAGGACATCTACCCGCTGAACTTCGACCGCGACCCGGCCGGGCTGTACGCGGAGGTGCTGCGGGTTGTGCGCCACTGGGTGGGCCACGGGGTCAAGATCTTCCGGGTCGACAACCCGCACACCAAGCCGCCCGACTTCTGGGCGTGGCTGATCGCCGAGGTGAAGACCCTCGATCCCGATGTGCTGTTTTTGGCCGAGGCGTTCACTCCCCCGGCCCGTCAATACGGGTTGGCCAAGCTCGGCTTCACCCAGTCCTACACCTATTTCACCTGGCGCACGTGGAAGGGAGAGCTGGCCGAATTCGCCGCTGAAATCGCCGAGTTCGCTGATTTTCGCCGACCCAACCTGTTCGTCAACACTCCTGACATCCTGCATGAGAGCCTGCAGCAGGGTGGGCCGGGCATGTTCGCGATCCGGGCGGTGCTCGCCGCGACGTTCAGCCCCACCTGGGGGATGTACTCCGGTTTCGAGCTGTTCGAAGACCAGCCGGTGCGCCCGGGCAGCGAGGAGTACCTGGATTCGGAGAAGTATCAGCTCCGGCTCCGCGACTTCGCCGCCGCGGTCGCCGAGAACCGGTCGTTGGAGCCGTTTCTGACTCAGCTCAACGGGATCCGGCGCAGCCATCCGGCGTTGCAGCAGATGCGCACGCTGGCGTTCCACCACGTCGACAACGACGCACTGCTGGCCTACTCCAAATTCGATCCGGTCACCGGCGACACCGTGCTGGTCGTGGTGACACTGAACCCGTTCGGCGCCGAGGACGGGATGCTGTATCTGGACATGGGGGCACTCGGGCGGCATCCTCACGAGCGGTTCGCGGTCACCGAGCAGATCACCGGGGAGGAGTATCAATGGGGCGACGCCAACTATGTACGACTCGATCCGGCGCGCGCGGCGGCCCACATCATCGCGATGCCGCCGGTACCGGAGCCCGCCCGCGCCGAATTGCTGCGGCGGCGGTGAGGCCGCGATGAGCACCCCGCGATCGCTGGCACCGGACGACACCGACGTCGACCGGCTGCTCGCCGGCACCCACCCGGACCCGCACGCGGTGCTCGGAGCCCACGAGGACGGGGACGCCACCGTGATCCGTGTGCTCCGTCCGGACGCCGAGGAGGTCGTCGCGATCGTCGGCGGCAAGCGGATCGTGTTGCAGCCCTTAGCGTCGGGCGTGTTCGCCGCTGCCCTGTCGTTCACCGGACTGCTCGACTACCGCCTGTCGGTGCGGTACCGGGGCGCTCCGGCGGCCGAGCCGGTCGCCGACGCATACCGGTTCCTGCCCACCCTCGGCGAGATGGACCTGCACCTGTTCAACGAGGGCCGCCACGAACGGCTCTGGGAGGTGCTCGGCGCGCACCCACGGGCGTTCCGCACCGCCGACGGTGAGGTGCGCGGGGTGTCGTTCGCGGTGTGGGCGCCCAACGCCGCCGGGGTGAGCCTGATCAGCGACTGCACCGGCTGGGACGGGGTGATCGCCCCGATGCGTGCGCTGGGATCCTCGGGCGTGTGGGAGCTGTTCTGGCCGGATTTCCCCATCGACGGGCTCTACAAGTTCCGGGTGCGGGGCCACGACGGCTCGGTCAGCGACCGCGCCGACCCGTTCGCGTTCGCCACCGAGGTACCCCCACAAACCGCCTCCCGCGTCACCGTCAGCAGCTACCGGTGGGACGACGAGGGGTGGATGACCCGCCGCGGCACCGCAACACCGCTGCGGGAGCCGATGAGCATCTACGAGGTGCACCTGGGATCGTGGCGGCCGGGTCGCAGCTATCGGCAGTTGGCCGACGAACTCGTCGAGTACGTCCGCGAACGCGGCTTCACCCATGTGGAGTTGTTGCCGGTCGCCGAGCACCCGTTCGGCGGTTCGTGGGGCTATCAGGTCACCTCCTATTACGCGCCGACCTCCCGGTTCGGCACACCCGACGAGTTCCGGGCGCTGGTCGACGCGCTGCACCGGGCCGGAATCGGGGTGATCGTCGATTGGGTGCCCGCCCACTTCCCGAAGGACGCCTGGGCTCTGGGGCGCTTCGACGGGACCGCCCTCTACGAGCACGCCGACCCGCACCGCGGCGAGCAACTCGACTGGGGCACCTACGTGTTCGACTTCGGCCGGCCGGAGGTGCGTAACTTCCTCGTCGCCAACGCCCTGTATTGGCTCCAGGAGTTCCACGTCGACGGCCTGCGCGTCGACGCGGTGGCCTCGATGCTCTACCTGGACTACTCCCGGCCCGCCGGCGGGTGGACCCCCAACATCTACGGCGGCCGGGAGAACCTGGAGGCGGTGCAGTTCCTGCAGGAGATGAACGCCACCGTGCACAAGCTGTGTCCGGGTGTGGTCACCATCGCCGAGGAATCCACGTCGTGGCCGGGGGTGACCCGGCCCACCGAACTCGGCGGCTTGGGGTTCTCGATGAAGTGGAACATGGGCTGGATGCACGACACGCTGGACTATCTGGCCCACGACCCGGTGTACCGCAGCTACCACCACCACGAGATGACGTTCGCGATGATGTACGCCTACAGCGAGCATTTCGTGTTGCCGATCAGCCACGACGAGGTGGTTCACGGCAAGGGCACGCTGTGGGAGCGCATGCCCGGCGACGACCACGCCAAAGCTGCGGGGGTGCGAGCGCTTTTGGCCTACCAGTGGGCGAACCCGGGCAAGCAGCTGCTGTTCATGGGCCAGGAGTTCGGCCAGCGTGCCGAGTGGGACGAGCAGCGCGGCGTCGACTGGTTCCAGCTCGACGAGAACGGATACTCCGCGGGCATCCTGCGGCTGATGGACGACCTCAACGCCGCCTACCGCCACCGCCCGGCGCTGTGGAGCGGCGACAGCGACCCGGCCGGCTACTCCTGGATCGACGCCAACGACTCGGCGAACAACGTACTGAGCTTTCTGCGCTACGGCACCGACGGTTCGGTGCTGGCCTGCGTGTTCAACTTCGCCGGCACCGAGCACAGCCGCTACCGGCTGGGGTTGCCCACGCCCGGACGGTGGCGCGAGGTGCTCAACACCGACGCGACCGAGTACCGCGGCGGCGGGGTCGGCAACCTCGGCGGGGTGGACGCCACCGCCCGCACCTGGCACGGTCGTCCCGCGTCCGCGGAATTGGTGTTGGCGCCGCTGTCGGCGCTGTGGTTGGAGCCGGTCGCCGAGACCGGCTGAGACCGGGTCAGTACAGCGCGTTGGCCAGATTGCGTCGGCCCGCCACCACCTGCGGGTCGGCGGGGTCGAACAGCTCGAACAGCTCGATCAGCCGGGTGCGCACCGTGCTGCGCTCGTCGCCGGCGGTGCGGCGGACCAGCGCGACCAGCCGGTCGAACGCGCCGGCCGGATCCTGGTTGAGGATCTGGACGTCGGCGGCCGCCAGGGCCGCCTCGATGTCGTCGGGTGCGGCGTCGGCGGCGGCGACGGCGTCGGGTCCGTGCCCGGTCGCCCGCTGCAGAAACGCGATCTGGCGCACCGCGCCGGCGGCTTCGGCGTGACCGGGGTTCTCCGCCAGGACCGCCTCATAGGATGCCAGCGCAGCCGGGAAATCGCCGGCGTCCAACTGCTGACGGGCAGCGGCGAGAACCGGGTCGACCGCCTCGGGCGCATCGGCGTCATCGGCGTCGGCGGCGCCGCCGAGCTTGCCTGCGGTCGCCTTGAGCAGCGCATCGATCCAGCCGCGCAACTGGTCGGCCGGCGGAACCCCCTGGAAACTGTCCAGCGGCTGTCCCGCGCCGAGGGCCACCACGGCCGGCACCGCCTCGACCCCGAAGATCTGCGCCACCCGCGGGTTGGTGTCGACGTTCACCGAGACCAGCGCCCAGCGGCCGGTGTCGGCATCGGCCACCGCACTCAGCGTCTCGGCCAACTGCCGGCACGCCGAACTGCGCGGTGACCACAGCAGCACCACCACCGGGACCTCGTTGGACCGGACCAGGACTTCCTGCTCGAAGTTGGCCTCGGTGATCTCCACGCCGGCGCCGGTAGCCTCGGCCCCGGCCGGGGGACGCTTGAGCGCGGAGAGGTCGACCGCCCCGGCCAACGAGGGACCGGGGGCGGGTTGCGGGCGTTGCGGACGGCTCACGGGTCAAGTCTGACACATGCCCGATGGCCCGTTCGCGGTGGTGACATCGCCGATTTCGGGCGCGAACCGCCCTGTTATGAGCAAAATCACACCGCGGCCGGAGCCGGTGGGTCCAGCAACCTGACCGGGCTCAGCCCGCCCGCAGGATCAGGGCGTCGCCCTGGCCGCCGGCACCGCAGAGCGCCGCCACCGCGTAGCCGGAACCACGCCGGTGCAACTCCAGTGCGGCGTGCAGCGTGATCCGCGCCCCGGACATGCCGATCGGGTGGCCCACCGCGATCGCACCGCCGTTGACGTTGACCCGGTCGAGGTCGACGCCGAGTTCGCGGGCCGACGCCAGCGCCACCGCGGAGAACGCCTCGTTGATCTCGATGACGTCGAGGTCGCCGAGGCCGATGCCCTCCTTGGCGATCGCCTTTCTGATCGCGTTGGCCGGCTGCGACTGCAACGTCGAATCGGGACCGGCGGCCACGCCGTGCGCACCGATCTCGACCAGCCAGGACAGTCCGAGTTGCTCGGCCTTGGCCTTGCTCATCACCACCACCGCGGCGGCGCCGTCGGAGATCTGTGAGGAGGAGCCGGCCGTGATCGTGCCGTCGGGGCGGAAGGCCGGTTTGAGCCCCGACAGTGAGTCGGCGGTGGTGTTGGCGCGGATGCCCTCATCCTCGGTGAACTGCACCGGATCGCCTTTGCGCTGCGGAATCGCCACCGGCACTACCTCATCGGCGAACACGCCGTCCTTCCATGCGGCGGCGGCCCGCTGATGGGACTGGGCGGCGTACTCGTCCTGCTCGGCGCGGGTGAACCGGTCGGTGTCGTTGCGCTGCTCGGTCAGCGCCCCCATCGGCTGATCGGTGAACACATCGTGCAGCCCGTCGTAGGCCAGGTGGTCGCGCACCGTGACGTCGCCGTATTTGTAGCCGGCCCGGCTGCCGGTCAGCAGGTGCGGCGCCTGGGTCATCGATTCCTGCCCACCGGCGACGACGACCTCGAACTCCCCGGCGCGGATCAGCTGATCGGCCAGCGCGATCGCATCGATGCCCGACAGGCACATCTTGTTGATCGTCAGGGCCGGCACGTCCCAGCCGATCCCGGCGGCCACCGCGGCCTGGCGCGCCGGCATCTGGCCGGCCCCGGCGGTGAGCACCTGGCCCATGATCACGTAGTCGACCTGATCGGCGGCGACGCCGGCCTTCTCCAGGGCGCCGGCGATGGCGATCGCGCCCAGGTCGCTGCCGGAGAAGTCCTTCAACGAACCCATCAACCGGCCGATCGGGGTGCGTGCCCCAGCAACGATCACCGACGTCGTCATCAAGTGCCTCCAAAAGGGTTGAGGGAACGTTCCGTGGGGGTTCCCGCCGCAAGACCGTGGCCTTCAGGTTACCGTGATGTTATGACCACCGAACAGGTTGATGCCCGGCCGTTGTTGGCCAGCGCGCTGGTGACCGCGCTCGACCACGTCGGCATCGCGGTGCCCGACCTCGACGCCGCCAAGAAGTGGTACCACGACCAGCTGGGCATGATCGTCCTGCACGAAGAGGTCAACGACGAGCAGGGTGTCCGGGAGGCGATGCTGACGGTGCGCGGCGCCCCCACCGGCAGCACCCAGTTGCAGCTGATCGCGCCGATCGACGAGTCCTCGACGATCGCGAAGTTCATCGACAAGCGTGGCCCCGGCCTGCAGCAGCTCGCCTACCGGGTCAGCGACATCGACGCGCTCACCGAGCGGTTGAGCGACCAGGGTGTGCGGCTGCTCTACGACGCCCCCCGGCGCGGCACCGCCAACTCGCGGATCAACTTCATCCACCCCAAGGATGCCGGCGGGGTGCTCATCGAGCTGGTCGAACCGGCCACCATCGAGCACTGACCGCCGCCGCACACCACTGCTAGGACCAGCGGCGGGTCGGACCGCGGCTGTCGCGGTGGGTCCAACACCCGGTGTGCCAGTGCCGTCGGTCATCGAGCCCCACGCCGATGCCCTCGGCCGGCCAGGTGACCAGGTGCGCGGTGCCCGGACGGATCTGATGGTCGCAGCCGGGACACCGGTAGGTCTTCTCCGCCCGTGCCGCAGGCACGGCACGCACGACGTGTGCGCTGCCGTCGGGTCCGGGCTCGACGCGCTGCGCTGACGACGACACCCGCAGCGGGTGGGCACCGGAGGACGAACGCGGCCGACGGCGAGGCATCAGAACAGCCGGTATTCGTCGCTGTCCATCCCCCGCATCGTGTCGTAATCAAGTGTCAGGCAGCGTATCCCGCGGTCTTCGGCGAGGGTGCGAGCCTGCGGCTTGATCTGTTGGGCCGCGAACACGCCACGCACCGGGGCGATCAGGCTGTCCCGGTTGAGCAACTCCAGGTAGCGGGTGAGCTGTTCGACGCCGTCGATCTCGCCTCGGCGTTTGATCTCCACGGCCACCGTGGCACCGGTCTCGTCGCGGCAGAGCAGATCGACCGGCCCGATCGCGGTCGGGTACTCGCGGCGCACCAGGGTGTAGCCCTCCCCCAGCAGCGCGACGTGCTCGGCGAGCAACTCCTGCAGATGGGCCTCCACGCCGTCTTTGACCAGCCCCGGGTCCACACCGAGCTCGTGGTGCGAATCGTGCTCGATCTCGGTGATCGTGATGCGCAACTGTTCGCCCTTGGCGTTCTCCACCACCCAGACGTGCGGTTCGCCGTCGGCGCCGGCGGGTTCCTCGGTGAGCCGGCACGGCGGGCTCATCCAGTTCAGCGGCTTGTAGGCGCGGTCGTCGGCGTGCACGCTGACCGAGCCGTCGGCCTTGATCAACAGCAGCCGCCGCGCGGCCGGCAGGTGCGCGGTGAGGCGCCCCAGATAGTCGACGGTGCAGGAGGCGATCACCAGGCGCATCCGGTCCACCCTAGGGCCTGGGATCACGGTGCCCATAGGCTGGTGTCACGATGAGCACCAATTCGCGCCTGGCCCGCCGACTCGGCTCTGTGCTGGAGACACTCACCGGCCAGGGCTCGCGCCTCAACACCACCCCCGAATACGGATCGTGGCTGCTCGGACGGGTCTCCGAGCCGCAGATGCGCCGCCGGGTGCGGCTGCAGGCGATCCTCACGATCTTCATCGTCGCCGCCAACCTGCTCGGCGTGGGCGTGGCCATGCTGCTGGTCGCGGTCGCCTTCCCGGTGCCCAACGTGTTCCTCGACGCGCCGGCCTGGCTGACCTTCGGGGTGGTCCCCGCCTACATCGGCTTCGCACTGGTCACCGGGACGTTCTGGATCACCTGGCGCACCACGCAGCGGCTGCGGTGGGCGATCGAGCAGAAGCCGCCCAACCGCACCGACCAGCGCAACATCGCCGCTGCGCCGTGGCGGGTGGCCCTCGGTGCGGTGGCGCTGTGGGTGCTGGGCGCGGCTCTGCTGACCACCCTCTACGGCATGGTGGACACCCTGTTCATCCCGCAGGTGTTGTTCACGATCCTGTTCAGCGGTGTGGTGGTATCCACCGCGTGCTACCTGCTCACCGAGTTCGCGTTGCGGCCGGTGGCCGCCGAAGCGCTGGCCGCCGGTCCCCCGCAACGGCGGTTCGCCACCCGGATCATGGGCCGCACCATGACCGTCTGGTTGCTGGGCTCGGGCGTACCGGTGCTGGGCATCGCGCTGACCGCCTGGTTCGTCTTGTTGTTGCACAACATGAACAAGGTCCAATTCGCGTGGGCGGTCATCATCTTGACCGGGATGGCCCTGGGGTTCGGATTCTTGTTGATGTGGATCCTGTCGTGGCTGACCGCCACCCCGGTGCGGGCGGTGCGCACCGCGATGCGCCGGGTCGAACAAGGTGACCTCGACACCACCCTGGTGGTGTTCGACGGCACCGAGTTGGGGGAACTGCAGCGCGGATTCAACTCCATGGTCGACGGACTGCGCGAACGGGAACGTCTGCGCGACCTGTTCGGCCGCCACGTCGGCCGGGAGGTCGCCGCCGCGGCCGCGAAGGCCGAACTGCCCGAGCTCGGCGGCGAGGAACGCCACATCGCGGTGCTGTTCGTCGACATCATCGGATCCACCGAACTGATCACGACCCGGCCCGCCTCGGAGGTGGTGACGCTGCTCAACCGCTTCTTCTCGGTGATCGTCGACGAGGTGGACCGCCATCACGGCCTGGTCAACAAATTCGAAGGCGACGCCACGCTGGCGATCTTCGGCGCCCCCGTGGCCCTGGACACGCCCGAAGAACAGGCACTGGCGGCAGCGCGCGCCATCTCGCATCGGCTGCGCGCGGAGGTGCCGGCCTGTCAGGCCGGGATCGGTGTGGCCGCCGGCGAGGCCGTGGCCGGCAACATCGGGGCCCGGGAACGCTTCGAATACACCGTGATCGGTGAACCGGTCAACGAGGCGGCACGGCTGTGCGAGCTGGCCAAGACGGTCCCCTGCCGGGTGTTGGCGACCACCAACACCGTCGCCGGGGCGGGCGAGGCCGAACGCCTGCGCTGGTCGCCCGGCGAGACGGTGACGTTGCGCGGCTACGACGAGCCCGTGCAGCTGGCGATGCCCTGCTGAGACGGAGCTAGTCGGCGGTGTCGGCCAGCCACGACTCGGCGGCGGCCACCGCGTCCTCACAGGAGTCGTACACCGCCTCGCGCAGCGGTGAATCCTTCGCCACCACAATGCCGTCCGGATCGACGAGGAATCCGCGTTTGCCGACGGTCTGCAGGGTGGCGCTCAGTCCGGCCAGCAGAGCGCGAGCGGCGTCGTTGATGTCGTCGGCGCGGGAGACGTCGAGGATCGCCGCCGAGAAGTGCTCGCGCTGGGCGGTGGCGGTGCGCACCACCCGCTCGGCGCCGGCGAACAGCAGATCGCCGTGCACCTCGTAGACGCGGATCCCGGCGCGGCGGTCGGGCAGGTCATACACCGCCCGCAGGGTCGATCGGGATTCCTCGGTGACGTTGAGGAAGTGCAGCCCCAGCTGCGCCGACAGGCTGCGGCACACCCGTACCCCGCGCACACTGTTGCCCTTGGGGCCCAATCGGGGTGAATACACCCCGATGCCGAGCTGTCCGGGCAGCACCGCGACGATTCCGCCGCCGACCCCGCTTTTCGCCGGCATCCCCACCGCGGTCACCCAGTCCCCGGCCATGTCGTACATGCCGCAGGTCAGCATGACGCTGAGGGTGCGCCGCACCACCGCGGCGTCGATCACCCGCCGGCCGGTGGCCGGGTTGATCCCGGTGCGGGCCAACGTCGCTCCCATGCGCGCCAGATCGGTGCTGGTGACCTTCAGAGAGCACTGCCGGTAGTAGACGTCGAGCACCTCGTCGGGATCGCCGTCGAGAACCCCGAAACTGTCGAGCATGTAGGCGATCGCCCGGTTGCGGCTACCGGCGGCGCGCTCCGACCGGTAGACGGCGTCGTCGATATCGAGCTGGCGGCCGACACACGCCGAATAGAACTCGCGGATGAGGGCGAACCGGTCGTCGGGCCCGGCGGCGGGGATCAACGAAACCGCGGTGATGGCACCGGCGTTGATCATCGGGTTCTTCGGCGCCTTGGTGACGCTGTCGACGCTGATCTCGTTGAACGCCTCCCCGGTCGGTTCCACCCCGAGCCGCTCGTCGACGGCGGCGGCACCGATCAATTCCAACGCCAACGCGTAGGTGAACGGTTTGGAGACCGACTGCAAGGTGAATTCGACGTCGGCATCCCCGCTGCGGTAGACGTAGCCGTCGGAGGACGACAACGCCAGGCCGAACCCGTCGGGGTTCACCCGGGCCAACTCCGGGATGTAGTCGGCGAGGGTTCCCTCGGTGATCTCGGCGTGCTCAGAAAGGATCCGGTCCAAGTAGTTCTGCACCAGATCGGTCACGGACACCGATGGTAGCGCCCGCTGCGGGCGCCCCGGTCAGTCCGGCAGGATCTTCGAGGACTGGTCGGGGCAGAACGAGCCGATGGCCGCGCCGACGACGAATGCTCCGCTTCCGGCATCGTCGCCGACGTTGAGCCCCTTGGAGACCTCGATGGCGTCGCTGCCCGACTTCAGCTGCTCGCACGCCTTCTTCCCGGCGGCGATCGCGTCGGCGTCGCTGTCGAAGTGGATGTCGGACTTGTGCAGAAGGTCGAGATACACCGAGGTTTTCTCGTCGCTGCCCGCGTCGTTGTGGCCGCAGCCGGCCACCAGCCCGACTGCGAGGAGCCCGGTCGTCAACAACATCACAAAGCGCATCAGGGGTTCTCCTCGGGGCGGGACGGCTACGACCCGCCGAATCCTACGCCCGGGGAGGCGCTCAACCGCGTTTGGGACCGATCCACACCTGCTGGGCGTTGACGAATTCGTGGATGCCGTGGCGCCCCAGTTCGCGGCCGTACCCGGAGCGTTTGACTCCGCCGCTGGGCAGCCGCGGATCGGTCTTGACGATGCCGTTGATCGCGACCTGGCCGGTCACCAGGTCGCGGGCCAATGCCTCGGCGCGCTGCGGGTCGCTCCAGATGCTGGCGGCCAACCCGTAGGGGGTGTCGTTGGCGATCGCCAGCGCCTGTTCGGCGTCCTCGACGGCCAGCACCGCCGCGACCGGACCGAATGTCTCCTCGGCACACGCGGTCATCCCGGGGTGGACCCCGGTGAGCAGCGTGACCGGGTAGAAGAAACCCGGACCCGACGGCAGTTCGCCGCCGAGGACGCACTGCGCCCCGGCAGCGACGGTCTCGGTGACCTGCCGGTGCAGATTGTCGCGCAGGTCGGCGCGGGCGATCGGTCCGATTTGCACCGCCTCGTCGCGGGGGTCGCCGACGGTGAGCGCGGCCAGTCGCTCGCGCAGCAACGCGACGAACTCGTCGTGGACCCCGTGCTCGACGATGATCCGTTTCGCCGCGATGCAGGACTGCCCGGCGTTGATGATCCGCGACAGCGCGATGACCTCGGCGGCCGCCGGCAGGTCGGCGTCGGCGAGCACGATCGCAGGGTCGGAGCCGCCCAACTCCAGCACCGCCGGTTTGATCTCGCTGGCGGCCACCGCGGCGACCGCTGCGCCGGCGCGATCGGAACCGGTGAACGAGACCGCGGCGATCCGCCGGTCCCGGATCACCGCTTCCACATCGGGGGTCGCCGCCAGCAGCGTCTGGAACACGCCCTCGGGGGCGCCGGCGGCGGTGAACGCCTCGGCGATCGCCGCACCGCACCCGGGCACATGGGGGTCGGGTTTCATCACCGCGGTGTTGCCGGCCATCAACGCCGGTGCGCAGAACCGGAACGCCAGCCAGAACGGGGCGTTCCACGGCAAGATGCCCAGCACCGTCCCGAGCGGCAGGTACTGCACATAGCTGCGGGTGGCGTCGGAGTCGATGTGGTCCTCGGCGAGATACTCTGCGCCGAACTGCGCGTAGTGCTCGGCAGCCCACGCGGCCTTGTCCACCTCGCCGCGCGCCTCCCCGATCGGTTTACCCATCTCCTCGGTCATCAGCAGCGCGAAATCCTCACGGCGTCTCCGTAGTTCGGCTGCTACCGCGTTGAGCACGTCGGCTCGCTCGGAAAAGTCGGTGCGGCGCCAGGAGTCGAACGCCTCCTCGGCGCGCACCAGCGTCTGTTCGATCTCGGCGCCGGATGCCGCCGGCACCTCGCGGATCACCGCCCCGGTTGCGGGGTCGATGGCGGTCAGGGTGGAGCCGGTCACGGCGTCTCCTTCTGCGTGGTCGATGGTGTTCAGGGAGCGGGGTTTTCCGCCGTTTCGGTGTCGGAGACCGCGCTGAGCACCGTCGGCCCGCCGGTGGTCTCCGCACCGACGCCGTGCTCGTGGACGGTGAAGTCCTCACCGAGACTGAAAAACGATTCGCAGCCGTGGTCGGTGATACGCAGGGTGTCGGAGATCCCGACGGTCTTGTCGCCGTCGACTCCCCACATCCACGGGATGATGTGAAAGGTCATGCCGGGTTCCAGCGCGGTGAAATCGCCCGGGTTCAGACTCAAGATATAGCCCTCGTCCCACGACGGCGGGAACGCGATCCCGATCGAATACCCCGACCGGGTGATCAACCGGCCGTCGACGGTGTTGTCGGAGATGATGCGGCGCACCACCGAGTCGGCGTCGGAGACCGTCATCCCCGGGCCCATCAAGGACCGGAGTTCGGCGAGCGCCAACTTCATCCGTTCCTGTGCCTGATGCATCGACGGGCTCAATTCGCCGTTGACCACGGTGCGCATCAACGCGGTGTGGTAGCGCCGATAACACCCGCCGACCTCGAGGAAGACGTGTTCACCGGGCTCGATGGTGCGGCCCTCCCACGTCGCGTGCCCGATCATCGTGCGCGGACCGGAGGTGACATAGGGCATGACGGCCGGGAACTCCCCGCCGGCGCGGAACATCGCTGCACTGATCGCCGCGGCGACATCGTTCTCGGTGTTGCCGGGCACCGCGGCCTCCAGTCCTGCGGCCATCCCGGCCTCGGCGGCCCGCGCGGCCCGGCGCATCACCGCGATCTCGGCGTCGGATTTGCGTGCCCGGCCGGCCTCGACGATGCCGAAGCAGTCCATCAGCACGCCCTGCTGAAACGAGGTGTGCACCCGGTCCTGCTGGTAGGCGGGGAAGAAATAGCTGTTGCGTTCATAGCCGACCCGCTTGGTGCCCAACCCGATCTGTTTGAGGGTGAGCACCAACTCCTGGATCGCATCACCGGTGTCGGGGTAGGGCCGGGTGCGTTCCACCCAGGTCCGTGCGAGGACGTTGGACTCCTCCATCTCGCGGGTGATCATCACCGGTTCGTCGTCGAGGGGAACGACCAGCGCCTGGAAGAACGAGTACCCGGTGGTCTGATAATCGGTCAGGTACATCAGGTTCTCCGGGTCGGTGATCACCACCGCGTCGAGGTTGCGGCGTTCCATGCGTTCGCGCAGCTCGGTGAGCCGACGCTGGTATTCGGCCGGTTCGAAGGTCATGTCGTCGCGGATCTTCATGCGCCCGTGGCCCCCTTCGCAGCCGCGGCGACCCCGTCGGTCAGGATCTGCAGGCCTTCGGCCAGGTCCTCGTCGGGGATGGTCAGCGGCGGGATCAGCTTGAGCACCCGGCCTCCGGACCCGCACGGCCCCACCAGCAATCCGTGGTTGAAGCAGTGCTCCTGCACGGCCTTGGCCAGTGCACCGTCGCCGACGTCGAGTCCCTGCATCATGCCGCGCCCGCGGACCTCCCAGTCGCGGTCGGGATGCGCGGCGGTGATGTGGGCGAGCGCATCGCGCATCGTCTCCCCCTTGGCCGCCACGGCGGTCATCAGCGTGTCGTCGGTGAAATACTCCAGTGCGACCGTGCCGGCCACCATCGACAGGCCCTGTCCGCGGAATGTGCCCGTGTGCGCGCCGGGGCCCCAATGGGCGTCGTGTTCGGGCTTGTTGAGGGTGACCGCGATCGGAGTCCCGTAGCCGCCCAGCCCCTTGGCCAGGGTGATGATGTCGGGGTCGAGCCCCATGTCGTCGAAGCTGAAATAGCTGCCGGTGCGGCCCACCCCGGCCTGGATGTCGTCGATGATGAACAACGCACCGACATCGCGTGCCAGGTCCTGGATCTGATGCAGCCAGTCGCTGCTGGCGACGTTGACCCCGCCTTCGGCCTGCACGACCTCCACCAGGAACGCCGCCGGCGCGCTGAGGCCGCTGGAGCCGTCGGCCAGGGCGGCGGCGTAATCGGCGAGCGCGGTCTTGCCGCCGGGGGCGGTCTCGAACGGCAACCGCACCACATCGCGCAACGGCACCCCCGCCCAGCGCCGGAACGCCTCGTTGGCGGTCGCCGACAGCGACCCCAACGTCATGCCGTGAAAGCCGTGGCTGAACGCCACCACCTCGCGCCGCCCGGTGACCAGGCGGGCCAGCTTGAGCGCGGCCTCCACGGCGTTGGTGCCGGTCGGGCCGGTGAACTGCATCCGATAGTCCATACCGCGGGGGGCCAAAATCACGTCGTGGAACCGGGTGAGGAATTCCCGTTTGGTACTGGTGTACATGTCCAGCCCGTGCGCGATTCCGTCGGCCTGCAGGAACTCGATGAGCGCCTGTTTCATCCGCGGATCGTTGTGGCCGAAGTTGAGCACTCCCGCGCCGGCGAAGAAATCGATGTAGGAACGGCCGTCCTCGTCGGTGAGCCGAGCGTTCGACGCCGAGGTGAACACCGTCGGGAACGACCGGCAATACGAGCGGACCTCTGATTCGTAGTTCTCGAATGCGCTGGTGTCCATGTGTCTCCTCCTCGGGATGGGTGGGGATGGGTGGGTTAGCTCGCCGTGATGTCGTGCGCCGGCGGCGGTGGTGCGCCGGCGAGGGCGATCAACAGCCGCGCGACCGGGTCGATCAGCGCGTCGTTGAAGTCGTAGTGGGCGCTGTGCAGCGCCGCCGTCCGCTGCGGTGCGGCGGGACCGCCGCCGATCAGGGCGAACGCCCCCGGGATCTGCTCGAGGTAATAGCTGAAATCCTCCGAGGCCATCACCGGGGCGCCGACGGCGTGGCGATCCCATCCGGTGCCGAACGTCGCATGCAGTGCGGCCCGCAATTCCGCGGCCGGTTCGCGGTGGTTCACCGTTGCGCCATAGCGCGCGGCGGTGTTGACCTCGGCGTGCACCCCGTAGGCCGCGGCGGTGGCGGTCGCGATCTGCTCGATAGCGGCGAAAACCTCGTCGCGCACGGTCAGATCGGGCACCCGGATGCTGCCGGCCAGTGCGGCACGATCGGGGGTCACGGTGGCCGCCGAGATGGCCTCCAGGGAGGTCACCGCCAGCACCGCGGGTGCCTGCGGGGCGAGCCTGCGCGCCACCACCTGCTGCAACGCCACGGTGACTGCGGCGGCCGCCAGCACCGGGTCGCGGGTGGCCTCCGGTTGGGACGCATGCCCACCGCGGCCGTGCAACTCCACCCCGAAGGTGCCGTTGGCGGCCATCACCGGGCCGTCGGGGCACAGCGCCAGACCGTAGGGCAGCGCCGGCCAGTTGTGCCACCCGAAGATCACATCCACCGCGGGGGCTCGCGGGTCGGGGGCGGCCAGAGCGCCGTCCTCGATCATCCGGGCGGCGCCGTGGCCACCCTCTTCGGCCGGTTGGAACAGCAAGGTGACCGGACCGGGCAGGGCGTCGCGGTGCGCGCTGAGCCAGTGGGCGACGGCCACCAGGGTGGCGGTGTGTCCGTCGTGACCGCAGGCGTGCATCGTGTCGTCGATCTGCGAGGTGTACGGAAGACCGGTCTGTTCGGCGATCGGCATCGCATCGAGGTCGGCGCGCAGCGCCACATGCCGTCCGCTCGCCTGCGGAGCCAGCGTGGCGACCGTGCCGGTATCGGCGCAGCGCCGCCAGTGGATCTGCGCGGTGTCGAGGATCTCTCGCACGGTGGCGGCCGTCTCGTGTTCCGCCCACGCGGTTTCGGGACGGCGGTGCAGGTCGTGACGGAGTCGCCGGGCCTGCGCCACGGTCTCGGGCCAGGATGTAGTTATCGGACCTCCTCGGTTCGTCACCCATCTCGGTCTTCTGCCAACCTACGCCGATTCCCCCCGTCGCACCCGGTGAAACGCCGTGGATCACCGCCGTGCGGCGCCGTGGGCACAGCGATGTCGGTTTTCCGCTAGCGCGGGGGCGGCGAAGCTGTCATTGTCGAAGAGTGCACGAGGATTTCGACCGTTGCTACCGTGCCGTGCAATCCAAGGATGTGCGGTTCGACGGTTGGTTCGTCACCGCGGTGCGCACCACCGGGATCTACTGCCGGCCGAGCTGTCCGGCGCCGAGACCACTGGCCCGCAACGTGTCGTTTCTGCCCACGGCGGCCGCGGCGCAACGGGCCGGATACCGGCCGTGTAAGCGCTGCCGACCGGATGCGGCGCCCGGATCGCCGGAGTGGAACGTGCGCGACGACGTGGTGGCCCGCGCGATGCGCCTCATCGCCGACGGTGTGATCGAACGTGAGGGAGTCGACGGACTGGCGGCCCGGCTCGGCTACACCTCCCGGCATGTGCAGCGGCTGTTGCAGACCGAGGTCGGAGCGGGGCCGTTGAGCCTCGCACGGGCGCAGCGCACGCAGACAGCACGCGTTCTCATCGAGAGCACTGCCCTATCGTTGAGCGAGATCGCTTTCGCTGCAGGATTTTCCAGTATTCGTCAGTTCAACGACACCGTGCGTGAGGTCTGCCGGGCCAGCCCGGGCGAGTTGCGTCGTCGCGCCGCCGGGCGGGGCCATGAGAGCGTGCGCGGTTCGGGTGCGCTGCGGTTGCGGCTGGCTGTGCGCCCGCCCTTCGCCTATGCCGCGGTGTTCGGTCATCTCGCCGCCGCAGCGGTGCCCGGCTGCGAAGAGGTGCGCGACGGGGCTTTTCGGCGCACCGTGCGGTTGCCGCACGGTGCCGGTGTCGTGGCGTTGACGCCGGCACCCGATCACGTCGACTGTCGGTTGGAGCTGGTGGATTTCCGTGACCTCGGTGCGGCGATCTCACGGTGCCGGCGCCTGCTCGATTTGGACGCCGACCCGGAGGCGGTGATCGCGGTGCTGCGCGAGGATCCGCGGCTGGAACCCCTGGTCGCCGTCGCACCCGGCCAGCGGATCCCGCGCACGGTCGACGAGGCCGAACTGGCGGTGCGGGTGGTGCTGGGCCAACAGGTGTCGATGAAAGCCGCTCGCACCCACACCGCACGGTTGGTGGCCGGGTACGGCCGCCCGGTCACCGATCCCGGTGGCGGACTGACGCACACGTTTCCGACCGTGACCGAGCTCGCTGAGATCGCCGAGACCGATCTGGCGCTGCCAGGGGCGCGGCGGCGCACGGTGCGCGCGGTGGTCGGCGCGCTCGCCTCCGGCGCCCTGGTGCTCGACGCGGGCTGCGACTGGGACCGGGCGCGCCACCATCTGCAAGGGCTGCCCGGCGTCGGCCCGTGGACCACCGAGGTGATCGCGATGCGCGCCCTCGGTGACCCCGACGCCTTCCCGCTCACCGATCTGGGGGTGCGCACCGCTGCGCGTCGTTGTGGGTTGCCGGTAGATTCGGCGGCGTTGAGCGCGCACAGCCGGCGGTGGCGACCGTGGCGGTCCTATGCCACCCAGCAGTTGTGGGCCAGCCTGGACCATGAGGTCAACACCTGGCCCCCGACGGAGCCCGCAAAGGAGAGCGCATGACCCGCTACCGCACCGTCGACAGTCCGATCGGCCCGTTGACGCTGGCCGGCACCGATAGGGCCTTGCAGCATCTACGGATGGTCGAGCAGACCTACGAGCCCGACCGCCGCGACTGGCGCCGCGACGACACCGCCTTCCCCGCCGCCGTCGACCAGCTCACCGCATTCTTCGACGGTGACCTCACCGCCTTCGACCTGGAAATCGACATGGTGGGAACGGAGTTTCAGCGCCGGGTGTGGTCGGCGCTGCAGACGATCCCCTACGGTCAGACCCGTTCCTACGGCCAGATCGCCGAGCAGATCGGGGCCCCCGGCGCGGCGCGGGCCGTCGGGTTGGCCAACGGGCACAACCCGATCTCGATCATCGTGCCCTGTCATCGCGTCGTCGGCGCCAACGGCAGCCTCACCGGCTACGGCGGCGGGGTCGACCGCAAACGGTTCCTGCTGGATCTGGAGAAACGGCACAGCCATGCACTGCTGTTCGACTGAGTCCGCTGCCCTGTCCGCGGCCCTCTACGGAGGTTGACGATGACCGTCGCGATCTGGGTGGTGCTGGCGCTGGTGGCGCTCGGGCTGATCGGCAGCCAACTGTTGCGGCTGCGCCGCTGGCTCGACCGCGCCCCGATACCCGAACAGCACGAGGAACCGCCGGACGAACCGTGATGACGGCGACCGCCGGGACGCGCCCCTACAGCGCGGCCACCGTATCGGCGAGGGTGTCGGCTGGGTCACGGTAGACCACACCCAGCTGCTGCTCGCTGGGGGAATCGTCGGATGCCGGCATCTGGGTGTAGTACTGCATGCCGGCGGCGGTGAACGGCGTGTCGATCGGCAGCCACCGTTCGGCCTGGTCGAGGATCGTGCCAGCGGTCCGCAGGGCGATGTCGGGGACCGGCACCGCCAGCATCCGGATCCCGGCGGTGCGGCCCAGCAGCGCCGCCAGCTCGGTCACCGACACCCGGTGGCCGCCGGCCATGTAGCGGCGCGGACCGCGCCCGGGCTCCAAGAGCGCGGCGTGCAGTGTCGCCACATCGCGCACGTCGACGATGAGCCAGCCGCCGCCGCGGCCGGGGATCACCCGCATGGCCAACGCCGCCTTGACGCCCTCGCCGGCTTCGCCGAACTGGTCCCCGGCGGGTGGGCCGAGAACCATGCCGGGATAGGTGATGTTGACCGGTGCGCCGGCGTCCTGCAGGCCGCGGGCGTAGATCTCGACCTGGGCCTTGGACTGGCCGTAGCCGTCGGCGCCGCCGACCACCGGCAGATCGGCGGTCAGGGTCGTCAGCCCGGGATGGAACAGGGCGGTGAAGCTCGAGACGTGCACGATCGGATCCAACCCGAGCTCGACGGCCTGGCCGAGCACGTTTTGGGCGCCGCCCATGTTGGTCTGCAGCATGTGGGCGGTTTCGCGCGGGTCGGTGGCCACCAGGGCCGCGCTGTGCACCAGGGCGTCGCAACCGCTCATCGCCGCGCGCACCGCCGCGCGATCGGTGATGTCGGCGACCGCGTAATCGGAGGTATCGACCCCGAGGCGGCCCACGGTGCGCTCCAGCTTCGCCGGGGTTCGCACCAGAAACCGGACCTGGTGGCCGGCGTCGGCGATCGCCTTGGCCGTCCAGCCGCCCACAAACCCGGTTCCGCCGGTGACCAATACACGCATGAACGCGATTCTGCCCTACGTCGGGGTCAGCGGGAGGCGCAATGCCCCGGGAGCGTCGGTGGGGACCGTGGCATGCTTGGGCGGCACCGGTGTGATGCGCCGGTACGGGGCACCGAGAGCGGGACGCGGATCGGGCTCGCCGTTGTTGGGCCACAACGCCATTGCGCGCTCGGCCTGGGCTGTGATCGTCAACGACGGGTTCACCCCGAGATTGGCGGTGATCGCCGACCCGTCGGTGATGTGCAGGCCCGGATGGCCGTACACCCGCTGGTAGGGATCGATGACACCGGTCTGCGCGGACTCGCCTATCGGGCATCCACCGATGAAATGCGCTGTCAGCGGGATGTTCAGCGCGTCGAGGTAGGTACCCCCGGCGAAACCGTCGACCTCGTCGGCCATCCGGCGGGCGATGTCGTGTGCGATCGGGATCCAATCCGGGTTCGGCTCCCCGATCCCCTGGCGGGTGGTCATCCGGCGACCGAACAGGCCGCGTTTGAGGTAGGTGGTCAGCGAATTGTCCAGCGATTGCATGACCAGGATGATGATCGAGTGCTCCGAGGCCCGACGCGGGAACATGCTGCGCACCAGCAGGCCCGGTTGGCGCAGGATCATCAGGAGCAGTCGCGCGAACCGCCACGGACCGCCGTCGACGAGATGGGTGCCCATCATCGACAGCAGGTTGGAGCCCTTGCCGTAGCGGCACACCTCGACGTGGGTGTCGGCCTCCGGGTGGATCGAGGAGGTGATCGCCACGCCCTGGGCGAAGTCGTCGCGGTCGGGTGCCATCACGACCGGCACCTCTTCGGAGTTGGTGCGGGTCAGCTCGCCGAGCCGCGGCGACAGGTGCGGCAGCGAGCCGGTGTCGCGCAGCTTGTGCAGCAGTCGCTGGGTGCCCAGCGACGCCGCGGCGAAGACGACCTGCCGGGCGGTGATCTCGCGCCGCTGGGTGCGCACCCAGCGGCCGGTGCGCACCGTGCTCAGGGCGTAGCCGTCGCCGTGGGGACGCACGTCGGTGACCATCGTCAGCGGAAAGATCTGCGCGCCGGCGTGTTCGGCCAGATACAGGTAGTTGGTCTCGGTGGTGTTCTTCGCGTTGTGCGGGCACCCGGTGAAGCATTGGGCGCAGCCGATGCATCCGGCGCGCGCCGGCCCGGCGCCCCCGAAGAACGGGTCCGCGACCGTGACACCGGGTTCGTCGCCGAAGAACACCCCGACGTTGGTGGGGTGGTAGGTGTCCTCGACACCGAGATCGCGGGCGACTGACCGCAGCACCTCGTCGGCCGGGGTGACGTGCGGTGTCGGCGTCACCCCCAGCATGCGCTCGGCCTGGTCGTAGTAGGGCTCCAGCTCGGCGTGCCAGTCGGTGATATGGGCCCACTGGGCGTCGGTGTAGAAGTGCTCCAGCGGCCGGTAGAGGGTGTTGCCGTAGATCAGCGAGCCGCCGCCGACCCCGACGGCGCTGGCGATGAACGTCTTGCCCAGTACGGTGAGCCGCTGCGGGCCGAAGCAGCCGAGCTTCGGCGCCCACATCGCCTTGCGGACGTGCCAGTTGTTCGGCGGGAAATCGCTGGGCTGCCAGCGTTTCCCCATGTCGAGCACCGCGACGCGATAGCCCTTCTCGGTCAGGCGCAGCGCGGCGACGCTGCCGCCGAACCCCGACCCGATCACCACGACGTCATAGTCGTACTCCATGTCGTGCTCCATGGCGTGAACCCTAGTGCGGCGCACTGGCACCCGTCACGGTTTGACCGCCGAATGTGCCGATCGGAAACAACAATCAAAAACAACGAATACCAAAGACGCCAAAAAGCGGTAAGAAAGAAGAAAGGCCCCCCACGAATGGGGGGCCTTTCTTTTAATGTGTGTTCGGCGGTGTCCTACTTTTCCACCCGGGTTGGGTAGTATCATCGGCGCTGGCAGGCTTAGCTTCCG
>NZ_NCXO01000046.1 GCF_002104795.1 Mycolicibacillus koreensis
GCCGGAACCCCCGGCACCGCCGGCACCCCCGGCCGACCCCGCATCGAGCCCGTCGGCGCCGTCGGTGGCGCCGGGCACCATCCCGGCCGGGCAGAACCCGGAGCCGTTCACCGGCGAGGCGCCGTTTTTGCCGCCGTCGTTCAACCCGCTCAACGGCTCGCTGGTCGGGGTGGCCAAACCGATCATCATCAACTTCCAGCGCCCGATCGCCGATCAGGCGATGGCCGAGCAGGCCATCCACATCTCGTCGAACCCGCCGGTTCCCGGCAAGTTCTACTGGATGACGCCCAGCCAGGTGCGGTGGCGGCCGCTGGACTTCTGGCCGGCACACACCGTGGTCACCATCGACGCGGCCGGCACCAAGTCGACGTTCCGCACCGGGGACTCGCTGGTCGCCACCGCCGACGACGAGACCCACGAGATGACCATCACCCGCAACGGCGAGGTGGAGAAGGTCTTCCCGATGTCGATGGGGATGACCGCCGGCGGGCACGAAACCCCCAACGGCACCTACTACGTGCTGGAGAAGATGCCCGAGGTGGTCATGGACTCCTCGACCTACGGGGTGCCGGTCGACTCCGAGTGGGGCTACAAGCTGAAGGTCAAGGACGCGGTGCGTATCGACAACAGCGGTGGCTTCGTGCACAGCGCGCCGTGGTCGGTGGCCGACCAGGGCAAGCGCAACGTCAGCCACGGCTGCATCAACCTGTCGCCGGAGAACGCCAAGTGGTTCTTCGACAACTTCGGCAGCGGGGACCCGGTCGTGGTGAAGAACTCCGTGGGCCTGTACACCAAGAACGACGGCTCCCAGGACTGGCAGATCTGACCCGCCCGCGCCGGGGCGCACGGTCCGGACGTCAGTTCCAGATGTGCACCCGCTGCGGCGGCGGCAGATACAGCGCGTCGGTCTCGGCGACGTCGAACGCCTCGTAGAACGCGTCGATGTTGCGGATCACCCCGTTGCAGCGGAACTCCGGCGGGGAGTGCGGGTCGACGGCGAGGCGGCGGATCGCCTCGGCGTCGCGGGACTTGGTGCGCCACACCTGCGCCCAGCCGTAGAACACCCGCTGCACACCGGTGAGCCCGTCGATGACCGGGGCTTCCCGACCGCCCAACGACAACTGGTAGGCCAGTAGCGCGATCGACAGCCCGCCGAGGTCGCCGATGTTCTCCCCGACGGTGAACGCCCCGTTGACGCGGTGGTCCTGCGCGAGCCCGCGCGGGGTGTAGCCGTTGTACTGCTCGATGAGCGCGGTGGTGCGGGTGGCGAACTCGTCGCGATCGGCGTCGGTCCACCAGTCGACCAGGTTGCCGGCACCGTCGTATTTGGCGCCCTGGTCGTCGAAGCCGTGACCGATCTCGTGGCCGATCACCGCACCGATCCCCCCGTAGTTGGCGGCGTCGTCGGCGTCGGCGTCGAAGAACGGCGGCTGCAGGATCGCCGCGGGGAACACGATCTCGTTCATGCCCGGGTTGTAGTAGGCGTTGACCGTCTGCGGGGTCATGAACCATTCGTCGCGGTCGACCGGGCCGCCCAGTTTGGCCAGCTCGCGGTCGAACTCGTGGGCGTAGCCGCGCCGGTAGTTGCCGTAGAGGTCGTCGCGGGTGATGCGCAGGGCGCCGTAGTCTCGCCAACGCACCGGGTAGCCGATCTTCGGGGTGAACGCGTCGAGTTTCGCCAGGGCGCGCTCCCGGGTGTCCGGGGTCATCCAGTCCAGGTCACGGATCGACACCCGGTAGGCCTCCCGCAGATTGGCCACCAGCTCATCCATCCGGCCCTTCGCTTCCGGCGGGAAATGCCGGCGCACATACAGTTTGCCGACCGCGTCGCCGAGGAGGCGCTCCACCAGTGCGACGCCGCGCTTCCAGCGTTCGCGCAGCGCTTCGGTGCCCGACAGGGTGCGTCCGTAGAACGCGAAGTCCTCGGCCACCAGCGCGTCGGTGAGGATCCCGGCGCGGGCGTGGATCAACCGCCAGCGCGCCCACCGCTTCCAATCGGCCAGATCGGCGTCGGCCCAGGCCGCGGCGAACGCGGTGAGGTAGTCGGGCTGGCGCACCACCAGTTCGGCGACGGCCGCCGGGGTGGCGCCCAATGCCCTGACCCAGCCGTCCCAGCCGAATCCGGGTGCCTCGGCGGCCAGGTCGGTGAACCGGCGCAGGTTGTAGGTGAGGTCGGCGTCGCGGCGTTTGACCACATCCCAGTGCGCACCCGCCAGCCGGGTCTCCAGCGCCACGATCGCGGCGGCGTCGCCGGCGAAGTCCGCCGGATCCCCGCCGTAGACCAGGGCGAACATCGCGGCGATGTGCCGCGGGTAGGCCGCCAGGACCGCCGCGTGGGTGTCGTCGCGGTAGTAGGACTCGTCGGGCAGGCCGATACCGGACTGGGCCACATGCACCAGATACCGGGTGGAGTCCTTCGCGTCGGTGTCGACGTAGAGCCCGGCGCCGCCGCCCACCCCGGTGCGCTGCAGGCCTCCGAGGACGGCGGCCAACGCGTCGGCGTCGGCGGCCGCGTCGATTCCGGCCAACTCGTCGAGCAGCGGGGCCACCCCGCGGCGCGCCACCTCGGCCTCGTCGAGGAAGCTGGAGTAGAGGTCACCGATGCGCTGCGCGTCGCTGCCGTCGGGCGCCGCGGCCGCCTCCTCCAGCAGGGCCCGGACCTGCTGCTCGGCGCGGTCGAACAGCAACCGGAACGCGCCGTCGGTGGCGCGGTCGGCGGGGATCGCGTACTCGGTCAGCCAACGGCCGTTGACGTGGCCGAACAGGTCGTCCTGCGGGCGGATCCGGGAATCGGTGTGGCTCAGGTCGATGCCGGAGCGTACGGCTGCATCGGTCATCGGGCCATCCTGTCACGGCGCACGGTAGCCTCACGGCCATGTCCGACGCGGAGCCCTCCAGCGACCCCGATCCCGGCGACGACGCCGACGGGGCCGGGCCGGTCTTCTCCGGCTACGGCCTGGCCTCGGCGGTGCTGGCGGTGGTGGCGGTGACCGCGATCGCGCTCGGCGTGCTGGTCTGGTCGGGCCATCGGCGCGAGCAGACCGAGCGCCAGTACGAGTCGGAGGTGCTGGCCGTGGCCGCCGACTGGGTGGATCTGCTGGCCAACATCGACACCGACAACGTCGCGACCACCATGCAGGCGCTGCACGACGGGACGGTCGGGCCGCTGAACGCCGAGTTCGAATCCGTCATGGCGCCCTACCTGGCGGTGGTGCGGCAACTGAAGTCCCGCTCCACCGGCCGCATCGACGCGGTCGCGCTGGAGTCGCTGCACCACGACCCGGCCGAGCAGAGCGGGCGCCCGCCGCGCCCGACGTTGCCGCCGGATTTGGCCAGCCGCACCGACACCGCGCTGGTGGTGGCCACCTCGGTGGCCGACAACGCCGCGGGCGAGCAGGCGCCGGTGCGCTGGACGCTGCGCCTGGACGTCTCCGACGTCGACGGCACCCCGATGATCTCCGGCCTGGAGTTCCTGCGATGAGGCTCGCACCGACCCGCAACGGGCTGCGGGTCGCGGTGTTCGACATCGCCGCCCCCGTCGGCATCGCGGCCGGCCTGCTGGGCATCGGTGCGGTGCTGGCGTGGCCGCGCTGGTGGGTGGCGGTCTGCTCGGTGCTGCTGGTGTTGCTGGTGCAGGCGGTGGCGGTCAACGGGTGGCTGTGGCGGCGCGACGCGGTCACCGTCGGCACCGATGACGACCGGCCCGGGCTGCGCCTGGCGGTCGTCGCGGTGGCGGCGGCCGCGCTGGTCGCCGCGCTGGCGGTGGGCTACACCCGCTGGACGGTGCCCGATCGCGCCTTCACCGCCGACTCCGCGCAGGTGGTGGCGGTGGCCGCCGAGGTCGCCGAGGCCACCTCGTCGTTCTCCCCGCGCGACCCGGACGCCGCGGCGGACAAGGCGGCGGCGCTGATGGTGCCCGAACGTGCCGACCTGCTGCGCCAAGACCTCGCCACCGTCGCCGAGACGATGATCCACGACAAGGTGACCATCCGGGCGGTGACCCTGTCGGCCGGACTGGAGGCGTTGAGCGCCACGGCGGCGAGCGCGACGGTGCTGGTGTCGAGCACCCGCACCGCGGCCGGTGAGTCCCCACAGCGCCGGGTGCTGGCGTTGCGGGTGGCGTTGACGAAACTGGCCGGCGCCGACACCGCGGTGCACGACGGCTGGCGCGTGGTCGACGTGGCGCCGCTGCACACCCGGTGAGCGCTGTGGGCGCTCACCGTAGGGCGGTCAGCTCAGCCGGGCGTGCTCGACCTTGATGCAGCGGTCCATCACCACCCGCAGGCCCGCCGCGGCGGCGTCGCGGGCCACCTGGGCGTCGCGCAGTCCCGACTGCAGCCACAGGGTGCGCGGATGCGGTGTCAGCGTCAGCACCTCGGCGAGCACCGCCGGCAGCTGGTCGCGACGCCGGAACACGTCCACCAGATCCGGGATCACCGGCAGGTCGGCGAGTTTCGGATAGACCCGCACACCGTCGATCTCGGTGATCGTCGGGTTCACCAGGTAGAGCTCATAGGCCCCGGTGCCGGCCAGGTAGCGGTAGATCTCGTTGCTGGGCCGGGCCGGATTGGCCGAGGCGCCCACGATCGCGATCGTGCGGGTCTCGGCCAGGATCGTCTGCAATGTCGCCGCGTCGGTCACCGTCGGATCGGTCATTCGTCGGCGCCTCCTGCGCGTTGGGCCTTCATCTTCACGAACCGGTCGGAGAGCCGGCGGATCCGGATCATCAGCGCCGCCGACGGGCTGATCGTGGCGTCGAGGTATGAGCCCAGCTCGTCGGTGGACACCCCGATGCGGGAGGCGAACTCGTGGCGACTCAATCCGGATCGGTCGATCAACAGCTGCACGTGACGGGCGACCTCGGCGCGCTCGGTGGCCTCCAGGTGGGTGCGGGTGCGGGCCAGCACCTCGGCGAGCGCCTTGGAGATGCCGTAGGGGCGCGCCCCGTCGAGCACCTCCTCGACCTGGCGGGCGGTGCGCCCGTAGGGGTCGCGTTTGAGGGCGACGACGATGCGTTTCCACACCGAGATGTCGCCGTTCTCCAGTGCCGCGCGGATCGCGGCGGTCGGCCAGAACTCCACCGGCCGGTCGTTGAGGCCGGCGTACCCCGGCTGGGGGCTGCGCCGCCGCGGTGTCGGCGCGCTGTGCGGATCCGCCGTCACCGTCACCTCGCCTCCTCGAGCATCGCCACTGCCACCGCCAGGCAGCGCCTGCGGACATCATCCCAGTCGGGGTCGGCAGCACCGTCGCCGGTGTCGGCGTCACCGCCGTCGGCGGTGTGGAGATCGGCCGGATCGGCGACCGGGCGCGGATCGGCGAGGCGGCGCACCAGTTGGCTGGCGATCCACCGCGGCTGCGACGAGCGCGCCCGGTAGTGCGCATCGATGCCGGCCAGCGCCACCGCCGCCGCCGCCGGCTCCAGCGCGTCGACCAGGTCGGCGAACTCGACGAAGTCGCGCCGGCTGTTGCGGGTCGCCAACAGATAGCCCTTCAGGCGCACCGTCTCCGCGGCGGTGGGGATCTGCAACCGGTCACCGGTGGCCAGTTGGACGGTGGTGATCTCCACCGGGCTGATCCGGCGCAGCTGCCGGCTGACACTGTCGGACTCGGCCTGCAAGGCGTCCAACGCGATCCGCAACCGGCAGCACCACACGGTCACCGGGTGCACCGGGCGCACCGTGCGCGGCGCGGCGCGCCCGGTGATGCGTCGCGCTGTGCCCACCGAGGCCAGCGCCGGGGCGCGGTGCCCCACGGCGCCGGTGCGTTGGCAGCCGCTGAACGCCAACGGATCGGCCACCGCGACCGACTCCGGCGCCAGGTGCTGCAGTTTGGCCGACGACTTGAGCACCATCCGCAGGTCGGCGGCGGGCGCGGCCAGCGCGGAGATATCGTCGGGGATCAGCACCACATCGCCGAGATCGACCTCCGGCAGCGGCTTCTCGAAATCCACCGACGGCAGCACCCGGTCCAGCCAGTGCGGCAGCCACCAGTTCCACTTCGCGAACATCGCCATCAACGCCGGCACCAGCACCAGGCGCACCACGGTAGCGTCGATCGCGATCGCCACCGCACACGCCACCCCCAGTTGGGCGACCAGCGGCATCCCGGCGAACGCGAACCCGATGAACACCGCGATCATGATCAGCGCCGCGCTGGTGATGGTGCGCGCGCTGGTGCTCACCCCGTAGGCGACGGCGTCGCGGGTGTTCCCGCTCTCCAGAAAACGTTCCCGGATCCGGGTGAGCAGGAAGATCTCGTAGTCCATCGACAACCCGAAGGTCATCGCCAACACCAGCGGCGGGATGGTGGAGTCGATCGAGGACAGCGGTTTGAACCCCAACTGCTCCAGCCAGCCCCACTGGAACACCACCACCAGGCTGCCGTAGGCGGCGCCGACCGACAGCATCGTCATCAGCACGCCCTTGAGCGCCAGCACCACCGACTGGATCGCCAGCAGCAGCATCACGAATGCGATCAGGGCGACGAATACCAGCACCCACCCCTCGGTGGCGGCCACCCGGTCGTCGAAGTCCTTGATCAGTGCGGTCGGCCCGCCCACCGAGAGCTGGCTGGCGGCGATCCCGGCCCTCTCCGGCAACTGCTCGCGCATCCAGTCCACGCTCTGGCGTGCCGCCATGTCCTCCGGATCCACGCCGAGCACCGCCGAGATCAGCGCGCCGGCGTCGTCGTCGGAGAACACCGGCGGGGACACCGACACGACGTTGGGGGCCTGCTGCATCGCCGCGTTGAGCCTCTCGAGGGTGGCGGCGTGGCCCGGGGCGGAGGCCGCGCCGTCGGGGAAGGTGACCAGCACCCGCACCGGGCCCAGGGCGCCGGGGCCCAGCGCCTGGGCGGCGGCGGCCATCCCGCCGCGCGCCTCATGGGAGGAGTCGAACTGGCGCAGCATGCTGTTGCCCAGCGCCATCGTGAACGCCGGGGCCGTCATCAAGATCAGCAGGGTCGCCGCCGCCAGCGCCGACAGCCAGGGCCGGCGCATCACCCACCCCACCCACCGGGTCCAAAACCGCGACTCGGTGAGCTCGGGGCGCCGCGACCAGTGCAGCAGCGCGGCGCGCTGGGCGGCCCGGCGCCCGAACGTGGCCAGCACCGCCGGGGTCAGCGTCGCCGCGGTCAGCACCGCCACCGCCACCGCCAGGATCGCGCCGGTGGCCATCGACACCAGCACCGGGGTGTTGATCAGGTAGATCCCGCAGACCGAGGCGATCACGGTCAGCCCCGAGAGCACCACCGCCAGCCCGGACGTCGCCATCGCCGCGTCGACGGCCTCCTGCGGCTGCCGCCCGGCGCGCAGCTCCTCGCGGTAGCGCATGAGGATGAACAGCGAATAGTCGATCGCCAAGGCGATGCCGAACATCGAGACCGTCGAGGTGACGAACACCGACATCGTGGTGAACTCCGACAGCAGATACACCAGTCCCATCGTCACGACGACCGTGCACACCCCCAGCGCCAACGGGATCGTCGCGGCGGTCAGCGACCCGAACACCGCCAGCAACACGATCAGCACCACCGGCAGGTTCCAGCGCTCCGCTTGGGCGATGTCCTGTTTGGTCTTGTCGGCGGCGGCGGCGCCGAGGGCCCCCTGCCCGATGACGTAGAGGCGCACCTGGCCGTTGTCGGTGCGGCCGGGCTCCTCGCCGTCCACCCCGATGCGTTGGCGCAGCTGCCGGGCGGTGTCGACCGCCCCGGTGTTGTCGAAGTCGAGTTGCAGGATCACCACATAGGGGCGGTCCGGCCGGGGATCGGGCTGGGTCGGATCGGGCACCACCGAGACGGCGGGCACCGCGGCGGCGGCGCGCTGCAACTCGGAGACCGCGTCGGCCATGTCCTCATAGCTGGCCCCGGAGCGCGGCGCGGCGACCAACGCCAGCGGTGAGGCGCCCTCGGTGGGGAAGTGCTCCTCGAGCCGGTGTTGAACGTACAGCGACTGCGACCCGGAAACCTCGAAACCGCCCCCGGTGAGCTGCCCGGACTGGGTCAACGCCAGGTACACCGCGGGCAGCAGGGCCAGAAGCCATCCGGTGAACACCAGCCACCGGAACCTGCGCAGGTTGCGGCTGAGGTGCATCATCAACTGCTGAATCTTCGGTCTCCCGTATCCGCGCACGCCTTGTGGCCGTCAACCTACCGCGACATGGTAGGCTTCCCGTTCTCGATTCGGGGGCAGATCGAACCACTCGCCCCCATTGTGGTGGGCGGCCTCGGTGCGCGTCCACACCGGCCCCACTGACTGTGGAATGAGTCTCATCGAGCGCGCGGAATTCGTTGGTCCGCTCGGCGGGTGGCACACTTGGGCGTGGGTCGTGAAGTTAAAGGAGCTATCTATGGCTAGGGCCACGTTTGAGGCCATGTTCGGTGCCGCGTTTGGGGCCACCTCGAAGGTCGGCGTGGCGGTGGCCGCGGCCGCCCTCGGCGGTGCGTTGAGCGTGCTGGGCGCCCCGACCGCCGTCGCCAAACCCGACCCGTGCGCGGCGAGCAGCGTCGCCAAGACCGTCAGCTCGGTCTCGGACAAGACCGGCGAGTACCTGGAGAAGAACCCCGAAACCGACCGGGTGTTGAGCCAGGCGCTCAAGGAGCAGGCCGGCCCGCAGACCCTGATGGGACTCAAGAGCTACTTCGACGCCAACCCGAAGGTCGGCAACGACCTGCGCGAGATCAGTGCCCCGCTGACCGACCTCACCACCAAGTGCGAGCTGCCGATCTCGCTGCCGCAGATGCTGGGGTTGTTGCAGAACGTGCAGAACCAGGGCGGGCTGCCCGGGCAGTTGCCCGCACAGCTGCCCAACCCGGCCGACGTGCTCGGCAAGACCGGTCGGCTGCCCGGCCCGGCCGGCGTGGTGAACAACACCGGCGAGCTGCCCGCCGCGGTGGACGCCACCACCCACTGACCTGCGCGGTCAGCGGCGGGCCACCCGCGCGATCACGCGCCACCCCACCAGCAGCACCGCGGTGCTCACCGTGGCCACCACCCAGAACGCTGCGGCGGTGCCCTGCCCGGTGAGCGCGCGCAGCGCCATACCCACCGGCACGGTCGGCGCCCAGATGATCAGCCCGGTCGGCACCGTCGTCGGGCGACGCCAGCCGCGGGCCAGCAGCCACCCGATCAGCGTCCCGGTCAGAAACGGCCACGCGGTACCGGCCACCCCGGCCGCAGTGAGCGACTCCTCGTGGCTGCGGCGCCCCGCCGCGGCGAAGAGCAGCACCGCGGCGGTATCGAGCCCGGCGGCCAGTGGCCAGGGCAGTGCGCCGCGGGGTGCGGGGGTGTCGGGGTTCACCGGGTGCTCACCTTCTCTGCGTTTTCTCGCGCTTCACGGTCCCTCGGGGCCGGCGTTCGCGCTTTCTGACCCCACTAGCTGATCACATCGCCCGAGCGGATGCCGTCGAGCGTGTCGAGCCGCACGTTTGCGTGCGTTTTCAGCGCCGTAGAACGCACGCAAACGTGCGGCTGGACGAGCCGGGGCGCCGACGGGAGGCGCGGCCGGCGCGCCGGCTGTCCACCGACAGCGACACGGCCGTCAGCGGCCCGCATCGGCGACCGGTTTCCTGCCGCTGTCGCACCGCGGCGGCGGCTACGCTACAGCGATGACCCTTCCCCACGACGATCCGGCCGACGCCGCGGTGCACCCGCTGGTCCGCAAGGGCGCCGCCTGGGCGTGGCGGCTGCTGATCCTGCTGGCCGCGCTGGTGGCGCTGTTGTGGGTGATGAAGAGCCTCGAGGTCATCTTCGTGTCGGTGGCGGTGGCGTTGATGCTCTCGGCGCTGCTGCTGCCCGGCGTCGACTGGCTCGACCGGCACGGGGTGCACCGCGGGCTGGCGGTGTTCCTGCTGCTGTTGTCCGGGCTGGCGGCGATCGGGGGGATCCTGTCGTTCGTCGTCAGCCAGTTCGTCGAGGGGGTGCCCGGGCTGGTCACCCAGGTCACCCAGGTCGTCGACTCCAGTCGGGCCTGGCTGGTGCAGGGCCCGCTGCATCTGAGTGCCGAGCAGATGGATCACCTCCGCGACAGCGTCACCCGGATGCTGCAGACCAACCAGGCGGCGTTGACCAGCGGGGCGCTGTCGACCGCGGGCACCCTCACCGAGATCGTCACCGGCATGTTCGTGGTGCTGTTCACGATGATCTTCTTCCTCTACGGGGGCCGCAACATCTGGCAGTTCGTGGTGCGCATCTTCCCCACCGAGGTGCGCGAGAAGGTCCACACCGCCGGCATCGCCGGGTTCCGCTCGCTGATCGGCTACACCCGCGCGACGTTCGTGGTGGCGCTCGTCGACGCGATCGGCATCGGCACCGGACTGGCGATCCTCGGGGTGCCGTTGGCGTTGCCGCTGGCCTCCCTGGTGTTCCTCGGGGCGTTCATCCCGTTGGTCGGTGCGGTGCTCACCGGGTTCTTGGCGGTCATCATCGCGCTGATCGCCAAGGGCTGGCTGGTCGGGATGATCGCGTTCCTCGTGGTCATCGGCGTCAACCAGCTCGAGTCGCACGTGCTGCAGCCGCTGGTGATGGGCCGGGCGGTCTCCATTCACCCGCTGGCGGTGGTGCTGGGCATCTCCGCCGGCGCGGTGCTGGCCGGGATCGTCGGCGCGCTGCTGGCGGTGCCGGCGATCGCGTTCCTCGACCGGGCGGTGCGGGTGCTGATCGCCCCCACCGAGGAGGACGCCGAGGAGGTGGCCGCCGCGGCCGACGGCGAGGAGCCGGTGCGGATCAGCGCCCGCCCCGACCGCGTCGACTGAGTCAGAACCGGCCCTCGCGGCGCAGCAGATCCTGCGCGCTGACCCCGTCGCCGTGGCGCTGCCGGCCCTTGGGCCGCCCGCCCCGGCCGGGCAGTTTCTCCGTCGGCGGCGAGTCGGCCTCGCCGGTGTCCTTCGGCGGTTTGGGCAGGGCGGTCGTGGCCGCGTCGGTGTCGCCGGGGCGCCCGGAGCCGCCGCGCGGGGTGGGGATGGCCTCGGTCCGGCCCGCCGGGTCGCTGGGCTGCGACGGGGGCGGCGGCGTGGGCCGCTGCGGTGTGCCGCGCAACTCACCGAGCCAGGACTCCAGGTCCCGGTCCGAGCGCGACGCCGGGGACTCCGACGGCGGCGGCGGGCTGGTCCGCGCCGGACGCTCCGGCGGTGCCGCCGGGGGCGCGCTGCGCGTCATCCGGGTGGTCGGCGGGGTGTCCGCACCGCCCAGACGGGTGGTCGGCGGGGTGGGATCCGGTTTGCCCGGGCCGCGCCCGGAGCCGGGAGTGGGCCGGGTCGGATCGTGCGGGGTCTTCGTCGGGCTCCCCGTCGGGCTCCCTGTCGGGCTGGCTGTCGCCGCGCCCGAGCCCGACGGCAGGGCCGCCATCGCCGAGCGGGGCCGCACGGCCGGACGCTTGCGCTCATCGGGCAGGTGGATCTCGCCGAGCCCGATACGGTTCTGCAGCCGCTTCATCCAGCGCGGCGCCCACCAGCAGTCGTCGCCGAGCAGCTTCATCACCGACGGCACCAGGAACATCCGCACCACGGTCGCGTCCAGCAGCAGCGCCGCCATCAGCCCGAACGCCAGGTACTTCATCATCACCAGATCGGAGAAGACGAACGAGCCGGCGACCACGGCCAGCACCAGGGCGGCGGCGGTGATCAACCGCCCGGTGGTGGCGGTGCCGATGCGGATCGACTCGGTGGTCGACATCCCCGATTCTCGGGCCTCCACCATGCGGGAGACCAGGAACACCTCGTAGTCGGTGGCCAGCCCGTAGCCGACCGCCACGACCAACGCGATGATCACCACCATCAGCGGGGTGGGGGTGAAGTTCAGCACCCCGGCGAAGTGCCCGTCGACGAAGATCCACGTCAAGATCCCCATGGTGGAGCCCAACGTGAGCACGCTCATCACCGCGGCCTTGATCGGCAGCACCAGGGAGCCGAACGCCAGGAACATCAACAGCATGGTGGTGGTGATCAGCACCACCAGCATCAGCGGCGCCTTCGCGATCAGGCTATGGATGGAGTCCTGCTCCAGCGCCGGGGTGCCGCCGACCAGCACCTGCAGCCCCTTGGGTGGGGTGATCGCGCGGAGCTCCTTGAGTTTGGTGGCGGCGTCGTCGCGGTTCTCCAGCCCGCTTTGGATGACCCGCACCGAATCGTCCTCGGGGTGCCCGTCCACGCAGGGGCCGTCGGCGACCTCCGGGCAGGGCCGTTCCTCCCAGTGCTCGTCGGTGAACCCGGGGATCGCGGCGGCCTTGCTGCGGATGTCGTTGACCTGCGCATCGGTCACCTTGGCGCCGTCGGTGCTCTTGATCACCAGCGTCAACTGCTCGGTGCGATAGCCGGGGAACAGGTGGTCGAAGTCCTCCTGGGCCACCCGCGCGGGGTTGTCCGGCGGCAGGTACTTCTCGCTCATCCCGCCCAGTGACAGCTTGCCCAGCGGAATGATCAGCAGGATCATCCCGATCACGATCGGGATCGCGAAGATCAGGGGCCGTTTCATCACGAAGTTGGTCAGCCGGCCCCAGAACCCGGCCTCCACCTCTTCGCGGGTCTTGGTCTTCTGGGTCTTCTCGACGAACCAGTCGACGATGCGGCGCAAGAACGGGGTGTCGCGCAGCAGCGGGATGCGCAACAGGGTGCGCACGCCCAGCGCGTCGACGTGAGTGCCCAGCACCCCGAGGATCGCCGGCAGCAGCGTGATCGACAGCAGCGCGGCCAGCGACACCGCGGCGATCAGCGCGTAGGTCAGTGATTTCACGAAGCCCTGCGGCAACAACAGCAGGCTGGCGCCGGAGGCGATGATGAGCACCGCGGAGAACACCACGGTGCGGCCCGCGGTGATCACGGTGCGTCGCACCGCCGCCTCGGTGTCGTAGCCCTCCGCGATCTCCTCACGGAATCGGCTCACCACGAACAACCCGTAGTCCACCGCGATGCCCAGCCCGATCAGCGACACCACCGGTTGGGCGAAGAAATGCACCGGTCCGAACATCGCGACCAGGCGCAGGATCCCGGTCGCCCCGGCGATCGACAGCCCGCCGACCAGCACCGGCAGCACCGCGGCGACCACCCCACCGAACACGAAGAACAGCACCACCGCGACCAGCGGCAGCGCCAGCACCTCCATGCGGCGCTGGTCGGTGGCGATGGTGCCGGTCAACGCGTCGGCGATCGGCTGCAACCCGGCCAACTCGACGTGGCCGTCGTTGAGTTTCGCCAGGTCGGGGGCGACCCCGCCGGTGTCGGCGCGGTAGTTGTTCAAAATCGCGTCGTCGTCGTCGCCCTTGAGCGGGATCGACACGAACGTGTGTTTGCGGTCCTCGGTGGCCATCCCCTTGATCAGGGGAATGTCGCTGGTGGGGGCGCGCAGCCAACCGGCCCAGCCCATCACCTGGTCGGGATGGTCGTCGACGAACGTGTTCAGTTCGTCGACCATCGTCTTCTGCCACGCCTTGTCGTCGACGGTTTTGTCGCCCGGCGGGGTGAACACCGCCACCACGTGGCTGGTGCGGTCGCGTCCGTAGGTGTCGTCACCGAGCACCGAGGCCTGCACCGATTCGCTGCCGTCGTCGTAGAACCCGCTCTGGGTGACGTGGTCGCCCAGGCTCATCCCGAAGACACCGCCGCCGACGCAGACCGCGATCATGGTCCCGATCACGATGAACCGGTAGCGATAGACGATTCGTCCCCACCAGGCGAACACCTAAACTCCTTGCTGATTCTGCGCCGACTCGCGCCACGGGCGCGTCGAACTTCTCCGGGTTTCCAGTTGTTACACCCGCGAGGTCAGGAGCGAGGTCAACGGCCGGAACGGCTGCAACCACGCGCCCTGCTCCGGTAGCGAATCCAGTCCGATCCGCGGCAGCGGCTCCCGGAAGACGCCGGCGATGTCTTCCAGGTCGACGAACTCCAAGGTATCCGAGGCTAGCGCCCAACTCGCATGTTCGCGAAATCCCAGCACTTCGACGGGGGTGCCGGTGGCGGCGATCTCCTCCAGCGGGGCGCGGAACGCCTGCCCGTCCGCGGAGGCCACCACCAAAGCGGCCAAGCCCTCCTCGGCGCGCACCGCGATGTGCGCGAGCATGTCGGCGTCGACGTCGCTGTCCTCGTCGAGCTTGGGTTTGGCGAACACCGCGTACCCGACGTTGCGCAGCGCCTCCACCCAGGGCCGCACCACGTCGGCGGTGCCGGGGGCGATATTGGTGAACACCGTGGCCTCCGGCTCCACCACCTCGCCGGGCGTCCGGGCGGCGGCATCGGCGGTGCGGGCCAGCAGCCACCGGCCCAGGGCGTCGAAGCGGGGCCGCTCCACCGCGGTGGGCCGGCGGCCCAGGATCGACCCCAGGCCCATGTCGAGGTTGGGGGCGTCCCAGACCAGCAGTACCCGGCGCGGGGCGGGGTCGGCGGCCCGGGCCGCCGCGGTGTCGTCGGTCACGATTGCCGTTTCTCCCAGATCAAGTCGGTGACGGCGCGCTCCGCGTCGTGGGCTTTGCCTTCGTATTTGGTGGTGGGCCGGTGCACCGAGATCGGCAGCGACACCGGAGACACCCGGGCCTCGACGCGGCGCAGCCGCGGCTCGGCGTCGCCGACCTCGGCGATCTGTTCGGCGTAGCCGACGTGGTCGGTGGCGGCGTGCAGCACCCCGCCGGGGCGCAGCCGGTCGGCGATCAGCCCCACCACCGGCGGCTGCAGCAGCCGGCGCTTGTGGTGGCGGGCCTTGGGCCACGGGTCGGGGAAGAACACCCGCACCCCGGTCAGCGACTCGGTGGTGAGCAGGTCGTGCAGCACCGTGACCGCGTCCCCGCGGATCAGCCGGATGTTGGTGACGCCGGTCCGGTCGATGCCGCTGAGCAGCTGCGCCAGCCCGCGGCGGTAGACCTCCACCGCCAGCACATCGACGTCGGGTTCGGCCTGGGCCATCGCCAGGGTGGCGCTGCCCGTTCCGCAGCCGATCTCCAGCACCCGCGGCGCCTCCCGGTGAAACCAGCCGGTCAGATCCAGCGGGCCGGCCGGGGTGTCCGGGGTATCCGGGGAGTTTGTGGCGGCGGCAACCTCGGTGCCCAGCTCGTCCCAGCGGCGCTCCCATACCCGCCGCTGCGCCTCGGAGAGCGCCGAGCGGCGGGACCGGAAGCTGGTGGTGCGCGGAAACAGGCCGCCACCGCCGGCGGGCGGCGCTGGCGGCTCGGGCGCCGGATCCACCTCGTTACGCGCGTGCACCCGTCCATGGTGGCCCATCAACGGCGCGTCCCCCAGCCCCGAGGCACCGATTGATACCCAACAGTTGCCTGCCGCGCGGTCGGCACCCGCCCGCCGCGGCCGGATCGGCCAGGTCACGATAACCTCTATTAAAGGGTTATTAAGGACCGCCGGAAAATCGGAACACGCATATCCGAAACAAGCGGAACGGATACACAGGAGAGCTCCATGACTTCAGCGACCATCCCCGGGTTGGACAACGCGCCCACCACGCACCAGGGCCTGCTCGCGTGGGTGCAGGAGGTCGCCGAGCTCACCCAGCCGGACCGGGTCGCGTTCGCGGACGGCTCCGACGAGGAGTTCCGCCGCCTCGCCGAGCAGCTGGTGGAGGCCGGCACGTTCCGTCGTCTCAACCAGGAACGCAAGCCCAACTCCTACCTGGCGCTGTCGGACCCCTCGGATGTAGCCCGGGTGGAGTCGCGCACCTACATCTGTTCCGAGCGGGAGATCGATGCCGGACCCACCAACAACTGGATGGACCCGGCCGAGATGCGCTCGACGTTGACCGAGCTGTACCGGGGCTGCATGCGCGGACGCACCATGTGGGTGGTGCCGTTCTGCATGGGCCCGCTCGGTGCCGAGGACCCCAAGCTGGGGGTGGAGATCACCGACTCCGAGTACGTCGTGGTGTCGATGAAGATCATGACCCGGATGGGCACCGCCGCGCTGGACAAGCTCGGCGACGACGGGTTCTTCGTCAAGGCGCTGCACTCGGTGGGCGCCCCGCTGGAGCCGGGCCAAAAAGACGTGCCGTGGCCGTGCAACGACACCAAATACATCACCCACTTCCCGGAGACCCGCGAGATCTGGAGCTTCGGCTCCGGCTACGGCGGCAACGCGCTGCTGGGCAAGAAGTGCTACTCGCTGCGGATCGCCTCGGCGATGGCCCGCGACGAGGGCTGGCTGGCCGAGCACATGCTGATCTTGAAACTGATCTCCCCGGAGAACAAGTCCTACTACGTCGCGGCGGCGTTCCCGTCGGCGTGCGGCAAGACCAACCTGGCGATGATCCAGCCCACCATCCCCGGCTGGCGTGCCGAGACCCTCGGCGACGACATCGCCTGGATGCGGTTCGGTGACGACGGGCGGCTCTACGCGGTGAACCCCGAGTTCGGGTTCTTCGGGGTCGCCCCGGGCACCAACTGGGATTCCAACCCCAACGCGATGCACACCATTGAGGGCGGCAACACCGTGTTCACCAACGTCGCCTACACCGACGACGGTGACGTCTGGTGGGAGGGCCTGGAGAACGACCCCGAGCACCTGATCGACTGGAAGGGGCAGGACTGGCTGCTCGGCGAGACCGAGACCAAGGCCGCCCACCCCAACTCGCGCTACTGCACCCCGATGTCGCAGTGCCCGATCCTGGCGCCGGAGTGGGACAACCCGGCCGGCGTGCCGATCTCGGCGATCCTGTTCGGCGGACGGCGCAAGACCACGGTCCCGCTGGTGACCGAGGCCCGCGACTGGCAGCACGGGGTGTTCATCGGAGCCACCCTCGGCAGCGAGCAGACCGCCGCCGCCGAGGGCAAGGTCGGCACCGTGCGTCGCGACCCGATGGCGATGCTGCCGTTCTGCGGCTACAACGTCGGGGACTACTTCGCGCACTGGATCAACCTGGGCAAGAACGCCGACGCGACCAAGATGCCGAAGGTCTTCTTCGTCAACTGGTTCCGCCGCGGCGACGACGGCCGGTTCCTGTGGCCGGGATTCGGGGAGAACTCCCGGGTCCTCAAATGGATCATCGAGCGGGTCGAGGGCCGCGGCGCGGGGAGCAGCACCGCGATCGGCACCGTGCCCAGCGCCAACGACCTGGACCTGTCCGGTATGGAGATCGACCCGGCGGACGTCGACGCCGCACTGGCGGTGCACGCCGACGAGTGGCGCGACGAACTGCCGCTGATCGAGGAGTGGTTCTCCTTCGTCGGCGACCGGCTGCCGTCGGGCATCCGCGACGAGTTCGAGGCGCTCAAACAGCGCCTCGGATAGCCGGTTCGCCGCCCGGCGCGGTTCAGATCCCGCCGCGGGCCACCAACTGGGCGGCGATGACGTTGCGCTGGATCTCGTTGGTGCCCTCGCCGACGATCATCAGCGGGGCGTCGCGGAAGTAGCGTTCCACGTCGAACTCGGTGGAGTAGCCGTAGCCGCCGTGGATGCGCACCGCGTTGAGCGCGATCTCCATCGCGGTCTCGGAGGCGAACAGTTTGGCCATCCCGGCCTCCATGTCGGCGCGCTCGCCGCTGTCGTAGCGCTGCGCGGCGTAACGGGTGAGCTGGCGGGCTGCGGTGAGTTTGGTGGCCATGTCGGCCAGGTGGTGCCCGATGGCCTGGTGGCGCCAGATCGGCTGACCGAAACTCTCCCGCTGCTGGGCGTAGGCCAGTGCGTCGGTCAACGCGGCGGTGGCGACCCCCAACGCGCGCGCGGCCACCTGGATGCGCCCGGTCTCCAGGCCCTTCATCATCTGCGCGAAGCCCGCCCCGGGCCGCCCGCCGAGGACCGCCGCGGCCGGCACCCGGGCATCCTGGAAGTGCAGCTCACACGACTCCACGCCCTTGTAGCCGAGTTTGGGTAGATCCCGCGACACGCTGAGACCGGGATGCGGGTTGTCCACCAGCACCACCGAGATCCCACGGTGGCGGGGCCGGGCGGCCGGATCGGTCTTGGCCAGCAGCGCGATCAGCCCGCTGCGCCGCGCATTGGAGATCCAGGTCTTGGTCCCGGAGACCACCAACGCGTCACCGTCGGGCAGCGCGGTCGTGGTGATGCTCTGCAGGTCGCTGCCGCCGCCGGGCTCGGTCAACGCCATCGTCGCGCGCACCTGCCCGGTGGCCAGCGCCGGCAGGTACGTGCGTTTCTGCTCCTCGGTGCCGAACAGGGTGAGCAGCTTGGCGACCACCGTGTGCCCGCCCATCGCCCCGGCCAGGCTCATCCACCCGCGAGCCAGTTCCTGGGTGACCAGCGCGTAGCACCACGTCGACACCGGGGTGCCGCCGTAGGCCTCCGGCACCGCCAGCCCGAAGATGCCGAGCCGCTTCATCTGCTCGATCCACTCGTGCGGATAGGTGTTGGCGTGTTCGAGTTCGCGCACACCTGGTTTGACGTCGCGGTCGATGAACCGCCGGACGGTCTCGACCAGCAGGGTCTCCTCGGCGCCGAGCTGCGTACCGGTGGGCTCCATGTGTGTTCCTTCAGCGTGTGTCAGGATCGGTACCGCCCATAGTGACCCAGGTGGAGACCCGATGACCGCGATACCCGACGCACCCTACTTCGAGGATCTGGCGGTCGGGCAGGTGTTCGACACCGCGCCGGCTCTGACCCTCACCCCGGGGATCGCCGCGGTGCACCAGTCGATCGTCGGCGACCGGCTGCGGCTGGCGCTCGACGCCGACCTGGCCTGGGCGGTGACCGGCGTGCGCGCTGCCATGGCGCATCCGGCGCTGGTGTGCAACATCGCGATCGGGCAGTCGACGCTGGTCACCCAGCGGGTCAAGGCCAACCTGTTCTACCGGGGGCTGGTGTTCCACCGCTTCCCGGTGCTCGGCGACACCCTGCGCACCCGCACCGAAGTGGTGGGGTTGCGCGCCAACTCGGTCAAGCCCGGTCGCGCCCCGACCGGGCTCGCGGCGCTGCGGGTGACCACCGCCGACCAAGAAGACCGGGTGGTGCTCGACTTCTACCGGTGCGCGATGCTGCCGCTGCGCCCCGACGCCCGCAGTGACGCCGGCGACGACCTGGCGGCCATCGGTGACGACGTCGCGCCCCCGCCGCGCGATCCGACCGGACACTGGGACGCGCAGGCTTTCCGGCAGTGGGTCGGGTCGAGTGCCGCCGCACAGGTGCGGGTGGGCGCGGTGCTACCCAGCAGTGCCGACGTGGTCAGCTCCGCGCCCGAATTGGCTCGATTGACGCTGAATATCGCTGCCACCCATCATGATCGCCGCGTCGGCGGACAGCGGCTCGTCTACGGCGGGCACACCATCGCGCTCGCGTTGGCGCAGGCCACCCGGCTGCTTCCGGACCTGGCGACGGTGCTGGGGTGGCAGTCCTGCGAGCACACCGCACCGGTGTACGAGGGGGACACCCTCTACAGCGAACTTCACATCGAGGGTGTGGAAGCGGCCCGCCGGGGCGCGGTGCTGCGGTTGCGGTCGCAGGTGTACGCCGCCGGCGCCACCGCCGGAGACGACGATCGGCAGGTGCTGGATTGGCGGTTCAGCGCACTGCAGTTCTGAATCGCGTGGTGGTCAGTGGGGGAGATCGCGAAAGGGGCTGTCCCGAAAAGGGTCCGGCTCCTTGGGTAAACCCAGCACCCGTTCGCCGATGATGTTGCGCTGGATCTGGTCGGTGCCGCCGCCGATCGAGGTGAAATAGGCGTTGAGGGTCCGGAAGGTCACCGCGTCACCGACCGGATTGTCGGGCCCGCACAGCATCGACTCGGATTCGACGATCTCGGTCTCCACCGCCGCCGTCTCGTGCAGGATGCGTGACATCGCGATCTTGCCCAACGCCAACAGCGTCGCGGCCTCTGCCCGGTCGGTGCTGGCCTTGGCGCGCCGGGTGTTCCACCGGTTGACCGTCGTCAGGGCCTCGATGCGCGCGATGCGCTGCCGGATGTGACTGTCGTCCAGGCGGCCGAACTCGCGGGCCAGATCCACCAGGGGATGGGGTGCGGAGGCGGCGTTGACGCCGCGCTGGGTGGTGCGCGCCAAATCGCCCATCAGCCGGCGTTCGTAGCCCAACGCGACCTGCAACACCGCCCAGCCGGTCCCGGGGTCGCCGACACGGTTGGCGTCGGGAACCCTTGCCCCGTCGAGGAACACCTCGTTGAACTCGGATTCGCCGGTGATCTGGTGAATCGGGCGCACCTGAACCCCGGGCTGGCGCATCGGCAGGATGAAGAACGTGATGCCCTGGTGTTTGGGCACATCCGGGTCGGTGCGTGCCACCAGCAGGCCGTAGTCGGCGGTGGTGGCGAACGACGTCCACACCTTCTGTCCGGTGACGATCCAGTCCGCGTCCTCGGACGAGCCGTCACGTTCGGCGCGGGTGCGCAACCCGGCCAGATCCGACCCGGCGCCGGGCTCGCTGTAGAGCAGGCACCACTTGGTCTCGCCCCGCAGCGACGGCGGGATCAGCCGACGTTTCTGCTCCGGTGAACCGCAGTCGTGCAGCGTGCACGCCAGCAGGTTGGCGCGGTCATGACCGGAGCCCGGCGCACCAGCGGCGCGGAACTCCTCGGCCACCACCCGGGATTCGGCGTCGGAGAGCCCCCGGCCGTACCAGTCGGGCTCCCAGCTCGGCACCGACCAGCCCGCCTCCACCACCGCGTGCGCGTAGGTGTCGCGGTCGGCGTGCTCCGAGTGGTTCGCCGCCAGCCAGGTGCGGACCTCGTCGCGCAGCCGCGTGATCGCCTCGCTCATGCCCGCGCTCCGATCTCGTTGAGATAGCGTTCCCGGTATCCGGCCGGGCTGCCCCACAACTGGGCATCACCGCGGGCTCGCCGCAGATACAGATGTGCCGGGTGTTCCCAGGTGAATCCGATGCCCCCGTGGACCTGAATGTTGGTGGCCGCCACGAACACGAACGCCTCCGAGCAATACGCCTGGGCCAACGCCAAGTCGGCGAACCGGTCGTCGGACTCGGTGGCGAAAGCGGCCGCCACATGACGGGCGGCCGACACCGCTGACTCCGCCTCCAACAGCATGTCGGCGCAGATGTGCTTGACCGCTTGAAAACTGCCGATCGCCCGCCCGAACTGAAAACGGGTGCGCGCGTAGCCCACCGCCATCCGCATCGCGCGGTGCGCCCCGCCGGCCTGGGAAGCGATCAACGCCACCGACGAACGTGCCAGTGCGGCCGCCACCGCCGTGTCGCCGCCACCGACGGTGCCGACCAGTCGGGCCGGGGTATCGACGAACTGCAGTCGCGCCATTTTGCGGGTCTGGTCGACGGTCTGCACCGCCGTGACGGTCATCCCCGTCGCCCCGGCCTCGCCCGTCGTGACGGCGAAGACACCCGGGCCGGCGTCGGTGGCGGCGAGAACGTAGATCACCCCGGCGATCCCGGCGTCGAGGACGAAATGTTTGTATCCGGTGATCCGCCAGGTGTCACCGATGATGCCGGCGGAGGTGGTGAGCCCGGCGGGCACACCGGCCGAACCGTCCTCGGCGAAGGCGACGGTGGCCTGCAGTGATCCGTCGGCGACCCGCGGCAACACCGCGGACTGTTCGTCGTCGTCACCGAGTTCGCTCAACAGTGCCGGGACCAGGACCGCGGTCGACAGGTAGGGGCCGGCCAAAAGGGCGCGCCCCATCTCCTCGGCGGCGATTCCCAGCTCGACCGGGCCGGCGCCGGTGCCGCCGTGACGTTGCGGGATCGCCAGCCCGAGCAGACCCATGGCCGCCATCTGCTGCCACAGCGCCGGATCGAAACCGGTGCCGGACGCCATGGCGGCGCGCACGGCCTCCTCGGGGCTGTGTTTGGCCATCAGGTCGGCGACGGCGGTCCGTAACGCGGTGTGCTCGGGTGACGACATCAGCGACATCAGCGACATCAGCGACCTCGGTTCCTGACGGTGAACGCGGCCCGTAGGCGCGCGCACTGACTGGCAAAGAATGCCCGCGACACCGACTTCGCCGGTGCCAGCAGGTCAAAACCGTGAAAAGCCCCGGGCACCACCTCCAGGTGGCAGTCCACCCCGGCGGCGATGAGCCGTTCGGCGTAGGTGACGTTCTCGGCATAGAACAAGTCGTGGGTGCCGACCCCGATCCGGGCCGGCGCGACCCCGGCCAGCGGGCCGCGGCGGGCCGGGACCGCTGTGGCGGGGTCGGCGTCGCCGAGATAGCACGACCACCCGAACCGGTTGCTCGCCGGCGTCCACAGCCGGTAGCGAGGGTCCGGCGGCGACGCGGCGCTGCGGTCATCGAGCATCGGGTAGGCCAACAGCTGCAGCACCAGGGGGTGCTCGCCGCGGTCGTGGGCGCGCAACGCCAGCGCGGCCGCCAGGCCGCCCCCGGCGCTGGCACCGCCGACCGCCACCCGTGTCGGGTCGACGCCGGGCAGCGACGCCAGCCACCGCAGGCCCGCGTAGGCGTCGTCGAGGGCGGCCGGGTAGGGATGTTCGGGCGCGAGGCGGTAGTCGACGGCGGCGACGATTGCGCCGAGCTCCTCGGCAAACCGCCGGCACAGTCGGTCATCCTGGCGTGCGGTGCCCAGGACGTAGCCGCCGCCATGCAGCCACAGCAACGCCGGGGCCGGCTCGGTCACCCCGGCCGGGCGGTGCAGGCGGATGCGGGTGCCGTCGTCGAGGGTGGTGGTGGTGACGCCGCGACTGAGCGGCGGGCCGACCAGTCGCGCCAGCGCCCGCACCGGCCGCAGGGTGCGCGGTCCGACCCCACGGCGCGGCACCACCCGTGCCAGCCGCCTCAGCTGCGGATGCACCGCGGTGGCGGTCACGGCGCGGCAGCCAATTTGTCGACCTGATCGTTGAACAGACCCACCAAATCGTCGTCGGCGACGCCGCTGGGGCCCGACCCGAAGCATGCGCTGTCGACCGACACCTTCACCTCGCGGTAATAGCCGACGATGCTCTGCTGGCTGAAGACCGTCTCGCCCGCATGGCTGTCCTCGACCGAGAAGGCGGTCGCCCAGGATGGCAGGCCCGAGAGATCGCTCAGGCGAACCGCGCCGGTGTTCTCCCCGTGGTTCATGGCGCCGCGGTCGTTCGCGCATTTGTCGACATACTCGGCGACATCGTATTTTTTGGCACCGAGTTCCAACTTCACCCCTAGCACTATGTACGCATCAGGTTGTTCCACCGCGAGTCGCTTGAAGACACCGGAGATGTAGGACGTGTCGTAGAGCAAGTCCTTGCACTCCGACGAGCCGGTGATGTCCTCCGGGTCGATGACCTCTTTGGCGTGATCGAGCTCCATCGACTGCCATTGCGGATGGGGGCCGGGAATGGGAAACGCCGACCTGTCGACCAGAACCGACGTCGACAGTGCGGTGATCGGGGGTTCGTCATCGCCGGACGCCGAGGTGGTCGCGGGGCCGGACCCGCGGGTGAGCAGCACCGCTGTGATCGCCACCGCGACGACCAGGACGGCCGCGCCCAGGCCGATCCACAGTGCGGTGGTGGTGCGGCGCGCCGGGGTGGCGGTGTCGGTGGCGGTGTCATTGACCCACAGCGGCCATTCCGGCGGGGGCGGCCCCCAGGCCGGATCCGGCTGCCACCCGGGCTCCGGTGTCCACCCGGGCGGGGCCGGCGGCCAGTTCGGGGGAGGATTGAAAGGCATGGAGTCCTTCCGGTCAGGGGGCGGTCTCGATGGTGTCGACCTGGGCGGTGAGCAGCCTCAGCAGGTCCTCGGCGACGTCCGCGCCGACCTGGTCTGCGGCGTTGTCGCCGGTCGCAACGTCATCGGCGGAGATCGCGTCGACAAGGATGCCGCGGCAGTAGCTTGCGGCCGTGGCCATCACCATCAACATCCCGGAATCGGGATCGGTGAGTTCCATGGTGTAGGCGACCGCCCAGTCGGGTAGGCCGCTCACCTGCAACGGTGTGACCGTCGCGGTCAGGGACTGAAAGCCGCCCGTCCCGGTGTTGGTGATTTCGAACGTGCCGCAGCTGCCGATCAGTTTCCGCAACGCCACCCGTTCGGGGCCTATCGCCAGTTGTGAAGCGAACGAACGCCGATGGTCTGTGGTGAATGTGGAGACCTTGCGTCCGATGGCGGCGGTGGTCGACCGCGGGGCGTCGACGATATCGGCGCATTCCGGTGGGGTCACCACGATGTCCTCGGGTGGGCCGAACTCGCTGTCGTCGTCGTCGCCGCCCTGGGACAAGTCCGTCCAGTCGGCGTCGGCGCCGAGGTCGGGAAACGCCGACTTGTCGACCAGCAGCCCGGCGGAGAGTTCGGTGATGTCTGCCTTGACCGACGGTTTCACGGGGATGGGATCGGCCCCGTCGACGTGCCCGCGGGTGACGAGCCAGGCCGCCCCCGCCCCGAGTGCCACGACGACCACCAGTACCGCGGCCAGGATCCACCATCGCCGGATCTGTGGGGGCCGCGGCGCCCCCGCGGCAGCGTCGTCGACCCACAGCGGCCAGCCCGGCGGGGGTGGCCCCCAGGCCGGGTCCGGTTGCCAGGTGGGTTCGGGAACCCAACCGGGCGGGGCCGGCGGCCAGTTCGGGGGAGGATTGAATCGCATTCGGGTGGCCTCTGCCTTCCTCGTCGAATGGGCTCAGCCTAAACGCCGGGCACCGGGCGGACCCGACAGGAGCAGCGTCCGCCGACGCCGACCGGCCGTCGCCGCAAATATTCGACGGGGCCGTCAATTGACCCCCGAATGCCCGTATCGCGGGCGCCGGGGGAGTAGGCTGCCCGGCATGGCAAAGCCTGATCGCAGTGTTGCCAGGCGTGCGCGATGGTTCCTCCGCGCCCGACCGGCCGACTACCTGCTGGAATTGAGCCAGGCCTCGGCGGGGCTGCCGTTGATCGGCAAGCACCTGGAGCCCCTGGGCGGCGCGACTGCGATGGGCGTGTGGGGAACACGTCATCTGCCCGAGTTCATGACCAACACCGCCAAGGCGTGGCTGGTGCCCGGCAGTTCGGCGAGGCGACGCAGCGAGCGCGGCCAGACCCACAGTGCTGCCGAGGCCGCGCTGGCCGACGTCGTGACCGACGGTGAGGGGACCGTGTGGCCGGCCCCCGACCGCACCCCGCCGGCGTTGCGGGCACTGCAGCACCGCCGCTTCCTGTACCGCGGGTCGGTGCGCTACGGCAGCCTGCCCACCCAACTGCTGGATGTGTGGCGGCGCCGCGATTTGCCCACCGACAGGCCGGCCCCGGTGCTGATCTTCCTGCCGGGCGGCGCCTGGGTGCACGGCAGCCGCACCCTGCAGGGCTACGCGTTGATGGCGCACTTGGCCCAGCAGGGCTGGGTGTGTCTGTCGGTGGAGTATCGGGTGGCCCCGCACAACCGGTGGCCGAGCCACCTCATCGACGTCAAGACCGCGATCGCCTGGGCGCGTGCCAACGTCGACAAGTTCGGGGGCGACCGGAACTTCGTCGTGGTGTCCGGGGCGTCGGCGGGCGGACACCTTGCCGCCCTCGCCGGGCTCAGTGGGGGCGAGCGCTGCAACCCGGACCTTCGCGCCGAGTTGCCGGAGGGGGCGGACACCTCGGTCGACGCGGTCGTGCCGATCTACGGCCGCTACGACTGGCAGGACCGCTCCAGCCCCGACCGCGAGCAGTTCGTCGACTTCCTGGAACGCATCGTGGTGAAGAAGTCGATCCGTCGTCACCCGGACGTGTTCGCCCAGGCCTCCCCGATCCTGCGGGTGCATCCGCAGGCGCCGCCGTTCCTGGTGGTGCACGGCACCCGTGACACCGTCATCCCGGTCGCTCAGGCCCGCGATTTCGTCGCCGAACTGCGTGCGGAGTCGCGTTCCCAGGTCAGTTACCTCGAGCTACCCGGCGCCGGGCACGGTTTCGACATGACCGACGGTGCCCGCACCGGGACTGCGGTGACCGCAATCGGATTGTTCCTCAACGAGATTCACCGCAACCGGGAACAAATCGGCATCAAAGCCGCCATGTGACTCCGGTGTGATCCGGGCCACCGGTAGGGTCTCCCTGCATAGGGAGGTGCCGGGTGAAGAGGCTCAGCGGCTGGGACGCTGTCTTGCTGTACAGCGAGACCGACAACGTGCACATGCACACGTTGAAGGTGGCGGTCATCGAGTTGGATGCCGAGCGGCGCGGCTTCACGATCGAGCAGTTCCGCAAGGTGCTGCACGGCCGGCTGTACAAGCTGGAGCCGTTCCGGTTCCGACTGGTCGACATCCCCTACAAGTTCCACCACCCGATGTGGCAGGAGAACGCCGACGTCGACCTGGACTACCACGTGCGGCCCTGGCGGCTGCCGGAACCGGGGGGCCGGCGCGAGCTGGATGAGGCGATCGGCGAGATCGCCAGCACCCCGCTGGACCGGTCGCGCCCGCTGTGGGAGATGTACTTCATCGAAGGGCTGGCCAATCACCGGATCGCGGTGGTCGGCAAGATCCATCACGCCCTGGCCGACGGGATCGCCTCGGCGAACCTGATGGCCCAGGGCATGGATCTGCAGCGCGGCCGCCAGGTCGAGCGCCACGACTTCCCCACCGAGCCGGCGCCGACCAAGGGGCAGCTGATGCGCTCGGCGTTCCGCGACCATCTGCGCCAACTCGGCCGGGTACCGACCACCGTCAGATACACCGCCGCCGGGCTGAGCCGGGTGCGGCGCAGCGGCCGGCGGCTCTCCCCGGAGCTGACCCGGCCGTTCAGCCCGCCGCCGACGTTCATGAACCATGTGCTGACGCCCCAGCGGCGTTTCGCCACCGCCACCCTGTCGTTGGCCGACATCAAGGAGACCAGCAAGAAACTCGGCGCCACCCTCAACGACGTGGTGCTGGCGATATCGACCGGGGCGCTGCGCAACCTGTTGCTGCACTACGACGGTTCGGCCGACCGGCCGCTGCTGGCCTCGGTGCCGATGGGCTTCGACTTCTCTGCGGAGCGCATCTGGGGCAACAAGTTCTCCGGGGTGCTCGTCGGATTGCCGGTCGACGTCGAGGATCCGTTGCAGCGGGTCGCCGAGGTGCACGAAGCGGCCACCGAGGCCAAGGCGACCAACCAGCTGATCGGCCCGGAGTTGGTCAACCGGTGGGCCGCCTACTTCCCGCCGGCCGGCATGGAGGCGCTGTTTCGGCGGCTGGCCAGCAGCGAGGGGCAGAACAAGACCCTCAACCTCAACATCTCCAACGTGCCGGGGCCACGCGAACCCGGCCGGGTCGGTGGGGCGCTGGTCACCGAGATCTACTCGGTGGGCCCGCTCACCGCCGGCAGCGGGTTGAACATCACCGTGTGGAGCTATGTCGACCAGCTCAACATCTCGGTGCTCGCCGACGCCGCCACCTTGAAAGACCCGCACGAGGTCACCGACGCCATGGTGGCCGAATTCATCGAGATCCGGCGGGCCGCCGGGCTTTCCGAGCAGCTCACCGCTGTGCCCGAGGCGATGGCACCGGTGTCGGCGCCGACACCCTGATCTGCGGCGTCAGCCGATGATCGGGAAACGGCGCTGCGCGGCCAACGTGTCCAGCGCGTCCTGCATGACCGACCGGACATGGGCGTCGACGGCCTCGATGTCGGGGTCCTCGCCGAATTCGGCGACGATGTCGATCGGCTCCAGCACCTGGGTGACGATCTTGGTCGGCAGCGGCAGGTTCGGCGGCACCACCGCGGAGAAACCGAACGGGAATCCGAACGACAGCGGCAGGATCTTGGCCCGGAACAGCTTGTCCAGTTGCAGGGCCTTGGCCAGCCACTCCCCGCGGGACAAAAACAGTTGGCTCTCCTGCCCGCCGATCGACACCGACGGCACGATCGGCACCCCGGCGTTGAGCGCGGCGCGCACGTAGCCGGTGCGGCCGTCGAAGTCGATGGTGTTCTCCGTGAACGTCGGGCGGTACACGTCGTAGTCCCCGCCGGGGAACACCACGACGATCCCGCCCGAGGCCAGCGCCGCCTCGGCGTTGCGGTGGCTGGCGCGGATGAAGCCGAGCTTGATGAAGAACTCCGCGGTCGCGCCGGTGAGCAGCATGTCGTGGCTGAGGGTGTACACCGGACGGTCGTAGCCGAACTTCTCGTAAAACCCGGTCGCGAACACCGGCACATCCATCGCGAACAGCCCGCCGGAGTGGTTGGCGACCACCAGCGCTCCGCCGTGCGGGAACGACTCCAGGCCACGGATCTCGGCGCGGTGATAACCCTTGACCAGCGGACGAAGCCAGCCCATCACGCGCTCGGTGAACCCGGGGTCCCATTTGGAGGTTTCGGTGGGGTCGATCTCTGCTGCACTCATTAGCTCGGCATTCTACCCAGCGGCGACCGGAATCCCACCTCGCGGCGCTGTTCTAGCATCGCAAGGGTGGTGGAGACGGTGAACCCCGACCGGGCCGGGCTGGACCTGCGCGGATATCTGGACCGCATCGAGTATTCCGGTCCGGTCGCGGCGACGGTGGAGACGTTGGTCGCCGTGGTCGCCGGACACACCCGCCACATCCCGTTCGAGAACCTCGACCCGCTCTGCGGGGTGCCGGTCGAGGACCTGCGTGCCGCGGCGCTGACCGCCAAGCTGGTCGACCGCCGCCGCGGCGGTTACTGCTATGAACACAACACCTTGCTGCGGTATGTGTTGGAGGAGTTGGGGTTTGGCGTAGATGCGTTGGGCGGTCGGGTGGTGTGGATGAACCCGACCGGGTTGGACGGCCCGCCGCACGCCGAAACGCATCAGGCGCTGGCGGTGCGGGTCCCCGGTCTCGTCGACCCGTTTCTGGTCGACGTCGGATTCGGTGGCCAGACCCTCACCGCGCCGATCCGCCTGGAGGCCGGGCCGGTGCAGCAGACCGACCTCGGAGCGTTTCGGATCCGCACCCACGATCGGTGGGGTGGGGGCTACCTGCTGGAGACGCTGCTGGGGAACAACTGGCAACCGATGTACACCTTCACCGACCGGCCCCGCCCGCTGATCGACCTGGAACTGGGCAGTTGGTATGTGTCCACCCATCCGCGGTCGATCTTCGTCAACGGTCTCAGCGCCGCCCTGATCGTCGACGACGCCCGGATGAACCTGCACGGCGGCACGCTGTCGGTGCACCGTCGCGACGGCCAGACCGAGCGGACCCGGCTGGCGTCGGCCGCCGAGGTCGTGGAGGTGCTCGGCGAGCGGTTCGGCCTGGACGTATCGGGCCTGCCCGCGGTGACCGAGCGCATCGCGGCGGTGTTGGACAGCTGATCGGATGAGTCCGGGCCGGATCGCGGGGCCGCCGGCGCTTCCGGCGCCCCGGGGTTGTCTGTTGGCTTGGTTTGGGGATGGTTCGGGTACTGGGGATAACTCTGCTGACCGTGGCGGTGGCGGTGGTTATTGCGGTGGTTATTGCGGTGGTGATGTGGGGTGATGTCGGGGGGTCGCGCTAGTTTTA
>NZ_NCXO01000047.1 GCF_002104795.1 Mycolicibacillus koreensis
TTGCCATGGGGACATCCTTCCAGCCCGCCCATCGTGGGCAAGCCAACTCAGATGTCACCTGATCGTGCAGCAGACCCACACGCTGAAGGTGGCTCTTTACGGTCGCCGTCGACAAGCTGAGTTCCTCGGCGATGGGTTTGAGCCCGTGGCCGCGCGACACCATGATCGCTACTTCGGCCTCGCTGCGGGTAAGCCCGTAGAGATTCCGCAGGATGTCGGTGGGCGCTCGGGGTTGGACATCGGGATCGACGATCACCAACATCGCGGTGCGCCGGGACTGCTGCTGTTCCGCGAGTGACCGAGGCTGTGGCAGCACATGGACGATGAGCGGACGCCCGGTCGAAGGGCGTTCCCACAGCAAGGATCCGCCGGCCGACGGGGTCTCGCCGGTGAGATAGTCGGCGTTGATGCGCTCGAACAGCGTGTGCAATCCCTGGTGTTCGGACAACAGTTGCTCGGCGGCGGCATTGGCGTGGATCAGCCGGCAGTTCGAGGCCAACAGGACGATCCCGTGCTGCACATGGTTCGTCGCATGAACCAGATCGTGATTTCTTCCCTCCAGATCGGCCAGAAGCTGTTGGGCGCGAACGGCACGTTGCAGATGCGGCGTCAGCCGCTGAAACAGCTCATGGGACCTCGCTGTCTTGTCTTTGCGTGTGCTGGGCGGTGTGGTGACCGCGAACGTGGTGATCGAAGGGGAACCGGTCAGGCACACGAAAAGGCCGTCGGCGAAGCCGTTCGGGAGGCACCAGTCGTGGAGGATCTCCAAGGGGGGCAGCGACGCGATCAACTCGGCTCGCCGGCGAACCACGCCGACCATGCCATGTTCGACCGCATCCACGATTTCGTCGTGCCGGGAGTAGTACTGGTTGTACGCGGTGGTCAACTCCACCGGAAAATTGGCGTGGGTGACGACACGGACCATGCCGTCGTTGACCAACAGTGCCGTGTGGGCGCCGCCGAAAGCCTCACCGATCTCGGACACGGTGAGATCCCAATGCTGCGGTGTCAGCACCGTCTCGTAAATCCCGGACACTAGTCCGGAGAAGTCCTCCACGAGCGAATTCCCATCGTGGTCAGCAGGGTTCAGCGTAAATGTTGGAGTTTTGCCGCTTTGGCGCTGTCGGTGTAGAACTCAGAGCGGACGACCTTCCCGTCGGCGTTGAATCGCAGGACATGGGCGTACGGGCATGTGACGCTTCCGGAGTCGTTGGTGAACTCTTCATTGCCCGTCACGACCACGCAGTCGCCTGCGTCGAAATAGTCGGTCGGCTCCAGCGACATCGAAGTCCAATGCTCGGCCAGGCGGGACATCATGGTCATTACGGCATCGAGGCCCTGATAGTCGCCACCGGGGGCGACTTCGTCGGAGGAGTACCACGTGATCTCGGGGGTGAAATACTCTTTGAGTGCCGCGAGATCCCCGGTCGCGAAAGTTTTGTACGCGGACTTGGTGGATTCGATATTCGACATGATCGTCACGCTCCTCGATCGATCCGGCCCGGCCTATTCCAGTCCGCCGATCTCAGTGTGCAACGCGGTTGTCGACGATCGTTAGGGCAATCGATTACCCCAATTTCCCGGACGTGACGTGACGTGACACAGCCCCTGAGGTCGGCGTCATCCGGTCGGGTAGGCCGGTGCGGTAGGAATGAGGCGTGACCGCCCCCGACACGACCGTGCTGCTGCTGTCCACCTCCGACACCGACCTGATCACCGCCCGAGCCAGCGGTGCCGCCTACCGCTGGGCCAACCCCGCCCGCCTCCTCGACGACGACCTGCCGGCGCTGCTCAGCGGCGTCGACGTGGTGGTGGTGCGCATCCTCGGCGGATACCGCGCCTGGGAGCAGGGCATCGACGCGGTCGTCGCCAGCGGCATCCCGACGGCCGTGGTCAGCGGCGAGCAGGCGCCCGACGCCGACTTGATGGAACGCTCCACGGTGCCCGCCGGCATCGCGCTGCAGACCCACCTGTACCTGGCGCACGGCGGCGTGCCCAACCTGCAGCAGTTGCACGCCTTCCTCTCCGACACCGTGGCGATGACCGGACTCGGGTTCGCGCCACCGGAGCAGACCCCCACCTGGGGGCTGACCCGACCGGTCGGCGACGGTGCCGGGCCGCGCATCGCGGTGCTGTACTACCGGGCCCAGCACCTGGCCGGCAACACCGCCTACGTCGACGCGTTGTGCACCGCGATCGAGGAGGCCGGCGGGGTGCCGATGCCGGTGTTCTGCGCCTCGCTGCGCACCGCCGAGGACGCTCTGCTGGACACCTTGGGGCGCGCCGACGCGATGGTGGTCACCGTGTTGGCCGCCGGCGGGACCAAACCGGCCGGTGCCGCCGCCGGCGGTGACGACGAAGCCTGGAACGTCGAACACCTGGCCGCCCTCGACGTGCCGATCCTGCAGGGGCTGTGCCTGACCAGCTCCCGGGCTCAGTGGGAGGACAACGACGACGGGCTCAGCCCCCTGGATGTGGCCAGCCAGGTCGCGGTGCCCGAGTTCGACGGTCGCATCATCACGGTGCCGTTCTCGTTCAAGGAGATCGACGACGACGGGTTGATCTCCTATGTCGCCGACCCGGAGCGCTGCGCCCGGGTGGCGGCCCTGGCGGTGCGCCACGCCCGGCTACGGTCGATCCCGGTCGCGGAGAAGAAAGTGGCGGTGGTGTTCTCGGCGTATCCGACCAAGCACGCCCGAATCGGCAACGCGGTCGGCCTCGACACCCCCGCCAGCACGCTGGCGCTGTTGAGTGCGATGCGCGAACACGGTTACCAGGTGGCGGATCTTCCCGGCCTGGAGTCCGGCGATGGCGATGCGCTGATGCACGCCCTGATCGACCGCGGCGGCCAAGACCCCGACTGGCTCACCGAGGCACAGCTGACCGGCAACCCGATCCGGGTGGCCGCCAAGGACTATCGGCGGTGGTTCGCCTCGCTGCCCGCCGCGCTGCGGGAGGCCGTCGAACACCACTGGGGGCCGCCGCCGGGGGAGCTGTTTGTCGATTTCAGCAACGATCCGGACGGGGAGATCGTCATCGCCGCGATCCCGGCCGGCAACGTTGTGCTGCTCGTGCAGCCGCCGCGCGGGTTCGGGGAGAACCCGGTGGCCATCTATCACGACCCGGATCTGCCGCCCAGCCACCACTATCTGGCCGCCTACCGGTGGCTGGGATCGGATTTCCCGAACAGTTTCGGCGCCGACGCGATCGTGCACGTCGGCAAACACGGCAACCTGGAGTGGCTGCCCGGCAAGACATTGGGCATGTCGGCCGCCTGCGGTCCCGACGCCGCGGTCGGCGACCTGCCGCTGATCTACCCGTTTTTGGTCAACGACCCCGGCGAGGGCACCCAGGCCAAGCGGCGCGCCCACGCCGTGCTCGTCGACCACCTGATCCCACCGATGGCCCGGGCGGAGAGCTACGGCGACATCGCCCGCCTCGAACAGCTGCTCGACGAGCACGCCACCATCGCCGCGCTGGACCCGCCGAAGCTGCCCGCGATCCGCCAGCAGATCTGGACACTGATCCGCGCCGCGAAAATGGATCACGACCTGGGCTGGGAGCAACGCCCCGACGAGGATCAGTTCGACGACATGCTGTTGCACGTCGACGGCTGGCTGTGCGAGATCAAAGACGTCCAGATCCGCGACGGGTTGCACATCCTCGGGCAGGCCCCGTCCGGGGAAGCGCAGCTGGACCTGGTGCTGGCGATGCTGCGGGCCCGTCAGCTCTTCGGTGGGCAGCACACCGTGCCCGGACTGCGTCAGGCGCTCGGGCTCGCCGAGGACGGCACCGACGCGCGCGGCGCGGTCGACGCCATCGAGGAGCGGGCTCGCGCCCTGGTGGGCGCTCTGCAGGACGCCGGGTGGCACCCGAGCGTCGTCGACACCCTCACCGACGATGCCGACGTCGCCGCGGTGCTGCGGTTCGCCGCCACCGAGGTGGTGCCGCGGCTGGCCGGCACCTCCGAGGAGATCACCCAGGTCCTGCGTGCCCTCGACGGGCGGTTCATCGCCGCCGGCCCGTCGGGATCGCCGCTGCGCGGGCTGGTCAACGTGCTGCCCACCGGACGCAACTTCTACTCGGTGGACCCCAAAGCGATTCCGTCGCGGCTGGCCTGGGAGACCGGGGTGGCGATGGCCGATTCGCTGCTGGCCCGCTACCGCGAGGACTACGGGGTGTGGCCGCAGTCGGTGGGCCTGTCGGTGTGGGGCACTTCGGCGATGCGCACCGCCGGCGACGACATCGCCGAAGTCCTTGCGCTGCTGGGGGTCCGGCCGGTCTGGGATGACGCCTCCCGGCGGGTGGTCGACCTTCGGCCGATCAGCCTGGCCGAACTCGGCCGGCCCCGCATCGATGTCACCGTGCGCGTCTCCGGATTCTTCCGCGACGCGTTCCCGCATGTGATCACCATGCTCGACGACGCGGTGCAGATGGTCGCCGATCTCGACGAGCCGGCCGAGCACAACTTCGTGCGCGCCCACGCGCAGGCCGACCTGGCCGAGCACGGCGACCACCGTCGGGCGACCACCCGGATCTTCGGCTCCAAACCGGGCACCTACGGTGCCGGGCTGCTGCAGCTGATCGACAGCCGCAACTGGCGCGACGACGCCGACCTGGCCCAGGTCTACACCGCGTGGGGCGGATTCGCCTACGGCCGCGGTCTCGACGGGGCGCCGGCGGCGGGGGACATGAGCCACCAGTTCCGCCGGATCGCGGTGGCCGCCAAGAACACCGACACCCGCGAACACGACATCGCCGACTCCGACGACTATTTCCAGTACCACGGCGGCATGGTGGCCACCGTGCGCGCGCTCACCGGCACGGAGCCGGCCGCCTACATCGGCGACAACACCCGCCCGGACGCGATCCGCACCCGCACCCTCTCCGAGGAGACCACCCGGGTGTTCCGGGCGCGGGTGGTCAACCCGCGGTGGATCTCGGCGATGCGCCGCCACGGCTACAAGGGTGCTTTCGAGATGGCCGCCACCGTCGACTACCTGTTCGGCTACGACGCCACCGCGCACGTGATGGCCGACTGGATGTATGAGCAGCTCAGCGAGAGCTACGTCCTCGATGAGGAGAACCGCAAGTTCCTCACCGAATCCAATCCGTGGGCGCTGCACGGGATGGTGGAGCGGCTGCTGGAGGCCGCCGGGCGCGGCATGTGGGCGGAGCCGACACCGGACACCCTCGACGGGCTGCGGCAGGTGCTGCTGGAGACCGAGGGGGAGCTGGAAGGCTGACCCGCTGGCGCGCGCCGGGACACCCGGTAGATTGACCGGCGTGGCCCTGACCTTCGCCGATCTGTCCCGCGCCGACTACCTGCTGCTGACCACCTTCACCAAGGACGGTCGGCCGAAACCGACCGCGATCTGGGCGGCCCCCGACGGGGACCGGCTGCTGGTGATCACCCAGGAGAGCGCCTGGAAGGTCAAGCGGATCCGCAACACCGCGCGGGTGACCCTGGCGATCTGCGACGTGCGGGGCCGGCCCAAAAGCGAGGCGATCGACGCGGTCGCCACGATCCTGCCGAAATCCGACAACGGCGCGGTGTACGCCGCGCTCGGCCGCCGCTACGGCCTGTTGGGCCGGGCGTTCAACATCGTCAGCAAACTGCGCGGCGGAATGCGCAACAACGTCGGGCTGGAGCTTCGCGCCGCCGGTTAGTCACCGAGGTGGTCGCCGAAGAACGCGAACACCCGCGCCCAGGCGTCCTCGGTGGCCTCGGCGTTATACCCGAACCCGCCGACCCGCAGCAGCGGCTGGCCGGGGAGCTCGTTGGCGAAGCTGTGCCCGGCACCGGGGTACACCTTGATGTCGGTGGTGATCCCGTGATGGTAGGCGGCCCGCCGGAGCCGGTCCCCGGCACCGATTCCGAGGGGATCGCGACGGCCGAAGCTGGCCACGACCGGGCACGCCCCGGTCAGCACCTCCTCCAGGCGGCGGGGCAGCGGCGTGCCGTAGAACGGGGCGGCCGCGGCGAACCCCTGCGGGGCCAGGATCAGCGCGAACTGCCCGCCCATGCAGAATCCGGCCACCCCGACCGTTCCGGTGCACGCCGGATGGGTCTGCAGATGGTCGCGGGCGGCCAGGATGTCATCGAGGGCACGGCCGCGCTGGGTCAGAAGTTCCCGGAACACCCGGGTGATGCAGCGGGCCCGCCCGCCGCGGGCATACAGGTTCGGGGTGAGCGCGACGTAGCCGGCCGCGGCGATCCGCCGCGAGATCGACTCCTTGTCCGGCCCGTAGCCCAGCGCATCGTGGATGACCACCACCCCGGGCGACGGCCCCGGGGCGTCGGGCACGTCCAGCAGGGCGTCGATCGGACCGTCGGGGCACGCCAGGGTAATCGTGGTCACGGTGCCAACATAGGGCCGTCGCGACACCGTGGAACCCGAATGCGCGGATAGACGTTGTCTGGGCATGGTCGCGCGCATACTCCTGGCCTATGTGCTGGTCGAACTGGCGGTGCTGGTAGCGCTGACCGCCACGATCGGGGCGGGTCGCACCCTGCTGCTGGTCCTCGCGGTGTTCGCGGTCGGCCTGGTGGTCGCGGCGGTGCAGTTGCCCCGCCACGTCCGCGGGCTGCTGGCCGGCTGGACCCGCCTGGATCGGGCGGTCAGTGACAGCGCCCTGGTGGGGCTGGGCACGCTGCTGGTGCTGCTGCCGGGCCTGGCCAGCACCGCGGTGGGGGTGTTGCTGCTGTGGCCGCCGACGCGCGCGGCGGCGCGGCCGGTGTTGACGGCGGTGACGGTGGGGCGGCTGACGCGGGGCGCCCCGTCGCCGTCACGCCCCGACTACCCGTCACGCCACGACTACATCGACGGGGAGGTTCTCGACGTCACCGACGTGCGCACCGGCGCCCCGCAGAGCCCACCTCCGACGCTGCCGGGTCCGCGGACCCCGTAGTTTGCCTTGGGTGACCACGTTGCTGTGCGGGGGCCGGATCCACAGCCCCAGCCACCCCGACGCGACCGCGATGGCGGTGCGCGACGGGGTGGTCGCCTGGCTGGGCAGTGACGCCGTCGGCCGCGATCAGTTCCCCGACGCCGACGTGGTCGACCTGGCCGGCGGTTTCGTCACCCCCGCGTTCGTCGACGCGCACGTGCACCTCACCGAGACCGGGTTGAGCCTGGTCGGGCTGGACCTGCGCGCCGCGACCTCCCGCGCGCACTGCCTGCAGCTGATCGCCGCCGCCGGTGCCGCAGCGCATCCCGATCAGCTGATCTGGGGGCACGGCTGGGACGAGACCGGCTGGCCCGAGCCGGTGGCCCCCACCACCGCCGAACTGGATGCGGTCGTCGGGGAGCGCCAGGTCTATCTGGCCCGCATCGACGTGCACAGCGCGCTGGCCTCCACCGGGCTGCGTCGCCGGGTCGCCGGGCTCGCCGAGGAACCCGGGCACGTCGCTCAGCGGCCCCTGGTCGATGACGCCCACCACCGGGTCCGGGCGGCCGCGCGGGAGTTGCTCACCGCCGATCAGCGCCGCCAGGCCCGCCTCGGGGCCCTGGATGCGGCCGCTGCCCACGGCGTCGTCGCGGTCCACGAGTGCGCCGGCCCCGAGATCGGGGGGCTGCGCGACTGGCAGGAGTTGCGCGACGTCGACCACGGGGTGCAGGTCATCGGCTACTGGGGGCAGGCGGTGCGCACCGCCGCGGAGGCCGTCGAGCTGCGTGCAGAAACCGGGGCGGCCGGGCTGGCCGGCGACCTGTTCGTCGACGGATCGCTGGGGTCGCACACCGCGTGGCTGTCGCAGCCCTACACCGACGCCCCGGACCGCACCGGGACCCGCCAGCTCGACCCCGACGCCGTCGTCGCGCACCTGATGGCCTGCACCGAGGCCGGGGTGACCGCCGGGTTCCACGTCATCGGCGACGCCGCGGTCACCGCCGTAATCACCGCATTTCAGCAGGTCGTCGACCGGTTCGGGGCGCCGGCGGTGGCTCGCTGCGGGCATCGCCTCGAACATGTGGAGATGATCGACGCCGCCCAGGCCGCCCAGCTGGGCGCGTGGGGCGTCATCGCGAGCGTGCAGCCCAATTTCGATGCCCTCTGGGGCGGGCCCGACGGGATGTATGCGCGGCGGCTCGGGGTCGAACGCGCCGGTAACCTCAACCCGTTGGCGCTGTTAGCATCCCAAGGCGTGCCCCTCGCCTTCGGTTCCGACGCCCCGGTCACCACCCTGAATCCGTGGGCGACGGTGCGTGCGGCGACGGCCCACCGCACCCCGGGCAGCGCGATCTCGCCGCGCGCCGCGTTCGCGGCCGCCACCCGCGGCGGATGGCGTGCCGCCGGTGTCCACGACGGGCTGACCGGCACCCTGGTGCCCGGTGCGCCCGCCTCGTATGCGGTGTGGGACACCGGGGAGCTCACCGTCAGCGCCCCGCGCGACGCGGTGCAGCGCTGGTCGACCGACCCGCGATCGCGGGTTCCGGCGCTGCCGCCGCTGGGCCCCGACGACCCGCTGCCGCAGTGCCGGCGCACCGTCCGCGAGGGCAGGGTCATCCATGGCTGAGCGGCCGCGGCGCCGCCGCCACCACGATGTCACCGAGATCATCCCGGTCATCTCCGATGAGCAGTCCTACGACCCGGATGATCCCGACGAGTTCCACGACCTGGATCCCCTCGACGACGCCGGCGACACCAGTGAGCCCCGAGACACCCAAGACACCGGCGAGGCCGGTGCCATCGACGACGCCGCGGAGGCCGGTGACCCCGAGGACGCCGAGCCACTCGAGTACCCCGAGGACACCGAGACCCCCGAGCCTCTCGAGGACAGCGAAGCCGACGTCACGCAGGACACCGGCGGGACCGGTCGCCTCGACGCGGTCGGCGCGCGGCTTCGTGCTGTGGCCGCGGCGGTGCTCGCCGCGCTCGGGCGGCTTCTGGGGCGGGTGGGCCGCGCCGCCTGGCAGCGGTTGACCCACGTCGCGGTGGCCACCGTCCCGCGCATCCCCCAACTGGCCACCACCGCGGTGGCCGGCCTGCTCCTGTGCGCCGCGTTCCCGCCGTGGAACTGGTGGTGGGCGGCGGTGATCGCCTTCGCGCTGCTGGCATGGGTGCTCACCCGGCCACAGACCACCCACGCCGGTGGGTTCGGCTACGGGCTGCTGTTCGGGCTGCTGTTCTACGTGCCGCTGTTGCCGTGGATCTCGGGGCTGGTCGGGGCCGTGCCCTGGCTGGTGTTGGCGCTGGTGTGCGCGCTCTTCCCGGCACTGTTCGGCCTGGCAGCCGCGGTGGTGCGCCACCTGCCGGGATGGCCGGTGTGGTTCGCGGCGCTGTGGGCCGCGCAGGAGTGGCTGAAGTCGATCTTCCCGTTCGGCGGGTTCCCGTGGGGCGTGGTCGGCTTCAGTCAGACCGACAGTCCGCTGCTGGCGTTGGTCTCCGTCGGCGGCGTGCCGTTGGTGTCGACGGCGGTGGTGCTGCTCGGGTGCAGCGCCACGGTGATCGCGCTGGAGATCGGTCACTGGTGGCGCCAGGACCGCGTCGCCGCGGGTGCGCCGCCGGCGGTGGTGCTGCCCGGGGCGTGCATCTGCCTGGTGCTGCTGGGCACCGCGGTGGTCTGGCCGCAGGTCCGCCACGCCGGCTCCGGGGCCGACAACACCCCGACGATGACGGTGGCCGCCGTGCAGGGCAACGTCCCGCGGCTGGGCCTGGACTTCAACGAGCAACGCCGTCAGGTCCTCGACAACCACGTGCGTGAGACCGAACGGCTCGCCGAGGCGGTGCACGCCGGACGCGCCCCGCAACCCCAATTCGTGGTGTGGCCGGAGAACGCCTCCGACATCGACCCGCTGATCAACGCCGACGCCGCGCAGGAGATCACCCGGGCCGCTCGGATGATCGGCGCGCCGATCCTGGTGGGCACCGTGCTGCGCGCCCCCGGGTGGACGCCGGAGAACCCGGTGGCGACGAACTCGGTGCTGGTCTGGGATCCCGAAGCCGGACCGGTCGACCGGCACGACAAACAGGTGGTCCAGCCCTTCGGCGAGTACCTGCCGTGGCGTGGGTTCTTCCGTCACCTCTCCGGATACGCCGACCGGGCCGGGTACTTCCAGCCCGTCGACGGCGACGGGACGGTGCGGGCGGCCGGGGTGCCGGTCGGGGTCGCCACCTGCTGGGAGGTCATCTTCGACCGGGTGCCGCGCGAGTCGGTGCTCGCCGGAGCGCAGGTGCTGGTCGTGCCCACCAACAACGCCACCTTCAACGCGGCGATGAGCGCCCAGCAGTTGGCCTTCGCCAAGGCCCGCGCCGTCGAACACGACCGGTACGTCGTCGTCGCCGGCACCACCGGCATCAGCGCGATCATCGCCCCCGACGGCCGCGAACTGGCCCGCACCGAGTTCTTCGAGCCCGCCTTCCTCGACGCGCAGGTCCACCTCAACACCGCGCTGACCCCGGCCACCCGGTGGGGGCCGGCGGTGCAGTGGCTGCTGGTCGGGTTGGGGTTGGCCGGGCTCATCGCGGCGATACTGCACAATAAGGGCCTGCTGCGATGGCGGGGCCGGACCCCCGACGCGGCAGCGGCAGCATCCGCTGCACCACCTGATGGCGTCGGCGCCGCCGACGACGGCGAGGCGACCCCGGAGCGGTCCGGGGCAGACGAAGGAGCCACATGACCCCCGGCCGCCCGACGGACGCCGAATCGCGCCCCAGCCAGCGCAGCCTGGTGATCATCCCGACGTTCAACGAACGGGAGAACCTGCCGCTGATCCTGGGCCGGGTACGCCAGGCGCGCCCCGACGTCGACGTGCTCATCGTCGACGACGGCAGCCCTGACGGCACCGGTGAACTCGCCGACGAACTCGCCCTGGCCGACCCCGACGCGGTGTATGTGATGCACCGGGTCAGCAAGGACGGCCTGGGCGCGGCGTATCTGGCCGGGTTCGCCTGGGGGCTGGAACGCGGCTACGCGGTGGTCGTGGAGATGGACGCCGACGGCAGCCACGCCCCCGAACAGCTGCACCGCCTGCTCGACGCCATCGATGCCGGGGCCGACGTGGCCATCGGGTCGCGCTACGTCGACGGCGGTGCGGTGCGCAACTGGCCGGTGCGCCGGTTGCTGCTGTCGAAGACGGCCAACACCTATTCGCGGCTGCTGTTGGGGGTCAAGATCCGTGACATCACCGCCGGGTACCGCGCTTACCGCCGTGAGGTGCTCGACGAGATCGATCTGGGCGCCGTCGACTCCAAGGGGTACTGCTTCCAGATCGACCTGACCTGGCGGGCCATCAACAACGGTTTCACGATCGTCGAGGTCCCGATCACGTTCACCGAACGTGAACTCGGGGTGTCGAAGATGAGCGGATCGAACATCCGCGAGGCCATGGCCAAGGTGGCCCGGTGGGGGATCGGTGGGCGCTGGGACCGGGCGCGCGGGGCGGCCCGAGCCTAGCGGCGCCACCCCGGGTCAGGGCCCGGCGTCGGGCGCTCCGCCGACGCCGGGTGAGGCGTGCATGCCGGCGATCAGCAATCGGAGACCGAAGTCGAAACGCGCATCGAAGTCCAGCAGTCGCTGGACGGGGCTTGATGCCAGATGCCGATAACGCTCGGTCTGCACGGCCCGGTGCAGCGTCTCGTTCTCCTCACCGCTCGCACCCTGCTGCTCAAGAACTTCGCCGAGGACGTAGCAGAAGACCGAACTCGCCGCCCACAGGGCGTGTTCGCTCTCCAACCCGGCATTGTGCATACAGCCGACGAGGCTGTCGACATAGGTGAGGTTGGCGTGTTTGGCGGCGTAGTTGCCGCCGACGATTCGCGCGCCATCGCGTTGGGCGAGCAGAGCCGAACGCAGACCTCTGGCGTGTCGGACGATGTGGTGCTCCCAGCCGCTCTGCTCTGCGGGGGAACAACTCGACAAAGCGTGCGCCAGGATTGTCTCGGCCATCTCGTCGATGAGCGCGTCCTTGCCGTCGACCAGTCGGTAGATGGTCGGCAGGTGGGCGCCGAGCCGTTCGGCGAGGCGCCGCATCGTCAGCGACTCCAACCCCCCGGCATTGACGACCGCGAGCGCCTCGCCGACCACCGTGTCGAGCCGTAACGCCGTCGATCCGACTGGGGCATCGGCATACCCACTTGACATGTTAACGATGTTATCAGTACGGTCTGACCTGGTGTTAACAACGTTAATCGAGGAAGAGGGGGGTGCGCGGTGTCAACCGAGCAAACCGGTGCCCGTGGATCGCGGCGTCGACCCGGGACCGGCCGGATCGACGTCGCCGTTCGCCAGCTCCGATGGGAGGCCGACGGGGTGATCTCGGTCCAGCTCCAAGCGTGCCCCGACGGCCCGCTCCCGTCGTGGGAGCCGGGGGCGCACATCGACCTGACGTTGCCGACCGGCATCCAGCGTCAATATTCGTTGTGCGGTCCGGTCGGCGAGCGCGGCTACTACCGCATCGGGGTACGACGCGAGCGGGCCAGCCGGGGTGGCTCGGAGTACGTGCATGCCTTCCTGCGCCCCGGTCAACGCCTCACGATGAGCGGTCCGCGGAACACCTTCCAGCTGCGGCACGCCCCGTCGTACACGTTTGTGGCCGGTGGAATCGGCATCACGCCGATCCTTCCGATGATTCACCGGGTCGATTCGTGGGGCGCAGACTGGCGGTTGCTCTACGGCGGTCACACGGCGGCCTCGATGCCCTTTGTTCACGAACTGCGCCAGTACGACTCGCGCGTGCGCTTCTACCCGGCGGACGCCAACGCGCGCATCCCGCTCACCGAGCACTTCATCGAGATCCGGGACGGCATGCAGATCTACGCGTGCGGTCCGGCGGCCCTGCTCACCGCCCTGGTGGACTCGGTCGCGCATTGGCCGCCGGAGAGCGTGCACCTTGAACGTTTCAAACCCCGTGCGACGTCACCGTCGGTGCAGAACGAACCCGTCGAGGTAGCGTGCGCGGCCTCGAAGCAGACCGTCACCGTCGCGGCCGACCAAACCATCCTCGCCGCACTGCACGATGCCGGCATCGACGTCGCGTCGTCGTGTCGCTCCGGGGTGTGCGGGGCCTGCGAGACCCGGGTGGTCGACGGAATCCCCGACCATCGCGATGACATCCTCTCGGAGAGCCAACGGGCGGACAACGACCGCATGTACGTGTGCGTGTCCCGTGCCAGGACCCCTCGGCTGGTTCTCGACCTATGAGCAGCCCGCACACCGACACCGAGCACGTCGATGATGGGGTGCCTCAGTCCCGGATACCGACCGCAGCCCAGCGGTATCGACCGATATCGATGGCGCGCATCAGGGAAGTCGTCGGATTTCCGGAGCGGTTCATCGCCGAGAAGAAGGCGACCAAACTCGGCGAGTTCGCCACACGATTCATCGGGCACAGCCCGTTCTTCTGCATGTCTACCGTCGGGGCGGACGGACAGCTCGACACCAGCCCGCGGGGTGACCCCCCGGGGTCGGTGCGAATCCTGGACCCGTGGACGTTGGCCATACCCGACCGCCCCGGAAACAAACTCGCCGACAGCCACGAGAACATCACGGGCCATCCCGCCGTCGGGTTGGTCTTTTTCGTCCCGGGTCTGCGGGAAGTCATCCGGGTGAACGGTGACGCGTTCGTCACCGACGATCCGGAACTTCTGGACATGCTCAGCGCCGACGGCAATCCGGCGGTGCTCGCGACGATCGTCCAGGTCCGGGAGGTTTTCGGCCAGTGCGGTAAGGCCGTCATCAGGGCCAGGTTGTGGGAGGGCGACAGTCGCGGCCTCGCCGAGGCCGTGACCGTGGGCGGAGATTTCTACACCCTTACGATCGCCGAGAGCGCGGCGAAGATGGCCGACACGTTGGGCGAGCTCGCCGGCGTGCTGCACTCGGTCATCGCTGACGAATACAAAAACGAACTGTATTGACCCGGCCGGGCACACCCCCGGACGGGGACTTTCGAGACCGGCGCCTAGCTGCCGCGCCGGCGTGACTTGATCAGCGCCAGTCGCTCCTTGAGCAACTCATCGAGCTCGTCGAGGGAACGCCGCTCCAGCAGCATGTCCCAGTGGGTGCGCGGTGGCTTGACCTTCTTCGGCTCGGGCTGCTCGCCCTCGATGAGGGTGCCCTCCATGCCGTTACGGCAGATCCAGGTGTGCGGGATCTCCGCGTCGTCGGCGAACGGGACGTCGAATTCCTCACCGTTGTCGGTCCGGTACCGGGCCACCTGACGCGGCGCCAGGTCGTGATCCCGGTCGGTTTCGTAACTCACCGCGCCCAGGCGGCTCCCTCGAAGAACACGATCAGCCATGGGTAATCACCCTCCGCAACTCACTCAGAACAATTCTCGTCACGATCAATAACGCGGCGACCAGCCGGAAAGGTTCCCGGGGCCGCGACGCGACCACCCATGATACCGCGCCGCGGTGTCGCGGCCGATTACACTCAACCGCCGTGACGCGTCGCCGCAGACCGCAGCCGTGCCGCTGGTGCGGTCGCGAGGTCGCCGACACCCCGACCGGGCGGCGCCGCCAATACTGCCGGCAGTCCTGCCGTCAACGCGCCTACGAGCAGCGCGCGCAACTGGCCGCCGCCACCGGGGCCGGGCTGGCGCCGGACGCGGTGGTCCTCACCGCCGAGGAGGCCGCCGACCTCGCCGACCGCATCTACCAGGTGCGCTGCGCCGCCGAAGACGTCGCCACCGCCCTCGACGAAGGCGTCGCCGCCGAGGAGCTGCGCCAGCTGTGCACTGCCGTGCTGGACGCCGCGCGGGCCGCCGACGGCTGGCGCTGACCTGTCCGCGCAGGTCAGCAGGCGTATTTCACCCCGACCCCTTCCGGGGCGGGCACCGACTGAAGGCAGCCGAAGGCATCGACGCCGTCGGGGGCCAGGCGCACCGCCGACTGATGGGCGTAGTCGACGCAGAACACCCCGGCCGGTGCGGTGCGGCAGCGGTAGTCCCCGAACGCCAGGGTCTGACCGTCGGGCAGCGCGGCGCCGTCCCCCTTGCCGAACGGGCCCGGATCGCCGTGCACCGACCCGACCTGCAGGCTGGCCCCGTCGTAATCGATCCAGCCCGGCTTCCACTCGCCGTACACCGCCTCCGGCTTCGGCGGTGGATCGGCGAGGTCGACGAGGCAGACCAGGGTGTTCTCCGCGTAATGGGCGGCGGTCATGCAGCGGGTGGTGCCGGCGGTGAACGCGATGTCCTCACCGAGGTCGGTGGTGTCCTCGCCACGGGAGGCGGTGTGGAACGCCGACGCGTCGACGCGGCGTCCGGTCTCGACCCACGCGATCACCGCGGCCACCGGCGCCCCCGCGGTCGGCGGGTCGGCGGGGTTGGCCCTCGTGCTCGACGGGACCTGCGTGGATGGCGTGGGTTCGGTGGTGCTTGACGAGGTCGCGCCGGTGGTGGGCTCCTCCGGCCGGCCGGTGATGGTCTGCGAACAGCCCGCCAGTAGGGCGGTGGCGGCGACCAGGACAACAAGACGCATGCGGCAAGGCTAACCGCCCGACCGGCCGGTGGCGGTAGGCGCGGGACGAAACACGGTGCGTTTCGCTACGGTCAAGACTTGACCTAGGAGATGTGCATGCACCAACGAACTGTCCGCGCCACCGTCGCCACGGGCATCGTCGAAGGCTTCACCCGCGAGGGGGTGCACCGCTGGCGGTCCATTCCGTACGCGCAGGCACCGGTCGGGTCGCTGCGGTTCCGCGCCCCCCGCCCGCCCCAGCCCTGGTCGGGGGTGCGGCACTGCCACGGGTTCACCAACTGCGCCCCGCAGCAGCGGATCTACACCGCGCTGGGCCTCGGTCGCTTCCAGCCGACCGATGAGGACTGCCTGACCCTCAACGTGGTGGCCCCGGAGACCCCGCCGGGCAATCAGCTGCCGGTGATGGTCTTCATCCACGGCGGCGGCTACATCCTCGGCAGCTCCGCCACCCCCATCTATGACGGGGCGGCGCTGGCGCGGCGCGGCTGCATCTACGTGTCGATGAACTACCGGCTCGGCGCGCTGGGCTGCCTGGATCTGTCGTCACTGTCCACCGCGGAGTACCCGCTGGAGAGCAACCTGTTCCTGCGTGACATCGTGGCGGCGTTGCAGTGGGTGCGCGACAACATCGCCGTCTTCGGCGGTGACCCCGACAACGTCACCGTGTTCGGTGAGAGCGCCGGGGCCCATGCGGTCTCGGCGCTGCTCGGGGTGCCCGCCGCCGCGGGCCTGTTCCACCGGGCCATCGCCGAATCCCCGGCAGCGGGAATGGAACGTTCCCGTGACATCGCCGAGCAGTTCGCCATCCGGTTCGCCGCGCTGCTCGGTGCCCGGCCCGGCGACGCCGCCAGCACCGTGATGACCGCCACCCCGGCCCAACTCGTGGCCGCTCAGGACGAACTGATCGACCAAGGCGTGCAGGAACAACTCGGTGCCTTCCCGATCGGCCCGGTCTACGGCGACGACGTCCTGCCACAACACCCGGTGGAGGCGATGCGCCGCGGCGCCGCGCACCCGGTACCGCTGATCGTGGGCACCAACGCCGAGGAGGGACGGCTGTTCACCCGCTTCCTGCAGATGCTGCCCACCAACGAGACGATGATCGAGGACCTGTTCACCCACGTCGCCCCGGCGACCCGGCGCCGCATCCTCGAGGCGTACCCGGACTATCCGGCCCGCGACGCGTGCATCCGTCTCGGTGGTGATTTCGCGTTCGGCGCCGCCGGTTGGCAGATCGCCGAGGCGCACAGCGCCCACGCTCCCACCTACGCCTACCGCTACGACTTCGCGCCCCGCGCGCTGCGCTGGTCCGGATTGGGCGCCACCCACGCCACCGAACTGTTCGCCGTGTTCGACGTCTACCGCAGCGGGCTGGGCATGATGATGACCGCCGCCGGTGACCGTGGTCCGGCACTGCGGGTCTCCAACGAGATCCAAAACCGGTGGCGGGAATTCGCCCGTACCGGAGTGCCCGGCCAGCAGTGGCCCGCCTACACCGAAGCCGACCGGGCAGTGCGGGTTTTCGACCGGCGCAGCCGTGTCGAATTCGACCCGCACCGGGAACGACGGCTCGCGTGGAACGGATTCTCCCTCACCGGATGACCGTAACGGCTAGGGTGAGTCGGTGCAGCGCAACAACATTGATGCCACAGGTACCCCAGGTCCCCGGGTTGTCGCCGACCCCTCCGAGCTGACCGCCTCGGGGCTGGCCGCGATGCTCGGCTCGTCGGCGGTCGACGACTTCACCGTCGAGCGCATCGGCACCGGACAGATGAGCGACAGCTACCGTCTCGCGTTGCGCTACGTCGACGGCCCGAGCGCGCAAGGACCCGCATCGGTGGTCCTCAAGGTCGCCGCCAGCGATCCCACCAGTCGTCAAACCGGTCTGGCGCTAGGCCTTTACGAGCGAGAGGTGCGGTTCTACACCGACGTGGCACCGCGGCTCGGCCCCGCCGTTGCCCACTGCTACGACGCCCAGATCGACCTGGACACCGGGGTGTTCCACCTGCTGATCGGCGACGCCGCACCGGCGACCGTCGGCGACGAACTCGTCGGCGCCAGCATCGACCAGGCCCGGCTGGCGGTCGACACGCTGGCCGGCCTGCAGGCGCCGTTGCTCGGCGACGCCGCGCTGGCCGACGCTCCCTGGCTCAACCGGGCAGCGCCGCTGAACCAGGGCCTGATCACCGGCCTTTATGCGGGGTTCACCGACCGCTACCGTGACGTCCTCACCGACCAGCAGCGTCTGGTCTGCGACCGGCTCGTCGGCAGCTTCGATGGCTATCTGGCCGCCGAATCCGCGCCCGGCCGTCCCCACGGCCTGGTGCACGGCGACTACCGCCTCGACAACCTGCTGTTCGGTACCGCCGGCGCACCGCCTCTGACCGTGGTCGATTGGCAGACCGTCAGTTGGGGTCCCGCGATGACCGACCTCGCCTATTTTCTCGGGGGAGCGCTACCGGTGGAGCTGCGTCGCGAACACCACCACGCGTTGCTGCGGGTCTACCACGCCGGGTTGGGGCCGGACGCCCCGCTGAGCCTCGACGAGGTCGCCGAAGGCGTGCGCCGGCAGTCCTTCTTCGGGGTGATGATGGCGATCGTCTCGGCGATGCTGGTCGAGCGCACCGACCGCGGCGACGCGATGTTCATGACCCTGCTGGACCGCCACACCCACCACGTGCTCGACACCGGGGCGCTCGACGCGCTGCCCGCGGCGGCCACCGTGGAACCGCTGCAACCGGATCCCGCCGACGAATACGCCCACCCCCCGGGGCCCGAACCCCTGTGGAACGAGAGTTGGTACTTCGATTTCGTCGACCCCGACCAGCAGCTCGCCGGATGGATCCGGTTGGGTCTCAACCCCAACGGTCCCGGTGCCTGGATCAACGCCATGCTCTGCGGGCCGGGGCACCCGACCATCGCGCTCAACGACTTTCAGGTCCCGCACCCCGCAGATCCCACCGACGTCCACGGCGACGGCGTCGCGTTGACCCAGCAGGTCCTCGAACCGCTGCAGACCTACCGGGTGCAGGCGGGCGGTGCCGGTCAAGCCTTCACCGATCCGTCGGCCCTGTTGCACGGCGGCACGGGCACCCCGGTGGAGGCAGCGATGGAGCTAGAGTTCACCACAGTCGGGACGCCCTATCAGTACCGGGTGACCCCCCGCTACGAAATCCCATGCACCGTCTCCGGAGAAGTCCGTATCGGTGAAAACCGCTACCGGCTGCGCGACGTGGTCGGTCAACGTGACCACTCCTGGGGGGTGCGCGACTGGTGGGGCATGGACTGGGTGTGGAACGCGCTGCACCTCGACGACGGCACCCACATCCACGGCGTGGAGGTGCGTTTGCCGCAGGCCGGTCCACTCGGGATCGGCTACGTGCAGACGTCGGGCCGGCCACTGACCGAACTGCGCGGCATCGTCAACCGGGAGACCATCGCCGACAACGGTTTACCCACCGCCACCGACGTGGAGCTGACCCCCGGTGACCTCACGGTGAGCGCAACGCCGGTGGCGCACGCACCGGTCACCCTGCAGGCCGTGGACGGCCGGGTCAGCCACTTCCCCCGCGCGTGGGTGCAGATCACCACCGCCGACGGGCGGCGCGGACACGGCTGGATGGAGTGGAACCGCAATCAGCGGCCGGTCACGCCTTGACGACTTCGGTGCCGCCGGCGAACTCATCGTGCTTGCCCTGTTTGGTGGCGCTACCGCTGATCGTCACACCGATCACCAGATAGGCCAGCACCGCCAGCAGCGCGCCGACCATCGGGACGATCGGCAGCAGGGTGAACAGGTTGCGGATCGCCGACTGTTTGACGTCGGGGCGCGGCGCGCCCCCGGGACCGCGCACGCTCAACCCCAGCAGTTTCTTGCCCGGGGTCGCGCCCTGGGCGGTCTCGAACAGCACGAAGTATCCGAACATCAACGCCCCGGAGAACAGACCGGTCACCATCCAGGGGTAGTCGTCGCCGACGGCGAACAGCGCCAACAACACTGCCGCGATGTTGACGATGATCCCGTCGATGACCCGGGCCCAGAACCGGGTTCCCACGCCGCCCGGGCGCGGGTAGTGCGCAGCCCCGGCATCAAATCCGTCCCCTGTCATGAAGACCAATCTACCGGCCGGGGGAGGGCCCCGCGATAGAGTGCACCACCGGAGTCCCGCGAGAGTGAGACGCGACGCGATGTATCCGATGGTGGTGGCGGCGACCGTCGTCGTGCACCTGACGTTTTTGGCCTACCTGGTGTGCGGCGGCTTTGTCGCGTTGCGTTTCCGGCGCAGCATCGTGGCGCACGGGCTGACGGTGTTGTGGGGTATCGCGATCACGCTCTGGCCCCTGGACTGCCCGCTGACCGGGCTGGAACGGTGGGCCCGCGGCCGCGGGGCGATGACGCCGCTGCCTCCCGACGGATTCGTTGCCCACTACCTCACCGGCGTGCTGTATCCCACCGGGTGGGTGACCGCGGTGCAGATCGCCGTGTTCGCCGTCGTCGCCGTCTCCTGGATCCTCTATGCGGCATCCGGACGAACCCGCGACAGCAGATGCGGGCACCGTCGATGAGCCCAACCTGGGTGCGGGTCGCCGACCGCGTCTACCGGGCGCGGCTGCCGTTCCTCGATGTCACCGTGGGACTGGTGTGGGGCAGCACCGGTGTCGTGCTGATCGACTGCGGCACAACACTCACCGAGGCGAGGACCATCAACCGTGACGTGCGCCGTCTGACCGGACGGCCGGTCGATCACCTGGTGCTCACCCACCACCACTTCGACCACGTACTGGGATCCTCGGTGTTCGCCGGTGCGCAGATGTATGCCGCACCGGCGGTGGCCGCGGCGCTGACGACGCGGTCGGCAGCGCTGCGCGACGACGCGATCGCCCACGGCGCGGATCCCGACGAGGTGGCGTCGGCGCTGGCTGCGCTGGAACCCGTCGTGCAACCGCGGGGACAGGGCGTGATCGACCTGGGGGAGCGCCGCGTCGCGGTGCGCCACCTCGGGGCCGGCCACACCGACCACGATCTGGTCGTCCTGGTCGAACCGTCCGAGGCGGGCGATCCGCGCGTGGTGTTCTGCGGCGATCTGGTCGAACAGTCCGGTGACCCGGTCATCGACGTCGACTCGGACCTGCCTAGTTGGCCCACGACCCTGGATCGACTGCTGGTCGCCGCCGGTCCTCAGGCGCGCTACGTGCCCGGCCACGGCGCCGTCGTCGGGGCGGGATTCGTCGCTGCGCAACGCGACCGGTTGGCTGCTCAGCGGGATCGGCGGGTCTGAGCGATCGGGGCGACGCGCCGATGGCGATACGGTGGTTGCTATGCGGGGTCTGATCATCGTCGACGTGCAGAAGGATTTCTGTGAGGGGGGCGCCCTGCCGGTCCACGGCGGCACCGCCGTGGCCGAGGCGGTCGGACGCCTCCTCACCTCCGATCACCCCTATGACCACGTCGTGGCCACCCGTGACTGGCACATCGACCCGGGCACCCACTTCTCCGACACCCCCGATTTCGTGATGTCCTGGCCACCGCATTGCCGCGCCGAGACCGCCGGGGCCGCGCTGCACCCCGCCCTGGCCGACAGCACCATCGACGCGGTCTTCTCCAAGGGGGGCTACGACCCCGGCTACAGCGGGATGGAGGGTGTTGACGCGGCCGGCACGGCTCTACCGCAGTGGCTGCGTGAACGCCGCGTCGACGCGGTCGACGTGGTCGGGTTGGCCACCGATCATTGTGTCCGGGCCACCGCCGAAGGCGCCGCGCGCGCCGGGTTCACCACCCGGGTGCTGATCGACCTCACCGCCGGGATCGCGCCCGCGTCCACCGCCGCGGCCCTCGACGCGATGCGGGCGGCCGGCGTCGAGGTGGTCGACAGCGTCACCACCAACGTTGAACGTGAGTTGCTGGCCGCGGTCGAGCAGTCGCCGCGCGCCGCCGCCGCCCACGATCGCACCGGGTGGGTGGGATTGTTCACCGCTGACGGTCGCGTCGAGGACCCGGTGGGCTCACGCCCGCACGTGGGGACCGCGCAGATCAGCCGTTTCTACGACACGTTCATCGGGCCGCGCGACATCGTTTTCCACCGCGACCTCGACATCGTCGACGAGTCGGTCGTCATCCGCGATCTGGAGCTCGAAGTGGCGATGGGATCGGCGGTCACGATGCACATCCCGGCGTTCCTGCGCTACGACATGCGCGCCGACAGCGGGCAGTTCAAGATCGCCTCGCTGCAGGCCTACTGGGAGCTGCCGGCGATGGTCGGCCAGTTCCTGCGTAACGGCACCCGGGCGGTGCGGCCGATGCGTCAGCTGAGCACCGGGCTGTACCGCAACCAGGGCATCGGCGGGGCCGTCGGCTTCATGACGGGCTTTCGCCGGCCGGGCTTCCGCAGTCACAAGGTGGTGCAGGCGTTCCTGCGTGCGGTGGCCCGCGACGATCTCGCCACCGCGCAACAGGCGCTCAGTGGGCAGGCCCAGATCACCGTCGGCGACACCCGGGCGTGTGGGCTTCCCGGGCTGGCCGCCCAGCTGACCGGGGCCGACTGGACGAAGATGATCGGCGCGGGCAGCACCGTCGTCGTCTCGGTCATCTCCGACGCCGGCCGCGGCGTGCTGTTCAGCGAGATGTCCGCGCGCAGCCAGAGGATCGACCGCATCCGCTACTTCGCCCATCCTTAACGGTCGGGTACCTCCACCACCACGTTGGTGGCCTTCACCGACGCGACGGCCAGACTGCCCGGCTCCAACCCCAACTCGTCGGCGGCCTCCCGGCTCATCAGCGACACCATCCGGAACGGCCCCGCCTGGATATCGACCTGCGCCATCACCGTGTCGCGGATGACGTTGGTGACCAACCCCACCAGCCGATTGCGTGCCGACGCACCCAACACCGGTTCGCGCGACAGCCGCTCGGCGACCGGACGCTGCTGCACGAACTGGGCCAACGCGGCCCCGTCGACGGTGCGCGGGCCGTCGCCGGAGGTGACCGGCAACCGTCCGGCGTCGATCCAGCGCCGCACGGTGTCGTCGCTGACCCCGAGCAGTTCGGCCACCTCGGAGATACGGAAACTCGGCATCGTGCCAGCCTATCGGGCGCATCGTCGGGCGATGACCGGTTCGGCCGGTCGCACGCCACGCCGAATCGCGCTGTGCTGCGCTCGGCGCGCCGGAGAGAGAGAGAATCACCGGTGTCATGGTCGGCACACCTATCTCCCGACGCACCGCGCTGCGGGGCGCCGCCGCGGTCACCGCGGCGGCACTGGCCGGTGCGCCCGCCGGGTGCGGGCACGCCGACGACGACGCCCTGAGCTTCTTCTTCGCCGCCAACCCGGAGGAGGCCGACGCCCGTCAGCGGATCGTCGACGCGTTCTGCGCCCACCACCCCGATATCCCGGTTCGCACCGTGCTCTCCGGCGGCAATCCGATGCAGCAGCTGTCGATCTTCTGCGCCGGCGGAAGATGCCCAGACGTCGTGATGGCCTGGGAGTTCAGCTACGCAGGACTGGCCGACCGGGGTGTGCTGGCCGATCTGAACACGTTTTTGGCGGCCGACCGGGAGTTCGCCGCGACGCTGCGCGACGACAGCATTCCCCCGTTGCTGCAGACCTTCGCCTACCGCAACTCCGGTCGTTCGGGACAGTTCGCGCTGCCCGAACAGTGGTCCGGGAACTTCTTGTTCTACAACCCTCGGCTGTTCGACGAGGCGGGGGTGCCGCGACCGCCGAGCCGTTGGCAACAACCGTGGAGCTTCGACGAGTTCCTCCGTGCGGCAACCGCGTTGACCAAGCGGGGCAGCAGCGGACGGGTCAGTCAGTGGGGGTTCGTCGACACCTGGGTGCCGTCCTACTCGGCGGCGTTGTTCGGCATGAACAACGGGGTTCCGTGGTCGACGCCGCGGATGAACCCGACCCACCTCAACTTCGATGACGACGCGTTTCTGGCCGGTGTGCAGTTCTACGCCGATCTGTCCGTGCGCCACCGCGTCGCCCCGGCCGCCTCCGACGTGCAGTCGATGTCGACGATGGATCTGTTCTCCGGTGGCCGTGCGGCGATGGCCCTCGGCGGGCATTGGCGCTACCAGACGTTCGCCCGGGCGAAGGGTTTGGACTTCGACGTCACGGTGCTGCCCACCGGCCCACGCGCCGATCGAGCCCAGTCCAACATCGGGACCACCGGGCTGGCGATCGCCGCCGACAGCCCGCGCACCGAGCAGGCTTGGGAGTTCGTCAAATTCGCGGCAGGGCCGGTCGGTCAGACACTGATCGGGGAGAGCGGACTTTTCGTGCCGGTATTGCATTCGGCGATCGCAGCACCGGGATTCGCCGCGGCCCACCAACGGATCGGCAACCTCGCCGTGCTCACCGAGGGACCGGCGCATTCGGCCGGCATGCCGATCAGCCCGGAATGGGAGAAGGTCAACGCACTGATGGACCGCAACATGGGCCCGGTGCTGCGCGGGGTTCGGCCGGCAAGCAGCCTCAAACAGACCCTCTGCGGCCCGGTCGACGAAGTGCTGGCCCGATCATGACCAGGAGGGGGCCGACCGACGAGCGCCGACGGGCTCGGGCGGGCCGGCTGTTCATCGCGCCCAACCTCGCGGCGGTGGCGGTGTTCCTGATCTTTCCGCTGGGGTTCTCCGCGTACATGAGCGTGCAGCGCTGGGATCTGTTCAATCCACCGGAGTTCGTGGGTTGGGAAAACTTCCGTACCCTGTTCACCGCCGACCCGTTGTTCGTCATCGCCGTGCGCAACACCGTGGTGTTCACCCTGGGCACCGTGATTCCCACGGTGGTGATCAGCGTCGCGGTCGCCGCGGTGCTCAACCGTAAACTCGCCGGTATCGGGGTGTTTCGTACCATCGTGTTCATGCCGCTGGCGGTCTCGGCGGTGGTGATGGCGGTGGTGTGGCAGTTCGTGTTCAACACCGACAACGGTCTGCTCAACATCATGCTCGGCTGGGTGGGTATCGACCCGATTCCCTGGCTGGTCGATCCCCGTTGGGCGATGGTCTCCCTGTGCGTCGTCAGCGTGTGGAAAAGCGTTCCGTTCGCCACCGTCATCCTGCTCGCGGCCATGCAGGGCGTGCCCGAATCACTGTATGAGGCCGCGCGTATCGACGGTGCCGGTGAGATTCGCCGGCTCACCGCGATCACGGTGCCGATGATCCGCGGCGCGGTCTGGTTCGTCGTCGTGATCTCGGTGATCGGTGCATTCCAGGCGTTCGACCAGGTCTATGTGCTCACCGGTGGCAACGGTGGCCCGGAGACCGGGACCTACGTGCTGGGCATCATGCTGTTCCAGCATGCCTTCGCATTCCTCGACTTCGGGTACGCCTCGGCGCTGGCGTGGGTGATGTTCGCGGTGCTGCTGGTGCTGACAGTGATCCAGCTGCGGTTGGCCCGACGCAACGCGGCGGTCAACTGATGGCCACTCGATCAGGTGCCCAACGGCGCATCGTGCGCAGCATCGCCCAGTACACCGCGCTGGCCGCCGTCGCCTCGTGTGCGCTGTTTCCCGTCCTGTGGGGCCTGTCCGGTTCGCTGAAGACCGACGCGGAGGTCACCGAGCCGATCCTGTTCCCGGAACACCCGCAGTGGTCGAACTACCGGGAGGTGTTCGCCCTGATGCCGTTCTGGAGGATGTTCGCCAACACAGTCCTTTATGCCGGCTGCGTCACCATCGGCCAGGTCTTCTTTTGTTCCCTGGCCGGTTATGCGTTCGCCCGCCTGCAGTTTCGGGGACGTGACACATTGTTCGTGCTGTACCTGGGAACCCTGATGGTGCCGTTGACGGTGACGGTGATTCCGCAGTTCATCATCATGCGGACCTTCGGCTGGACCGACACCATTTGGGCGATGATCATCCCGGGGCTCTTCGGCAGCGCGTTTGGCACCTATCTGATGCGGCAGTTTTTCCTCACCTTGCCCACCGATCTCGAGGAGGCCGCCACCCTCGACGGCTGCACCCCGTGGCAGATCTACTGGCGAGTGCTGCTGCCGCACGCCAAACCCGCGGTCATGGTGCTCGCGGTGCTCACCTGGGTCAACGTCTGGAATGATTTTCTGTGGCCGCTGTTGATGATTCAACGCGAGTCGATCGCCACCCTTACCCTGGGCCTGGTGTGGATGCAGGGCCAATACGTGTCGCGCTGGCCGGTACTGATGGCCGCCTCCATGCTCATCCTGGTACCGCTGGTGGCCGCCTATGCACTGGCTCAACGCACGTTCATCCGCGGGATCGCGGCGACCGGACTCGGGGGTCAGTGACGATGGCAGCGGTGCGATTCGAGCGCGCGACCCGGTGCTACGCGGGCGCAGAACACCCCGCCCTCGACTCGCTGGACCTCACCGTCGATGACGGGGAATTCATGGTGCTGGTCGGCCCGTCCGGATGCGGCAAGACCACGTCGTTGCGGATGGTGGCCGGCCTCGAGCCGGTGGACTCCGGGCGCATCCTCATCGGCGATACCGATGTCACCGATGCCGACCCGAAGGACCGTGACATCGCCATGGTCTTCCAGAACTACGCGTTGTATCCGCACATGACCGTCGCGCAGAACATGGGGTTCGCGCTGAAGGTGGCCAAAATCGCCAAGTCGGAGATCGGCAACCGCGTTCGGGAGGCCGCCCGCCTTTTGGATCTCGAAGCGCTGCTGGACCGCAAACCCAAGGATCTTTCCGGGGGCCAGCGCCAACGGGTGGCGATGGGGCGCGCGATCGTTCGCCGTCCCCAGGTGTTCCTGATGGATGAGCCGTTGTCGAACCTGGATGCGAAACTCCGTGTCCAGACCCGCAACCAGATCGCCCAGCTGCAGCGGAGCTTGGCCACTACCACCGTCTACGTCACCCACGACCAGGTCGAGGCGATGACGATGGGGGACCGGGTGGCGGTCCTGCGCGACGGGAAGCTGCAGCAGTGCGCCGCACCTCGTGACCTGTATCGCCGGCCGGCGAACACGTTCGTGGCCGGTTTCGTCGGCTCTCCGGCGATGAACCTGTTGTCCGGCACGGTCCGAGACGGGCGGATCACGGTCGGTGACGCATCGATCGCCGTACCGCGGCCGATGGCCACCGATAGCGAGCACATCGTCGTCGGCGTCCGTCCGGAACACCTTCACGTCGCCGGCGGCGCGGATGGCTCCGACAATGCCGACAGCGACGACGGCGGGACCATCGCTGTCGTCGTCGACGTGGTCGAGGATCTCGGCGCCGACGCCTACATCTACGCCCACCTCATCTGCGCCCACCTCGCCGATGCGCCCCCCGCAGAACCGGTTCCCCTGGTGGCGCGGGTGGACGGGTTGCGGCCGCCGCGCCGCGGAGACCGGTTGCAGCTGCGTCCCGACCGCCACCACCTGCACTATTTCGACGCCACCGGTCAGCGCCGGGAGTAGGCGCGCTGTGCGGCACCGCGGGAGGTCAAACCGGTCCGCCGGGGAGAGCCGGGACCTATCGTTGGATCATGAACGCGGAATCCGCATTGCGCGCCGATTTGGTGTGCGAGGGCGGCGGGGTGCGCGGGATCGGTCTGGTCGGCGCGGTGCACGCCCTTGCCGGCGCCGGCTACCGGTTTCCCCGGGTCGCGGGCTCGAGCGCCGGTGCTGTGGTCGCCGCGTTGGTCGCCGCTCTGCAGGCCGCGGGTGAACCGCTGGGGCGGCTCACCGAACTGATGCGCACCATCGACTACCGTCACTTCGCCGACCCCGGGTGGGTCAGCCGGATACCGCTGATCCGACCGGCGGCGGCGGTGGCGATCTTCGACGGGGTTTATCGGGGGGCCTACCTGGAGCGGCTGATGACCGGTCTGCTCGGCGACCTCGGAGTGCGTTCGTTCGGCGATTTGCGCACCGGGCAGAGCGCCGAGCAGTTCGCCTGGTCGTTGGTGGTCACCGCCAGCGACCTGTCGCGGCGTCGCCTGGTGCGCATCCCCTGGGATCTGGACTCCTACGGCATCGATCCCGATGAGTTCCCGGTGGCCCGGGCGGTGCGGGCCTCGGCGGCGATTCCGTTCATCTTCCGCCCGGTCCGGGTGCGGGGGGCGACCTGGGTCGACGGTGGGCTGCTGTCGAATTTTCCGGTGCAGCTGTTCGACCGCGCGCACCCGCGCTGGCCCACCTTCGGGATTCGGCTCTCCGCGCGGCCGTGCCAACCGCCGGTCACCCATCCGGTGCGTGGACCATTGTCGGTGGGGCTGGCCGCCCTGGAAACACTGGTGGGCAACCAGGATGCCGCCTACGTCGACGACCCGTGCACCGTGCGGCGCACGGTGTTCGTGCCGGTGCCCGACATCAGCTCCGTCGACTTCGACATCACCACCGCCGAGCGCGAGAGCCTCTTCGCCCGCGGCGTTCAGGCCGGTGAACAGTTCGTGAAGGACTGGGATTATGGGGAATATTTGGCCGCCTGCCAGGCAACTTCATCGATCCGTGACCATCCCAATACCGGTTCTTAATGAAGCTTTACTCCTTACACCCGGCCACCTTAACTTGGCCGCCTAGCTTGGGTACCAGGTCGAGGTAGCCACCTCGAACCGGACGTCAGACTAGTGAGGCAGGGGGCCATCATGACTTCCACCGGTTCGACCCGGCGTTTCACCCACAGGTACGGCAATCCGGTTACTGATTACGGCGACGCCCGGCTTCGGGTGCAATCCCGTCAGCTGGCGACGGTGGTCACGATCAGTGGCCGGATCGATGAAACGAACATCGACCGTATCCGTCAGTACGCAAAGCGTTATGTGTTGGCAGAAAAGCCGTTTGTTCTCGACCTGACCGACGTCACCGTTTTCTCATCGCAAGGTATGTCGCTGCTGCACTGCATTGAGGAAACGTGCTGCACTGTAGGGGTGGAATGGTCGTTGATCGCAAGCCGGCCCGTCAAAGAGATGCTGCGGGTGTTCGGTGGTGAAGCCGCATTCCCCACGGCGGATTCGACACCGGAGGCGCTCAACCAATTCGGCTCTTCCCGATTGGGAGTGCATGAGCTGGTTCGTGGTGCGGCGGTGAGGTTGGGGATGTAGGCGGGTCCTGGGGT
>NZ_NCXO01000048.1 GCF_002104795.1 Mycolicibacillus koreensis
CCCCCCCTTTTTTTTTTCAACCCCAACCCCGCAAACCCCATACCCTACCGTTCCGGTGGGCCCGTTTTGTGTTAAACCTCCATTACTGGGGGTCGGGGGGTATGGCCAATGATTCCAAACTCCCAGCTGGGCTTTTCTACGTGTGTACGTAGGATATCTTTGTCTCTATTTTAAGGACATACCCGGTAGACGCATTTTTGGGATTTTTTCGAGTGGGGGTCATACCCCCACTCCCCCACTACCCCCACTCCACTCCCACAGCAAACTCGTTAGCACATCTAACTTATCGAAGTTTTGCGCCATCGCCGCAGGTCAGGTGGTGTTTTTGGCGTCACAGCTGCGTCGGCCCCGTGACGTTGACTGAAACCCCACTCGAAGCGAAAACGCTCTGACCTGCACCTTTGCGCGGTGTGGTACACTCGGAACCGAGTTCCGAGTGCGGATGCGGCACCCGATCGGACCCCGAAATCGGCTGAATCCACGCCGAAACCGGAACTGGACCCCACTCCAGCGACTAATCCCCCACTGTGAGAGTGGACCACCCCCAATACCGGCCGTGACCTGCACGTTTGCCGTCCCCGTCGGGGTCAAACCTGGCCCAATCCGCGCCTTCTCGGCTGGGTTGCTCGGAATCTGTTTGCTGGGAGTGCCCCACTCAGCGCGCTGACCTGCACCTTTGGACCGCCATGCTACACTCGGAACCGAGTTCCGAGTGCCGGGTATCTGTTTGCTGCCGCTGGACCGTAACCTCGCCGGAGAATCACCCGCCGCGGGCCGATCTCCCGACTTCCCAGCCCCGGAATCCCCCGCCGCGCAGCCGCGCCCCGCGCCGCACAATCGCCTCTCCCGCCACATGGTGGCTGCAGCCGGATCACCCCGGCTGACCCCAGACAGCAGCGGGAGGCACCACCGTGTTCATCAGCGAGTTCCAGGACATCCGCAGCGGCCGCCTGTTCGGCCGCACCGCCCATTGCGACCGCGCGACCGCCGAGCGCTACGCCGCCGAGAAACTGATCGCGATGGGCGAGAGCCCCGAGGACGTGGCCCGCACCATGGAGCTGGCCGGGTGGACGTGCGCGGACACCCGCGCGCACGGCTACGGGGTGCGCATCTTCGAGCAGGACTGAGCGCGCTTCCACATCAGCGCACCACTGGGTGCCGCCAGGGTTGGCCGCCATGGACATCTTCGTGATCACGAGAACTCCCGGCACCGACTCCTCGGTCGGCCTGATCGACTGGGTGCCTGCCGATGAGACCGAAGAAATCGCCGAGATGCGTGACCGCTACCACGCCACCAAGATGGACGGCGACATCATCACCGAGCACAGCGCTAACGTGCCCGGCACGTGGAGCCTCGTGGAGATCACCGAGTACGTCTACGTCACGTACGCGATGCACGTGAAGCACGCGAGCTAGAACGGCAGCGGGGCCGGGCGCGCCTGGCCGCGGACGCGGTGGCATTGGCCGCCAGGATGAGCGCCATGGACATCGACAGCACCTGGCCCATCCCCGACGACCTGAGCCCGCAGGGGCGCAAGGCCGCCGAGATCATCCGCGGGTTCCTGGCCGATAGCGGCATGGCCGACCACGGCGGTGGGGGACGCTTCTACAGCCCACAGCAGTGGCGCGACCGCGGCGAGAGCTACGGCACCGGCTCCGAGCTGATCATCACCCACGACGGCGGCGACCACGCCGGGGCGTTCAACATGGACTACGGCCACGAGACTGTCGAGCGACTCGGCGATCTGCTGGCGGCCGACGGCCTCTACGTGGAGGGCTGCACCAACTGGTACAGCGCCGTCTACCCGATCTGATCGCAAGGAGAGAAGATGCGGCTCGACAACTTCGTCTTGAAAGCCAGCAGCGATCCGGCCAAGGCAGACCTTGAGCTGCGCTGCGACACGTGCGGTGAGCCCCTGTGCGACGCCGAATCCGGCGACAGCCTCGAAGTGCTGGGCAGTGTCGCCGAGAGTCATGCGGCCGGAACCGGGCACGGGAGCTGACGCCGACATGAACCCCGCCCAGCTCCCCGAGCCGCAGTCGGTCACCGACGAGGCCGAGTGCCCATCGTGCGCCTCGGCGCTGTTCGCTGTTCCCGCACCAGGGCCGCACGGCTGGCGCTGGTCGCACGATGCGTCGCAGCCCGTCGGCTGCCCGAACACCTAGCGGCGGCGGTGATGGCCCGACACGTGTCGGAGTACGGCCGCGAGATCGTCAAGACGATCCGCAAGGCCAACTTCGACGGACCCATCCACCTGTCGCTGGTGCTCGACGACGACCTGCCCGCGCACTGCTACCGCTGCAGGTCCACCAGCCTGGGCGAGGGTGACCTGGCGCAGTTCCGCGGCGACCATTGGTTGTGCGAATACTGCTCGCGGCCTTGATCGCGCCGCCCGCTCCCGCCCGGCCGCCAGAAAGGTGTCCAGCCAGCGAGGTCAGTGCGATTCGTCGTACATGGCCTTGGGGTCGAGGTCCAGCTCTCCAGGCCAGGTGACGAGCCCGTCGAGGACGCGCATACGGCGGAAGAAGTCCTCACGGCGGAGACTCTCGAATACTCCGGGGTCGGGACGGTCGACGATTTGACACCCTCCCCGCCCTAAAGGACGGGGATTCGCGGTCACCTCGGCCGGGGACGGTTTCACGGTTCCCGATCTCCTGGTAACCTACCTGCTTCATCGTCGAAACTTTTCCCCTCGGGAGGGGCAGCGGTTTCGTCTCCACAAGCGTTTAACGACTCCGACAGCCCGTCGGCGTCACGGTTTCGCTGCTCGGCGAGCAGCCGCAACCCCTCGGCGAGGATATTGCGGGCGGCGTTGACATCCCGGTCGTGGGACACACCGCATGAAGCACACGTCCACTGTCGGACGCTCAAGTCTTTCTTTCCGTGGGGTCCGGTCAACTGCCCGCAACCAGAACACATCCGTGTGCTGGGAAACCAGCGGGATACCGCTACCACAGACCTACCGTGTCGGCGGGACTTGTCAGCTAGCACCCGTAGGAACTGCGACATCGACTGATCGTGCACCGAAGCCCCGTTGGTACGCGACATTCCTGCCACCGACAAGTTTTCGACGGCGATCACATCATGGCCGGTGACGATTTCGGTGGCGAGCTGATGAGCATGATCGAGGCGCGCGTTGCGAACTTTGCGATGGTGAACCGCAACCTTGCGGCGTGCCTTGTCCCGGTTACGTGACCCTTTTTGTTTTCGCGACATGGCTCGCTGGGAACGGGCCAATGCTCTGGCTTTACGCCGGAGAAACTTCGGTGTATCGGTGGCGGTGATCGTCTCACTGCCGCTCTCGCTGGTCACAACGGTTGCGAACCTCGACAACCCCATGTCCACTCCACACACCCGATCGGTTCCCGGCAGCGTGGCATCGGGTTCTTCGACTACGAAGGACACGTAGAAGCGGCCGTCGGCTTCCCGGATCAATGTGACGCTCGACGGTGCGCTGGGAAGCTCGCGGGACAGCACGAACTCGACCTCGCCGATGCCGGTCAGCCGAACGGCGGCACGACGATCACCGACCGCGGTGACGGCGAATCTCGCCGCCTTGGTGAACCGGGCGGTCTGCGTGGAATCACGGCGGCTGCGAAATCGCGGGAAACCCACCCGCCGACCTTTTCGCCCTCCAGTACACGAGGCGAAGAAGTTGCGGTAGGCCATATCGGCATCGCGAACCGCTTGGATGAGTGCAACTCCGCAGAGTTGATTCATCCAAGCCCGTTCAGGCTGTTTCTTGCCTTCGGTGAGGACGTGGCGCTGCAGGCCGTTGGCCTTGGGATAGGGGTTTCCCGCTGCGTGCTCGTTGCGGGCGTGTTCCAGTGCGGCGTTGAAGGCCACCCGGCAACCCCCGAACAGCCGAGCGGCGGCACGTTGCTGTTTGCCGTTCGGGTACGCCCGGTACCGGTAACGCAGCACACTTGTCGACACCTGGACGATTATACTTGGTGTATGGCTGCGGTGAAGAACATAAGAACAGGGCGGCATTGCGTTTTCGCATTGCACGTGCACTTGGTCTTCGTGACCAAGTTCCGCCATCCGGTGTTCGCGGAGCGGCACTTGTCCCGGTTGGAGGAGATCATGGGTGACGTTTGCCGTGACTTCGACTGCGAGCTGGTGGAGTTCAACGGTGAGCGTGAGCACGTGCACCTGCTTGTCGATTTCCCACCGAAGGTGGCGGTGTCGCGACTGGTTAACTCGCTCAAAGGAGTGTCCTCGCGACGGCTACGTCAAGAGTTCCCGGAGCTGGCACGTCATTACTGGAGGGCCAACAAGCTGTGGGCAGGCTCCTACTTCGCCGGATCGGTCGGCGGTGCCCCGCTGGAGGTGTTGCGGTCCTACATCGAAACCCAGAACCGTCCGGCCAACTGATACCGGTCACCGCAACCAACGGGGGCTACCGCCGCCCTAAAGGGCGACGCCCGCGCCCCCGTGATCATCGGTCGCTGAGGTCGATGGTGCGCACACTCCAGTCGGCGAACTGAACGACCACCTTCGCCGGGAACATGGGGATGGCGTTAACCACCTGCCACGGGTGGTCGAATCCCTTGTGCAGCTGCGCCATCGTTCGAGTCTCCCACTCACCCGCGGCGCGCCGCCCGCTTCCGCCCGGCCGAAGCTGCCCTACGTTTCCGGTCATGGGCCAGTATCCGAACGACATCCACCCCGAGTTCCCCGTCGCCACCGCGTACACCGCCGACGGCAGCGTCTACGACTACATCGGTAACTGGGAGACGGCGCAGACCTACGCCAACGACGGCTACCGGGTGGTGGCCCATGAGGGCGACGGCCACCTGAGCCGCGACGAGCTGCAGGCGCTGGTCGATCGCGAGCTGGCCGCCACGATCGACTGCTTCGGAGAGGGGCACCGAAAATGATCAGCTACGAGGACGCGTTGGCCGAGGCCCGCCGCGGGGGCAGCGCCCACGCCGATGACGCCGGGCAGATCGCCGGTCTGTGCGAGTCGGCGGTGCAGGCGGTGTGCGGTGCGGTATCGCCGAAGCTGGTGTACGAGGGCGCGATGAAGAAGGGCCTGTCGGCCAAGGAGTTCGGCCGCCTGCTGGGCTGCGACCCGCGTGCGGTCGAGGCGCTGCAGTGGCTGTGAACGTCGAAGACGCGGCAGACCCGCAGTGGGTGCCGCAGGGCGTCGCGGCGGGGCGGGTCCGCTACCGCCGCGAGGTCTCCGGGCTCGACCGCATCATGGCCTATGTGGAGTTCGAGCGCTGGGAGGACGAATCTCCAACCAGCTACCACTGGTCGGTGCAGGACGGCTCCTGCGGCAAGGTGCTCGACCAGGGCTGGGTCGACGCCGAGCAGGGCGGCCTGGACGGTGCCTTCGCCGCGGCCGACGCTGCGGTGGCGCGCCTGTTCCCCGGCCACTGAGCAGCTGCCACGTCCTCACCTCTCCCCAGCCGCGCCGCGCACCGGACAGGGAGCGGGCAGCTGTGCATGATGCGGGCCAGGAACAGGAAACGGGAGGCTCGGATGCAGAAGCTGGACAAGGACTCGGGCGGCGTGCTCATCGACATGGACACCGGCACGGTGATCGGGACGAATGTGCGCTACGCGCCGCTGTTCACCACCTCAGAGCCCGACCTGACCGATGAGGACATCGCGTGCTGGGCTGAGCAGCACGGCAAGGCGGTGTTCGTTGACTAGCGACTCGTCAACTGCCAGCGGCCCACCATCAGGAAAGGACGTGACATGAACCCATGCGCCGTGGCGATCAACAGCCGCGGATACACCGACGAGCTGTACGAATCGTGCGGAAGTCCCAGGTGCACAACAGCGATCCTCGAAGCCGTCGGCGTAGGGATGGACGGCCTGGACGCCTCCGAAATCCACACTGTTAGTGCGGGAAACGGCGTCACCGTCGCGGTCGTATCAGCGGGTGAGACCGACTACGACGTGTGGTGCGCGGCGTGCGGCGAGTTCCTGCACCACGGCCTCGAATGTGACTGCGCCGCCGACGAAGACGGGACGTTGCCGGACCGCGATCCGCACCAGGCTCCGCACATTAACCTGAAAGACGCCCCCAGCATCGCCGCCCTGTGGCGCTGATCCACCAGCCGCGCCGCTGCGCCAACGGTGTTGTTCGCGGCTCTAGCCTTCCGGAACATGAGCAATCTGTCGGCCTTCGGCCCCTACAGCGATGACGTCTACCTGCCGCCGGGCATGGTGGACTTCCTGCCCCGCGGCGGCACCGTCGACCACAGCCGCGGCCATCACTACGTCAGCCTGCGCGATGACGGCGGTGTCGAGCGCGCTCTGGCCGCCTACTTCATCGGCCCCGACGGGCACGGCTACCGGGTGCGCCAGAGCGTCACCTACGGCGACGGCAACCCGGTCGACCCTGACACCGAGCGCATCCCCGAGACGCTCGATTCCGAAGTCATCGACCTCGGCGAGATGAACGCCGACCAGCTGGCCTCGGTGATGGCGTCGGACTGCCCACAGCTGCGGAGGTAGCAAGGTCGGGGATGCGACGATCCTGTGCCCCGCCAATCGGCAGCGGGATTCCCGCCGCCGGTCCAGCGCGGCATCAACCGCGGCGATATGCCTCCAGCCATTTCAATACGCGGGCGCTGCTTGACGGCAGGTTCTTTGCGCGCTCGGCGAGAGTGTCCAGCTCTACCAGCCGGGCGTCGATCAGGGCCGCAGCGAAGACGAAGTCCTTTTCTCGACCGGCGACGAGTTTGCTGGCGACGAGATCATGTGGCTCGACGAACCGTGGGTTGGCCGGGTCACTGGAGCGCATGTCCCAGGTGATCAGCCGTGAGCGCCACCCGTGCGGAAGCTCCGCGGTGTCCACGTGGACGCCTTCCGGATATACGTGGTTCGTCTCGTGGAATGTCGACTGTTCGCCGATGGCTCCTTCAACCGCATCAGCTTTCCGGCGATCTGGATCGTTGAGGAAGGCGACGTCGGCTTCCATGGACGCGAGCGCCGCGGCCGGGAGCTGGTGGTCGTCGAATGCGCCGAGGATGGCCTGCGACCCGAGAACGAGCACGTCATTGTCGTCAGCGATTCGAGCGGAAGCGCGCAGGATGTGCGCTAACTGATCTCGCCTCATACGCGCTCGCCGTCCCCTGTGCGCGACAGCCGCCACGTCTCCTTGATGGCTGACACTTCCTCCTGCGGAAGCACCCCCGCGAACGGGCTGCAGGACCGCAGCGTTGCCGCGTGGTCGCCGGGGTCGAGCATCGCGTCGATGAGCGTGGCCAGGTCGCTCGCCAGCAACATCTCCCATTCCGTCATGTAGGGGGTGGAGTGGACGTCAATGGCCCCGTCCGCTCGGGCGCGGGCGAGATTTGATCTCGCCTTGGCGATCACAGCGTCAGGGTCCAGAAGCAACGCGCGAGCTATCGCGATGTGTAGCCAGCGGGACCGGCTGTGGCGGTCACCGCCGGGCTGATGCTTCGCGGAGAGCAGGTCGATTGCCTCGCGGGGGATTCTCCGGTGGGTGCCCACCATGATGTGCGGCAACTCGTTCCGGTTGCACATGTCCACCACGTGCTGGCGTGACGTTCCCAGGCGGTCGGCAGCCTGTCCGGTCCGCAGGTATGTTCCTGAACTCATCGACCCAGCTTAGGAGCTATCCACCAAAAACACAACGACCCTGGTCCGGGCCGCTGAGTAGATGTCACGTACCCCCGCGGAGTCCGCGCCGCGTACCCGCGCCGACTCCGCAGCGTGCGACGGTTCCAGTGACTTGGCGGGTGCGATCCGAGGAGCTGACATGTCCGATCCGGTCGACTGGGACGCGGTACACGACGGCACCGCTACCGAGGACGACTTCCTGCGCTGGGCCGAGGCTGCCGAAGGGGAGGATGCTCCGTGACCGTGAACGTGGGCGACACCATCTACCTGACCGACGACGCCGTGGACAACTACGGCGACCGTTGGCGCGGTGAGCCACTGCGCGTCACCCACGTGGCCCGCAGCGTCGACGAGCACCCCGGATACGACACCGCCGTGGGCGGTGAGGCCCTGGTGGACACCGAGGTGGTCCGTACCGGGGAGTGTGTGCCGTTCAGCGTCTACGAGTACGAGTTCGAGCTGGGCTAGCTGTCAGCGCAACGCCAGCCCGGCGCGGCGAAGCTCGGCGTGCAGGTTTTTGACCGCGCGCACGTCGCCGGTGGACGAGGAGGTGAAGATGGGCTTCACCGACCTGTTCGGCGACAGGAACTTCCAGTGCGAGTTCCGTTTTGACTGCTCGACCGTCCACCCCGCCTTACGAGCGGCTATGACCGTTGCCTTTATGTCATCCACCGGCGATCCCTTCCGTCTCTATTAGCGAGACTACTATGCGTTTCGCATCTGCGTCTGCCGACCTGTCCCCTATGTATTTTGCCGCCTCCCACTGACAGCGGCGGGCAGTTCGTCGCTGTGTGTCCAAACGCGCCGCGGGCATCTGCGTTGTCATGTCTCGGCCAAACTTCGACCGACGATGCGCGCTGAATAGGAGGAGCCCATGGCGTGGAATCTGACGTCGAAGCGGCAGATCAAGGCGTACAAGCGTGAGCTGAACCGCGTCGACGAGGCGTTGAGCCGCCAGGACGTGCGCGGCCTGGGCTCCCCGCTGGCCAGGATGCGCGGCGGTGTCGGTTTCGGTGCGGTCGTCGGCGTCCTGGTGCTGGGGGCCGCCTTCATCATGTCGATCCTGAGCCCCAAGCCCGACAACAGCGTCGACGAGATCGTGATCACGCGAAACGCCGGTCGGTTCGTGCAGTTCAACGGCAGGCTGCACCCGGTCACCAACCTGGCGTCGGCGCGGCTGATCGTCGGCAGCGCCAAGGAGGCCAAGGTCATCACCGACGCCGCGCTGCAGTCACTGCCGACCGGGCCGCTGATGGGAATCCCCAACGCCCCCGACTCATTGGAGCCGCGTACCGACACCGCCGCCACGTGGACCATCTGCGACTGGCACGACACCGCTGTCCCGCTGTCGCTGCTCGAAGGTGGGGACATGACAACGACGGTGATCGCCGGGGATGACCTGCTCGAAGGCGGCGACCCTCTCGGCGAGGACCGCGCTGTGCTGGTGCGTGCCGCCAACGACGCCGATCAGCTGTGGCTGATCTACCGCGACACCCGCGCCCAGGTGGGCCGCAGCGACTACGCCGCGCAGGCGGCACTCGGCCTCACGCCGACGCACATGGACTCCGCCCTGACGGTCTCTCCGGCGCTGCTGGGGGCCATCGGCATCTCCCCCGCACTGACCGCCCCGCAGCTGGAGAGCCGCGGCCAGCTCAGCCCGGCGGTGACCGGATCGTCTATTGGCGACGTGCTCACGGTGGGCACCGCCTCCGGCGGTCGGGCCTACTACCTGGTGGGCCGTACCGGCGTGCAGATGATCGGATCGGTGCTCGCGCAGATGATGATCAACACCGGCTCGACCCAGCGGATCGTCTCCGATCCGTCGCAGCTGGAGGGTCTGGAGCGGGTGACCATCGTCGACGACCACATGTTCCCGTCGAAGGTGCCCACGCTGGTCAACGAGCCAGCGCTGTGCTGGAAGTGGTCGAAGTCTTCTGAGGAGCTGCGGTCGCACACCGTGGTGATGACGGCGACGAAGACCCCGATCAGCGACCTCGGCCGCCGCGTCGCCGTCAAGCAGCTGCCCGACAACGGCACCGCACCGCGCGCCACGCAGTCGGTCACCCGGCCCGGATACGGCTGGTACGTGCGGGTCACCGGAAACAACAACGATTCGGTGTCCGCCGAGCAGCTGATGTGGATCGACGCAGCCGGAACGGCGTTCCCCATCGACGCGGTCGTGCCCTCGGGAACCGCCAACGAGCTCAAGGTGAGCTACGACCCAACGATTAAGGCGCTGGGCCTCAACACGCTGGCCCCCACACCGATCCCGTGGTCAGTCGCCAAGCTGTACTCGCAGGGCTCGACGCTGTCGATCAAAAACGCCCAGGTGATGCAGGGCCAGCTCGACCCGGTCAAGCAGATTCCCAGCCCGGCCGCCACCCCCAAGCCCGAGTCCAAAGAGCCCGACGACGCCGCCAAGGCTGCGGAGGCGGCCGCTGACGCGGACGAGGCCGCCGATCTCGACGGCGACGACGAATCCGACGACGCGCAGTAGACCACCGTTCCGGAAGGACCACGATGTTCGACATTTTCCGCCCCACTCCCCGGCGTGTGGACCAGCTCGCCTCCGAGGGTGTGCAGATTCAAAGCCCCATCCCGATGCCCCCGCCGGACACCCGCCCGGCATGGGAGCGGTTCATGCCGCTGGGCATGGCGCTGATGATGATCGCGATGCTCTCGCTGATGGTCGTGATGATGCTGCAGCGCAGCGGCAGCAGCGGGATGATGACCATGATCTACCGGCTGCCCATGATGGTGATGATGGTCGCCATGATGGTGATGATGTCGATGGGGATGCGCGGCGGTGGTGGCTCCGGCAACGACATCGACGGCGAGATGGAGGAATACGACCTGCAGCTGCGCGAAGACCGCGCACTCATCCACCAGCACGGCCGCGCCATGCACGATCTGCGCACCACCTGCTTCCCCCACCCCTACGACCTCACGTCGCTGGTGGGCAGCGACCAGATGTGGCAGGCCGACCCTGACCCCAACATCGGCCGGGTGATTCCTCCCGAAGACGAGTCGGACCCCGACGTCAAGCACCTGACGGCGAACCCCTTCCTGCGCCCGCGGATCGGCATCGGTGTGGCACCGCTGTATCCGAAGCTCAAGCCCGCCGAGGACGTCGTTCCCGAGATGCTGGAGCCGGGAACGAAGGTGCGCTATCACGAGGCGATGAACACGTTGTCGGTGGTGGCCAACCTGCCGATGGACGCCACGCTGGCCGAATACCCGGCCTATGCGATGCGCGGTGACGAGCAGCCGCGCCTGGCACTGGTGCGCGCGATGTTGATGTCGCTGGCGTTCAACCACCGCCCCGACCACTTGAACATCGGCCTGATCACCGACGATCCCGACAGCTGGCAGTGGATGAAGTGGCTGCCGCACACCGAGGACATGACAAAGGTGGAGAAGGGTATGGGCGCGCGCCTGCTGACCTGGCGCAGCATCGACGAGTTCGCCGCCCGCCACGCCAAGCAGCTGGAACGTCTGCGTTCCGACGACCCCGACAAGCCGCCGCATCTGCTGGTGGTGGTCGACCTTCCCGAGCAATCCGTGGACTGGCCGGTCACCATGCCCGGCGGTGTGCCCGGCATGACGTGGCTGGTGGTGCGCTACGGGATCGACCACGTCAGCGAGGTGAAAAGCCGCATCCTGCTGCGCGACGGGCGGGTCTCGACGTACGAGGACTTCGACGCCGCTGCGGCCGACCAGGTCTCGCTGGAGGTGGCCGACACCTTCGCCCGCGCCATGTACCGCTACCGGCCCCGCGGGTACGGCTCCGGCGCGGTCGCCGATGACACGCCGGATCACATCCCCGACTTCTTCGAGGCGCTGGGCATCGCCGACATCGAGACCCACGACATCGTCAAGGTGTGGAAGGAGAACGCCTACACCGACGAGTTGAAGGTTCCCTACGGCTACCGGCGAAATGGCGACGAGCTGACCCCGCAGGTGACCAGCCTCAACCTCTACGAGGTCAACCGCCACGGTGACGGCCCGCACGGGGCGGTGGCCGGGCAGACCGGCTCGGGTAAGTCGTACTTCCTCAAGTGTCTGGTGCTGGCCCTGTGCGCCAAGTACGGCCCCGACAAGCTGGCGCTGCTGCTGGCCGACTTCAAAGGTGGTGCCACGTTCCTGGGCATGAAGGGTGTCCCGCACGTGGTGGCGTCGATCTCCAACCTGGAGAGCGCCACCGAGCTGGTGGAGCGCCTCGGTGCGATCCTGCAGGGTGAGCTGATCCGTCGCGAGACGTACATGACCGAGGAGCGCGGCTGCAAGGACATCTTCGAGTACCGGGAGAAGCAGCGCACACGCCAAGGCGACCCCGACTGGCTTCCGATGCCGGACCTGGTCATCATCATCGACGAGTGCGGGCAGTTCCTCAAGGACCGCCCCGACTACTTGAAGCTGCTCACCGAGATCGGCCGGGTGGGGCGTTCGCTGGGAATCCACCTGATCATCTGCAGCCAGTTCATCGACAAGACGATGGTTGGCGACCTGCTGGAGCACCTGCTGTTCCGGTTCTCGCTCAGTGTGCAGTCACCGCAGTATTCGGTGGCGATGATCGGCACCGACGCGGCGGCCAACATGGTGGCCGGGAAGCTCAAGGGCAAGATCATCCGCAAGTTCCAGAAGGACAGCCAGCCGGTCGAGGTGGTCAGCTTCCACCACGAGGCCGAGTACGTTCGCCGCACGAAGGTGGAACGCGCCCGCATCACCGACGAGTCCCCCATCGGCGACGCGGTGTCGATGTTCGACCTGTTCGCCGACCGTGACTTCACCCCGGTGGTTGAGGGGGAGGTCGTTGAGACGAAGGAGGAGCGTCAGGGCGACCACATGGGTGAGGTGTTGCTGCAGAAGGTTCGCCGCCTGCACGACATGCGCAACCCGTTCGTCGCCACTATGTGGTCACCGTCGCTGCGTGACCCGATGAGCCTGCCGGACCTCGGGCTGCAGAAGCAGGACAAGGGACTGTCGATCCGCATCGGCGACATCGACGTGCCGAAGAAGCAGGTGCGTGTGCCGTGGAACATCGAGTTCAGCGGAAACACCCCGCACTGGACGATCGCCGGGGGCGGAAAGTCCGGCCGCACGACGCTGCTGCAGACGATGGTGATCTGCGGGTGCCTGCAGCATGAGCCGTCACGGCTGATGTTCATGCTGGCCGACTACACGACCGGCAAGCTGGGCGAGGTGCGCAACGCTCCGAACGTGGCAGCGTTCGCCCGTCCCGGAGCCGACGATGTGGTCTCGCGCATCCTGGGCGAGGCGCGGCGGCTCATCGACGTGCGTACCGACGCCATGGTGAATCGCGAGGTGTACTCCGTGGACGCCTATCTGCAGTCCAAGGAGCGTGAGCCGATCGCCGGTGACCCGTACGGCTACGTGATCGTGGCCATCGACGGGATCGGCGGATTCCTGGGCCAGGAGAACCGCAAGGAGGTCGCCGAGCGGCTTCGTCCGATCGTCGACAGTGGTCCGGGAGTGGGCATCCACCTGGTGTTCACCGCCGACACCGCAACCGCGGGTACTTCCGGTAACGCGCCGCACTACACCACCGAGCTGCCCGGCTGCATCCAGTTGCCCGCCCCGGATTACAGCGGCTCGAAGGTTCCGGCGCAGATCAAATCCACGCTGCGTGGGTTTATCCCCAAGCAGCCAGGACGGTCGGTGCAGGTGTTCGACGCCGAGGGCGGTGTCGGCGACGACGTCGTCGCTCTGCACGCCCGCACCGCCGTACCCATCAACCGTGAGATCGAGCCGGACAAGATCGAGAACGAGCGGGAGATTTACGAGGTCCACGACTACGGCGAGGAGATCGCCGCGCTCTGCGGGCAGCTGCGCAACACCTACGCCGAGCAGATCGTGCCTCCGGTGACCGCCGCCCCCGCGGTCACCCCGTACGCGGACATGTGGTCGGCGTTCGCCCCCATGGTCGACATGGGCCGCAACCCCCGGTACACCATTCACCCGCTGGGATGGGACACCGACACCTTGGCGCTGGCCCCGGTGCCGAACTACTCGCAGAACCTGATGGTCTACGGGGAGACCGGGTGCGGCAAGACCAATGCGCTGCGCGTCATCATGGAGTCGGTGATGCGCCAGTTCACTCCGGAGACGGCGTCGATCATCGTCATCGACCCGCTGCGCAACATGCTCGGTGAGCGCGACGAGCTGTACCGGCGAGGATTCATGCGCCCCGCCAAGAACAGCGAGCCGGACGAGCACGGGGAAGTCACGCAGCTGCGTCCACCGGGATACGTGACGTCGGCTGACGACATCAACGCCACTGCCGACATGCTGGTGCGGCTGATGGGGTCGCGCCGCCCCACCAACGAGACCACCGGCGACCAGCTGCGTGATCGCACCTATTTCACCGGACCAGAGGTCTATGTGTTCGTCGACAACTTCGTTCAGATCGCGGAGGGCTACGCGTTGAAGTCGGCGTTCGATCAAGTTGCCGTAGGCAACCAGACGGTGGCCAAGCTGCTGGGCACTGGAGATGATCTCGGCGTGCACTTCATCGTGTCGACTGACATCAAGTTCTCCGAGCAGGTGGGCAGTTCACAGTTCCTGTCGGCGCTGCGGGAGGCGATGCTGACACCGATCCTGCAGCTGGCCGCCCCTCCGAGCACGCGGCCCCCGGTCGGCGGTGCGTATCACCTGAAACCGAAGCGGTGGCGTGCCGGACAGGGCCGCATGATCGTCGACGACCTCGACTACACCCAGGTGCAGCTGGCGCTGATCCGCGGCGACTGATCCCGCCCCCAACGCACAACGGCGGCCATCCCTCGTGGACCGACCGCCGTGGTGCTTCGTGGATCAGTTAGGGGGAAGCGTCACCGTGCTGTCGTCGGCGCTCCCGGCCGCGTCATAGCGGGTGATCTTCACCGCGGCGGTCGCTTCGCCGACGCGCAGCACGAGGCGCTGCAGCTGCCCGGAGTCGCGGGCGATCCACAGCGTGGCGGGAAGCCCGTTGCGTCCCTCGCGGGCGTCGGCGGGCAGCAGTGCCGAGGTCGCCGCGGCGGGCACCGCGGCTTCGATCTTGACGGTGTCGAGGTCGTCGGCGGCATCGTTGTCGTCGGCCTCGCGCAACTCCTGCGCCTGGGCCAGCAACGCGGCCAGACCGGAGGATCGGCCGAGCAGCGCGGTGGGATCGAACTGCCCGGCGGACCGTCCGGCGTCGACCTCGCCGCCGTCGGTGGTGCCCAGCCACAGTTGCCCGCCATCGACCCGGAATCCGGTGTGCACACGCTCGCCGTCGACGAGGAGCGAGGCGTCTCCGGAGGCCGTCGGCGGGGCCGCGGTGATGTCGGCCGAGTAGACGGTCGCGGTGAGTTCGTCGAGCCCGCTGGTCGTGTAGAACACGTGGATCGAGGCGGCGTCGCGCAGCGCGGAGGCTGCGGTGTCGACAACCTGCTGCGTGGTATCGGCGGTGGTGTCGGCGTGGGCTTCGGGCTGCATTGCTTCCTCCGTGTGTGGGATGCACCCGCCGCTGGCGGTGAGTGCGGCGGACAGTATCAGTGTTGCGGTGACTCGACGGTGTCGCATCGGGCCACGGTAGCGACGCGGCGGCAGTCTGCCGGTGCATAGCGCGGGTGTCACGTCCTTTCTCATCGTTGCATGTTCGGACTCGTGCCGGTGGAGTCTGCGGGGATTCTGTATCAGCGCATGTACCCCGGTGATGTTTCGGCGCAAGCGGGCTTGATGCTTCCCGATCAAGTCGCTGAAACCCCAGCGTGCGGCACTGCATAATGGCTGTATCGCGATTTGTACCATGCTTTGTACCGTCGTTTGTATCACTGCCTGTATTGGGTGATGTGCCGCTGGCTGTATCGCCGGTTGTATCGTCGGCGGCCGCCCGACACCCCCTGACATACCCCGTGGTCAGCGGCCTATATGGGTGCGCTATACCCAGTGCGGCCGATCCCCGCGGTACCCGTCAGGCCGTATCGGGGGCTGTATGGCAGCCTGTATCGGCCGACTTTGTGCGAACACCACAAAAGACTGGTCGAACCATGCGAGAAACCCAACAACAGGTTCTGTCACGGTTGCATGTCCGTGATGCGTGCAATACTCGATGCGTCGGTGCGGGCGAGTCCCACCACGGTGTAGCCAACGGGGGCAACGCCCGCAGTGCGCCCGCACTGACAACTGCAACGAGAAACGCGCAACGCGCAAACGAAGAAAAGGAGGTAGCCGTCATGGTTGCCATCACCCCGCCCGCCTCTCCTGTGGCTCCCCCGGTCGCCAACACCGCGCCGGTCGCCCAGGCCCCTGCGTCGGCTCCGCAGTTCGTCGCTCCCGCACCCGTGCAGGCCCCTGCGTCTGCTCCGCAGTACGCCGCTCCCGCCGGTGTCGGCGGCGCTCACCGCGGCCCCGCCCCGCAGATCGGAACGATGTCCAGCGGCGGCGGCAGCATCCCCGACGCGCACTTCAACAAGCCGCTGCTGTTCCGCATCAACGGCGTGGTTCGCCGCACCAGCAACTACGAGAAGGACGCCAGCGGCAACAAGATCGAGTTCGATGCTCCGATCGTCGACTACCTGGTCTTCGATGAGGCCGCGGGCAACATCGAGGAAGTCCGCGGCGTGACCATCATGCAGAAGAACATCCGCCGCGACTTGGTGGAGAAGTACGTCGCCGGGGAGCAGGCCGTGGCCGCGATCGCCACTCACCACCGCAACCCGGAGAGCGCCTACAGCAACGCCGCCAAGGTGCTGCGTCCGCTCGATGACGAGAACACCACCTACGGTGCGGAGTGGACCATCAGCACTCTGCGTGACGTCGCCATCGACGAGTACCACTGGTGGGATCGCGGCTGACCTCCCCCTCCGGCTCCCACCGGCCGACGGCCCCGCATCGACTACCGATGCGGGGCCGTTTCTTTGCCGCGCCGCGGTCGTTTCCGCCATCCGCGCAGCCATAGCATCGACGCCGACCAACACGGGAAAGGTGCCCACATGACCGCGGAGACGAAGACCTATTTCCGCCCGACCAACGCTGAGACGGGTGAGCCGCTTCTGACGACATACTTCACCGCGGCGCTGTTCAAGCTCGGCGAGGCGCACGACCATGACTTGGACGCCGCGAAGGCCGACATGGTCGCCGATGTCCGTGACCACATGCACCGCCTGGGAATCCCGATCCGCCCGGTGATCAGGGACAGCCGCGTGCGCATCCTGCAGGACATCGAGACCGATGAAAACGGCTACCGCCAGCCCGCATGGGTGCACAGCACCGTGATGGTGTTCCTCACCGACGCCGAGCCTGACGACCCGCGCCTCGATGAGCTGAGCGATGGATTCATCGGCGAGCGCACCAAGGTCCGCATCGAGTTCTCCATCCCGACCGAGGAGAGCGAAGCTGAGCTGATTGCCGAGATCGAGGCCGACAACGAGCGCGGCAGGCGGTACCTGGCCAAGGCCAGCGCGGAACGGGCTCGCCACGCCGAGGAGGACCGCAAGAGCAGCGGCTCCAAGGACGATCCGTTCAGCGCCGACATGAGCGGGCTGTTCGACTGATGGACCCCAACAAGACTCTGGAGTCGATGCGCGAGAACATCCGCATCTGGCTGCGCGACCCCGACTCCGATGCCGGACGCCAAGCCGCGGCATGGGCGGCCGAGGCCGCGGACTCGCTGGATCAGTGGCTGAGCAGGGGCGGGTTCCTGCCGAAGGATTGGTCGCGGTGAGACTCCCCCGCGGCCGCGACGTGAGATGAGGGCCTGACCCATGGGAACGAACAAGCACCGCGACACCGCTGAGGCCGACACCGACCTCGACGAGACGGTGGATTCCGAGGCCACCGACCTCAGCGAGGCTGATGCGCCACCCCTGCGCGAGTACCGGCCGAAGCGGCGGTTGCGCACCGTGGTGGCGGCGGTTTCCGCGTGCGTGCTGTCGGTGTGGGCGCTGACGTTCCTGTGGCTGGCCTGGCTGATGAGCGGAGCGGCCGCTCCGTGGGCTGGTGGCGGGTTCGGCTGGCTGCCCGCGGTGCAGCCCGCGCACTGGCTCAGCGCCGCCGTGTCCGCCACCGCCCTGGCGCTGGGGCTGTGCGCGACGATCTTCGCCGCGCTGGCCGTTCGCCGCCAGGACGTGACAGAACGTGCCTTCGACTTCAACACCGCCGCGCACGAGACCGCGCTGCGCCAACTGGAGATCAGCGAGGACGCCCAGCACATCGCCGAATGGCAGGCCGGTCTCGCCCAGACGCAGGGCGAGCTGGACCGGCAGCGGCTGGTGCTGGAGACCGAGCGGCTCGACCTCGACCGCGACCTGCACGTGACCGCGCGAGAGAGCGCGCTGCGCAAACGGTTCACCGACGCGGCCGCGCTGCTGGCCAGCGAGCAGATTCCGGTGCGGATGGCCGGGGTCTACGCACTGGCCTCGCTCGCCGACGACTGGCACGACTTCGGTGACGACGCGGCGCGCCAGATGTGCGTGAGCCTGCTGTGCGACCAGCTGCGGCTGGCACCGGCCGAGCAGGCGGAGTTCGAGGTGCACCGCAGCATCGTGGCGCTGATCCGCTCCCACCGCCCGACGCAGGAGACCGGCGACGCCACATGGAGTGATTGCGTCCTCGATCTGTCGGATGCCTACATCCCCACCGTGAACCTCATCGACACCGACCTGTCCGGGGTCACGTTGTCGCGTGCCAATCTGTCGGGGGCGTCGCTGGCCAACAGCACCCTCGACGATGTGTCAGCCGCCTACGCGAACTTCGACCGGGCGAACATGGTGAGCGTCACGCTCCGGGACGCGGACCTTCGCGGGGCCACGCTCACCGGATGCCTGATGACCGGCAGCGAACTGGCGCGTGCGGACTTGCGCGGGGCCGAGCTGAGCGGAAGCGACTTCACCAAGGCGCGGTTCGGCACCGCCGATGTGACCGGAGCGGTGCTCGACGCGGTGAACCTGGCCGAGGCCGGTGTCGACGACGTCGTGTTCGACGCGACGACCCAGTGGCCCACTTCCAGCGGCTACCCGGTCGCGGGAAGCTGACCTCGTCAACTCCGCGCCATCTGTTTAGTTCCGCTCCCGGTGGCCCAGCTGGGACGTGACCGATGTGCGAGCGCAGGCCCCACCCCTTGAGGGTGGGGTGAGCGAGTACCGCGCCGCGGTCGGCGCTATCGCTGCGATTGTGTCAGCGTTTGCGGTATGAGTCTTCGGCAGCGTCTACACCCGCGCGGCGGTGAGCAGCTCGCTGTGTTGGAGATGCACTGCTCCCATGCCCGCTACGTCTATAACCTGGGTTTGGAGCATCGTCGCTTGCGGTGGCGTGGCCGCCGTGAGAACACCGGTGTGGCCCAGCAGATGCGTGAACTCACCGAAGCCCGCAAAGAGTTCACTTGGCTGCGGGAAGGCTCCACCGTGGTCCAGCAAGGGGCGTTGCGTGACCTCGACCGCGCCTACGTGAATTTCTTCGCCGGGCGTGCCCGGTTTCCTCGTTTCCGCTCGGTCCGCGATCCTCGGCAGGGTTTCGTGGTGCGTGACCTCAAGGTTCGCCGCTACTCGAAGCGTCACGGCGCACTGCTGGTTCCCAAAGCCGGGTGGGTGAAGTTCCGGCTGACCTACCCGTGGGAGAAGATCACCGAAGCCACCAGCGCGCGGATCACCGTTTCCGGTGGGCGCTGGCATGTTGCGCTGACCACCCCGCCGCGAGGCAAACTCAACAGCGAAGCCATGGCCGCACCGATCGGCATCGACCGCGGAGTAGCCAACACCGTGGCCACCAGCGACAGCGAGTTCTTCCAAGCCCCCACCTGGTCACCGCGCGAACAGAAACGCTTCCTCGCGTTGCAACGCCACCTCGCACGCCAACAGAAAGGCTCAACCCGCCGCGCGGTGACCGTTGCGAAGATCGCGGCGATGCACCGCAAGCTGGCTGATCGTCGCCGTGACTGGGTGGAGCAGACCACCACCGAGCTGGCGCTACGGCACCGGTCGGTGGGTATCGAGAAGCTGCGTACCGCCAACATGGTGCGCCGCCCCAAACCCCAACCCAACCCCGACAATCCCGGCGACTACCTGCCTAACGGGGCGTCGGCGAAAGCGAAACTCAACAAAGCCATCTACGCCTCCTGCTGGTCGCGGTTCGCTACGCGGCTGGCAGATAAGACCGACGTGATCGAGGTGAACCCGCGGTTCACCTCACAGCAGTGCCACCACTGCGGCCACATCGACGCCCGAAACCGTGAGAGCCAAGCGAAGTTCCGGTGCGTACGTTGTGGTAACAGCGGCCATGCTGATGTTCACGCCGCGATGAACATTCGCGATCGAGCGTTGCGCTCATCGCGTCACCCGCCGGGCGACACTCGGCATACAGGCGAAGCTCACAACTTCGACCACCACCCGGCCGCTGCCTAGCAGCATCCGGGAATCCCCGTCCTTTAGGGCGGGGAGGATGTCAAGGGATCATTGCGGACGCCCACCGGCAGTCCGTTGCTGACCTGAACGGTTAGCCGCCGGGTCTCCCAGCGTGCACCCCACCAGCACCGGCTCAGGCACCAGGGTGATCCCGAAGGCGTCGCGCACCCCGTCGCGCACCCGCCGCGCCAGCGCCAGCACGTCGGAGCTGGTGGCCGCCCCGCGGTTGGTCAGAGCCAGCGCGTGCTTGGTGGACAGCCGCGCCGGTGCCGCCGCGCCGGGGTAGCCCTTGGTGAACCCGGCGGCCTCGATCAGCCACGCGGCGGGGATTTTCACCCGCCCGCTGCCCGCTGGGTAGGTGGGGCAGCCAGCCGGAGCCTCCCCAGCCGCCAATACCGGGTTCACGAAGAACGAGCCCGCGCTCCAGGTGTCGTGGTCGGCGCGGTCGAGCACCATCCCCTTGCTGGCCCGCAGCGCAAGCACCGCCGCGCGCACCCGCCGCGCGGGGGCCGAGGCACCGAGCGGCACCCCGAGCGCGGCGGCGAGCTGCGCGTAGGCCACTGGAACGGCGGCGGTGCGCGGCAGCCGCAGCGTCACCGCCAGCACCACGTGGCGGTCGGCGTGTTTGAAGACGCTGGTGCGGTTTCCCAGCCCACAAGCCGCAGCGGGGATGTCCCGCACCTCGCCGCGGTCGCGGTCGTAGACGCGCACGCCCTCCAACGTGTCGGCGATGGCCGCCCCGTACGCGCCGACGTTCTGGATCGGGGTGGCCCCGGCGGTCCCCGGTATCCCCGACAGCGGGGCCAGCTGGCCGCGGCCGTCGGCGAGCAGCTCCGCCACCACGTCGTCCCACCGGTGCCCGGCCGCGACGGTGACCAGGTCACCGCGGCGGTCGATGCCGCGGGTGCGCACCGCGACGGTGACCGCGTCGACACCTGCGTCGGCGACGAGCAGGTTGCTGCCCCCGCCGAGGATCAGCAGCTCATCACCGCTCTCATCGGCCGCGCGGACTGCGTCGACGACCGCGGCGGTGGAGGCCGCCTCGACGTAGCGCGCGGCGGGACCGCCGGTGGCGATCGTGGTGAGAGCGCAGAACATGGGCACATGCATGATCGTGGGTCGACTAGGCGTGCTAGCTGGCACGAACCAGGTACGGGTCGTTCAGCTGCCAGTCGTCCTTGATCTCGAAGCGGCCCAGCTCGGTCACCAGGACGTCACCGGCCGCGACGTCGATGCTTTCGCTCGGCTGGCCGGGGTGCGCGCTGATGGCCACCGGCATCGGCCGCAGTCCACCGACGGCCCCGTCCGGCGTACGCCCGCCGTGCCATCCGCGGAACGCGTCCTCGTCGGCGAAGACGACCGCGCGGAACGGGTGATTCGGGTTGTGCCGGAACACGCCGCGCAGCTTGACGCCGTCGCCGCTCTCCCACCGTTGGGCCAGCCCGTCGCTGGTCTCGTGAAACTCGATGCGGTGCTCTGCCATGATCTCCGTCTCGCCTTTCTCTCCGCGCCGTTTGCGGGATGTCCGACCCTCAATGTAGTCTCTGGTTTAGAGACAATCAACGTCCCGCCACCGAGAGGCCAGTCATGTCGGACAAGCTAACCATCCGGGTCGCCAAACTGCTCGCCCAGGCCGATAACGCCGGGACCGAGGAGGAAGCCGCCACCTTCATGGCCAAGGCCCAAGAGGTCGCCACGCTGCACTCGATCGACCTGGCCAAGGCGCGACACGCCACCCGCGACAAGCAGCGCACCACGCCGGTTCAGCGGGTGATCGAGTTGGGCGTTCGCGGCACCAGGGGCCTCAACACCCTGGTCGACCTCATCAGCGGCATCGCCACCGCCAACGACGTGAAGATCAACATCCGGAACGACTCGACCGCGGTGATCGCCTTCGGGTTCGCCGAGGACATCGACGTGACCGAAGCCATGTACGCGAGCCTGGTGGTGCAGATGGCCACCGCCGCCGACCAGTGGAAGAAGCAGGGCGACTGGAAAGGCGAGCAGGTGTACGTCCCCGGCCGCTGGGGAACCGGGAGTCGCTGGGGCGAGTGGATCGACGGCCGCTACAAGCCGGTCACCTGGCTGACCGCACGGTTGGACTTCCAGCTCGGCTACGCCCACCGTGTCGGCGATCGACTGGCCGACGCGAAGCAGGCCGCGGTCGACGCCGCCGAGGCCGACGATGTCGGCGACACCGACTCCGGCCCAGGTGCTGGCACCTCGCTGGTGTTGGTGGAGAAGGAGAAGTCGGTCGAGGATTTCTACCGGCGCACCAGCCGGGCGCGCGGCTCGTACCGCGGCCACCGCGGGGCGGTGTCATACGCCTCCACCGAGGCCGGTGATGCTGCCGGTCAGCGCGCACGGCTGTCGCAAGCCACGGGTATCGGGGGCGCACGCAGGGCGGTGTCGGCATGACCGTCTACCGCTTCTGCCCCGCGCAGACACCGGCCGCGGACCGCTACGCCGCCGGTGACGTTGAGATCGTCTCGACGCGCTTTCACCGCGCCTCGTCGACGGGACTGGTCTACGAGGTTCGCAACCTCACCAACGGCCGCGTCGCCACCGCGATGCCGGGCGAGCTGGACCCACAGCCGTGAGAGCCGGGACGCGAGACCACCAGAAGTCGAAGGTCTACGCCGCCGAGAGCCAGCTGCAGTGGCTGCGCGACAACGGCTGCGACACCGTGGAGCTGCACGGTGTGACGTTTCAGCTCGAACCCGAGGCCCGCTTCGGCGACCTGGACTCTATCGCCCGTTACGTCGACCGGGTGCTGGCGATGCCGCAGCTGGCTGCGCGGTTCGGCCGACAGGAACCGATCCGGGTGCGCCACCGCAAGGGGCACAAGCTCGCGCACTACGAGCACGGCACCCGCACCATCGCGATCCACACCGACGGCGACCGCTTCGCGATGCGCGAGCTTGTGGTGCTCCACGAAATCGCCCACAGCCTGGCTCCGGGCCGCGGCCACGGGCCGCACTTCACCGCCACGCTGCTGGAGCTGGTCGACATGGTGATCGGGCCGCAGACCGCACTGGCGCTGCGGATGCTCTACGCCGAGGCCGGGGTGGCGATGGGCGCGTGAGTGGAATGATTCTTGATATGGGCCACACCGGCGATCACAGCGCTTTTGACAGAGACCAAAAACCGAGCGAAGGCGAGGCTGAGCCCCTGCACCCTGCGATCCGCAACGATCGGGAGCAGATTGCTGGGCTGTCCCGGCTCAGCGATCTCCCCACCGCTGATCGACTCTCAATTCTGGCCGGTGCTGACGACACTGGCGGTCGCCGCACTGGTATTTCTATCGCCCCTATACACACACCATGGGTCGGGCACTTCCTCGGCTCGCTGGGTATCTGAACGGAAAGGACGCACGCAGCCAATGACGATCACCGTCGCCGACCTCGCCGGAGTCGTGTATAGCGCAGGCAAACTGTTCAACGGTCTGCAGACAGGCCGGTTGGACACCGAGGACTTCCTGCGGTCGGGAAGCACCAAAGGCATCAACTCCCGCTCCGACCTCGCGCTGCTCGAAGACCTGCGTGACACGGCGCAGCTGGTCATCGGCCACGGCTCGCGGCCGATCGACGCCGCGTTCGTGCGGGCGGTGAACTCCGCGATCAGCCGCAGCGGCGCGCTGCGCCCCGGCACGCTGCGCAGCGGCGACTCCGGCATCGGGGTGGACACCCCGCTCGGGCGGCACACACCGCCCGGCGTCACCGAGGAGCAGCTGCAGCGCCTCCTCGACGGCGCGCTGGCCGCGCCGGATGCCCGCGAGTCCGCGCTGAGCATTTTCGTCGAGCTGTCGCGGGCGCAGCCGTTCGAGGACGGCAACAAGCGCACCGCGCTACTGGTGGCCAACGGCGTGCTGCTCGGCGCAGCGTCCGGACAGCTGCTCACCGTGCCCGTCGACGATGCGCGCGTCTTCAACGATCTGCTGGCGCGGGCCTACGTGCGCGGCGAGGACGAGCCGGTGAAGAACCTGCTGCGCGCCAAGGGGTTCACCGACCTTCCGGGGCAGCGGTGACGCCGCTTCAACTGTGTCACGTCCTCCACGCCCGGCGAGCTGCGGATCGACTGGGCGGCAACGGCGCATCCACGAAGACTCCCTGAAAAGACCGCCGCCCCAGGAGTCCAAGCCGTGAAGCTCGAATAGTCCTGGGGCGTTACGTCGGCCATAGTGGTTCAGTCGCCGATCTTCGATCAACCTGACGACATCCGTGCTCACCTGCAGCAGCCGTTAGGACGCCCGCCGGGCCTGATCGTCCAGAGCCATCCACCACATCGCCTGGAAGGCCAGCGCCCGCCCGCCGCGCTCGCGGTACATGATGCGGCGCACCCACATCGCGTCCATCTCCGACACCGGAGACACCGCGCCCAGCCCGCCGTCCGGGTCGTGCCGGTAGCAGCTGGCCGCAGCGTTGAGGATGTGGCGCACCGTGGCGTGGTCCCCGCACTGCCACGCGGCCAGCAGCGCGTCACTTATCGGCCCCGAGCGGCCCCCCACGAGAACCCCGAGCGGCCCGACCACCTTCCCTTCCCAGTCGACGGCCGACGCGACGCGGTGCGCGACAGAAGGGCGGCGACACCGCAGCGCCGCCCGCGCCTTCGGGAGGTGGACGTAGCGGATGCACGCCGTGGCGTAGCCGATGGGGTTGCGTCGCATGGGGCCTGCCTTTCATGGGTCGGAGACGGTGGATCGCATGTCAAGGCCGCAGTTGCCGATGCAGCAGTGCACCGAAACACCCCCGCTTACGCGGGGAGGAGAAAGCTGCCGCCTCGGCGTTCTGCCGGACCAACGGAACACCCCCGCTTGCGCGGGGAGGAGTCGCCCCAGCTCTGACGTGGCGCAGCTGCGGGCGGAACACCCCCGCTTGCGCGGGGAGGAGTATCGACGCGCTGCCCTTTGGCCCCATCGTTGAGGAACACCCCCGCTTGCGCGGGGAGGAGCGGCATCGTGGGCAGCTTCGGTGCAGCGGGGGTGGAACACCCCCGCTTGCGCGGGGAGGAGACTTCTTGACCTGCACCGTTGCCCGTGACAACGCCCGTTTCTATTCAGTTGTGATCGCGCTGTCCCCCACCGTAACCGCGTAACCCGTCACTACGGCCCCAGCCGACGCGACACGCCGAAACTTCCGACGGCACCGCCGCTTCCCGTGCCCGCACCGTGACGCGCCGCGCACCGTCGCGCGCCACCAGCTCGACCATCCTCGCCGCCATGGGTGCGAAGAAGACAGGCAAATCCACGCTCGGCTCGCTGCTGATGCCGCTGGTGATGCTGGCCGCGGTGGGGCTGGTGCTGGCGCTACTCAACGGCGGCACCGACTCGGGGCTGGTGGCGAAGGTGCGCGACTCGTGGGGGCAGGTCGCCGCCAGCATCGGGGTGCCGGGAAGCCGCGGGGCCGTCGACAGCGGCACCGGCTCTCCCAGCGACGACCCTTCGACGTTGACTGTGGCGGCCAAGGGCAGCATGGACACTTACGTGCGCTCAAACTTCGGCCCGGCGTGGACCGACAACGTCAATGTCGAAGGCGGTCACAACGGCTGCGACACTCGCAACGACATCCTGGCCCGCGACCTGGTGGACGTCTACGCCCCGGACGGCTGCAAGGTGCTGTCGGGCACGCTCGCCGATGCGTACACCGGGAAGGTGATCGCGTTCGTGCGCGGCACGGACACGTCCTCGGCGGTGCAGATCGACCACATCGTGGCCCTGGGCAACGCCTGGGTGTCGGGGGCGGACTCGTGGCCGAAGTCGCGGCTGGTGATGATCGCCAACGACCCGCTGAACCTCATCGCCTCGGACGGACCGGCCAACATGGGCAAGGGTGCCCGCGCGGCCGATGAGTGGCTGCCGCCCAACGCAGCGTTTCGCTGCACCTACGTCAAGTCGCAGGTGCGGGTGAAGAACAAATACGGCCTCACGGTCACCGCGACCGAGAAGTCGGTGATGATGCACTACTACGGGAAGTGCTGACGAAGCGCTGCCCATAACACCCCCGCGTGAGCGGGGAGGAGAGCGCTGCGGTGGCCACGGTCGACGGCCGCGTGGGAACACCCCCGCGTGAGCGGGGAGGAGAGCGCTGCGGTGGCCACGGTCGACGGCCGCGTGGGAACACCCCCGCGTGAGCGGGGAGGAGAGCGCTGCGGTGGCCACGGTCGACGGCCGCGTGGGAACACCCCCGCGTGAGCGGGGAGGAGTGAGTGCGCTTACATCCGCGACGGGGCGGCGACGGGAACACCCCCGCTTGCGCGGGGAGGAGCTGCGGCCGCGCAGGAGGGCGGCGTGGCCGATGGGAACACCCCCGCGTGAGCGGGGAGGAGCGTGACGAGATCGAGGAGATTCGCGGTCACGAGGGAACACCCCCGCGTGAGCGGGGAGGAGACTTCTTGACCTGCACCGTTACGGGCGACCGTGGCCGTTTTCATTCAGTTGTCAACGTGCTGTCCCCACCGTAACCGCGTGACCCGTCACTATGGCCCCAGCCGCCGCGACACGCCGAGACCGGTTTCACACCCCCTCCCACCTGCACTGATACGGCGGCGTTGTCACGTCCTCGCCGGCCTTTGGCGCGTCCGCACCCGCGCGCCCCACCCG
>NZ_NCXO01000049.1 GCF_002104795.1 Mycolicibacillus koreensis
ACACCCTGACCTCAATGATCTACCTCTGCCTAGGAGGACTGCAGGTCACACTCCCCACAAGAACCTGAGGAGCCGCAACTATGTTCGATACCAAGGAGTCGTCCGCCGCAAAGATCCTCGACCGGGTCACCGCGGGGGCCCGCGCGGAGAACCGTGGTGCGGGGACGCGACTGGCCGCGATCGGCGACCTGGACACGCTGCGCTCCCGCGAGCACGCCGAGCGGGAACTGTGGACGATCGACAACGCCGCGGCCACCGTCGCGGAGGTGGCCGCGGCCCTGGGGATCGAACGCGGCCTGGCCGCCAACTACCTGTGGGACGCGCGCGCACTGCGGGACCGGCTGCCCAAGGTCGGGGCGCTGCTGTGCTCCGGGGAGATCAGCGCCCTGACGTTCCACATCCTCGTCTACCGCACCGATCTGATCACCGACCCGGAGATAATGGCCGCGGTGGACACCGCGCTGGCCGAGCGGATTCCGCGGTGCCCCAGACTGACCCGGCACCGGCTCTGCGGGCTGATCGACGCGATCATCGCCCGCGCCGACCGTGACGCGGTCCGCCGGCGCCGCGAACACCACACCGACCGGCATATCGTGATCACCCCGTTCATCGGCGGCGGCGCCGAGATCCACGGTCAGGTCACCGCGGTCGCGGGGCACGCCCTCGACGCGCGCCTCGACGCTCTGGCCGCCACGGTCTGCGAGCACGATCCGCGCACCCGCGACCAGCGCCGTGCCGACGCGATCACCGCGCTGGCCGCAGCGGCCGACCGGATGGCCTGTCACTGCGGACGCCCGGACTGCCCGGTGTCGAGGCGCCCTGCCGCGTCACCGGTGCTCATCCACGTCATCGCCGATCAGGGTGCCCTCGCCGGGGGCGCCGCGACCGCGTCGGTCGTGGGCAGCGACGCGATCATTCCCCCGGAGTTGCTGGCCGAGCTAGCCCGCGAGGCGCGCACGCGCACCCTTCACCACCCGGCGGACAGCCCGCCGGAGGCCGGGTACACGCCGTCGCGCGCACTGGCCGACTTCGTCCGCTGCCGCGACCTGACCTGCCGGTTCCCCGGCTGCGACGTGCCGGCCACCGAGTGCGACATCGATCATGTCGTCCCCTACCGGAACGGGGGCACCACCCACGCCTCCAACCTGAGCTGCAAATGCCGCACCCACCATCTTTTGAAGACGTTTCTGGCCTGGCGAGATCGGCAACTACCCGACGGCACCCTGATCTGGACCGCCCCCTCCGGGCAGACCTACGTCACCTTGCCCGGCAGCGCCCTGCTCTTCCCGAACCTGTGCGCCCCGACCGGCGAGTTGGCGCCGCCGCCACCACCGACCGCCGACCCGTCGCCGACCGACCGCACCCTGAAGATGCCGACCCGCCGGCACACTCGCGCCGAGGGTCACGCCCGCTACGTCGCCGCCGAACGGCGCCGCAACCGCGCCCGCCGACTCGCCCAGCCGCCGCCCATCGATCCCTGGGCCGGCACCGCCCCCGACTACGACGACGGCAGCGACCCGCCGCCGTTCTAGCCCGCCCCTGCCCCGATTAGCATCGTCGGGGACCGCACGCCCCCACCGCCCGAGGATCCCGCCATGCCCGCACCCGCCGGCCGCCGGCTGCTGGCCGCCGTGCTGCTCGTCGCCGCGGTCGGCGGGTGCTCATCGCCACCCTGCCCGGAGACCCTCGAACCGGGCACCCTGCTCAGCGCCGGGCCGCTGACCTCGGCGGCCGCGCTGCCCAGCGCGGGCGCCAACTACGCCATCAGCTACATCTCGGAGGATCCCCACGGCGACCCGGTGGCGGTCACCGGCACCGTGGCGATCCCGCCGACCCCGGCCCCCGACGGTGGTTGGCCGGTCATCAGCTGGGCGCACGGCACCACCGGCTACGCCGGGGTCTGCGCCCCGTCACTGGACTTCGACGGCGGTCCGGCCCACGGCTACCTGCAGGTGGTCACCCCCACACTGGACCACTGGGTGGCGGCCGGCTACGCGGTGGTGGCCACCGACTATCAGGGGCTGGGCGGCCCGGGCGGGGCGCCGTATCTCAACGGCTCCAGCGAAGCGGCCAACGTCATCGACATCGTCACCGCCGCCCGCCACCTGGAGCCGGGCCTGGCGACCGATTTCGTGACGATCGGCCACAGCCAGGGCGGGCAGGCCGCGCTGTTCACCGCGGCCACCGCCGCCGACCGCAACCCGGAGTTGGACCTGCGTGGTGCGGTGGCGATCGCGCCGGGCTCGGGATTCAGCACCATCTCCGAGGTGGTCGGTGCGGTCGAGCCCGCGATGCAACCGTTCCTGCCGGTGGTGGTGCTCGGCGCCGCCGTCGCCGACCCCGCCGTCGAGGTGGAGACGCTGTTCGCCCCACAGTTCGCGCCGTTCGTCGACGGCGCCCGCACCGGCTGCCTCGACCAACTCCGCGACCTCGACCCGGTGCCGGCCGGACAGGTCTTCGGCGTCGACGCCGACCTCGATGTGCTCAGCGAGTACCTGGCCCGCCAGGAGCCGGCCTCCGTGCGCCCGCACGTGCCGGTGCTCGTCGCGCAGGGCACCACCGACACCACGATTCCCCCGGAGCTCACCGACGCCCTGGTCGAGCACTACTGCGCGGAGGACATCACCGTGGACTACCGCCGCTACCCCGGTGCCGACCACCGCCGCAGCATCGCCGCCTCACTGGCCGACACCGAGTCGTTCGTCGCCGATGCCCTGCAGGGAAAGACGCCGGCGAACACCTGCGGCTAGATCGGAACCGATCTTCTCCCCCGGTACCGAATGGACGAGGCTGCCGACCGGCCTTGGCGATCGTCACCGCGGTGGACGCGGTCGGCTGACTTTGTGCACCCACCGCGAGTAGGTTTGATCCATGCCTGCACCCTCTGCCACCGACTTCGACCGGCTGCGCCGCCTGGTCGCCATCGACGACCCCGACGCCCGGCCGTCCAAAACCCTCACCGAGGTGTTCACCGGTACCGAGCTCACCACGATCCCGATCGGCACCGCCGACGACGTCGCCGCCGCGTTCACCAAAGCCCGCGCCGCGCAGGCCCGTTGGGCCGCCCGGCCGGTCAAGGAACGTGCCGCGATCATCGAGCGCTTCCGGGACCTGGTCATCGCCAACCGGGACTTCCTGATGGACGTCGCGCAGGCTGAAACCGGCAAGGCCCGCTCGGCGGCGCAAGAAGAGATCGTGGACATGATCCTCAACGCCCGCTACTACGCGCGGCAGGCGCCGAAGCTGCTCAAACCGAAACGGGTGGCCGGCCTTCTGCCCGGCATTGTCAAAACCGTCGTCACCCCCGCGCCGAAGGGGATCGTCGGGGTGATCGCGCCGTGGAACTATCCGATGGCGCTGTCGATCTCCGATTCGATCCCGGCGCTGCTGGCCGGCAACGCCGTGGTGGTCAAACCGGACAGCCAGACCCCGTACTGCACCCTGGCCAACGCGGAACTGCTGTACCAGGCGGGGCTGCCGCGCGAGTTGTTCGCGGTGGTGCCCGGGCCCGGTTCGGTAGTCGGCACCGCGATCGTGGAGCGTTGCGACTACCTGATGTTCACCGGTTCGAGCGCGACCGGCCGGACCCTGGCCGAACAGTGCGGCCGGCGCCTGATCGGGTTCTCCGCCGAGCTCGGCGGCAAGAACCCGATGATCGTCACCCGCGGCGCCGACCTCGACGAGGTCGCCAAGGCCGCCACCCGGGCGTGCTTCTCCAACGCCGGCCAGCTGTGCATCTCGGTGGAACGCATCTACGTCGAGCGGCCGATCGCCGAGGAGTTCACCGCCAAGTTCGCCGAGCGGGTGCGGGCGATGAAGCTGGGGCCCGCCTACGACTTCACCACCGACATGGGCTCGCTGATCTCCGAAGACCAGATCAAAACGGTCACCGGGCACCTCGACGACGCGAAGGTCAAGGGCGCCACCGTGGTCGCCGGTGGCAATGTTCGCCCCGACCTGGGCCCGTTGTTCTTCGAGCCGACCGTGCTCACCGAGGTCACCGACGAGATGGAGTGCGGCCGCAACGAGACGTTCGGCCCGCTGGTGGCGATCTACCCGGTCGACGACGTGGAGGAGGCGATCGCCCGCGCCAACGACACCGAATACGGCCTCAACGCCAGTATCTGGGCGGCCAGCAAAGCCGAGGGGGAGGCGATCGCCGCCCGCATCGACGCCGGCACCGTCAACGTCGATGAGGGGTATGCGCTCACCTTCGGCTCCACCGCCGCGCCGATGGGCGGCATGAAGGCCTCCGGGGTGGGGCGTCGGCACGGCCCGGAGGGGTTGCTGAAATACACCGAGCCGCGCACCGTGTCGACCGCGCGGGTCCTCAACCTCGACCCGCCGCTGGGGATCCCGCAGACCTTCTGGCAGAAGGCGTTCACCCCGATGATCCGGGCGGTGCAGGCACTGCCCGGTCGGTGACCGGCGCCGTAGGGAGACCGAAGACGCGCGCCGCGTTGGCGTGCAGGTAGTCGTCGCGGGCCTGGTCGCTGAGCCCCAGCTCGTCGAGCCCGTCGAGGGCGTGCGCGTGGCCGATCATCGGATAGTTGGTGCCGAAGAGCACCTTGCGCTGCCCGGTCCCGGTCTTCATGAACCCGACCAGTTCCGGCGGCAGCCGCCGGGTGGTGTAGGCGGAGGTGTCGATGTAGACGTTCTCGTGTTTGCGGGCCACCGCGATCATCTCCTCGGTCCACGGATATCCGACGTGCCCGCAGACCACGGTCAGCTCCGGGAAGTCGAGGGCGATCTGGTCGATGTAGGGGATCGGCCGGCCGGTCTCCGACGGCCGCAGCGGACCGGTGTGGCCGACCTGGGTGCAGAACGGGACGCCGAGGTGAACGCATTCGGCGAACAGCGGATAGTAGCGACGATCGGTGGGCGCGGCGTTCCACAGCCACGGCACCACCCGCAGGCCGACGAAACCGTCGTCGGTCACCCGGCGGCGCAGCTCACGCACCGCCGCCATCGGCCGGTCCAGGTCCACACTGGCCACCCCGGCGAACCGGTCGGGGTGCGCGCGCACCCAGTCGGCGACCTCGTCGTTGGAGACCAGCTCCCCGCGCGGCCCGCACCAGGCGCTGAGCAGCCCGAACCCGACGTCGCCGGTGTCCATCGACGACAGTGTAGTCGCCACCGGGATGTCGGTCTCGGGGATCGTCGCGCCGGTCCACCGGCGCAGCGACGCCAGCATGTCGTCGGCGAGGAACCGCCGGGTCGGATGCTGCATCCACACGTCGATCGTCATCGACGGCCAGCGTAACCCCGGTTCAGCGGTCCCGGATGTCGTCGAGGCGGTGGGTGGCGGCCTCGAACCCGGCGACCAGGTCGGCGATGATGTCGGCGGCCGGGCGGATCTCGGTCATGGCCCCGACGATCTGGCCGGCCGGCATCGCCACCGTGGTGGGGTCGCCGGATTGGGCCATCCGGGCGTGGGCCTGCCCGACCAGGATGTTCTGCAGCGGCATCGGCAGCGGATCGGGTGCGTCGTCGGCGTCCCACGCGTCGGTCCAGCGGCTTTTGAGTAGCCGGGCCGGTTTGCCGGAGTAGATGCGGCGGCGCACGGTGTCCGCGGAGGTGGCCGCCAGCAGCGCCTGCTGGACCACCGACGCCCCGGACTCGCCGCGCACCCCCAGGTCGTATTCGGCGGCGGTGAGAAACGCCGAGCCCATCCAGACGCCGGAGGCGCCCAGCGCCAGCGCGGCGGCCACCTGCCGGCCGGTGCCGATGCCGCCGGCGGCGAGCACCGCGGCCCGGTCGCCGACCGCGTCGACGATCTCCGGCCACAACACCATCGAGGCGATCTCGCCGGTGTGCCCGCCGGCCTCGTAGCCCTGGGCCACCACGATGTCCACCCCGTTGGCGACATGGCGGCGGGCATGCTCGGCGGACCCGGCCAGGGCGGCCACCGGCACACCGGCGTCGTGGGCCTGGGTGATCACGTCGTTGGGCGGGGAGCCCAGGGCGTTGGCGATCAGCGCGATCGGGTGGCGCAGCGCCACCTCCACATGCGAGCGGGCCACCGAGTGCAGCCAGCCCAGCACGCCGGCGGACTCACCGGCGTCGCCGGACAGCGGCGGCACCCCCAGCTCGGTCAGCGTCTTGTCGACGAAGGCGCGGTGGGCTGCGGGGATGAGCTTGTCGATGTCGACCGCGCTGCCCTCGGTGGGCACCTTGGCCGGCATCACGATGTCCACGCCGTACGGCTTGCCGTCGGTGTTGGCGTCCATCCAGTCCAGCACCGCGTCGAGTTCGTCGGCCTCGTTGAACCGGACGCAGCCGAGCACCCCGAGCCCCCCGGCCCGGCTGACCGCCGCGGCGACCTTCTCCGAGGGGGTGAACACGAAGATCGGGTAGCTGATGCCGAACTTCTCGCTCAGGGCGGTGTGCATCAGCGCTCCTGGGCGTGTTTGGCGTGCACCTCGTCGGCGGGGCGGGCCTCGGTGCACTCCTTGGCCCACCGGTAGTCCGGTTTGCCGGCCGGGGAGCGCTTCACCTCGTCGACGAACCACACGCTGCGCGGCACCTTGTAGCCGGCGATCTCCGAGCGCACGAAGGCGTCGAGGTCGGCCAGGCTGGGACGCGCGCCGGGGCGGGCCTGCACCACCGCGGCCACATGCTGGCCGTACCGCGGGTCGGGCACCCCGACCACCAGTGCGTCGAACACGTCGGGGTGGCCCTTGAGCGCGGCCTCGACCTCCTCGGGGTAGATCTTCTCCCCGCCGGAGTTGATCGAAACCGACCCGCGCCCGAGCATGGTGACGGTGCCGTCGGCCTCGACCTGGGCGTAGTCGCCGGGGATGGCGTAGCGCACCCCGTTGATGGTGCGGAACGTCTCGGCGGTCTTCTTCTCGTCCTTGTAGTAGCCGACCGGGATGTGGCCGCGCTTGGCGATGATGCCGCGCACCCCGGAGCCGGGCACCACCTCGTTGCCGTCGTCGTCGAGCACGACGGTGGTCTTGTCGATCGTCACCCGCGGGCCACCGGTGTGGGCCGCGCCCTTGGCGACGATGCTGGTGCCCCCGAAGCCGGTCTCAGAAGACCCGATCGAGTCGGTGATGATCCGGTTGGGCAACAAATCCAGCAGCTTCTCCTTGATCGACGGGGAGAACAGTGCCGCGGTCGAGGCCAGCAGGAACAGCGACGAGAGGTCGTAGTCCTCGCCGCGCTCCTCGGCGGCCAGCAGCGCGTCGAGCAGCGGGCGGCCCATCGCGTCGCCGGTGAAGAACAGCAGGTTGACCTTGTGGTCGTGGATGGTGCGCCACACCTGCTCGGGGTCGAACTCGGGTGCCAAGACGACGGTCTGGCCGGAGAACAGCGACATCCAGGTCGCCGACTGGGTGGCGCCGTGGATCATCGGCGGGATCGGGTGGCGCACCATCGGGGGGTTGGCGGCGGCCTGTTTGGCCAGGTCGTATTCGTCGGCGACCGGCTCGCCGGTGGCGAAGTCGGTGCCGCCGAACAGCACCCGGTAGATGTCCTCGTGGCGCCACATCACGCCCTTGGGGAACCCGGTGGTGCCGCCGGTGTAGAGCAGGTAGATGTCGTCTTCGCTGCGCGGGCCGAAGTCACGTTCGGGCGAGCCGGCCGCCAGCGCCGCCTCGAACTCCACGCCGCCGTAGCGGGCGAAGTCGGCGTCGGAGCCGTCCTCGACGACCAGGATGGTGGTGACGTTGGGGGTGTCGGGCAGCACGTTGGCCACCCGGTCGGCGTACTGGCGCTCGTGCACCAGCGCGACCATGTCGGAGTTGTCGAACAGGTAGCGCAGCTCCCCCTCGACGTAGCGGAAGTTGACGTTGACCAGGATCGCGCCGGCCTTGACGATGCCCAGCATCGCGATGACGATCTCGATGCGGTTGCGGCAGTACAACCCCACCTTGTCGTCCTTCTTCACCCCCCGGTCGATCAGGTAGTGCGCCAGACGGTTGGCCTTCTCCTCCAGCTGCGCGTACGTCAGCTGCTCGTCGCCGCAGATCAGGGCGACACGGTCGGGAACAGCGTCGATAGCGTGCTCGGCGAGATCAGCAATATTGAGAGCCACGACACACAAACTAGAACGTGTTACATTTCGATTTCAAGTTCGGCAGCGAACCCCGGGAAGAACCCCAGGAAGGCGGGCAGCGGTGGGCGAGACGCACGCACTGGTTGAGCAGCGCGGACATACCCTGATCGTGACGCTGAACCGGCCGGAGGCGCGCAACGCGCTCTCCTCGGAGATGATGGCGATCATGGTGGAGGCCTGGGACCGGGCCGACGCCGACGACGACATCCGTTCGGTGATCCTCACCGGCGCCGGCGGCTACTTCTGCGCCGGCATGGATCTGAAGACGGCGAAGGCCAAACCGCCGGGCGACTCGTTCAAGGACGGCAGCTACGACCCGTCGCGCATCGACGCGCTGCTCAAGGGGCGCCGGCTGAAAAAGCCGTTGATCGCCGCCGTCGAGGGCCCCGCGATCGCCGGGGGCACCGAGATCCTGCAGGGCACCGACATCCGGGTCGCCGGGCAGAGCGCGAAGTTCGGGATCTCCGAGGCCCGCTGGAGCCTGTATCCGATGGGCGGCTCCGCGGTGCGCCTGGTGCGCCAGATCCCCTACACCCTCGCCGCCGACCTGCTGCTGACCGGGCGGCACATCAGCGCGGCCGAGGCCCACACGATGGGACTGATCGGCTACGTCGTGCCCGACGGGCAGGCGCTGGAGAAGGCGCTGGCGATCGCCGAGCAGATCAACGCCAACGGCCCGCTGGCGGTGCAGGCGATGCTGCGCACCATCCGGGAGACCGAGGGGATGGCCGAGAACGACGCGTTCGCCCTCGACACCCGCATCGGCATCGAGGTGTTCTTGAGCGACGACGCCAAGGAGGGCCCGCGGGCCTTCGCCGAGAAGCGTCCCGCCCAGTTCAAGGGCCGCTGATGCTGGTCGCGGTGACCGGCGGGACCGGTTATGTGGGCGCGCACACCGTCAAGGCGCTGCTGGAGGCCGGTCACGCGGTGCGGCTGCTGGTGGCGCCGGGCTGCGCCGACGAGCCGGTCATCCCGCGGCTGGCCGAACTCGGTGAGCTGACCACCCTCGACGGGGACATCCGCGCCGACGACACCGTCACCGCCCTGCTCGACGGCGCCGACGCGGTGCTGCACGCCGCCGGGGTGGTCGGCACCGACGACCGGCGGGCGAAGCTGATGTGGGAGATCAACGCCCACGCCGCCGAGGCGATCCTGACCCGCGCCGCCGAGGCGGGACTGGACCCGATCGTCACCGTATCCAGCTACAGCGCGATGTTCCCCCCGCCGGACGGGGTGATCGGGCCGGACACCCCCACGGTGGCCGGGCGCAGCGCCTACGCGCGCACCAAGGGCTACGCCGACCGGGTCGCCCGCGAGCTGCAGGCCGACGGCGCCCCGGTGGTCATCACCTATCCGTCGAGCGTGGTCGGTGCGGCGTTTCACACCGCCCCCGGGGCCACCGAGGCGGGCTGGGCGCCGATCACCCGGTTGCGGGTGGCGCCGCGCCTGCGCGGCGGGATGGCGATGATCGACGTCCGCGATGTCGCCGCGGTGCACACCCGCGCGATGGTGGCCGGCCGCGGCCCGCACCGCTACGTCTGCGGCGGGCCGATGGTGGAGTTCAACGACATGATCGCCGCGGTCGAGGCCGGTCTCGGGCGCCCGATCCGGCGGTTCCCGGTCACCCCGGCGATGTTCCGCGCGGCGGGTCGGCTGGCCGATCTGGCGGGGCGGTTCCTGCCGATCGACACCGGGTTCAGCTACGAGGCGGCCTGGCTGCTCACCGAGGGCACCCCCACCGACGACACCACGACGCTCGCCGATCTGGATCTGAGCTGGCGCTCACCCACCGAGGCGATCACCGCCTCGCTGCGCGGTTGACCCCGGCTGGCCCCGGCTAACCCAGCACCGGCCGGGTGGGGGTGAACTCCACCGGCATCGCCTCCGGGCCGACGACGAAGTTCGCCCGCCGCAGCGGTAGCGGGTCCTCGCTGGCCAGCCGCAGGTCCGGCAACCGCTGGGCCACCCGGTGGGTCATCATCGTCAACTCCTGGCGGGCCAACTGGTTGCCGAGGCAGAAGTGGGTGCCGAACCCGAACGCCAGGTGAGCGTTGGGGTCGCGGCCGATGTCGAAGCGCTCCGGGTCGCCGAAGACCGCCTCGTCGAAGTTCGCCGACTCGAACATCAGCAGGATCTTCTCCCCGGCGTGCAGCCGGGTGCCGTGATAGTCGATGTCGCGGGTGAGGGTGCGGGCCATGTTCTTCACCGGGGTGGTCCAGCGCAGCATCTCCTCGATGGCGTCGGGCAGCAGATCCAGGTCGCGGTAGAGCCGGTCCCACTGGTCGCGGTTGCGCAGCAACGCCTCGGTGCCGCCGGACAGGGTGTGCCGGGTGGTCTCGTCGCCACCGATGAGGATCAGCAGCGTCTCGGAGACGATCTGCTCGTCGGTGAGGCGTTCACCGTCGACCTCGGCGTGCACCAGCACGCTGGTCAGGTCGTCGGTGGGTTCGGCGCGGCGCTGCGCGATCGTGGCCATGCAGAATTCGGTGTAGGCCAGGTTGGCGTCAATCGACGCCTGCCAGTCGGTCTCCTCCACCGTCGAGGACAGCGCGCACACCAGGTCGTCGGACCACTTCAGCAGCGTGTCACGGTCCTGCGGGGCAACCCCCAGCATGTCGCCGATGACCGCCATCGGCAGCGGGGCGGCCAGGTCGGCCACGAAGTCGCACTCACCGCGCTCGCAGACGTTGTCGATCAACGTGTCGATGATGGTGGCGATCGAGAACCGCTTGTCCTGAACCTGTTTGCGGGTGAACCCGGCGTTGACCAGTTTGCGCCGCTGCAGGTGCTCGGGGTCGTCCATGTCGATCATGTGCGGCAGCGCCGGAATCCCGGGCCGGATCCCGCCGGCGTTGGAGAACACCTCCGGGGTGCGTTCGGCCTCGATGACCGCCGCATAGGTCGCCGCCGCGGCCAGCCCGTTGCGGTCCCGAAAGATCGGCTGGTGTTCGCGCATCCAGCGGTAGGCCTGCCGTGCGGTGCCCGAGGCGTAGAAGCCCCCGTCGGTCAGGTCGATGTCCGGTGCGTCGGACACGAAAGCAGTCATGGCCGGGCCTTTCCGGGGTTCAGGGCGTCAGCGTGCGCGCGTCACCGAATGTCATCTCGACGTTGGCAGATGATTGGCTCGCCAGCGCCCGTTTCGGCAATCCGAGGCCGGCCAGTTCGGCCGCGTACGGATGGTCCCCGAGGCGCAGCCGCGCCCCACCCAACCGCGCCCGCATCCCCGAATTCCGCATCTGCCAGGGGATTTCGCGGGTAACGCCGTCGGTGTGGCTGTAGGTCTGCAACACCTGGGAGCGCGAGGTCAGCGCCGCCGGGATCGGCAGGCCCGCGGCGAAGTCGATGCCGGCGATCAACGCGCCGTTCTCGCGTACCTCGAAACCGAACCGCGGGGTCTCCCGCACGGTGAAGTCGGCCATGATCTTGGGGAAACCCCAGATCTGGCGCCCGGCCGCCAGCGTGAACGACTGGTCGACCGGCAGGTGGTGGATGAACGCCGCGGCCGTGGACAGCGCGCGGGGGCCGCGCCGGTGCACCCCGGGCGGGTTGACCATCAGCGCGGTCCCGAACTCGTGGTATCGGCCCAGATCCCCGTCGTGGTAACGGACCAGCATCAGCATCGCCAGCGCCCGGCCGGCGCGGTATCGGCAGACCTGCAGGCCGGAGTAGTCGATGAGTCGCTGTGCGGGGTCGGCGGGTACCGAGAAGATCGCCACGTGGGTGTCGGCGCGGCGGATCCGCACCGGCATGGTCAGCACGGTGTCGGCGATCGTGTATCGGGTGGGGGCGGTCATGGCCCCAATCTAGATCAGATCAGCCGGTGGAGATCAACGATGCCAACTCGGCGATCTGCTCGGTGCTGCGTGCGGTCACCACCATCATCGTCACCCCGGCGGCCTCCCACACCTTGATCTGCTCGCGCGCGTAGGCGATGTCGCCGACGATCACCGCGTCGTCGACCAGTTCGTCGGGGATGACGCGGGCGGCTTGTTCCTTGCCGTCCTTGTCTCCGCTGCGGAACAGCCGGGTGACGTCGTCGACGACCTCGCCGTATCCCATCCGGCGGTACACCTCGGCGTGGAAGTTGGTGTCCTCGGAGCCCATTCCGCCCATGTACAGCGCCAGATAGGGCTTGATGCCGGCGAACGCGGCGGCCCGGTCGTCGGTGATGACCACCTGGGCGGTCGCGCAGATCTCGAAGTCCTCGCGGCGCCGCCGCGCCCCGGGGCGGGCGAATCCCTCGTCGAGCCACTCGTTGTACATGTCGGCCAGCCGCGGGGTGTAGAAGATCGGCAGCCAGCCGTCGGCGATCTCGGCGGCCAGCGCGATGTTCTTCGGGCCCTCCGCGCCGAGCATGATCGGGATGTCGGCGCGCAGCGGGTGGGTGATCGGCTTGAGGCTCTTGCCCAACCCGGTGGTGCCCTCCCCGGTCAGCGGCAGCGGGTAGTGCGGTCCGGCGCTGGTGACCGGCGCCTCCCGCGCCCAGACCTGGCGCAGGATGTCGATGTACTCGCGGGTGCGGGCCAGCGGTTTGGGGAAACGCTGCCCGTACCAGCCCTCCACGACCTGCGGGCCGGAGACGCCCAGGCCCAGGATGTGGCGGCCGCCGCTGAGGTGATCGAGGGTCAGCGATGCCATCGCGCAGGCGGTCGGGGTGCGCGCCGACAGCTGCACCACCGAGGTGCCCAGCCGCAGCCGGGTGGTCGCCGATCCCCACCACGCCAGCGGGGTGAACGCGTCCGATCCCCAGGCCTCGGCGGTGAACACGGTGTCGAATCCGGCCTCCTCCGCCGCGGACACCAGCGTGGCGGTGCCCTCGGGGGGCGCCGCGCCCCAGTACCCCAGCTGCAGACCGAGCTTCATCGATGCACCTTCCCCGCGTTGCTTGCCACCGTTGTTAGAACCTGTTCTACTCGATGCCGTGACCGTCAGACAGAACCAGCCGGTGCAGATCGATCCGCATGAGCCGCCCCTCTCCGCGCCGTTACGGCTGTCCTTTGACTACACCCGTTCGGTGGGTCCGACCCTCGGGGCGTTTTTCACCGCGCTCCGTGAGCGTCGCATCGTCGGTGTCCGCGGCTCCGACGGGCGGGTCCTGGTGCCCGCCGCCGAATACGACCCCGTCAGCTACGAACCGCTGACGGAGATCGTACCGGTGGCCAGTGTCGGCACCGTCGAGTCGTGGACGTGGCAGTCCGAACCGGTCGACGGCCAGCCGCTGGAGCGCCCGTTCGCGTGGGCGTTGATCAAACTCGACGGGGCCGACACCGCGCTGCTGCACGCGGTCGACGCCGTCTTTGCCGAGAAGATCCACACCGGCGCGCGGGTCTGCGCACGTTGGGTCGACGAGCCGGTCGGGGCGATCACCGACATCGCCTACTTCACCCTCGGCGAGGAAGCCGCGGAACCGTTGCCGCCGAATCCGGCCGACCCGGTGTCGATGGTGATCACCCCGATCGCCCTGGAGATCGAGCATTCGGCCTCCCCCACCGAGAGCATGTATCTGCGCGCCCTCAAAGAGGGCCGCCTGCTCGGTTCCCGCACCGGCGCGGGGGGCAAGGTGTACTTCCCGGCGCGGGAGGCCGACCCGGCCACCGGAAAGCCCGCCACCGAACTGGTGGAGGTCGCCGACACCGGCACCATCACCACGTTCGCGATCATCAACATCCCGTTCGCCGGGCAGAGCATCAAACCGCCGTACGTGGCCGCCTATGTGCTGCTCGACGGCGCCGACATCCCGTTTTTGACGCTGGTCGCCGACATCGACGCCCACGAGGTGCGGATGGGCATGCGGGTGAAGGCGGTGTGGGCGCCGCGCGAGCAGTGGACCTACGGCATGGAGAACATCGAGTACTTCGCACCGACCGGGGAACCGGACGCCGACTACGACACCTACAAACACCACCTGTAGAGGGGACCTTCGGTCATGACTTCCCGCGATGTCGCGGTCGTGGGCTTCGCCCACGCCCCGCGTGTCCGCCGCACCGACGGCACCACCAACGGCGTCGAACAGTTGATGCCGTGTTTCGCCGCGCTCTACGACGAACTCGGCATCAACCAGACCGACATCGGGTTCTGGTGCTCCGGATCGTCGGATTACCTTGCCGGGCGCGCCTTCTCGTTCATCTCGGCGATCGACTCGATCGGGGCGGTGCCCCCGATCAACGAGTCGCACGTGGAGATGGACGCCGCCTGGGCGCTGTATGAGGCCTACATCAAGATCCTCACCGGTCAGGTCGACACCGCCCTGGTCTACGGGTTCGGCAAATCCTCGGCCGGGGTGCTGCGCCGGGTGCTGGCGCTGCAGACCGACCCGTACACGGTGGCCCCGCTGTGGCCGGACTCGGTGTCGATGGCCGGGCTGCAGGCCCGCGTCGGCCTGGACGCCGGGGCGTTCACCGCCGAGCAGATGGCGCAGGTGGCCCTCGACGCGATGACCGCCGCGCCGCGGGTGGACTCGGTGCCGGCGGCCACCAGCGTCGCCGAACTGCTGGACCGGCCGTTCTACGCCGACCCGCTGCGCCGCCACGACATCGCCCCGATCACCGACGGCGCGTCGGCGATCGTGCTCGCCGCCGGCGAGAGGGCCCGCGAGCTGCGCGAGCGCCCGGCCTGGATCACCGGGTTCGAGCACCGCATCGAAACCCCGGTGCTCGGCGCCCGCGAGCTGGCGACCTCGCCGTCGACGGCGGCGTCGGCGGCCACCGCCACCGGCGGGGACCCCGGCTCGATCGAGGTGGCCGAGCTGCACGCCCCGTTCAGCCATCAGCAGGTGATCCTCACCGAGGCGATCGGACTGGGCGAGCGGGCCCGGATCAACCCCTCCGGCGGGGCGCTGAGCGCCAACCCGATGTTCTCCGCGGGCCTGGAGCGCATCGGCTTCGCCGCCCGCCACATCTTCGCCGGGGAGGCGGGCCGGGTGCTGGCGCACGCCACCAGCGGCCCGGCGCTGCAACAGAACCTGATCGCCGTGATGGAGGGGCGCTAACACCATGGGCAAACAGCTGGCCGCGGTGCTCGGCACCGGGCAGACCAAATACACCGCCAAGCGCCTCGACGTGTCGATGAACGGGCTGGTGCGCGAGGCCGTCGACGCCGCCCTCGCCGACGCGGGGTCGACGTTCGCCGACATCGACGCCGTGGTGGTCGGCAAGGCGCCGGACTTCTTCGAGGGCTCGATGATGCCGGAGCTGTTCATGGCCGACGCGATGGGCGCGACCGGCAAACCGCTGATCCGGGTGCACACCGCCGGGTCGGTGGGCGGATCGACCGCGATCGTGGCGGCCAGCCTGGTGCAGTCGGGCAAATACCGTCGCGTGGTGGCGGTGGCGTGGGAGAAGCAGTCCGAGTCCAACGCCATGTGGGGGCTGTCGATCCCGGTGCCGTTCACCAAACCGGTCGGCGCCGGCGCCGGCGGCTACTTCGCCCCGCATGTGCGCGCCTACATCCGCCGCTCCGGGGCCCCGGAGCACATCGGGGCGCAGGTGGCGGTCAAAGACCGGCTCAACGGGGCGAAGAACCCGCTGGCGCATCTGCACCAGCCCGACATCACCGTGGAGAAGGTGATGGCCTCGCAGATGCTGTGGGACCCGATCCGCTACGACGAGACCTGCCCGTCCTCCGACGGGGCGTGCGCGGTGGTGATCGGCGACACCGCCGCCGCCGACGCGCGGGTCGCCGACGGCGCCCCGGTGGCGTGGATCCACGCCACCGCGCTGCGCACCGAGCCGCTGGCCTACGCCGGGCGCGACCAGGTCAACCCGCAGGCCGGCCGGGACGCCGCCGCGGCGCTGTGGCGTGACGCCGGGATCAGCGACCCGCTGGCCGAGATCGACGCCGCCGAGATCTATGTGCCGTTCTCCTGGTTCGAGCCGATGTGGCTGGAGAACCTCGGGTTCGCCGCCGAGGGCGAAGGCTGGAAGCTCACCGAGGCCGGGGAGACCGCGATCGGGGGGCGGCTGCCGGTCAACCCCTCCGGCGGGGTGCTGTCGAGCAACCCGATCGGCGCCTCGGGGATGATCCGGTTCGCCGAGGCCGCCATCCAGGTGATGGGCAAGGGCGGCGACCACCAGGTGCCCGGGGCCCGCAAGGCCCTCGGCCACGCCTACGGTGGGGGCTCGCAGTACTACTCGATGTGGGTTGTGGGAGCTGATAAGCCGTGAAGTACACCTGCAGCGTGGCGATGGGGCCGATCGACCAGCTGACGGCGTTGGCGCGCACCGCCGAGGAGGTCGGCTTCGACGCGATCGCACTGCCGGACTCGCTGTTTTTCATGGAGGCCGCGGCCGCGGACTACCCCTACACCGCCGACGGGTCGCGGATGTGGGACGAGAACACCCCGTGGGTGGACCCGCTGATCGCCGCCGCCGCGATGGGCGCGGTCACCACCGGGCTGCGGTTCTACACCAACGTGCTCAAACTGGGCTCACGCAACCCGCTGCTGCTGGCCCGCCAGGTCGGCTCGGTGGCCAACCTGACCGGCAACCGGTTCGGGTTCGGCGTCGGGATCGGGTGGGCGCCGGAGGAGTTCGAGTGGTGCGGGGTGCCCTATGCACGCCGCGGCGCCCGGGTGGACGAGATGATCGAGGTCATCAAGGCCGTGCTGGCCGGCGGCATGGTCGAACACCACGGCGAGTTCTTCGACTTCGACCGGCTGCAGATGAGCCCCGCGCCCACCGAGCCGGTGCCGTTCTACGTCGGCGGGCACACCGGTCCGGCGCTGCGGCGGGCCGCCCGGGTCGGGGACGGCTGGACGAGCGCGATGATGACGTGCGCACAGTTGGCCGAGACGATCAGCACCTTAGAGGGGCTGCGCGCCGAATACGGGCGCAGCGACACACCGTTCGAATATCAGGCGGTGTGCATCGACAAGTTCGACCTCGACGGGCACCGCGAGCTGGCCGCCGCCGGGGTCACCGACAACATCGTGGTGCCGTGGCTGCTCTACGGGCACGGCTTCGACGCCCCCCTGGTGGACAAGCAGGATGCGCTGAAGCGCTTCGCCGAGACGTTCATCCACTCCGGCTGGCAGGATTAGCGTCGGATTAGCTTCGCTCGGCATCGCACCGGGAAGCCGATTCGTCGGCGGCGGCGCTGAGATCGATGCCCCAGTGGACACACAGGCTCGTATACGGCGGTCTGTGTCCACTGGGGCATCGATCTCAGCAGCTTCACTCAGTCCGGCAGGGCGGCGAGGAACTCGGTGACCGCCGCGGTGAACGCCGCGGGCTGGTCGTAGGGCACGATGTGGCCGGCATCGGGCACGGTGACCAGCCGTGATCCCGGGGTCGCGGCGTGCGCGGCGGCCATCACCTCCGCGCTCACCAGCGGGTCGTTCGCGCCGCGCAGCCACAGCGTGGGCACGCTGAGGTCCGCCAGCGCCGGCAGCAGATCCAGTCGCATCGCCCGCGGGCCGTAGGCGTGGACCTGCCAGTCGTCCAACGCGGGTTCGCCGTGCCGGTTCTTCGCCCGCGCCTCGGCGGTCGCGTCGGCGACGATCGCGTCGAAGTCGGCGGTGTGCCGCCCGGCGGTGAGCTGGCCGGCCATCGACGTCGCGATGAGCCGTGGGAACCGCGCCAGCACGAAGCTGGTGGCGCGCAGCAGCCCCGGGGTGTGCAGGGCGGCCCAGGTGCCCAGCTGCGGTGGGCGGGTGGCGCCGAGCCCGCCGGGACCGGCGGCGACCAGGCCACGAACCCGGTCGGGGTGATCCAGCGCGGCGCCGATACCGATGCCGGCCCCCATCGACAACCCGATCACCACCACCGACGGCAACGCCAGCGCATCGAGCAGGGCCGGCAGGAACCGGCGGAAGAAGGCGTCATCGAGCACACCGCGCCAGGGCCGGCTGCCGCCGTGGCGGGGCAGATCGACCGCCACCACCCGGTGCTCGCCGGCCAGCGCGGGCCCCACCCGCCGCCACACCCCGGCGGCGGTGTCGAGCATCGCGCCGTGCAGCAACAACAGCACCGGGCCCCTCTGCCCGCCGGTGTAGACCCGCACCGGTCCGCCGGCCACGGTCACCTCGGTCGGTTCGGTGAACACCTCGCTCACGCGGCCCCCAGGGCCACCGCGGCGCGCCGCAGCGCGCGCACCCGCCACGACCAGCGTGGTCGGGGCTCCGCGACGCCCACCGTCGCGGCGGCCTTGTGCAACGCGTCCTCGATGACCGCGTCGTGCATCGGCCGCCAGATCAGCGGCCAACTCAGCCTCGCGCGCCCGGCGGTGTCCATCACCAGAGTGTGCCGCAGTTCGCGGCCGCCGGCGACGTGCTGCAGCACCCATTCGTGATGGCCGTGGAAGCCCGCCGGGCGGGTGAAGGCGAAGCGCACCGACCGTCCCGGCGCGTAGTCGGCGACCCGGTAGCCGATGGGCCCGTGCCCGCCGCGCGCGCCGCGCCCCAGCGGCCGGTCGAACCGCATCGCCGGCCACACCTCGTGGGGCCACAGCCGGTCGTCGTCACTGGCGAGGCCGTCGATCAGCGCTCCCAGGGTCGCGGCGTCGACGCGGTGAAAGACCCGGCGGTGACTGTTGAGAACTCGCATGACACTCCTCGATCTAGAGACTCTCATCTAATTCAATGTAGACGGTAGTCTCTACTTCATGCCGATGCCCGTCAAGTTCACCGCCGCGGAGTTCGTCGCCGCTGCGGTGCGCCTGGTGGTGGCCGGGGGCCCCGCGGCGGCGACCGCGGCCGCGGTCGCCGCCGCGGTGGGCGCCCCCAGCGGGTCGGTGTATCACCGGTTCCCGCGGCGCGCCGACCTGCTGGCGTCAGCCTGGATCGCGACGCTGCGGGATTTCCACGCGACGTTCCTGCCCGCACTGGACACCGCCGCGGACCCGGTCGCGGTCGGGGTCGCCGCCGCCCGCGCGGTGGTGGCCTGGAGCGTGGCCAATCCGCAGCCGGCGGCGCTGCTGGCCCGCTACGGCCGCTCCGATTTCATCGGCGCCGACTGCTCGCCGGCCGTGCGCGCCGAGGCCGACGCGCTCGACCGGCACCTGACCGAGGCGCTGGCCGGCCTGCTGGGGCGCTTTTCGGCCGCCGATCGCGACCGGGTGCTGTTGGCGGTGGTCGACGCGCCGCTGGCGCTGGTGCGCCGCAGCCTGGCCGCCGGCGGGCCGAGTGCGGCCACCGTGACACTGGCCGGCGAGGCCGCCGCGCGGCTGTTGGCGCCGCCGGCGGGGAACACCACGACAGACCCGCCGATATTGCATAACCGCGACGCAAAACTGTAACGTGTTCTAGTAGCCGTCGAGTGGAGGTAGCAGGCGAAATGAGCGAAGTTCGCGAGATCGACACCGGGACGCTGCCGGACCGGTACGCCCGGGGCTGGCACTGCGTCGGAATCGCCGACTCCTTCCGGGACGGCAAACCGCACGCGCTGCAGGCGTTCGGCCGCAAACTGGTGGTCTTCGCCGACTCCAAGGGTGAGTTGCACATCCTCGACGGCTACTGCCGGCACATGGGCGCCGACCTCACCCAGGGCACGATCAAGGGCGACGAGGTGGCCTGCCCGTTCCACGACTGGCGCTGGGGCGGGGACGGCAAGTGCAAGAAGGTGCCGTACTCCAAGCGCACCCCCAAGGCGGCGCGCACCCGCAGCTGGCCCACCGACGAGCGCGGCGGACTGCTGTTCATCTGGCACGACCACGAGGGCAACCCGCCGCAGCCGGAGGTCCGCATCCCGGAGATCCCCGAGGCGGAATCCGACGAGTGGACCGACTGGCGCTGGAACTCCATGGAGATCAACTCCAACTGCCGCGACATCATCGACAACGTCACCGATTTTGCGCACTTCTTCTACATCCACTACGGGTTGCCGACGTACTTCAAGAACGTCTTCGAAGGCCACATCGCCTCGCAGTACCTGCACAACGTCGGCCGCCCCGACATCACCGACATGGGCACCGCCTACGGCGACACCGAGTTGGACTCGGAGGCCTCCTATTTCGGGCCCTCGTTCATGGTCAACTGGCTGCACAACAAATACGGGCAGTTCAAGGCCGAGTCGATCCTGATCAACTGCCATTACCCGATCAGCCAGGACAAGTTCATGCTGATGTGGGGGGTGATCGTGCAGAAGCCCAAGGGCCTCGACGACGCCACCACCGACAAGCTCGCCGACGCCATGACCGACGGGGTGAGCAAGGGCTTCCTGCAGGACGTCGAGATCTGGAAACACAAGACCCGCATCGACAACCCGCTGCTGGTCGAGGAGGACGGTGCGGTCTATCAGCTGCGCCGCTGGTACCAGCAGTTCTACGTCGACGCCGCCGATGTCACCGCCGAGATGACCGACCGCTTCGAACTCGAGGTCGATCCGACTGCGGCCAACCAGAACTGGCAGGCCGAGGTCGACGCCAACCTGGCCGCGCAGGCGCAGGACAAGGAGAAGGCCGAGCAGGGTTCGGCCTAGTCCACCCATGAGCCCCCCGGACCAGCCGCGCCGCCCCAGCGCCGAGCAGATGGCGCGCTCGATGCTGTTCCTCTACGGCGGGCACGATGATGACGACGATCATCACCATGGTTCGTCGGGGCCGGGGTCGGGAACCTGGGCCAAGGCACCGAGTTTCGCCGACGACCCGCAGCGTGCGGCAGCGGTCGCTGAGGCCAGCCGCCGCGACCGGGAACGTTACCTGCGCGACGGATTGACCGAAATCAGCTGTCGCCGTTGCCATACCGATGTCGAAGTGAAGAAGCTCGGCCGAGGATATACCGCGGTTCAGTGGAATTCCACAGCGTCCCGACAATGCGCGTACTTCGCTGATCTGCGCGCCGCCGGCGAGGACTCCAGCCGGGCCCCGTCGTGCCCGTATCTGACCGACAGCATCAATCACGCGGTCGCCGAGGGTCTTCTGGTCGCCCCCGACGACGACTAGCCACTCACAGATCGGCGAAGCGTTCCCGCACCTGCTCGGCGGTGAGGCCGTAATCGGCTAGGGAGTATTCGTGTTTGGGGGCCCGCGGTCCCTTTCGGCTCGCCTCATGACTGGCGCGCATCGCCGCGGCCGCCTCGTCGGTGAACGGCAGAGAGAAGTGGGTATAGATCGCCTCGACGGTGGCCAGCGGGTCGGCGACGAAGTCGACGTAGTCGACGTCGTAGAACTGGGCCGGGTTGTGGCGGGCGCGTTCGTCGTTGAACCGCGCCAGCCCGCGCGACCAGGTCTCCATCTGATCGGCGCCGATCTGCGCCCCGGTGAACGCGTGAGACCAACCGGCGGTGGCGTTTTCGGCCAGCGAACACATCGACGCCATGATCGTCTCCGCCGGCCGGTGGCACTGCACCACCAGCGCGTCGGGGTAGGTGGCCATCAGCGCGTCGAGGGCGAACAGGTGACTGGGATTCTTCAGCACCCACCGCTTGTCGGCGTCGTTGAGCCCGATCAGAGCCAGGTTGCGCCGGTGCCGCGCGTAGGCCGGGCCCCAGTCCTGCCGGGCGAGCCATGCCGCGTAACCCGGCACGTGCGAGAGCGTCTCATAAGACACCGAGTGCAGCGACTGGCGCAGCAACTGCCAGCACTCCTCGAGTTCGTCGGCGGTCATGAAGTGCAACCCGGTGAACCCCGGGTTCTCCTCGTGGTGACGGGCGAACTGGGCCTGCAGCCCGGCGAAGACGGGGTTGGACTCCCAGGTGTGGCGCGGCGGGCGCGGCTGGGGGTATTCGGCGAGCCACATCTGCAGCCCCTGATGTGCGGGGTCGGCGCCGAGCAGCCGGTGCAGCGCGGTGGTGCCGGTGCGCGGCAGGCCGGTGACGAAGATCGGGCGCTCGATGGCCACCGTGGCGTACTGCGGGTGGGCGGCCCAGGACGCCTGCGACAGCAGCCGCGCCACCAGGGCGCCGCGCAGAAAGAACCGGTTCATCTTGCTGCCCAGCTCGGTCAGGCCGGCCTCGCTGCGGTAGGAGTCCAGCAGCACCCCCAGCGCCTCGCGATAGTTGTCGTCGTCGAGACCGAAGTCCTCCAGCCCGGTGAGCTTGGTCGCCGAGGCGTGCAGATCCTCGACCGTGCCGACATCGGTGCGTGGCTCGCCCATCAGTTCTTGTACTCCCCACAGTTGACGTCGAGGGTCTGGCCGGTGATGCCGCTGGCCAGGTCGCTGGCCAGAAACAGGATCGCCGAGGCGACCTCGTCCTCGGTGGGCAACCGGTTCAAATCGGAGGCCGCGGCGGTGGCGTTGTAGATCGCCTCCACCGTGGTGTTGTACTTGCCGGCCTGGTGGGTGAAGTACGACTTGAGCGTGGCGCCCCAGATATAGCCCGGCGCCACCGAATTCACCCGGATACCCCGGTCGCCGAGTTCGGAGGCCAGCGACTGCGACATGGCCAGCAGCGCGGATTTGGCCATCTTGTAGGCGCCGAACTTGGGTTGGGAGTGCCTGATCACCATCGAGTTGACGTTGACGACCGCCCCGGACGCCTCGGCGAGCGCCGGGGTGAAGCCCTGGATGAGGCGCAGCGAGCCGAGAACGCTGAGTTCGATGGCGTCACGGATATGAGCGAAACTGGTCTGCGCCAACGGCTTCATCGACGGCACTCGAAAGGCGTTGTTGATCACGACGTCGATGTGGTCGAACTCTTCGCCGGCCGCTGACACCAGGTTCGCCACCTGGTCGTCATCGGTGATGTCGGTCGGCACCGCCAGGGCGCGGGCCCCGGCGGCGCGTACCTGCTCGGCCACCTCCTCCAGCCGCTCCGCGGTGCGGGCGGCGAGCACCAGGTCGGCTCCCGCCTGGGCGCACCGCAGCGCCACCGTGGTACCCAGGGCGGGGCCGACCCCGCTGAGCACCACCACTTTTCCGTCGAGCAGTCCGGTCATCGGCTCACCCCAACATTCTGGTCGCGATCTGCTGCTGGCGCAGTGCGATCCGGTCGCGCCACATCGATTCCTCGATGCAGTTGGTCTCGTAGTACGGCAGCGCCGTCGGCAGATCGGCGAGGTTGAGCAGTTGCACGCCGGGGCCGTCGGCCTCGGTGAGCGCGCGGGAGAGTCGTTGCCAGCGGAACTGCAAAAAGCCCCGGCGGTGCCCGAGGGTCTCCACCCAGTTGGCCACCCCCGGGTTGGCGTCGGTGACCACGATCCGGATCTTGCCGTCCGGGTCGACCTGGGCCTGGGTGCCGTTGAGCGAGGTCTGGTGGTTGATGTAGTCCAGGGAGATGTACCAGCGGCTGCCGAGCTGGAATCCCAGGTACGGCGCGTCGGAGACGGGCACGGTGAGCACGAGCGCCTGGTCGTGCTCGAGGTCGAAGTGCCCCGCCGAGGAGTACTGGGTGGCCAGCCCACCGGGGGTCAGGCGCGGCGCGGACATCGTGTTGGCCGGCTGGTTGAGGTAGAACCACTCCGGGAAGGCCAGCCAGGTCTTGATCCGGCCCACCAACTGCTTTCCCGCCGCCGCATAGCGCTTCTCCAGCAGTCGCGCAGTCGGCTGGGGCGGTGCGGTGCCCGCGGTGTCGGTGCGGGCGATGGCGACCGTGCCGCGCTGCGCCGACCAGTCGTTGTAGACCTCACGGATCACCAACTGCGCCGGGACGGTCGGGGTGAACCGCCACTGGAACGACCCGTCGGCGGCGACGTCGAGTTCGCGGTCGTCGAAGGCCGCCTCGCTCGGCGGCACCTTGGAGTCGGTGTAGTCGCCGCCGATGAGTTGGAAGCTCAGATCGGTGGTGGTGCCCCGCACGCCGGTGACCACGTACTCGTGGCCGGGTGTCACCCGGGTGCCGAAGTACAGCGTGTCCGGGTTGTCCAGACCCTGCTTGGTGAACGGACCGGTGCCCGACAACAGGAACGGATGGTCGGGATCGTAGTGAAAAGCGCTGTGCACACAGGCCGCAACGCTCTGTGCCAGATACTGCAGACCTTCCAGCAGGTCATCCTCGGTCTCGATGTGCGGCGCTCGGGTCACCAGGTGTTCCGCCTCGGCGATCGCGTCGGTCAGCGGTTGGGTGTAGGCCACACCAACTCCTTACGGTTCCAATAATGTACCGTGATGGTTCAACTATCTACTGAAGACTAGAGCGCGGCGCATCGCGCGTCAACGCGGACGGAGCACAATGGCAGCCGGTTCGGGACGCACCTCCCCGCCGACCGGGCGGGTGCTCGCGGTGCTGGAGTTCCTCGCCGCTCACCCCGGCGAGCAATTCGGGCTCTCGGAGTTGACCCGCCGCCTGGAGTTGAGCAAGCCGACCTGCCTGGGCATCGTCACCACGTTGACCCGGTCCGGGTATGTGGTGCGCGACCCGGCCGCCAAGACCTATCGGCTGGGGCCCGCCCTCATCGCGCTGGGCCGGGCGGCCCAGGAGTCGATGCGCATCACCCCGGCCGCGCGCAGCGAACTGCAGCGACTGTGCGACCAGTTCTGTGCCACCACAGCACTTTCCGGGGTGATCGATGACCGAATCACCCTGTTGGAATTGGTGTGCGCCCCCGGCGTCACCGAACCGGCACGGGTGGGCCAGAGCTACCCGTTCGCCCCGCCGGTCGGGCTGATGTACGTGCTCTGGGACGATGCGGCGCTGCGCGCGTGGCTGGCCCGTCAACCGACCGTGCCGCTGCGCTCGGAGGGCGAGCGTCTCGAGCGCGTCGTCGCCGAATGCCGGGCCGACGGCTATCTGGTGGAGCGGTTGACCGCCGGAGGGCGACGGCTGTACGCGCTGATGGCGGGTCTTCCCAGCGAGCTGCCCGAGGAGTTGCGCGCGCTGTTGGGGGAGTTGGTCTCCGACATCGGGGAGCGGGTGTATCTGCGCGACGAGTCCGACGGCCGCAGCCGCCACGACATCAGCGTCATCTCGGCGCCGGTCTACGACCACCGGCAGCGCCCGGTGATGGTGGTGTCTCTGCACGTCGAGCGCGCACTGACCGACGGCGAGATCGCCACGTGGGCGCGCGGTCTGTTGCGAACCGCCGACGCGCTGACCCGACAACTCGGCGGCACCACACCAGCACTCTAGGAGGCACCCGATGGAAAAGGTCGTGATCGTCGCGCGGACCCACGATTTCGACGACTCGTGGTGCGCGCGGATGCGCGGGCCGGTCGCCGAGCGGCTTCTCGACCTGGATCTGCCGGGGGTGGCGGTCAACATCCGCGACGAGCCGGTGCGCGACGCCATGATGGCACTGACCACGCTGGATCCGCCGGCCGCGGCGGTGATCAGCCTGTGGACCCAACAGCATTACGGGCAACAGATCCGCGCCGCCATCGCCCTGATCGAGGCGGAATCGGAAGCGGCGGCGGCATATCTGGTGACCGAGTCGACGCCGATGCCGCCACCGGATCCCGGTGGCGGCGCACGCACCCCCGGACTGGCGAACGTGGCACTGCTGCGCCGGCCCGCCGAGTTGGATCACCCGACCTGGCTGCACCGCTGGCACGTCGACCACACCCCGGTCGCCATCGCCACCCAGGCGACGTTCGGCTACACCCAGAATGTGGTGGTCGGTGCGCTCACCGCCGGCGCGCCGGTCGTCGACGGCATCGTCGAGGAGTTGTTCCCCGACGCCGCGGTGTCCGACCCGTACGCGTTCTACGGCGCGGCCGACGACGCGGACCTGGCCGACCGGGTGGGACGACTTCTGGCCAGCGTCACCGCGTTCGGCGCGCACCGCGACATCGACACGGTGCCCACCAGCCGGTATGCGTTCCGGTCGCCGTTCCTCACGCGCACTGCTGCGACAGGGTGATCAACGCCTGCCGCACATGCGGGTGCCGGTTCAGGTAGGACAGCGCCGGGTTGGCCGCACCGGGGTCTTCCTGGCGTCCCTTCTCGTCCAGTTCGGCCCGGACGTCCGGGTGCCGGTTCAAATACGCGTCGATCGATTCGCCGACGGTCTGGTCGCACTGCGGGGCGGCGCTCACCGGGGGCGCGAACGCCACCGCCGCGGCGGCGACGGCACCGATCAGGCCTGCACGGAGTCGGTGGTCCATATCAACCAGCGGTACCCGCGGCCTGTTCGCGTTGGATTTCCAGGGCGATGTCGATGAGTTGGTCTTCCTGGCCGCCGATGAGTTTGCGCTGTCCGGCGCGGTGGAGCAGTTCGTGGGCGGGCACACC
>NZ_NCXO01000004.1 GCF_002104795.1 Mycolicibacillus koreensis
ACCGGTCTCGGCCGGTTGACCCCCATCGAATTCGAAGCAATCATGACCCCACCGGCCAGTCAGGCCGCGTGACCAAACTGTCACCTATTCGTGCAGCAGACCCAATCGAGCGGATACGAACTGTCGTTCTGATCAGGCCAGGAGCCGCCGAATACCGACACGGCACCCGCGAGCGGGTCGACCTCCTCGGTCACTCTGTCGACCCTGGGCTTCCAGGAGTCGGGGTAATCGTCACTACTCGGCACTGCGCTCCTCCGTTCGTCGCGCCGCCAGTTCGGCGGTCAACAGGTCGCTGTCGATAAGCCACCGCGTGCCAACCTTTTTGCCCAGGCCACGCTGCGCCCATCGCTGCATCTGCCGTACGGTCAAACCGGCGATCGAAGCCGCCTCGGTTGTCGAGATCAGCTCGCACTGTGATTGTGACGAATCCACCTCAGCGGCGACGTCGCCGTGTCGCGTTGCGGACATCGCGGCTTCGGATTGAAACTCATACGCGGCCACCATTGCCCGTCTGAGGCCCTCGAATCGGGCTGTGGGGTAACCATCCCGCTGTGCGGCGCGGATGCCTTGGGCGAGCAAATAGACCGCATCCACGACGCTCTGACCCTGGAGCAGCACCGCGCCGCCGAGGCGCTGCACAGGCGGCGGGTTCACAGGTCAAAGTCCAGGTCAATACTCGTGACCACGCCGCCGCCCAAGATCGTCGCCAGCCGGCGCTGTCCGTCGTGGGTGGTGAACTCGCCAAGCTCGGCGGGCTTGTTCCACTGATTCTCGGGGTCCGGGTGCCAGACCATCCACCATCCAGCATCTTCGATGTAGCTCCAGATCCGGCTGCCGTCGTCGTACGTTTCGTCGGTGCCGGCGTTCTCGACCACGGTGAATGCGATGGAGTTGAGTCGCTCCCGCAGGTCCGCGATGGCCCGCTCGTCACCGTCGAGGCTGTCGACGATGGCGATGGCGTTCCCGAGGGCAACGCGGGTGAAAGCGCTGATGAAGCGCAAGAGGTCGCGATCGCTCGGTTTTGCGTTCATGCGACATGCATCCATCGACGGCGGCGCACGACCTCTCCGATGGTGAAATGACTGACCTCGTACTCAGCGCCGAGGCTCCTGTGGGTGCCATCTCCGGCGGCGTATCGAGCGCGGATCTCCCGGACGAGCTGGTCGTTGAGTCGGGCGCACGCGTGCGCCTCACCCCGATGCACGGGCGGCTTCCGATACCTGGGGTGCGTCACGACCGCTCACCTCCCTTCGCCGGTCGGGTCGCCCAGGCGTTGCGCTCCCACCACGGGCGCTGATCGGGTTCGGTCCAGAACGTGCGAAGCCAGGTGCGGCGGTGAACCTTTACGCGGTGGGTCGGCCAAACCGGTCCCCGTGCGGCGCGCCCGCTCATCGGCGACCGCCTCGTTCAATCCGGCGCTCAATGCACGTTGTGCAGCGCCACGAGTGGGTGCGGTCCAACGGACGCCGGCAATCGCGGCACAGGCGCCCCAACACATCGGTCGGCAATAACATCGGTTTCACTGATCAACCTCCTTGGTCGCGATCACTTGGGTGACAGGTGCGTGAAACAACTCCGGTAGCCGCCGCGGACACCGGGGACAAACCGGTCGCCACCCGTGATTCCGCAGCAGGTAAGTCGTCGGCGTGGTGCTGGTGATCGTGAACCCGGCCTCGGGCAGCAAGGTCCGCCAGTCATCGAAGTCGGCGACGGTGACGCCGTGCGTGTGATAGCCATCTGTCCGTTGTCATTTGATCTGAGGCACCCATGGCCGCTTGACCTGCGGCGCCTCAGATCAAGTGACAACCGGCAACGGATGGTTTGCCATTTAATCTGGGGTAAGTCGACTTTCGTGGCAGCAAGGGAGCTTGGTGGGGTCTCAGTTGTCTCTGGAGAGGGGTCGCCTGTGGGGCAGGCGCGGGAGGATTCGGAACGCGCCTGGTCCAGCGCGCGGCCGGGGTTTGTCAGCCATCAGCGGACACTGCTTGGTTCCGGCTGGGGCCCGAAGCGGCCGCCAGAAACCCCGGCCCGCGCTCGCGCCGTCGACACAGTCCACGTCAGCCTCGCTCACCGGTTCCCGAAACGCTTTGACCATGCCTGGTCAATCCACCAGTGGATCTACGATCAGCAACTCAGTGCGGCCCGCCGGCCGCGATGGCGGTGCCGCACGTTGGGCCACCAGCTGGCTTCGCGCAGCAGTGTGGCGATGGCGGGGACGGTGAGGGTGCGCACCAGGAAGGTGTCGAGGAGTAGTCCGCAGCCGATGATGAGCCCGGCCTGGATCATGATGGCTATCGAGCCGGTGGTGAGGCCGAACATGCTGGCGGCGAAGATCAGGCCGGCTGAGGTGATGACGGAGCCGGTGTTGGCGACGGTGCGTAGTACGCCGACGCGGATATTGCGTCCGGATTCTTCGCGCAGCCGTGAGACGAGCAGCATGTTGTAGTCGGCGCCGACTGCTACCAGGATGATGAACGCCAACAGCGGTACCGGCCAGGCGATTTCGTATCCGAGGCCCCATTGGAATATCAGAACGCCGATGCCTAGTGAGGCCAAGTAGTTCAACACGACGGTGCCCAGCAGGTACAACGGGGCCACTATGGCGCGCAGCAACATCACCAGGATGAGCCCGACAATGAGCAGGGTGGCGATGGCCAGTTGGGCGAAGTCAGCCCGCAGCAATCGCTGGATGTCGGAGTTGACGGCGGGGAACCCGGCAACCGAGACGGTGGCGTCGGCCAGTGAGGTGTTGGGGCGCGCCGCGTTGGCAACGTCGACGATCTCGTGTGCCAGGCGGATTGCTGCGCCACTGTAGGGGTCGGGGGTCGATTCGATGGCAAAGCGTGCGGTTTTGCCGTCGGCTGACAGGAATTGTTTCGCTACATCGGCGAATCGGCGGTTCTCAAAGACATTGGCGGGCAGGTAGAAGCCGCTGGCGGAGTCCGAGGAGGCGCTGGCGCGAGCAGAGTTCTGCAGTTGGGTGGCGATCTGGTTCATCCCGGACAGCAGTTCGATGTTGCTGTCGACCAGCGTGTGCACGCCGGTCGCCAGTGCTTGGGCGCCCGCGGCGAGTTGGCTGATGCCGTCTTGGAGTCGACTGATGTTGCCGGCCAGGTCGGCGGGATCACCGAGGGCTCCGAAGGCCTTGTCCAAGGCGGTGACCGCGGTTTGGACATTGGCGAGGGTGCCGGCCACGGTGGCATTGGTGTCGGGGTTGTAGTGGTCGCCGAGGTCGGCGACCTCGGTGAAGAATCCGCTGTCGCGCAAGCTCACCAGAATCTGAACTTGATCGCGGATTTGGGCGCACTGCGGTGTGGTGGCGCACCACGGGGAGGTGTTGAGGGCGCCGACGAGGGGGTCGAGGATGGCGATGGCGTTTTGGGCTTGTTCGGCCAGGGGCCGCAGCCCGGGGCCGGATTGGATGGCTTGGTCGACGGCCGGGGCGGTGGCTGAAAGCTGTTGCAGCAAAGGCTGGAACCGCTGAAACTGAGTGCCGGCGGACTGAGCTTGAGCCAGTATCCCGGTCAGTGGTGTCAAACCGCTGCGCAGGGTGGTGTCAAGCTGAGCGAGCCCGCCGGCGAGTTGGTCGGCGCCGTCGGTGAGCCTGGCGAGATCGTCCTTGCGTTCGTTGCCGTCGGCGACGGCGCCAGCCAACTTGTCGCCGATCTGGCCGTTCTGCCACGAGAGTTGGGCCTGCTCGAGGCGCTCTCCGGTGGGCCGGGTGACCCCGGAAACTTTTTTGACGCCGGGAGTCTGGGAGATGCGGGAGGCCATTTCGTCGAGGTCGGCCAGCCCCTTACCGGTGCGCATGTCGGTGGGGCTTTCCACGACCAGGAATTCGGGGATGACGATATCTTTGCCGAAGTGGCGGTCCAGCAGCTGGTAGCCCTGGTTGCTGGCAGTGCTGGTGGGCTGGCCTTTGCGGTCGTCGTAGCTGATTTTCATCGTCGCCGCGACTCCTGCCAGGGCCAGCAGGATGACCAGGCTGGTGATCAGCAACCGGCCGGGGCGCCGGACCACCGCGACGGCGACGCTGTTCCAGTACCGGCGGGTGCGATCGGATTTGGGTTCGCCGATACCGCGTTTGGCGGCCAGCGCCAGCACCGGCGGCAGCAGCGTGACCGTGGCTGCGAATCCGACGAGCACCGCGACCGCGCACGCCGGGCCGAGCGCGGCGAACACACTCAGGCGGGCGAAGACCATCGCCAAAAACGCGAACGCGACGGTGGCCGCCGAGGCCAGGATCACCCGGCCGATGCTGGCTGTAGCGTGGATAACGGCCTGATCGGCGGGCACTTGCGCGCGGCGCTGCTCGTGATAGCGGCTGATCAAAAACACCGTGTAATCGGTGCCCGCGCCCAGCAGGATCGCGGTCATAAACGCCACGGTGAACTGCGAGACAGGCATGCCCATCTCGCCCAGTGCGGACAGCACACCGCGCCCGACGGCCAGGCTCACCCCGATCACCAGCAGCGGCAGCAGCGCGGTGAACACCGACCGGTACACGATCAGCAGGATCAGCGCGATCAGACCTGCAGTCGCGATCGAAATCAGCAGCAGGTCGTGCTCGGCAGAAGCGATCATGTCACTGAACGTCGCCGGTGGCCCGGTCACATACGCCGTGGTCGACGTGCCGGCGAACACCCCAGCGGCGATGCCACGCACCGCCTGCACGGAGGCGGCCGCGGTGGGATCACCCAGCGTGCCGGCCACACCGACCGGCAGATACCAAGCCTGGTGGTCGTGGCTGACCGCGTGGGCCGCGGTGACCGGGTCGGCCAGCAGGTCTTCAACCAGCAAGACGTGATCGGTGTCGGCGCGCAGCCGCGCCACCAGCTGGTCGTAGTGCTGCCGCGCCGCGGGGGTCAGCCCGGCGGGGTCTTCCATCGCGACGAACACCATCGTTTTGGAACCCTGTTCGCCGAACGCCGCGCTCATGCGGTCCACCGTTTGAAACGACGGCACATCGCGCGGGAGCAGGTTCACCGACTGCTGCCGCACCACCGTCTCCAGCTGGGGAAACAACAGCGCCAGCACCACCGCAACGCCGACCCATGCCCCCATCACCAGCGCCTTGTGCCGCACCGTGAACCCAGCCAGCGCCGCCAACCGCGCGCTGTACTCGCTGGAATCGGCCGTAGGGGTCGAACGGCCATTGCGTTTGAGCAATGTCGCCGTGGTACCCGAGAAGTCCCGATCGCCGTCGGCCACCACACCTCCATCAAACGATACTATCGATATCGCTACGCTACTCGCAGTACCACATCGGTCGATACATGCGCTATTCAGCGGCGCACGCGCGACGCAGCGCGGAATAGACCATTAACGACGTGCAGCGAGATCTACCTCGGTGTCGTCGGCCTCGGGGATGTCATAGGGGACCACCCGGACCCGCCCATGCGGCAGGCACGCCATGTAGCCGTGGTGCCTGCCGTACAACTCCCAGGCGGTGACCTGCGGGTGGGCGTCAACATCGATGCGGTGTCCGCTGGAAAAGCCAAGGTGCAGCCCACCACCATCGCCACACCATGCCTGCGTGCACACCGCGCCGGCCAGATCCAGCAGTGGGCGCTCATGAGTCGCGACCCGGCCGGGATCGATGAACACTGCCTCGACCGGAAAGTCACCGACGGCGGGCAGCGTAAGCCGCAGCGGGCGGTAAATGACCACCTCATTGCGGTCATCGAAGTCCAACACCAGCCCATCACGCAGCGACACGCGTTGCACAACGCACGCTTGGATCCATTGGGGGTACATGGCGCCTCCGTCGACACATCCTCGGGTGATGCACAAATAGTACTACTAGTAGCGCTCCGCTACTAGTGGTAGCGCTAACTGCGAGCCACCGAGGCCGAACGGACACTACGGCGCTCCCACTACGAACCGTTTCGCTGCGCTACCGTTAGTGCCATAACCGTCGGCCTAAGCGCGCAACGCCGGCCGAAAACGCGGAAGCAGCGAGGTGAGCGAGGGTGAGCAGCCGGCTGGAGTTCGGCCACGACGACGGCAATGACGATGACGACATCGACCCCCGCCGGATCCGATCCCGCAATCGCCTACTGGACGCAGCGGCCGCACTGCTCACCAGCGGCGGCATTGAGGCCGTCACCATCGATGCGGTCACCAAAGCCTCCAAGGTGGCTCGCACCACCCTCTACCGCCATTTCAACAACTCGTCGCAGTTGCTCGCAGCGACCTTCGAGCGGCTGCTACCTCAAGTCACCCCGCCCGCACCGGCCAGTGGAACGCTGCGCGAACGGCTCATCGAACTGCTCACCCGCCAGGCCGCCTTATTCGCCGACGCTCCGCTGCACGTCACCGCGCTGGCCTGGCTCGCCCTGGGCCCCACCGCAACCACCGATCACGCCAGCGGTGAGCACGCCCCCAGGGCGCTACGCGCACGAGTCATTGACCAATACCGACAACCCTTCGACGCCATCCTGCAAAGCGCCGAAGCCCGCGCCGAACTCGGCGACGTCGACGTCGAACTCGTACTGTGCCAACTCATCGGGCCATTCGCCTTCGCGCGAATGACCGGCCTGCGCACCATGGCTGCCCACGACTGCACACGCATCGTCGACGACTTCCTCGCCGCCCACCGTCACAACGACAGCGAACCCGCAACCACACCGGCCGGCGATATTTTCACCGCAGGTCAGGCAGCAAATAGTGCCTCAGGTCAAACGAGAACGGACACCCGCGCTGGCCGTGGCTGACGTGCGGGGACTGTCGCGGTAACGGTGTAAGTGGCCTGACGGACCCCGGTGTGTCGGGGGCGGAAAGGTCGCCAGAATGACCGAGGCTGTCGTGGCTGTGGAGCCATCGCAGAACAGTGAAGAACAGGCCGCTACCGCCGCGATCGAAGCCCCCAAAATCGTGAGGTCGACGAGCTGGAAGTCGCCCGCGAACTGGTGCGCCAGGCCCGAGATGCCGGGGTGGCACTCACCGGCCCGGACGGGTTACTCAACGCTGCGGGCTTGTTCCCTGCCTTGGGAACCGGGCCTGCTAATGCGTGGGGCACTGAGTTGCTGATCGTCGATCCAGTGTTCGATGGGCTGGTTCTGGTCACGGTGTTGGGGAAATTGGCGGCCAACGCTGGCGTAGACCGCATCGACGGCGTGGGCTCGGGCCGGTGTTGCTACCGCGGTGTTCCAAATCTGGCGACGAGCATCCGCCAAGATTCCGGCCAACGCGATCAAATCGGGGTACGTAGCGATGTAGGCGTCGATGTCGGCGTTCGCGGGCGACAGTGTGAACCGGCTTGTCCAGCCCGACCACCGGCGGTGGATCCGAGTGGCGTCCCTAACCGCGAAGTCCAGCATGTCGTTGTGACGGTGATACAGGCGCGCATGGCGCTGAGCGGCGGCGATCACGGCAGGCGCGCAGCGCAAATCGCGTTGATCGTCGAGGGTGTGGGTGCCCGGACCGATCCAGCGACGGTGCCGGTGGCAGACGGTGGCGTGGTCGGGGAACCAGCAGTAGACGGGCTCGTAGACACCGCGGCGTGTCATGCACAGCCGGCACGCGGGTCGGGCGTGGCGGCGTTGTCGGGTGGTGTCGCGGTCGCGGCCGACCAACCCTATTAGCCGGGTCTGCAGAGTGACCAATGGGTGGTTGCTGACGTTTGCCAGCCAGTCCGGCCGGGGACAACAAATCGCTGGACCGTCGGCCAGGTAGCGGCGCAGCTGTCTGGGGTCTAGGTGGTTGGCGTGCGCGAGGCGATCAAGGTAGGACTGGACCGTCTCGGCGTGAAACGGTGTGACAGTTCGGGGCAATCGCATGGCAGGGCCCCGAGGCCATGTCGGTCGGGTAGCTATCTCAGCTGGCATGACGCTGTGCCGATGTTTGGGCCGCGTAGTCGATTAGCACCGTGTCCATCAGATCTTTGGTAACACTCTCGGTTTCATCGAGCATGCTACGGATAGCCGCCGAACGGATCAGGTGCGCCAGGCTTCCGATCATGCCGCCGGTGCGTTGGTGCAGGTACTTGGCCTCGGCGACAAGCGTTCCCGCGGTGTGACCGTGCAGGCGTAGGGTGCCTTCCATCGCGGCCACCAGCGACTTCCATTCACCGGCGAAAGGAAACGGGCCGGTGTTGATCACACCGCATCGGCCGGCGAGCTGTCGTCCGCGGGTGCCGGTGAAGACACCGGAGCGTTCGACGTCGATGCCGGCGTAGATGAAGGTGGCGGGCAGGTGTTCGGTGAAGTACTTCAGGTGATCGGAAAGTTCCTCGCCGGCGCGGGTATCGAGGTTGAGGTTGTGGATCTCGTCGACGATCACGATGTCGGTGCGGGTGTCGATGAGGACCTGACAGACGGCGTCGGCGATGTCAGTGACATTCACCCGCGGTTGCATCGGCGGAAGGCCCAGAAATCGTGCGAACTCCATCGCGAGTTTGCGTGGCGAGCCTTTCGGCGGTGCGGTCACATACACCACCGGGATCCGGGACTTGTCGGCGAATCGTGTCCGGATACGCAGTTCGTGAAACCGGCCGAGTTGTTTGACCGCGGTAGTCTTCCCGGTTGCGGCTGCCCCGGAAATGATCAGCCCGCGCCGGGCGCCGATCTCGCGTTGGTTGAGCAGGGTCAGCAGCCGACCCTCGTTGGTGATGCGCTGGATCGCCGATGTGGTGACCACGACCAGTTCACTGTGATGCGCTACCCGGGCTTCGTTGTAATTGGTCCGCTCGGTCTCCGACAGGGCGCTCCACTGCGCATCGGGCAACAGGGTGCACTCGGGCGGATCCGCATCAACGAAACGGCGCCAACCCTCCAGCGTGGTAGTGGGTTGGCGCCGGTCCTCGAGTTGACTCACCGGGGCAAACGTGTTCACAACCGCCACGACTCAGCCTCCTTGCGTGCATCGAACACCGGAAGTGGAATGACCTGCGCTATCTCGGTGTCCTCGGCGTCCTCATCACCGCCTGGCGGCGGGTCCGCCTCGGCGAAGGGTTCGGCGGCGTCCGGGCGGGGCCACGCCGGCGCCGCGGTCGCTCGCGTTCGACCCGCCACCCGGCGATCCTTCGATTCCTGTGCGGAGGATGCGGGGCCTTGCGCGGCCCGGTCAAGCAGTTCATCGGCCGCGCGGGCGATCTCGGATTCGGTCGCCTGATCGCACCCGCGTTGGGCCAGCACGGTGCGTGCGTGCTGCCATACCGATTCGCCGAACGGCGCCGGGCGGGTGCGCAAATGCGTCCAGGTCACGGCCAGCCAGCCCTCGTCGTGATGGTTGCGCACCCAGATCCGCGACACGTCGTAGGGGTCGTAGTGCACTTCCCACCGGCCCTTCTTGGATTCCACCCCCGAGTGCTGGCGGCGGTAGGGGTTGAGCGCCTTGGCGTCGTAGGTGCGGTTGTTGACCCGAATCCCGTAGGAATTGATGCGCCGCCAGCACGGCGGCAGCAACTCGATGTAATCGTCGGCCGACAGCGGGACCGGAACATAGCCGGTGACTTCAACCAATGCGGCGTACTTCTCGTTCGGCGTCAGCGCCTTGCCCGGCGTGACGGGGTCACGCAGCCCGTCGTGGGGCCGGTTCTGCCACACCGCGACGATCCACTCGTCCAGCAGTGCCTGCAGCTCCACGATCGACCACACCGCATCCTGTTCGGCGTTCTTGCCGCGCCGCTCGACGCTGGAGCCGACATATCCGGCGACATGCTGGGCGAACAAGGTGGCCACCGACTGCAGCGTCCGCTCGATCTTGGGTTTGTCGGTCGGCGTATCCGGATGGGCGGGCTGCAGGTTGATCCCCAGCGTGCAACACGCTTGCCGAAACGTTTGCGACAGATATGCCTTCCCGTGGTCGCACACGACGGTCTCCGGGGCGATCACCGGCCGGGCGGCCGCATCAGCCAACCGCTGATCCACGCCGGTCAAACAGCGATGCGGCAGCACCGATCGCGACATTCGCAGCGCATCCGACCACCCCGGCCGCATCGACTCCGGCGTCAACGCCCGGGCCAGCAGCAGCGCCGCGTCGACCCCTTTGGTCGTGGGCCGCAACACCGCGGCCGGAATCGAGCGGGTCGCGTCGTCAACCATGCCGGTCAGCTCGACCCGGTCCACCGTGCCGTCATCGAGGACCACCCGCACATCCAGTGGAGTCGAATCAATCTCGACCATCTCACCGGGCCGTGCCACCGTCAGCACACCGAACGGGCCATCTGGCTGTTTGGCCAGCGAACGGCGGGTGCGTGCCGAGCCGAACGTGTGCCGGCCCGCCGACAACCTCTTCACCAGGCGATAGAAAGTGCGCTGCGAGGGCAGCGCCGGAGCGTCCTGCGCGCCGTATTGAGCCACCAACGATTTTGTCACTCGCCGCTGCAAGCGACTCACCGTCCCGGTCGACAGGTCGGTCTCCTCATCGATGGCTTGCCGCAGCGCGTCCACCAGCCGCTCGTCAACCCGGCCAAACACTGGCCGGCGGGGAATGTGACGACGATCGACAACGCCCAACAGGCCGTCTCGTTCGTAGGCATAGCGTTGCCGCTGCAACGTGTTCAAGCTGATCTCGTGGCCGGCCGACTGCAGCTCGGCGAGCTTCGCCAGCTCGCGCTGCCGCAGCGAACACGACGCCGGATCGAACTCGGGTCGCGGCCGCCTCCCTGCCTCGGCGTCAACCCGCCGACCCGTCAACACCTCGATCAAGTGCCGCTCCCACCAGCGGGCACGCTCAGCTGCAGCCTCCGGCACACCGGCCAAGGCTTCCTCAGAGCACAGCGCGGGCCGCGACCCCGACACCAACTCCAACGTCGGGTCACCCAGCAGCCGAGACAGGGGTACCACCGACTGCCCGCCGACCGCATCAGTCAGCCTGGCCGCGCCACCGGAAAGTGTGGCAATCGTGAACACTCCATCGGATAAACGGATTTCATCGCCTTCACGGATGACGCCTGAACGCATACCCGTCATCGCGACAAAGCAGGGCCGACGATCGAATCCTCGGCCAAGACGGCCCCGCAAAGGTCCACGCCCAGCTGTCCATGCCACAACAGGTGGAACAGCACCGGCAGCACCATGATCGCTTCGCCGACCGATCTCACACCGGCCATCAGTGGTCGCGCCGCGTCGAAGGCCGCTTGCAACGCCGCGGCGACCGCCGGGCGGTAAACCCGTGGATGTCGATACCCGGACAGCCACCGCAGGTTCGCCGTCACCACCGGATCTGCCTCGCCGACACGCCGATAGGTCCATCCGAGCGAACGGCACGCCTGATCCGATCGATCGAATAACTCAGCATCAGCTTCCGATATTCGGTTATCGCTGCGCACGTCGAGAACCCTCGCGGATCCGTCGGACAAACGTACGAAGTAGTCTGGCACGTGGTGCCTGCCATCACCCCAATGCAGTCGGAACGGCTGCGAAGCAACGCCAATGACCGCGGGATCGGCATCCAACGCCATCAAATGGTCGCGCTCCACCCATGACTCATAGCCGATGTGCTCACGAGTCTTCGAAAACCACCACAGCCCTGGATAATTGCTCTGTCCACGAAACGACGGGAATCCGCGGATAGGTGAGCAGTCCAAATCAAAGGCCACCGCGGCGCACTCGGCTAGCGGCAAGCGCGTGTAACCTCCGGTGGAGTTGAGTTCAAGCTCAACTCCACCGCTGACCCGGGGCCACAGCGCTGCCGGCGACGTGCGCACCAAACAACGGTACCGGCCGTGCCTCAAATAGATTGACAAAGACACGCCGATACCCCAGATGCGGCGGCAATACCCAACGTCGGATGTCAACGGACACCATCGACCGAATCGCCGCGGGCGAAGTTCAGCATGTAGAGCAGACCGCCCGGTTTCATCACGTGATGCAACGCAGCGGCATACCGGCGACGGTCTGCTGTGGACGGCAAGTTGTCGAAGCACTTGCTGTCGAGGACCGCATCGAAACTGTGCAACGCGTTGCACAATTCCTCGACAACATCGCCACACCGGAACTCCACCTCGACCCCGGCGGCTCGGGCATTGAGGCGCGCACGACGAACCGCGGTTGGTGACCCGTCGATGCCGACGACATCGCAGCCGGCGCGGGCGAGTGCGACGGCGTGGTGACCCGTCCCGCAGCCCGCATCGAGAACCCGGCCCTGGACGGCGCCGTGGGCGATCAGGGCGGCAACTGCGGGCTGGGGGGCGCCGAGATCCCAAGGCGCCTTACCGCTGCGGTAGAGGATGTCGGCGAACATCGCGGGGGCGGTCATTGAACCGCCTCCAGCATCACCTCGTTGATCTCGTCGCAACCCCGGCACCGTGAGCCGACAACAGCGGGGTTGATGCCGCAGTCTGAGCAATCCTCGGGCGGGTCGGATTGCTCATCGGAATCGGTGCCAGAAATCGCGGTAGGTATGCCTAGGGGTGTTGCCTCATCTCCCCCTCTTCTATGGGGGCTAGGGGTGGGTACCGCTATTTCTGGAACTGATTTAGGGTCGAGCGCGGTCGGTTCGATTTCATCGGCCAGGCGGTAATACCACCGGGTTGCCTCCCGTCCGCCCCAGGTGATTTCCTCCTCATTGCAGTTGACGACTCCCAGCATGTGGAGCGCCTGGAGCTGTCTATCGACGGTGTTGCGGGGCTTGTCGAGTGCCTTGCGCACGTCTGCGGTGGAGCTGTGCGGTTGCGTAGCCAGGTAGTCGATGATGGCGAGCCGCAACGGTGGCATGGAGTCGCGCGCGCAGCGGATAGCGAGGCGGAGCGCATCGTGGCGGTCCATGCCGATGGAGACGCCGCCGCGAACGATCTGCGCGAGCTGCTTGGCGAACCGGGTCGGCATTTCCGGCGCGTGAGCGTCGATCACGTCACCGCGGTAGTCATACTCGACTCCGGTGCGCGACAGGGTGACCAGATCGGCAGCGGCGAGTAGGACATCGGTCTCGGCATCGGTGACGACTATCGGCGCCGGGTCCAGGCCGTCAATGACGGCGGCAGCGGCTTCCGAAAGGTCTCGACGCATCGCAACCTCCGAGCCGGTGTTGCCGATCGCCTTCCGGCCCGCTGCCTGCCGGCCAGCCGTGGAGTCCATGCGGACCAGAACGAACCGGTCACCCATCGAGGCGATCGCAGCGTGCGCTTTGTCCCAGGCGGTGGTGACAGCGCCGATAACTGCGATGCGTCCCGACCAGTCGAGCGTTAGGCCGCCGTCCGTGCCGACGTTGCGCGACCACCGACCGTCGTAAACCTCACGCAGTGCGCCGAGCACCTGTGTGCGCGCTTCGCCGGACATCGACAGGATGGAGGTCACGTCCTTGATGACCATCACCCCGCGCGGCTCCAGCTTGCGCAACAATCCACCAGTGGCGTTCTTGGCGCGCTCCCGCTTCGGCGATGCCGACAACAGCGCGCCCTCGGATGCGATCGTGGAGGTGATAAGCGCGCCGATGCCGTCGAGGGCTTGCACGGTCTCGGTTTTCGCGTTGCCACTGCCGCTGATGAGCAGCAGCCACAACGGGTCACCATCGAGACGTTCCACCGCTGCGGTCGCCAGCACGGCGTTCAATGCGTCGGTGTCGTAATCGTCACCGAGCCAGCGCCGAAACGTGTTGTGCGCGTCCGTCAGGGTCTTTTCCCGGTCCTCGGCGGCATGTGGGTCAAACCACGGTTCGTCGGGATAGTCAGTGCCGTAGGGGATGCTCATCAGACCACCTCCCGGCGTTCTATGCGGGCGCCACTTCTTCGGGCGTCGGTGCGCTGCCGGATCTCGCTGGAGACTTGTCGCCAGTCAGCCGATGCGCTGATCGCGTGACTCGCCTCGGCGCGTGCAGCCTGTGCTGAGTCCTGTCTCAAGGCGTGATGGACGCCGGCTGCCAGGACCGCACCGAGCTTGTCGGGATCGTTGTCATCGAGGTCAGCCCACCGCTGCGTGCCGGCGGTCAGCACACTGGTGGGGTCGACACCTCGGCGCTGGACGAACTCAAGGACGGCTGTCCAGCACACCTGTTTCGATTCGAGGGCGTTCATCAGCGATCACCCCCGAGCGCGTCGATCACCCGGTTGAGTTCGTCGCGGTACCGGGTCAGGTCCGCGATGTTGACCGAGGCGATGGTCTCGCGGTTGCCGCTGAACCGGTCGTCGTCGACGAGGCGCCCGAGCCGGTACACCACCTTCTGGAGATCGAACTTGCCGCACCAGAACGCCTTGGTGATCGGTCGGCGGTGCGGCTTAACAGGTGCCGGTGGTGTCGCGGGATAGTGCTTACCGTCGCGACCGGTGACCACCGGTTCCACGGGCTTCGGCGCGAACCGTTCAGCGTCGTCCGGGTGGAGTAGGCCATCCGCGGCTAGTCCCTCGAGCCCGGCGCAGATGTCCTGGGGATCAACATCGTCTTCATCGTCAGGTGGTCCAATTTCCCCCACCTGGGCCAGATCGGACCGGACAGTCTTACGGTCGGCGCCGACAACATCGGCGATTACCCGCTGAGACATCCCCTCGCCGGACAGATACCCGACCAGCTCCCGGCGCTGGGGCCGGTCCAGTCGGGTGGTCACCGTGAGCGCGTCGGCGACGTAGTCAGTCCAGGACCGGTAGCCGAGGACGAGGTGAATCTGCCCCGCCTTGGCCTGCTCCACCAAGTTGTACAACTTCTCCACGTTGTCGGCGATGGTGTTGGTCAACAGCCGGATACGGTTGTCGAGGCGTTGTGCATCACCGTGACTCAGCGGCTGCGACGCAAGCACGCTGCTGGTAGAATCAAGAGCACGGTGATGTGCGGCGGCTCTGCTGGTGACGGCGGGGCCGTCCACATTTTTCGGGGGGCTCATTTCGCACCACCGCCGAACGGCTGCATCGCGGCGTCGATATCGTTCAGGTCGATCCGAACGAGGCGCGGCCCATTCCGATATGCGGTCAACCGGCCATCGGCGACCATCTGCCGGATGCACCGGGTTGTGACGCCGAGATATTTGGCGGCCTGTGTGATCGTCACATAGTGGCGTGCATGAAATGTCGTAGTAGTCGACATAGAAATCCTCGGAGGACAAAAGCGCGGAGAGCACAGGGCGTTCGCATTCCTCCGCGCTGCGAGAAAATCGCGAATCGCCGCTCGACGCTCAGCCATCCGGGGCCGCGCGCGGGAGCTATCCCGCCCCTTTCAGCGACCTTCGGGGCCAGCCTATTCGGGTAAGCGTGGTAACTATACCGCAATCCGCCGACGGATGCCGCATAGTTCAGCTACGGCGCATCCCCACCGTTCGCGGCGATCTTTGACAGCAACGCCGCAATCTCACGGTCCCTCCCCTGCGCCGCGTGCTGATATCGCATGGCAGCCTGAGGGGTCGAATGGCCAAGGCGCGCCATTAATTCGGCGAGACTCGCCCCGGTGGCAGCGGCTAGTACCGCTCCTGAGTGGCGCAGGTCATGCCAGCGCAAATCGTCACGTGACGCTGCTGATCGTGCCTTGTACCAATGGCGATAAAGGGTCGATGGCTGCATATGTCCACCATTCGCGGCGGGAAAGATCAGCGAGTCCCTGCGCGTCCCGACGAACCGCCGAAGGTGATCTTCGATCTGCGGAACAATGTGCGGTGGTATCGCGACATCGCGAACGCCGGCATCAGACTTCGGGGTGCTGACCTCGTAGGTGCCGCCGTTGGTTCGCACCGCAGCCCGTCGGATGCGGATTACCTCATCGGATAAGTCGATGTCGGCGCGGCGCAGCTCGACGGTCTCGCCGAACCGCAGCGCGGTCCATGACGCCAGCGTGACCATGAGGCGTAGTCGCTCGGGCATGGCTTCAGTGACCACCGCCAGTTCCTCGACGCTGGCGGGCCGGATCTTGTGGACCCGCTTGGCGCGGCCCGCGCCGGTAATCCTGCATGGGTTGTTGTCGATCAGCTCATCGGTGACCGCACTGCCCATGATGGTGCGGAGTAACGAATAGGCGTGGCTACGTAACGTAGGCCGGTCGGCCAGGGTGTCGGCATACCAGGCGCGCACGTCCTTGGGGCGGATAGATGCGATCTGACGGTCGCCGAACGCAGGCACCAGATGGTCGTCGAGTAGTTGACGGTAGTGCTCCCGCGTTCGGGTCTTGATCGGCCTGCCCGCCACCTGTCGGCCATCGAGCCATCTGGTCGAGTAGTCGGCGAAGGTGATCTGCTCGCGGTCGTCGTCCTCGGTCCAGGTCTCCCTGTAGATCGCCTTCCGCATCGCGGCCACGAACGCATCGGCGTCGGTCTTGTACTGGAATGTCTTGGGCGCCCGGTGCCTGACGCCATCCGGCCCGGTATAGCGCACCTGCCATCTTTTCGACGGCAACTGCCGGATGCTGGCGAACTCACGCTTGGCTCGGCGCGCCACGATACTGACTCCTGCCGGTCATTTCGTGCCCAATGTTGTGCCCAATAGCTTACATCTAGTTCCGCTTGACTCCGCATCAATCCCGCGATACTGTTCACTATGTCGCCAGCTCAGAGGCTTTCCGCGCTGGTCAGACACCAGACCGACAACCGTCGAGAATGGCAAATTCAATCCCAGTATCGCGCACCACGTTTGACCTAGTTCGCCCGCAAACGCGCCGCGACAACTGCCGGCAGACCCACTCGTCAGGTCGGCGGGCAGCCGAGCCGGGCCGCCGACCTCACCATCGCTGGCCTAGTCGGCAACTGTCGCGGCCACGGGCCGCGTAGGGGTCAGTTCCCAGACACAGCGCAATCGTTGAGGATGTCGGTTGCTTTGTCATGCTCAGCCTGGGTCATCCATACCCCGTACCGGGCCTTGATCTCAACGACCCGGGAAACATATTCACACCAGAAGCCGCGATTCGGCGGAAGCCACGTCGCTATATCGGCATCGCGTTTCGCCTTATTAACCTGATGGCCGACAGCCAGAAGGTTCAGCGGATCATTGGCAAATTGAGTGCGCTTGGCTTCGTCCCAGTTCTGCGCACCCTTCTGCCAGGCGTCCTTCAGTGGAACGACGTGGTCAACTTGGATGAGGATCGCGGTGCCCTCACCACGGTCCACTGCGATATCTCTGTCGGTGTACGGGTCGTGCAGGACGCCCGACATCACCCGACAACCCTTGTTGTCCAGCGTCACGTCGTGAAGATCCCGACGCAGGATGTCGTCGCGTGTGCTGCAGCCATTGTGGCCGAACTCGACATCGACCCGATCCGTCCATGGTCGACCGAAGTTGCTCCGGCGGTAGCCGGTTTTCGGAGCTCGCCCCTTGACTTCGATACTGTCGAGAATTTCCAGCATCGGATCGGGCTCGATGAGAACGCCACTTGTGCGGATGCCCTCCGCTGGGTCGTCGGGTATCCGATAGCCACCGGTTTTGACCTCGTTGCTCGTGTCGCCGTGATCGACGATCACGCCCACCACAAGCAAAAACCCGACGGTCACCGCCATCCCGACGGCCAGCCGCTTTAGCCATTTTTTCACTGTGTGGCGATCCACCGTGGCCTCCTGCTGATACGTGCAGAGCCAACACTTGCAGTAGGCACCGACAATGACTCGGACTCCGCCGCTGCAATCGGCAGACCGTTAGCGGCCGCACGCTACGCCCGATGCCCTCACCGCGGTCAGTTTTGGCTGAAGTGAACTCCGCTCTTGCTCATCCAATTAACGCAATAAACAATAACGGGATGCGTGCGGCACCCCATCCTGCCGGCGGACGGACTCGGCTCCGACGACCCTTGGTCGGGCCGGCATCGGTCGCGGGTGCTCGTCGCGGTGCCGCTGCGCTGGGCGCCGTGGCCCTGGCGGCCGGTCTGCTGGTCGCCGCGCCGCCGTCGTCGGGCCTGCTGACTATCGACCTGTGGGCGGTGCAGCTCACCGATGCCGACGCCGAGGTCAACGCCCCGACACTGCCGCCTGCGCTGGTGATGGGCGGCAGCGGGGTGCCCAACCCCAGCGCGGGCTGGGTGGACAGCGCCGCCCGGATCTACCTCGATCCGCTGGGGTTCGGCGGCACCGCGCAACCGCTGTACACCCCCGAGTTGATGGGCCAGCACCCGGACTGGTCGATGGCCGAGGGGGCGCGGCTGCTCACCGAGGCCATCCACGCCAACCTCGCGACCGCCAGCGCCGGTGATCCGGTGTACGTGTTCGGCTATTCGCAGAGCTCGGCGCTGTCCACGCTGACGATGAACCAACTCGCCGCCGACAATGTGGACTCGGATCTGGTGCATTTCGTGCTGGTCGGCAACTCCGCCAACCCCAACGGCGGGATGCTGACCAGCTTCGACCTGCCGCTCATCCGCGACGTGTCACAGCTGTTCGAGATGACGCTGGGCAACCCGACCCCGGCGCTCTACCCCACCGACGTGTTCACCCTCGAATACGACGGCTATGCGGACTTCCCGCGCTACCCGCTCAACCCGCTGTCCACGGCGAACGCACTGGTCGGCCTGTTCACCCAGCACCTCAAATACCTGGGATTCGACGCGAACGACCTGTGGTCGGGGCCCGGGGCCGTCAATCCCGCCACCGTCGTGCAACTCGACACCGTCGGTGATCTCACCGACTACTACATGATCCGTGCCGACAGCCTCCCGCTGCTCGACCCGCTGCGGCTGCTGCCGGTGGCCGGGAACCCGCTGGCGGACCTGCTGGAGCCGGACCTGCGGATCCTGGTCAACCTCGGCTACGGCAGCATCACCGACGGCTGGAACCCCGGGCCGGCCGATGTGGCCAGCACCATCGGACTGTTTCCCACCGCGTTGCACTGCGTGGACGGGTGCTCGTGGGCCGATCTGCCCGAGGCGCTGCTGCGCGGCGCCTGGCAGGGGGTGAGCGACTTCGTCGACGACCTGATGGATCCGGCGACCTACCAACTGGCCGACCCGATCAGCAGCCCCGCGCTGACCACCCTGGTGAACGCGGCGATCAACACGGGCATGCTCGAGGGCGCACCGAGTTCGCTGTGGGAGTTGCTGGCCGCCTGGTTCGGCGCGACGTCCTCGCCGGGGCTCGACCTCGGGGCTCTCGCCGGGCAGCTGGGTCTGAGCTCGGTGGTCGACTGGGTGAGCGCGGTGCTCAACGCTCTCGGCGCGTGACCTCAGCGCGACGTCGGGCACCGGTTCAGCGCCGCACCGCCGGTGCGGTGTGCCATCATGCGACGGATAACGGATAAACGGGAGGCATCATGCGTCGCACGCTCGCGCTGATCGTCGGGCTGCTCATCACGGCGGCTCTCGCCGCGGCGGTCCCCGCGGCCGCGGTCGGTGACGCACCGATCGGCCGACTCGGCGACACCCTGCGTATCGAGACCGAGAACGGCATCATCGCCGAAGTGACCGTGCACGACGTGGCGCCCACCGCCGTGCCGCCGGGCTGGACCTGGACCGGGCACCCGGGATACCGGGAGGCCGGCGGGCCGTGGCGCGCCGGGGTGACCGTGCACATCGTGCAGACCCCGACCCCCTACGCGGCCGCGACCCGACTGACGTTCAACGGGATCGCCCCCGGCGCCGACGCCTACGTCTCCAAACACACCGACGCCCCCGACCAGTTGGAGACGCTGCTGACCAATGCTCCGGCCGGGGCGACGGTCACCGGCGGCGTGTACTGGCATGTCTACCGCCAGAACGTCATCGTCGTGGTGGCGCGCGACACCGTCAACGGCGAGCACCTCGCCCAGTGGAACCTGTAACCGACGACGCTGAGCTTTAGGCGGTAGCCGGGGCCCTTCAGGCAGTAGCGGAACTCAACGCCATCAGCCGGGACGTGGCCCGCAGGTACTTCTTGCGGTATCCGCCGGCGAGCATCTCCTCGCTGAAGATGGTGTCAACCTTCGAGCCGGAGGAGGCCACCGGCACCCCGGCGTCATAAAGCCGGTCGATCAACGCGACGAGCCGCAGCGCCACGTTCTGGTCATCGAGGCCATGGACGCCGGTGAGGCAGACGGTGCTCACCCCGTCGATCAGGCTCACGTACCGCGACGGGTGCATGGTCGCCAGGTGGTCGCAGAGAGCGTCGAAATCATCGAGGGTCGCGCCGTGGACGTCAGCGGCTCGGGCGGTCACCGCCTCGGTGCTCAGCGGTTCCGGCGCCGCCGGCAATCCCCGCTGCCGGTAGTCGGGGCCCTCGATCCGCACGGTGGTGAAAATCTGTGCCAGCGTGTTGATCTCGCGAAGAAAATCTTGCGCCGCGAAGCGGCCCTCCCCGAGCTGCTCAGGCAACGTATTGGAGGTTGCGGCCACCGACACGCCGCGCTCGACCAGTTGGGACAGCATCCGGGAGATCAGCGTGGTGTTGCCCGGGTCGTCGAGTTCGAACTCGTCGATGCAGACCACGGTGTAGTCGGCCAGCAGGTCGATACATTCGACGAACCCGAACACCCCGGCCAACTGGGTCAGCTCCCCGAACGTCGCGTAGGCGGCCGCGCTGCCGTCGGCGGCGGCCAACGCGAAGTAGGTCGACGCCAGCAGGTGTGTTTTGCCGACCCCGAAGCCCCCGTCGAGGTAGAGCCCCACGCCGGGCAGCACCTCCCGTTTGCCGAACAGCCGGCGCCGGCCGGCACGGCGCTGCGCTGCCTCCTCGCAGAAGTGGGCGCACGCGATCACCGCCTCGGCCTGGCTGGGCTCGGCCGGGTCGGGAACGTAGCTGGAGAAGCTGACGTCGGTGAACGTCGGCGGCGGCACCAACTGACCGATCAGCCGCTCCGGGGAGACGGTGGGATGGCGGTCAACCAGGTGGGCGACGTCGGGGCCGGCGTCGGCGGGCGCGGGGTCGTGCATGCAGGCACTGTAGCGACGTGCTGCAATGAGAGTCATGGCCGAGAGCGGCGCTGGGACGCAATTCACACTTGCCGGCGACGGCGAGCCGGTTCACGACGACCGGTTGGCCCAGCTGTACGCCTACCCCGAGGCGATCGAACGCTCGTGGGTGCGATCGAACTTCGTCGCCAGTCTCGACGGCGCCGCCACCGCCGACGGACGCTCCGGCGGACTGGGCGGCCCCGGTGACCGCTACCTGTTCGCGAAGCTGCGCGAGTTGGCCGACGTGGTCATCGTGGGCGCGGGCACAGCACGGGCAGAGAACTACGGTGGCGTGCATCTGGATGCCACGACCCGCCAGGACCGTAGCCAGCGCGGGCAGCTCGAGGTGCCGCCGGTGGCGTTGGTGACCCGCTCGGGACGACTGGACACCACGATGCGGGTGTTCGGCGACTCCGAGGTGACTCCGCTGGTGCTGACCTGCACCACCTCGGTGCCCGCCACCGCCGATCGGCTGGGCGACAGCGCCGAGGTCCTCGACTGCTCGGGCCACGACCCCGACGCGGTCGATCTCGACACCGCATTGGGGCTGTTGGCCGAGCGCGACCTGCGACGGGTGCTCACCGAGGGCGGCCCCACCCTGCACGGCACGCTGCTGCAGCGCGGCCTGCTCGACGAGCTCTGTCTGACGGTGGCGCCGATGATGGTCGGCGGCCAGGCCCGACGTATCACCACCGGCCCGCTCGGCGGGCGGGTGGCGATGCGCTGTGCGCATCTGCTCACCGACCCGGCGGGCTACCTCTACACCCGCTATCTGCGCCACGACGACCAGAACAGTGACGGCCCGGACGGCTAGGCCCGGCCTGCCGCCCCGGCGCCACCCACGCCACTCGCTAGTGTGGTCGGCATGATTCGGCGCTCCCGACACTCGGCACCGGCAGCCCGCGGAGCAGGCACCGGCGTGAGCCTCCTGATCGCCGCCACCGTGGTCGCCGGATGCGCACCGGTGACCCCCGGTGCCGATCCCCGATTCGCCGACTCCGACGTGCACCCACAGGGCGAGGTCACCACCAGCGAGACCCCACCGCCGCCTCCGGAACTGGCGGCCCCGAGCCAAGATCTAATGTGGCGGGACTGCACCACCCGGGTTTTCGACGACGCCGCCATCCCCCCCGCCGCGGGAATCACCTTGGAGTGCGCCACCTTCGACGCCGACCTGGACCCCCTCAACGGCTCCTCGGCCAAAATCACCGTCGGCGCGGTGCGAGCACGCTCGGACAAGACTCCCGAAGACGCCGCCCCTCTGGTGCTGACGACCGGCACCGACATACCGTCGTCGCACCAGTTGGCGGTATGGACCGCGCGCACCGGCGCCGACCTGGTCGACAACCGCCCGGTGGTGGCCGTGGATCGCCGTGGAATCGGCCTGTCCAGCGCGGCGGTGTGCCGCGACTCCTTCGACCGTCGCGCGATGGCCGATCAAGCCCAGTTCGAGCCGGGCGATGACCAGGTGGCGAATCTGAACAAGATCGCGATCACCGCGGCCAACAACTGCACCGACGCGGTGCCCCAAGGCGGTATCGCCTACGACAATGCCCACGCCGCGGAGGACCTCGAGGTTCTGCGCAGCCGTTGGGACGTGCCCGGTCTTGCGCTGCTGGGTATCGGCAACGGCGCCCAGGTCGCCCTGGCCTACGCGGCCTCACATCCCAACAAGGTGGCACGGCTGGTCCTGGACTCCCCGATCACGTTGGGGGTCAATGCCGAGGCCGCCGCCGAGCAGCGTGTCGTGGGCGCCCAGGCCGCGCTGGACGCCTTCGCCGCGCAGTGCGTCGCGATGAACTGTGCGCTGGGCCCCAATCCCAAGGGCGCGGTCGACGCCCTGCTGGCCGATGCGCGGGCCGGACGCGGGCCCGGCGGCGCCGCGGTCTCCGCCGTCGCCCACGCCATCATCACCGCGCTGGGCTATCCCAGCGCCGATCCCGCGGCCAGCACCCTGGCACTGGCCGACATCCTGGCCGCTGCCCGCGACGGTGACGCCGGTGGGCTCAAAGCGTTGATCGAGCGATCCGAGTCGCTGCGCGGCACCGACGGCCAGTACATCAGCGTGTGCAGCGATTCACTCAACCGTCCCACCCCCAATCGGGTCCGCGAGTTGGTGGTCGCCTGGGGCAAGCAGTATCCGCAGTTCGGGGCGGTGGCCGCGCTGGACATGGTGCCGTGCCTGGCGTGGCCGTCGAGTTCGCCGGTGGAACCGCCCGCCGACCTCGACCCCGATGTGCTGCTGCTGGGCGTGCAGAAGAGCGACCCCATCGTCGGCGCCGGTATGGCGGCCACCGCAGCGACGGTGCTCAACGGCGGGGCGGCGAGCAAGCGCGTGATGTGGCAGGGCGTCGGGCACGGCGCCTCGGTGTACTCCCCCTGCGCGGTGCCCCCGGTGATCGCGTACCTGACCGACGGCACCCTGCCCGACAGCGACACGTTCTGCCCCGCATGAGCGCTCACCGCACGGCTTCGGTATAAGGTTCGCTCGTGGCTGACTCGATCCGTTCCGGCCTGCGCGAATTGAGCGCGTCCTCGGCGCGCGCTTTCCGTACCACCACCGCGCCTGACACCGCGTCGGTCCTGCGGGCCATCCTGTGGCCGCTGGCACTGCTGTTCGTCATTCACCGCAGCTATGTGCTGGCCACCAATGGCTACATCACCGACGACTTCGGCCCGGTCTACACCGCGGTGGTCAACTTCAAACTCGGCAATCCCGTCTACGGCGAGAACTTCGACTTCGTCGACCCGCACTACCTGTACCCGCCGGGCGGGACCTTGCTGATGGCCCCGTTCGGCTATCTGCCGGTCGACGCCTCCCGCTACTGGTTCATCTTCTTCAACACCCTCGCGATCGTGGTGGCGGCGTATTTCCTGCTGCGACTGTTCAACTTCACGCTCTCCTCGGTGGCTGCCCCGGCGCTGCTGGCGGCGATGTTCTGCACCGAGGCGGTCACCAACACGTTGGTGTTCACCAACATCAACGGGTTGGTGCTACTCGCCGAGGTGTTGTTCTTCCGGTGGCTGCTCGACGGTAAACGCCGCAGCCAGTGGTGGGCCGGGGTCGCGATCGGGTTGAGCCTGGTGGTCAAACCGCTGCTCGGTCCACTGCTGTTGTTGCCGTTGCTCAATCGGCAGTGGCGCGCACTGGTCACCGCGTTCGCGGTGCCGGTGGTGTTCAACCTGGCGGCGATCCCGCTGCTGCGCGATCCGATGAGCTTCTACACCCGCACACTGCCCTACATCTTCTCCACCCGCGACTACTTCAACAGCTCCATCCTGGGCAACGGCGTCTATTACGGCCTGCCCATGTGGCTGATCATGGTGCTACGGCTCGCGGTAACGGTGCTGGCCGTGATCACGCTGTGGTTGCTCTACCGCTACTACCGGCAGCGCGACCCGCTGTTCTGGATGGCCACCTCCTCGGGGGTGTTGCTGCTGACGTCGTTCCTGGTGCTCTCCTTGGGCCAGGGCTACTACTCGATGATGCTGTTCCCGTTCCTGATGACGGTGGTGCTGCCCAATTCGGTGCTGCGCAACTGGCCGGCCTGGTTGGCGATCTACGGGTTCATGAGCGCCGACCGTTGGCTGCTCGGACACTGGCCGACCACCGGACGCGCCATCGAATACCTCAAGATCACCTACGGCTGGTCGCTGATGCTGATCGTGGTGTTCTGCGTGCTGTACTTCCGCTACCTCGACGCGAAGGCGGAGGGCCGGCTGGACGAGGGCATCGACCGAGAGTGGATGCCCGCGCCGGCACGCCGCGCTAGCGTGGAGGCATGAGCGCAGATCCGGACCCGCAGCCTGTTGTGGAGTTGACCGATTCCCAGTGGCGCGAGAAGCTCACCCCGCAGGAGTACGCGGTGTTGCGCCAAGCCGGCACCGAGCCACCCTTCACCGGTGAGTACTACGAGACCGAAACCGAAGGGGTGTACCGCTGCCGGGCCTGCGGCGCCGAATTGTTCCGCAGCACCGAGAAATTCACCTCCCACTGCGGATGGCCGTCGTTCTTCGACCCGGCCGCCTCCGAGGCGGTGATCCTGCGTCCGGATAATTCACTGGGCATGTCCCGCACCGAGGTGTTGTGCGCGAGCTGCCACAGCCACCTGGGCCACTTGTTCGTCGGCGAGGGCTACCCGACCCCCACCGACCAGCGCTACTGCATCAATTCGGTCTGTCTGGACCTGGAGCCGACCGAGGCCTGAGACAGCCGGGGACATCGATCCGCACGTTTGCGTCTGCCGCAGCCAGGTCTTCGCACTCAAAGGTGAGTTTCAGCAAGCCCACCGCCGCTGGCGCACCGATTCTCGCGGCGGTTCAGTCGAGCCGGGTGGCGTGCACTTCCCAGAACGGGGCTTCGGCGATACCGTCGGTCAGCCACGGCTCGATGACGCGGAAGCGCTCCACAATCGGCCCGAGGCGATCGGAGAGCGCCGGGTTGTTCTGCGCCATCTGTTCGAAGGCCGCCACACTGAAATGCACGCGGTAGCTGGTCGGCCCGATGTAGTCGAGACGCCACCCGGTCGGGGTGAGCAGCTCATCGAAGTGTCGCGCGGGCATCGCGCGTGGCATCCGGAATCCGTTGATCGTGTGCTCACCGAAAGCGAACAGGAACAGCCGCGCCCCGGGGCGGGTGGCGCGGTGCAATGCTCGCGCGTAGTCGCATTGCGGCTCGTTGTCGGCGGCGAAGGTGTGGTAGAAGGCGCAGTCCACGACGGTGTCGAACCGGTTCTCGATGCCGGTGAGGGTGCGGGCGTCGGCCAACTCGAACGTCACGTTCACCCCGGCGGCCTCGGCGTTACGCCGGGCGCGGTCCAGCGCCGCCGGGGCGACGTCGATGCCGGTGACTGAATGGCCGCAGGAGGCCAGGTGAATCGCGTTGTAGCCGGGCCCGGTGCCCTGGTCGAGCACCTCACCGCGGATCGCGCCGAGGGCGGCGAGCCGCCGCACCACCGGCTGCGGCCCGCCGACGTCCCACGGGGTCGCCGAGGGCAGGCCGTGGGCGGTGTGGGCGTCGCGGTAGCGCTCGTCGAACTGGTTGGGGTCCGGCGGGGCGCTCACGGCAGCGCGTTCACGAGCCGCTCGACGTCGACCCGCGGTCCGACGAAGAACGGGGTCTCCTCCCGGGTGTGCCGCCGAGCGTCGGTGGCCCGCAGGTCGCGCATCAGATCGACGATGCGGTCGAGTTCCGGCCCCTCGAACGCCAGCAACCACTCGTAGTCACCGAGCGCGAACGCCGGCACGGTGTTGGCCCGCACATCCTTGTAGGGCCGGGCGGCCATGCCGTGTTCGGCCAGCATCCGGCGTCGCTCCTCATCGGGCAGCAGGTACCACTCGTAGGACCGCACGAACGGATACACGCAGATGTAGGCGCCGGGATCCTCCCCGGCGATGAACGCCGGCACGTGGCTTTTGTTGAACTCGGCCGGGCGGTGCAGCGCCACGCTGCTCCACACCGCGGTGCTGGCACGGCCCAGCGCGGTGGTGCGCCGGAAGTCGGCGTAGGTGGCCTGCAGGGCCTCCACCCGGTCGGCGTGGGTCCAGAACATGAAGTCCGCGTCGGCGCGCAGTCCGGCGATGTCGTAGACGCCGCGCACCACCACCCCGTTGTCCTCCTGGCGTTTGAGGAACGCGGCGGTTTCGTCGGCGACCGCGGCGCGATCCTCACCGAGCTCGCCGGGTTTCACCGCGAACACCGAGAACATCAGATAGCGCAGGGTCGCGTTCAAATTGTCGTAGTCGAGCTTGGTCATCGACGCCGATCCTCCTCATCGGTTCGCCCCGCGTGGTCGCCGGCGAGCATGCCGCTATCGTGCCACGCCGGACCCGGTCTCCCCTATGACCTTGGCCACCGCGGCACCCGCCGCCGCGACACACGCCGGCACCCCGATGCCGTCGAGATAGTTGCCGGCGACCGCCAACCCGGGTGGCAGACCGGAACGCAACTCCGCGACCAGCCCGGCGTGGCCGGGTCCGTACTGCGGGAGTGCGTCCTGCCAACGCGCGACGACCGCGTCGACCGGGGCGATCGACGCCTCGAACACCGTCGCCAGATCCTCCAGCGCCCACCGCAACAACTGCTCGTCGTCGACCGCGCTGACACGGTACGCGCCGCTGTCCCCGAACCGGCCGAACGACAACCGCAGCAGCTCCACGTCGCCGTGTCGGCCCCATTTGCGGCTCGACAACGTGATCGCCTTGGCCCGCAACGGCTCTCCGCTGGCCACCAGGACCCCGGACCGGTCGGGCAGTGCGGTGTCGCCGGGCAGCGCCAACGCCACCACCGCCGAGGAGGCGCTCGGGATGCGACGACTGGCCGCCGCGACCGTAGGGGCGGCCTCGGCCAGCAGCGACCCGACTTGCGGTGCCGGGACGGCCACGATCACCCCGGTCGCCGCCCAGGTGGCCCCGGTGGCGTCGCGCAGCACCCATCCCCCGGTCGAGTCGGGGCGCACGGCGGTGACCGCGGCGCTCACCCGGGTGGGGGCGGCCGCGGCGACCAGCGCGTCGAGTAGCACCCGGTAGCCGCCGTCGAGCGCGCCGAACACCGGCCCGACCGGTCCGCTGGGCAGCGCCGCACGCACCGCCGCGAGCAGGCTCGGGGCGCCGTCGTCGAGGGCGGCGGCCAGGGTCGGCGCGGCGGCGCGCAGCCCGATGCTGGCCGCCGACCCGGCGTACACCCCGCTGAGCAGGGGATCCACCGACCGGGCCACCACCTGATCACCGAATCGGTCACCGACCAGCGCGCCCACCGCCGGATCGTCCCCGCGGCGCCAGTCCAGCGGCCGGGTCGGTTCGGCGTCGATGCGGGCCACGGTGGCCGCATCGACCAGCCCGGCCACCGACTGCGCCGTCGACGGGATGCCGCCGACGGTGGCCTCCGGCAGCGGATGCAGACCCTGGCGGCTGTAGATCAGCGGCCGCACCCCGGTGGTCTCGCGCTGCCGGTGCGCCAACCCGAGCTCGGCCAGCAGTGCCGGCACCTCGGGGCGGCGCCGCACGAACGCCTCGGCGCCGACATCCATCGGCTCGCCGCCGACCTGTTCGGTGCGCAGCACCCCGCCGAGGCGCTCAGCCGGATCGAACAGCGTGATCGCCGCGGCCGGGCCCAGCGCGACCCGCAGGCGGTAGGCGGCCACCAGGCCGGAGATCCCGCCGCCGACGACGCAGTAGGTGCGGCTCACAGGGAATGAACCAGTGCCACCAGCTCGGTGAGGATGCCCGGATCCGTCTCGGGCAGCACCCCGTGGCCGAGGTTGAAGATGTGACCGCTGGCCCCTGCGGCGACGGCCTGCCGTCCGGCGTCGACGACGTCGCGGGCGGCGCGCTGCACCGCCGGCCACCCGGTCAGCAACACCACCGGGTCCAGGTTGCCCTGCAGCGCGGTGCCCGGCTCGACCCGGCGGGCCGCGTCGGGCAGGGCGGTTCGCCAGTCCACACCGACCACTCCGGCCGCGGCCGGCCGGACGGCCTCCGACATCGCCCCCAGCAGTTCGGCGGTGCCCACCCCGAAATGGGTCATCGGCACACCGCGGCCGGCCAGCTCGGTGAAGACACGGGCGCTGTGCGGCAGCACATGGCGGCGGTAGTCGGCCAGCGACAGGGTGCCCGCCCAGGAGTCGAACAGCTGCACCGCGTCGACGCCGGCGTCGAGTTGCACGGTGAGAAACGCGATGGTGATGTCGGTCAGCGCGGTCATCAGGGCGTGCCAGCTCTGCGGCTCGGCGAGCATCATCGCCTTGGTGCGGGCGTGGTTGCGGCTCGGCCCGCCCTCCACCAGATAGGAGGCCAGGGTGAACGGCGCGCCGGCGAACCCGATCAACGCCACGTCCCCGAGTTCGCCGACCAGCGCCTCGACCGCGGCCGACACCGGGGCCACCGCGGCCGGATCCAGCGCGGTGATCGCAGCGATGTCGGCGGCCGAGCGCACCGGGTTGGCGATGACCGGCCCGACGTCGGGCACGATGTCGACGTCGATGCCCGCGCCGCGCAGCGGCACCACGATGTCGGAGAACAGGATCGCCGCGTCCACCCGGTGCCGGCGCACCGGCTGAAGGGTGATCTCGGTGACCAGTTCGGCGTCGAAGCAGGCACTCATCATGGTGTGCTGGGCGCGCAACGCCCGGTACTCCGGCAACGATCGGCCGGCTTGCCGCATGAACCAGACCGGCACCCGCTGCGGGGTGCGGCCGGTGGCGGCCGCCAAATAGGGGGAATCGGGCAGCTCACGACGGGTACTCATCGGGGTCCATGCTGCCATGTCGCCGAACCGGCCCGGACCGGGCCGACGCAGGTCGGCGCGCCTGCCCGGCGGTGTCGCCCAGGCGGGTTAGCGTAAAACTGTGGCATGCGCCGTTGAGGTCCGGGTACGCACCGGGCTTCGCGACGCCACGCCGCCGCCGGCACGATACGCAACGACGCGATGAGGAGGAGCGGCGCGTGACTTCTGTGGAACCGGCCCCGTTCCGCGAGGCCGTCGCGGCGATGGCCGCGGCGACCGCACGCCCGGAGATCGAACTGGCCCCGATCCGCCCGCCGCAGCGGCTGGCGCCCTACAGCTATGCACTGGGCGCCGAGGTCACCCATCCCGAGCTGGAGGCCGCCCCGGATCCCGAGGCTTCCGACCAGGATGCGTTCGGGCGGCTGATCCTGCTCTACGACCCGGAGGGCTCGGAGGCATGGGACGGCACCATGCGCCTGGTGGCCTATATCCAGGCCGACCTCGATCCCAGCGAGGCCGTCGACCCGCTGATGCCGGAGGTGGTGTGGAGCTGGCTGGCCGAGGCGTTGGATTCGCACACCACTCAAGCGATCGCGTTGGGCGGCACCGTCACCGCCACCACCTCGGTGCGCTACGGCGACATCGCCGGACCGACCCGCGCTCATCAGCTGGAGCTGCGGGCGTCGTGGACGGCGACCATCCCCAACCTCGATGAGCACGTCAACGCGTTCTGCGATGTGCTCGAACACGCCTCGGGGCTGCCACCGGTGGGGGTCACCGATCTGGGGTCGCGCACGCGCACCTGACCCACGTGACTATGCCCGACACTCCCCCCGACATCGACGCGGCCGACACCGACGCGGCCGACACCGACGCCGTTGAACCCGCACCGACCCCGTTGCTGCACCCCGGCGACGGCATCCCGGAGGTGGCGGTCAGCGGCGGGCAGATCGCCGCCGCCGCCGAGCAGCTCGACGGCGGTGAGGGACCGTTCGCGGTGGACGCCGAACGCGCCTCCGGATTCCGCTACTCCAACCGCGCGTACCTGATCCAGATCCGGCGCCGCGGGGCGGGCACGGTCCTGATCGACCCGGTCGGCGACGGCGGCGACCCGGCGCGGCTGCTGGCTCCGCTGGCGTCGGTGCTCGGCGCCGACGAATGGATTCTGCACGCCGCCGACCAGGATCTGCCGTGTCTGGCCGAGGTGGGGCTGCGCCCGCCGGCGCTGTATGACACCGAACTGGCCGGCCGGCTGGCCGGTTTCGATCGGGTGAACCTGGCGACGATGGTGCAGCGTCTGTTGGGGTTGGGGCTGGCCAAGGGCCACGGCGCCGCCGACTGGTCGCGGCGGCCGCTGCCCGCCGATTGGTTGAACTATGCGGCGCTGGACGTCGAGGTGCTCATCGAATTGCGCACCGAGATCGCCGCGGTGTTGGCCGAGCAGGGCAAAACCGAGTGGGCTGCCCAGGAGTTCGCCCACCTTCAGACGTTCGAGGCGCCTCCCACCCGCCGTGACCGGTGGCGGCGCACCTCGGGAATCCACAAGGTGCGCGGGAGCCGCGGGTTGGCCGCGGTGCGGGAGTTGTGGCTGGTCCGCGATCGGATCGCCCAACGCCGCGATATCGCACCGGGCCGGATCCTGCCCGACAAGGCGATCATCGACGCAGCGTTGCGCGACCCGACCACCGTCAGCGAACTGCTGGAGCTACCGGTTTTCGGCGGACGCAAACAGCGCCGCAACGCCGAGGTCTGGGTCGCCGCGTTGGCGGCCGCGCGCCAGAACCCGAACCCGCCGCCGAAGACCGAGGCCGCCAATGGCCCGCCACCGGTGGTGCGGTGGGCGAAGAAGAAACCGGAGGCCGCCGAGCGCCTGGAGGCCGCCCGCGCAGCGGTGGGCGCCATCGCCGAGAAGGTGTCGGTGCCGACGGAGAATCTGCTCGCCCCCGACCTGGTGCGTCGGATCTGCTGGGAGTGGGACGACCACGGGGTTCCCGACGATGCGACAACCGCGGTGGAGACGGCGCTGCGCACCGGAGATGCACGCCCGTGGCAGCGTGATCTGGTCACCGCCACGCTCGCTGAGGTACTGGCCCGCCCGCCGCGCACGGCACCGTCGTGACGCCCTGGGAACCCCTGAGGCCCCGGTCCTCAGCGCCCCGGTCGGATCCGGAGGTCAGTCGGCGTGCTGATCGAGGTGCTGCTCTGCTGTGGTGTCGGTGTTGGCGAGTGCGGCCACCCAACCGGTGATCTGGCGAGCGATGTCCTGTTCGGTCAGTCCGGCCTCCGCGAGCACCTGCGATCGGGAGGCGTGGTCGTAAAACCGTTGCGGCAGACCGACATCGCGACAAGGGACATCGATCTCCGCGGCGCGCAACGCGGCGGAGACCGCTGAGCCGATGCCGCCGGCCACGCCGTTGTCCTCGACGGTGACCACCAGTTTGTGCTCGGCGGCCAGTGGTGCCAGCGCCGGCGGTACCGGCAGCACCCAGCGTGGATCCACCACCGTGACCCCTATGCCCTGGTCACGCAGCCGGTGAGCCACCGCCAGCGCCATCGGCGCGAACGCCCCCACCGAGATCAGCAACACGTCGTCGTTGAGGTCGTCGGCGGGTGCGGCGAGCACATCAAGGCCGTCACGATGGCCAATAGCCGGGATGTCCTCGCCCACATCACCTTTGGGAAACCGGATCGCGGTCGGACCGTCGTCGACGTCGAGAGCTTCGCCGAGCTGTTCGTGCAGCCGGATCCCGTCACGCGGGGCGGCCACCCGGATCCCGGGAACCACGTTGAGCATCGACAGGTCCCACATGCCGTTATGGCTGGCCCCGTCGGGGCCGGTGACCCCGGCGCGGTCGAGCACCAGCGTCACCGGCAGCTGATGCAGCGCCACGTCCATCATGATCTGGTCGAAGGCCCGGTTGAGGAACGTCGAGTAGATCGCCACCACCGGGTGCAGCCCGCCCATCGCCAGCCCGGCCGCCGAGGTCATCGCGTGCTGTTCGGCGATGCCGACGTCGAACAGCCGGTCGGGGAACCGCTGGCCGAAGGCGGCCAGCCCGGTCGGTCCGGCCATCGCCGCGGTGATGGCCACCACGTCACGGCGGGCGCTGGCGTATTCGATCAGCGCGTCGGAGAACACCGCGGTCCAGCCGCGCCCGGGCGGTGTGGTGGCCCGCCCGGTCAGCGGGTCGATCGGGGCGGTGGCGTGCATCTGCTCGGCTTCGTCGTTCTCCGCCGGGGCGTAGCCGCGGCCCTTGCGGGTGGCCGCGTGCACGATCACCGGGCCGTTGTAGGCCCGCGCACCGCGCAGCGCGACCTCGAGGGCGTGCAGGTCGTGGCCGTCCACCGGGCCCACGTATTTCAGCCCGAGGTCGGTGAAGAGCTCCTGCGGGCTCAGCGCGTCTTTGAGCCCCACCTTGACGCTGTGCAGCGCCTGGTAGCTCAACTCGCCGATCATCGGGATGCCCCGGATCAGCCGCCGTCCCTCGTCGAGCACCCGTTCGTAGCCGGGCTGCAGCCGCAGCGCCGCGAGGTGCTCGGCGAACCCGCCGATGGTCGGCGCGTAGCTGCGGCCGTTGTCGTTGATGACGATCACGACCGGGCGGTTGGCCGTCGCGATGTTGTTCAACGCCTCCCAGCACATTCCGCCGGTGAGAGCCCCGTCACCGACGACCGCCACCACATGGCGGTTGCGGTGCCCGGTCAGTTCGAACGCCTTGGCCAACCCGTCGGCGTAGGACAGCGCGGTACTGGCGTGGCTGGACTCCACCCAGTCGTGTTCGCTCTCGGCACGGCACGGGTACCCGGACAGACCGCCTTTTTTGCGCAGCGTGTCGAAGTCCGGGCAGCGTCCGGTCAGCATCTTGTGCACGTAGGACTGGTGACCGGTGTCGAAGATGATCGGGTCATGCGGGGAGTCGAAGACCCGGTGCAACGCCAACGTCAACTCGACGACGCCGAGGTTGGGGCCCAGGTGCCCGCCGGTGGCCGCCACCTTGTGGATGAGGAACTCGCGGATCTCGGCGGCCAGATCCCCCAGCTGCACCGAGCTCAGGTGCTGCAAATCAGCCGGGCCACGGATCTGTTCGAGCATCTGGTCATTCTACGCAGCACGATAAGGTGCGGTGCATGCACGCCGAAGACATCGCGGAGAGATTTCCGGTCGTCGCCATCGATTCCCCCGCCCTGGATGCCGCCCGACTGCTCGCCGATCACCGGCTGCCCGGCATCGTGGTCACCGACGGCTCGGGACGCCCCCACGCAGTGCTGCCGGCCTCGCAGGTGGTGGCGTTCATCGTGCCGCGCTATGTGCAGGACGACCCGTCGCTGGCCGGGGTGCTCAACGAGTCGATGGCCGACCGGATCGTGCAGGAACTCGACGGCAAGACGGTGCGCGACGTACTGCCCGAACACCTCCACGACGTCCCCCCGGTCGATGCCGACGACACCCTCGTCGAGGTGGCCGCGGCGATGTCGCGGCTGCACAGCCCGCTGCTGGCGGTGGACAAGGACGGACGGTTCGTCGGGGTGATCACCGCCTCGCGGGTGCTGGCCGCAGCGCTGGGCACCGGGGAGCGTTGAGCCGGTGATGGCTGCCGTCGCGGTCACGGTGTTCGTGGCCGCCTACATCGCGATCGCCAGCGATCGGATCAACAAGACCACCGCGGCGCTGGCCGGAGCCGGGGTCGTGGTGTTGCTGCCGGTGATCGACTCGCGCGACATCTTCTTCTCCCACGAGACCGGCATCGACTGGGATGTCATCTTCCTGCTGTTCGGGATGATGATCATCGTCGGCGTGCTGCGCCAGACCGGCGTGTTCGAGTATTCGGCGATCTGGGCGGCCAAACGGGCCGGCGGCAGCCCGCTGCGCGTCATGATCCTGCTGGTGCTGATCACCGCGTTCGCCTCGGCGCTGCTGGACAACGTGACCACGGTGCTGCTGATCGCGCCGGTGACGTTGCTGGTCTGCGACCGGCTGGCGATCAACCCGGTGCCGTTTCTCATCGCCGAGGTGCTGGCCTCCAACATCGGCGGGGCCGCCACCTTGGTCGGCGACCCGCCCAACATCATCATCGCCAGCCGCGCCGGGCTGACGTTCAACGATTTCCTCGTGCACATGCTGCCGATCGTGGTGATCGTCATGATCGCGGTGGTGGCGCTGCTGCCGGTGCTGTTCCGCGGGGCGTTCGGGGTGGACCCGGCGCGGGTGGCCGACGTGATGGCGCTGGAGGAACGCGAAGCGATCCGCGACCGGTCGCTGCTGATCAAATGCGGCGTGGTGCTGGCGCTGGTGTTCTCGGCGTTCATGGCCCACTCGCTGGTGCACATCGAACCGTCGATCGTGGCGCTGCTCGGCGCCGGGGTGCTGGTGGTGATCTCGCGCCTGCGCCAGTCCGACTACCTCTCAAGCGTCGAATGGGAGACCCTGCTGTTCTTCGCCGGGCTGTTCGTCATGGTCGGGGCGCTGGTGAAGACCGGAGTGGTCGAATCGCTGGCGCGCTCGGCGATCGAGTTGACCGGCGGCGACATGCTGTTCACCACGATGCTGATCCTGGGGGTCTCCGCCCCGGTGTCCGGCATCATCGACAACATCCCCTACGTGGCGACGATGACCCCGATCGTCGGGGAGCTCGCCGCCGCCGGCGGCGACGGCCACCAGGGCGTGCTGTGGTGGGCGCTGGCGCTCGGCGCGGATTTCGGCGGCAACCTCACCGCGGTGGGCGCCAGCGCCAACGTGGTGATGCTCGGCATCGCCCGCCGCGCCGGCAACCCGATCTCGTTCTGGGAGTTCACCCGCAAGGGCGCGATCGTGACCGTGGTCGCGGTGGCGCTGTGCGTGCCCTACCTGTGGCTGCGCTACTTCGTGCTGGCCTGAGCCTCCCGGCTCACCGGTGTGCCCGGGTCAGCAGCCCCACACACTCCACATGATGGGTCAGCGGAAACGCGTCGAACACCGTGATCTGCTCGACGGCGTACCCGTGGCCGCGGTAGAGCCCGATGTCACGGGCGAATGCCGCTGCCTCACAGCCGATGTGGATGATTCGCGGCACATCGGCGTCGGCGAGCAGCCCGATCACCTCCCGCCCGGCGCCGGTGCGCGGCGGGTCGAGCACCGCGGCATCGGCGCCCGAGCGCTCCTTGGCCAGCACGCGACGCACCGAGTCGGTGCGCACCGACACCTGCGGCAGATCGGCCAGCGCAGCGCGCGCTGCCCCGGTCGCGGCGCGTGAGGTATCGACGCTGAGCACCCGTCCGGACTCCCCCACCGACGCCGCGAGCGCGGCGGCGAACACCCCCGCCCCACCGTAGAGATCCCAGGCGGACGCACCGGCCGACAGCTGCGCCCAGTCGGCCACCAGCGCGCTGTAGTGGGCGGGCGCGTCGCGGTGGGCCTGCCAGAACGCGGTCACCGGCAGCCGCCACGACCGCCCGGCGACCGTGTAGTGGGCGTGATACTTCCCGGCGAGCACCTCCGGGCGCCCGCCGCCGGTGACCACGAGGTGGCGGGTGCGGTCGTCGTCGATGACGGCGTGGAGTTGCGTCGCGGGCGGCAACCGCAGATCGTCGAGACCGTCGATCAGCGCCGCCGGCAGCTGACCGCAACGCAGATCGGTCACCAGGGCGTCGCTGCGGTAGCGGTGCAGCCCGGCGCGACCGTCGGCACCCACATCCAGCCGCACCCGGTCGCGCCACCCGGTGGCCTGCCCGCCCCCCAGCGGCTGCACGGCACCGGCCCAGTGGTAGCCGCCGAGGCGGTCGAGCTGGTTGGCGACCACGTCGGCTTTGAGCCGCCGGGCGGCCTCCGGCGCGGCGAACGCGAGGTCGCAGCATCCGGCGCCGTCGGGCCCGGCGATCGGGCACAGCGGCGCGACCCGGTCGGGTGAGGCGCTGATCACCTCCCGCACCTGGGCATGCCAGTAGGCGTCGCGGCGCGTGGTCACCTCGGCGCGCACCTGTTCGCCGGGCAGCGCACCGCGCACGAACACCACCCGGCCGTCGTGGTGGGCCACGCAGCTGCCCCCGTTGGCGGGTGGACCGGCCGTCAGTGTCAGCGTCTCGGTGTCGCTCACAGCGCCTCGTCGACGAAGCCGCGGCGGGTGTCGCCGGGCGCAACACGGTGATGCAGGGTTTTCAGACGCTCGGAGGAGTTGAGCTGCCAGGGCACCGAGGTGACCATCACCTGGGGCATGAACAGCAACCGGGTCTTCAGCCGGAACGCGCTCTGGTTGTGCAGCAGCTGCCCCCACCACCGGCCCACCACGTATTCGGGGATGAACACGGTCACCACGGTGCGCGGCGACTCGTTGCTGATCCGTTTGACGTAGTCGAGCACCGGGCGGGTGACCTCCCGGTACGGCGAGGCGATGACCTTCAGCGGCACCGCGACATCGCTCTGCTCCCACTGCTGCACCAGCGCCCGGGTCTCGGCGTCATCGACGCTGACCGTGATCGCCTCGAGGACGTCCGGGCGGGTGGCCCGGGCATAGGCCAACGCCCGCAGCGTCGGCAGGTGCAGTTTGGAGACCAGCACCAGGGCGTGGTTGCGGCTGGGCAGCACCGTCGCGGTCTCGTCGTCGCTCTGGCGGGCCAGTTCCCGGCTGATGGACGCGTAGTGGCGGTGGATGAGTTTCATCAGCGCGAACAGCACCGTCATCGCCAGGATGGCGATCCACGCACCGGCGAGGAACTTGGTCACCAACACGACCAGCAGCACCGTGGCGGTGCACACCGAACCGACCAGGTTGACCATCCGTGAGCGCAGCATGGTGCGCCGTGCCCGCGGGTCGGTCTCGGTGGCCAGCAGCCGGGTCCAGTGCCGGACCATGCCGATCTGGCTCAGGGTGAACGACACGAACACCCCGACGATGTACAGCTGGATCAACGCGGTCACTTTGGCTTGGAACGCGACCGTCACCGCCATCGCGGCGATCGCCAAGAACACGATCCCGTTGGAGAACGCCAGCCGGTCACCCCGGGTGTGCAGCTGGCGCGGCAGGTAGCTGTGTTGGGCCAGAACCGAACCGAGGACCGGGAAGCCGTTGAAGGCGGTGTTGGCCGCCAGCACCAGAATCAGGGCGGTCACCGCGGTCACCGACACGAAGCCGAGGTGGAAGCTCCCGAACACGGTGTCGGCCAGTTGGGCGATCACGGTCTTCTGGTTGTAGTCCGCCGGGGCGCCGCCGAGCTGGGTGTGCGGGTCGTCGACGATCTGCACACCGGTCTGGTGGGCCAGCAGCACGATGCCCATCAGCATCGACACCGAGACGACCCCCATCAACAACAGGGTGGTCGCAGCGTTGCGCGACTTCGGTTTCCGAAACGCCGGCACGCCGTTGCTGATCGCCTCGACCCCGGTCAGCGCCGCGCAACCCGACGAGAACGAGCGGGCCACCAAGAACACCAACGCCACACCGGCGATCGCCCCACCTTCGGCGTGCATCTCGAAGCCCGCCGACTCCGCGCGCAGCGGCTCACCGAGCACCCAGATGCGGAACAGCCCCCACCCGAGGGTGACTGCCATCGCCGCGATGAACGCGTAGGTGGGGATGGCGAACGCCACCCCCGATTCGCGCACCCCGCGCAGGTTTATCGCCATCACCGCCACGATCGCGCCGACGGCGAACAGCACCTTGTGTTCGGCGATCAGCGGATACGCCGAGCCGATGTTGGAGACCGCCGAGGAGATCGACACCGCCACCGTCAGCACGTAGTCGACCAGTAGCGCCGAGCCAACGGTGAGGCCGGCGTTGGCGCCGAGGTTGGTGGTGGCGACCTCGAAGTCGCCACCACCGGAGGGGTAGGCGTGCACGTTCTGGCGATAGCTGGCCACCACGACGAGCATCACGAACGCCACCGCCAGGCCGATCCACGGTGTCAGCGAGTAGGCGGCCAGCCCGGCCACCGACAGCATGAGGAACACTTCTTCAGGCGCGTAGGCCACCGACGACAGCGCGTCGGAGGCGAACACCGGCAGCGCGATCCGCTTGGGCAGCAGAGTGTGCTGAAGGCGGTCGCTGCGGAACGGCCGGCCCAGGATGACCCGGCGTGCCGCGGTGGAAAATTTGGACACGAGAGCCAAGGGTATGCCTGTGCGCCGGTGGCGGTAGCGTTCGACGTAGGTAATGGCGACAGCGGGTGGGACAGCCAGTGGACGGAAGCGAATTCACCAGCCGAAAGGACCTCGGGTGCGGGTTGTAGTGATGGGGTGTGGCCGGGTCGGCTCCTCGCTGGCCGACGGGCTATCCCGGATCGGTCACGACGTGGCCGTCATCGACCGGGACAGCACGGCGTTCAGCCGACTCAGCCCCGAATTCAGCGGGGAGCGGGTGCTCGGGATGGGGTTCGACCGCGACGTGCTGCTGCAGGCCGGTATCGAGGACGCCGGGGCGTTCGCGGCGGTGTCCTCCGGGGACAACTCCAACATCATCTCCGCGCGGTTGGCGCGTGAGACGTTCGGGGTGGACCGGGTGGTGGCCCGCATCTACGACGCGAAACGCGCCGCGGTGTACGAACGCCTCGGTATCCCCACGGTGGCGACCGTGCCGTGGACCACCGACCGGCTGCTCAATATCTTGACCCGCGACACCGAGACCGCGAAATGGCGCGACCCGACCGGGACCGTGGCGGTCGTCGAGGTGGTGCTGCACGAGAACTGGGTGGGCCACAAGGTCACCGACTTGGAGGCGGCCAGCGGCGCGCGGGTGGCGTTTCTGCTGCGGTTCGGCTCGGGGCTGCTGCCCGACGGGAAGACGATCATCCAGGCCGGCGACCAGGTGTATGTGGCGGCGGTCTCCGGCCATGCCGCCGAGGCGGTAGCGATCGCCGCACTGCCTCCCAGCGAGGGTTTCGAGGGGCACCGATGAAGGTCTTGATCGGCGGGGCCGGCGCGGTGGGGCGCTCGATAGCCCGGGAGCTCATCGACAGCGGCCATGAGGTCTGCCTGATCGAACGCAACGCCGACCACATCGACACCGACGCATTGGCGGCCGCGCAGTGGCAACTCGGCGACACCTGTGAGCTGAGCCTGCTCGAGTCGGTGCATCTGGAGACCTTCGATGTGGTGATCGCCGCGACCGGCGACGACAAGGCCAACGTGGTGCTCTCGCTGCTGGCCAAAACCGAGTTCGCGGTGCCGCGGGTGGTGGCCCGGGTCAACGATCCGCGCAACGAGTGGCTGTTCACCGAGGCGTGGGGGGTGGACGTGGCGGTGTCCACCCCGCGGATGCTGGCCTCGCTGGTCGAGGAGGCCGTCGCCGTGGGCGACCTGGTCCGGTTGATGACGTTCCGCAAGGGCGAGTCCAATCTGGTCGAGATCACCCTGCCCGACGACACCCCGTGGGGTGGTCGTCCGGTGCGCAAACTGGAGTTGCCGCGCGACGCGGCGCTGGTGACGATCCTGCGCGGGCCGCGGGTGATCGTCCCGCAGTCCGACGAGCCGCTGGAGGGCGGCGATGAGTTGCTGTTCGTCGCCACCGCCGACGTCGAAGACCAGTTGCGCGCGCTGCTGCTACCGCCCCACTGACTCCACCGGGTTCGGGGTGTCCGGCTCGCCGGGGTCGGACGCGGGCCGATCCACGGCGGCGTCGGCGTCGTCGTCGAGACGGCGCTGGACGTTTTTGATCACCAGGTAGGTGACGACGGCGGCCAACGCGGTCAACGGCCAGCCCATCGCGATGCGCGCCACCGCCAGCCAGCCGGTCTGGTCGGCGTTGAACAGCAGTGCCTGCACCACGAACCGGGCACCGAACACCGCCACCCAGGTGGCGGTGGCCACGTCGAACGCCCACACCGCCGCACGCAGCTCACGCCAGCTCCGGTCCCGGCCGGTTGTCCAGCTCCACAGGTACCCGACCACCGGACGGCGGATCAGGATCGACACCGCGAACACCGCGGCCCACACCAGCGACATCACGATGCCCAACAGGAAATATCCGCGCGATTCCCCGGTCAGATAGGCGATGAGCACACAGATGGCGACCCCGAAGAACCCGGACAGCGCCGGTTGGGTGGATTGGCGACGCAGCAGACGCCAGCCGAGCACGGCGGTGGCCGCGCCCAGCGCGGCCACGATCGCCGCCCGTAGCCCGAACAGGCTGGAGACGGGCACGAACACCAGCACCGGCAGTGAGGAATAGATCAGCCCGCTGACCCCGCCGACCTGGTCGAGCAGTCGCTGATAGCCCTGCGGGGCGTCGCTCATCGCCGGTTCCCCGCGCGGCGGTGCGGACCGGTCACTGCTGGATTTCGTAGTGCGGGTTGTAGATCATCTTGGCGCCGTTGTCCGCGCGTCCCAGCCGGCCGTGCACCCGCAGGGTGCGCCCGGACTCGATACCCGGGATGCGCCGCTGCCCCAACCAGACCAGGGTCACCGTGTCGGTGCCGTCGAAGAGTTCCGCGCGGACCCCGCCGACACACCCCTTGGCGTTGGTCTCCACGGTGCGCAGCACGCCGACCATGGTGACTTCTTGGCCGCGCTCGCAGTCGACGACCCGCTGCGCGCCGGTGTTGACCGCCTCGTCGGAGAGCTCCTCGGCGTCACGCAGCTCGGGATCTTCGGTCAGCCGACGGGTGAGTCGGCGGACAAAACCTCCGGGCGCGGCCATCGTCTCTCCTGTCCTGTCGTATGCCTGATCTCGGCGTTCAAGGGCCACCGTAGACCTGTTGCCGGGCAAATGCCACGCGGCCGGCGGGGCGGGTCGGCGCCGCTGGGGGCCGGCGGGCACGATCAGGATATGACCGTGTCGCTGCGCCATGTCCGCACCGTCGTGCTGCCCGGCACCGGATCCGACGACGACTACGCCCACCGTGCGTTCGCCGACCCGTTGCACCAGGTCGGAGCGGTTCCGGTGACTCCGCGGCCGCGGCCCGCAGCCCTCATCGACGGCTATTGGGCCGCGTTGGACGCCGCCGCGGCGCACGGCCCGATCGCCGTCGGCGGGGTGTCGATCGGGGCGGCCGTCGCCGTCGCGTGGGCGCTGCGTCATCCCGATCACACCGTGGCGGTGCTGGCCGCGCTGCCGGCGTGGACCGGCGATCCCTCGGGCTGCCCGGCGGCCGGCTCCGCGTTGGCGACCGCGGCGCAGCTGCGCCGCGACGGTTTGGCGGCCACCACCGCCCAGATGGCGGCGGCCAGCCCCGCGTGGCTGGCCGCCGAACTCACCCGGTCGTGGCGTGGGCAGTGGCCGGGGCTACCCGAGGCGATGGAGACCGCCGCCGGATATGTCGCGCCAACCGGCACCGAACTGGCCGCGCTGCGCGCGCCGCTGGGGGTGGCCGCAGCCGCCGACGACCCGATTCATCCGCTGGCGGTGGGCGCCGAATGGGTTGCCGCGGTCGATCGCGGCGCGCTGCGGGTGTTGACCCTCGAGGAGATCGGCGCCGACCCCGCCGCGTTGGGACGGGCCTGTCTGGCGGCGCTGGCCGAGGCCGGCTGAGTGCCGCCGGGTCAGCCGCCGGTGATGGTGCGCAACTGCTGCATCGCCGATCCGTCGACGCTGCGCCGCTCCACCGTCTCCTGCGGCGGCGGCTCGTGCGCTCCGGCGTTCTCGCGGGCCGCGGCGGTCGCCTGGCGCAGTTGCTCGGCCATCGGTTCGGGCAGCACCACCGGCAGCGGGGTCCGTACCGGCATCGGAGTGTCACCACGGCGCACCACGGTGTCGGCGAGCGCCCGGCGCGCCTCCTCGGCGAGTGCCTCCACGGTCTCCGGCGCCCCGTTGACCACGCAGCGGATCATCCAGCGGTAGCCGTCGACCCCGATGAAGCGGACCACCCCGGCTCCGGCACCGACGACCTCGCGGCCCCACCGGCCGTCGACGATCGACACCTCCGCCGCGTCGTTGCGCAGCGACTCGGCCAGCTCGGCGGCGACCTCCCGCCACAGCCCGGTCGATTTGGGTGCGGCGTAGGCGGCGATGGTGAACCGGCCGTTGGGGGTCACCACCCACACCGCGTTGGGCACCCCCGCCTCGGTCAGCTCGACCTGGACCTGCCCGGTCTGCGGGATCGGTAGCAGCACGGACCCGAGGTCCAGGCGTGCCTGCTCAGCCGCCTTGGGATCGTCGAAATCGTCGATGTCGAAGGGGCCGTCAACGTCGTCGACGAGGTCATCGTTGTCACTCATTGCACTCTCCTGCTCACAAACTGGCGTGCCCGCCGGAGGATCCGTGACCGCCGTCGCCGCGGGTGGTGCCGGCGAGCCCGGCCTCGTCGAACGAGGCGACCTCCACCAACTCGGGCAGTTCCACACGCTGCACCAGCAGTTGCGCGATGCGGTCCCCGCGAGCCACCGCGATCGGCGTGGCCGGATCGAGGTTGATCAGCGAGACCTTGATCTCGCCACGGTAGCCCGCATCGATCGTCCCCGGGCTGTTGACGATCGAAAGTCCTACCCGCGCAGCCAATCCCGAACGGGGATGTACCAAACCGACCATCCCATAAGGGATCGCCACGGCAACCCCGGTCGGCACCAGGGCGCGCTGCCCGGGGCTCAACTCGACATCCACGGCGCTATAGAGGTCGACGCCGGCGTCGCCGTCGTGAGCCCGGTGGGGCAACGGCAACTCGGGGTCCAAACGGAGCACGGCCAGTCGGGTCGACACGAGGCCACAGACTACCCTTGATCCGATGTCCGGAACACGTGTCGCCCCACAGAGCGTGCGCTACGCCGAGCGGCTCTGGGTGCCGTGGTGGTGGTGGCCCCTGGGCTTTCTCGTCGCAGCGGTCTTCGCCTACGAGGTGAATCTGAGCCTGCGGAACCTGCCGGACTGGGTGCCCTACGCCGTGCTGGGCGCCGTCGCGGCCGCCACGCTGCTGTGGCTGGGGCGCGTGGAGGTCCGCGTCGTCGACGGCGGGGGCCCCGACGGGGTCGAGCTGTGGGTGGCCGACGCCCATCTGCCGGTCGGCGTCATCGCCCGCACCGCCGAGATTCCGCGTTCCGCGAAATCGGCGGCGCTGGGGCGTCAACTGGATCCGGCGGCGTTCGTCGTACACCGCGGCTGGGTGGGGCCGCTGCTGTTGGTGGTGCTCGACGACCCCGACGATCCCACGCCGTACTGGTTGTTCAGCTGTCGCCACCCCGAACGGATGCGGGCGGCGTTGGGCGTGGACTCCCCCTCCACCTGAGCCCCCGTCGATCCGCGTCGCCGACCGGCGGCCGCCTCACGCCGCGCAGTCGGTGCAGATCATCACGCCGTTCTTCTCGCTGGCCAGCCGACTGCGGTGTTGGACCAGAAAACAGCTCGAGCAGGTGAACTCGTCGGCCTGCTTCGGGATGACCCGTACGGACAGCTCTTCGCCGGACAAGTCGGCGCCGGGCAGCTCAAACGACTCGGCGGTCTCAGATTCATCGACGTCCACAACAGCCGACTGCGCTTCGTTGCGGCGCGCCTTGAGCTCCTCGATGGAGTCCTCGGAAACCTCGTCCGCCTCTGTGCGCCGTGGGGCGTCATAGTCGGTAGCCATCGTCATGTCCCCTCTTACAACCTCTGCAAGCAAAGGTTTGTACCAGCGTTAACCACTTCCACCAAACGATTCGTGCCCATCTCACATTCCATCCAACTGTGATTTACCTCACATCACCCCGGTGGTCGGCTCCGCGGCTGCGACGGAGGAGCCTTATAGAGTGCTTGCGTGGTCGCACAAATCACCGAAGGCACCGCCTTCGACAAACACGGTCATCCGTTCCGGCGGCGCAACCCTACACCCGCGTTGATCGCCGTGGTGGTCATGGTGCTGGCGACCACCGTGATCTGGGCCGTCGCGCTGACCCGTCACACCGACGCCGAACAGGTCGCTGTCTGCAACCCGCCGCCGAACACCTCCGCCGACCAGCCCACTCTGGGTGAGCAGGTGACCCCGTCGACGATGGTGGAGATCATCCCCGCCGACCTCTCCGCGACCACCGTACGGGTGCTCAACGCCAGCGGCCGCGGCGGACAAGCCACCGAGGTCGCCGGCGCGCTGCGTGACCTGGGGTTCCCGGCCCCGTCGGCGGCCAACGACCCGATCTATGCCAGCGAGCGGCTGGACTGCCAGGGCCAGATCCGCTTCGGCAAAGCCGGTGAGGCGGCCGCTGCGGCGGTCTGGCTCGTCGCTCCCTGCACCGAGCTGTTCCGCGACAACCGCGAGGACGACTCGGTCGACCTGGCGCTGGGAACCGACTTCGGCACGCTGACCCACAGCGACGACGTCGAGGCGGTGCTGGCCCGACTGCGTCCCGATGCCGCCGATGCCCCGGAGAAATCCCAGCTGATCCACGCCCACAGCGGAGTCTGCTGAGTCCCCCGGCGCTCAGCCGGCGATCGGCGCCATCCCGCCGAACTCCGCCAGCGTGTCGACCAGATCGGCGCTGACCGCCGGGGCGGCGGCGATCACCACCGCGCCCTCCCCGGTGCGCTCCGGTTCGGGGATCACCACCTGCGCGCCGGCCTCGGCGGCGATGAGCGCCCCTGCCGCCCAGTCCCAGCGGTTGAGGCCGTGCTCGTAGAACCCGTCCAGCGCCCCGGTGGCGACCAGGCACAGGTCGAGGGCGGCGGACCCGATGCGGCGTACGTCGCGGACCCGGGGCAGCATCTGGGCCAGCAGGTCGGCCTGGCCCCGTCGACGCGCCGCCGAATAGCCGAATCCGGTGCCCAGCAACGCCAGCGACAGGTCGGTGGCGCTGCTGCAGTGCAGCGCCTCGGTACCGGCCGCGGAGCGCCGGTGGGCTCCGACACCGCGTGCGGCCGAATACACCGTGTCGGCGGCGACATCGGCCACCGCGCCGGCCACCGAGACCCCGTTGATCTGGGCGGCCACCGACACCGCGAAGGCCGGAATGCCGTAGAGGAAGTTGACCGTGCCGTCGATCGGGTCGACGACCCAGGTGATCGTGTCGGGCGCCCCGGCACCGCGTTCAGATCCGCCCTCCTCCCCCAGCACCGGGTCACCGGGGCGCAGTTCGGCGAGGCGGCGGCGCAGCAGATCCTCGGTCTCGGTATCGACCACGGTCACCGGGTCGGTCGGGGTGCTCTTGGCGCGCACCGCAATCGGCGTCGCGGCCGCCGGGGCGAACACCTCGGCGCGGCGTCGCCGCACGAATGCGGCGGCTTCGCCGGCAACGGTCTCGGCGACCGCCCGCAGCGCCGCGGGTCGGACGTCATCGGGTCGGCCAGCCTCGGGGTGCACACCTCCATCGCAACACAAACCCGGCGGGTGCGCAGCAGCGCCGATTAGGGTGTGGGCACCATGTTCCCGTCGCAGGAGACCCGATGACCACCACCGGCAACGTCCCACCCCACCACGGATTCGGTGTCGACGTCGGCGGCAGCGGCATCAAGGGCGGCATCGTCGACCTGACCACCGGTCAGCTCGTCGGCGACCGGTTCAAACTGCCCACCCCGCAGCCGGCCACCCCTGAGGCGGTGGCCCGGACCGTCGCCGCGGTCGTCCGCGAGCTCGAGTGGCAGGGCCCGCTGGGGGTCACCTACCCGGGCGTGGTGAAAAACGGCAAGGTGCTCACCGCGGCCAACGTCGACAAGGGCTGGATCGGCGCCAACGTCCGCGACGTGATCAGCGCCGAGTTGCCCGGCCAGGACGTCACCGTGCTCAACGACGCCGACGCGGCGGGCCTGGCGGAGGTGCGCTTCGGCGCCGGCCGCGACCACGCCGGGGTGATCGTGTTGCTGACGTTCGGCACCGGGATCGGCTCGGCGGTCATCCACGACGGGGTGCTGCTGCCCAACACCGAGTTCGGGCACATCGACGTCGGCGGCAAGGAGGCCGAGCATCGGGCGGCCGCGTCGGTCAAAGAACGCAAGGACTGGAGCTACCGGAAGTGGACCCGGCAGGTCTCGAAGGTCCTCGCCGCGATCGAGAAGGCGATCTGGCCGGACCTGTTCATCGCCGGGGGCGGGATCAGCCGCAAGGCGCACAAGTGGTTGCCGCTGCTGGAGAGCGACACGCCGGTGGTGGCCGCGGCCCTGCAGAACACAGCCGGGATCGTGGGTGCGGCGATGGCCGCCGACCCGGGGTCGGGGTATCAGGTGGGGCGCTGAAATTCGCCCGCTGCAGCGGATCGTCATCCCGACTGCCGTTACAATGGCACACGACGGTCCTCGGCGGCCGTCCAACCGATAGCGGTGAGTATCTGCACAGATCACGACGCCGACATTCCATACAGCAGAAATCTCCGGTCGCGCCTGCCCACGCGGCCGAAGGATCCCGAGCGAAGGGGTGTACGTGGCAGCGACTAAGCCAAGCCCGGCGACCGACAAGCCGGTGAAGCGCACCGCTACCAAGGCCGCCGCCACGAAAGCCAGCAAGGCCGCCAAGGCCACCAGCACCGCCGCGACCGACGGTGCGGCAAAGCCGACCAAGGCGGCGGCGAAGAAGACCACCGCGGGGGCCGCTCCCCGTAAACGCGCGGCGAAAGCCGCCCCGGCGAAGAAGGCCGCCGCGAAGAAGGCCGCCCCGGCCAAGGCCCGTACCAGCCGGGCGAAGAAGGACACCGCGGCCGCCGACACCGGCGCGGCCACCGAGGCCGACGATCCGGACCTCGAGGCCGGTCCGGGCGCCAGCGAGATCGATGCCGCCGGTGAGGTCACCATCGAGGATCTCGCCGAGGACACCGCCGACGAGGAGATCGCCGAGCCGTCGGAGAAGGACAAGGCCTCGGGTGACTTCGTCTGGGACGAAGAGGAGTCCGAGGCACTGCGCCAGGCCCGCAAGGATGCCGAACTGACCGCATCGGCGGACTCGGTGCGCGCCTACCTCAAACAGATCGGCAAGGTGGCGCTGCTCAACGCCGAGGAGGAGGTGGAGCTCGCCAAGCGCATCGAGGCCGGTCTCTACGCCACCCAGAAGATGGCCGAGTTCGCCGCCAGCGGTGAGAAGCTCGCGGTGGCCTACCGCCGCGACATGTCCTGGATCTGCCGCGACGGTGACCGCGCCAAAAACCATCTGCTCGAGGCGAACCTGCGGCTGGTGGTGTCACTGGCGAAGCGCTACACGGGTCGAGGCATGGCGTTTTTGGACCTGATCCAGGAGGGCAACCTGGGCCTGATCCGCGCGGTGGAGAAATTCGACTACACCAAGGGTTATAAGTTCTCCACCTACGCCACCTGGTGGATCCGCCAGGCCATCACCCGCGCCATGGCCGACCAGGCGCGCACCATCCGCATCCCGGTGCACATGGTCGAGGTGATCAACAAGCTCGGCCGCATCCAACGGGAGTTGCTGCAGGACCTGGGCCGCGAGCCCACCCCCGAAGAGCTGGCCAAAGAGATGGACATCACCCCGGAGAAGGTGCTGGAGATCCAGCAGTACGCCCGGGAACCGATTTCGCTGGACCAGACCATCGGCGATGAGGGCGACTCGCAGCTCGGCGACTTCATCGAGGACAGCGAAGCGGTGGTGGCCGTCGACGCCGTCTCGTTCACGTTGCTGCAGGACCAGCTGCAGTCGGTGCTGGAGACCCTCTCCGAGCGGGAGGCGGGTGTGGTGCGCTTGCGGTTCGGCCTCACCGACGGCCAGCCCCGCACCCTCGATGAGATCGGGCAGGTCTACGGGGTCACCCGGGAACGGATCCGCCAGATCGAATCCAAGACGATGAGCAAGCTGCGCCACCCCAGCCGCTCGCAGGTGCTGCGCGACTACCTCGATTGAGCCTCCCCGGCCTGAGACGCACCCCGGCCTGAGACGCACCCCGGGATCACGGCTGCAACGGCGTGAAGCGCCCGTCGGGGCCGGGCCGATAGGCGGTGACGTCGACGACCGCGTCCACCGGCACCGTCCCGTACAGATGCGGGAACAGCATCCCCGCGGGATCCCCCGGCACCCCGGGCTCCCAGCGCAGTGGAGCGTCCAGTCGCTCGGCGGCGATGTGCACCAGCACCAGGTCGGTACGGTCGGCGAAGAGCCGGTTGGCGGGCAGATGAACCTGCTGCGGCGTCGACAGGTGGATGAATCCCACGCTGCCCAGCGACGGAGGTTGCAGGTGACCGCGGCGGCGGGCCGCCCGCCAGTCCTCGGCGCTGCACAGGTGCACCAGAATGTGGGGCGTCGCGGGTCTCATCGGGTCCAGGGTGCCGCACCGTGCCGCACGCCGCGGTGAGGTCGCGCCCCGCGGGCGAGGTGAGGTGCGACACACCAGGGCGCACCCGGGAACAACGCCGAATCCCCGTTCGTCTGACACAGTGGAGCTATGCATGAAACGGAGGGGGCTATGAACGCGACTCTGACCGGCCCGGAATTGACCAAGGCGGATCGGTGTGACCGCTGCGGTGCGGCGGCGCGGGTGCGTGCCACGCTGCCCTCCGGCGCTGAACTCCTCTTCTGCCAGCACCACGCCAACGCCCACGAGGCGAAGCTGATCGAGATGGCCGCCGTGCTGGAGTCCAGCCCGCTGGACGCGTAGCGGCCGGGCAACCACCCGCGACGAGTCCGAGAGACACAACTCACCGGTCGACAATCCGCGCGGGCGGGCTCTCGTCGGGGATGCTGGACCAGTCATGAGTCACCCAAACCCCGCCGAGCCCCCTGCGCGCCGGCGCCACCATGTGTGGCGCATCGTGCGGCGGACGCTTTCCAAGAGCTGGGACGACTCGATTTTCTCCGAGTCGGCGCAGGCGGGATTCTGGTCGGTGCTGTCCCTGCCGCCGCTGCTGCTGGGGATGCTCGGCAGTCTTTCCTACATCGCGCCGCTGTTCGGCCCGGACACGCTGCCGACCATTCAGGCGCGCCTCATCGGCGCCGCGGGGCGGTTCTTCTCGCAGAACGTCGTCACCGAGATCATCGAACCGACCGTGCACGACATCGTCGCCGGAGCACGCGGGGAGGTGGTGTCGCTCGGGTTCATCATCTCGCTGTGGGCGGGCTCCTCGGCGATCTCGGCGTTTGTCGACTCGGTGGTGGAGGCCCACGATCAGACCGAGCTCCGCCATCCGGTGCGCCAGCGGTTCTTCGCGCTGTTCCTCTACGTCGTGATGCAGGTGGTCATCATCGCGGCCGCTCCCCTGCTGGCGCTGGGCCCGCGCAAGATCGCCGAACATCTGCCGCAGAACTGGGCTCAGATGCTGCACCTGGCGTATTACCCGGTGCTGGGACTGATCCTGGTGTTCGGGGTCACGGTGCTGTACCGGGCGTCGCTGCCGCGACCGTTGCCGTCGCACCGGCTCGTCGTCGGCGCCCTGCTGGCCAGCACCGTGTTCGTGGTGACGACGCTGGGGCTGCGCGTCTATCTGCGCTACATCACCCAGACCGGTTACACCTACGGCGCGCTGGCCACCCCGATCGCGTTCCTGTTGTTCGCGTTCTTCCTGGGTTTCGCGATCATGATCGGGGCCGAACTCAACGCCGCCATCGAAGAGGAATGGCCGGCGCCGACCACCCACGTCGGCCGGATCCGGCACTGGCTGCGGGTGCGGCGGCGCTGGCTGCGCATGCGCCGGCGCGCCATCGTCCCCGCGGCCAGCCCCGTCGGGGCTCCCGGCACCGCCGAGGAACGCCCCGCGACGAAGGTCAGCCCTTCTTGAGCTTCTCGTAGATGCGTTTGCACTCCGGGCACACCGGCGAGCCCGGTTTGGCCGAACGGGTCACCGGGAAGACCTCCCCGCACAGCGCCACCACGTGGTTGCCCATCACCGCGCTCTCGGCGATCTTGTCCTTTTTGACGTAGTGGAAATACTTCGGGATGTCGCTGTCGGTCCCGTCATCGACGCGTTCGTCGGTGTCGGTGCGATCGAGGGTCTGGGTCTGCATGAGGCTATTCTGCCCGCGTGGCGCCGGCTTCGGGAAACCGACCGTGTCAGCGACCGCCGAATGTGGGACAGTGGAGGTTATGAAGCACGGCCCTGAGCTGGGTTTCGACGACGATGGTCGGCCAGTACTCATCACCGCCGCGGCACCCTCCTATGACGAGCAGCACCGCGCCCGGGTGCGCAAGTACCTGATCATGATGTCCTGCCGGATTCCGGCGTTTGTGCTGGCCGCGCTCGCCTACGCGCAGTGGCACAACGGCCTGCTGTCGATGGCGATCCTGGCCGTGTCGATTCCGCTGCCGTGGATGGCGGTGCTGATCGCCAACGACCGCCCACCGCGCCGCTCCGACGAGCCGCGCCGCTACGACGCGGCGCCGCGGCATCCCTCGCTGCTGCAAGCCGCCCACGACCGGATGCTCGAGGCCGGTCCGACGGCGCCGCAGTCCGACGACGGCCCGGAGTCGACACCGCGCTGACCTGCGTCACCGCACCGCGGGCCGGTGGGCGGCGACCCTGCGGCGCGACCGTCCGGTGTGAAAACTGATCGTCTGGGGAACTCCGCTCGCTGAGCCCGCGTTATACCGGTTGAGTGTTCATGCCGACCAGGAGGCCCACTATGGCGAAGACGACCACACGTGCCACCACAGGCCGGGTTGATGGCGAACTGGACGGCCAGAGCCCGGCAGCCGATCTGGTGCGGGTGTATCTCAACGGTATCGGCAAGACCGCACTGCTGACCGCTGCCGACGAAGTGGAGCTGGCCAAGCGCATCGAGGCCGGGCTCTACGCCAAGCACCTGTTGGAGACCCGCACCCGGTTCGGCGAGAAGCGACGCGCCACGCTGAGCGTGGTGGTCCGCGACGGCGAGGCCGCCCGGCGCCACCTGCTGGAAGCGAACCTGCGCCTGGTGGTGTCGCTGGCCAAGCGCTACACCGGCCGGGGAATGCCCCTGCTGGACCTCATTCAAGAGGGCAACCTGGGCCTGATCCGGGCGATGGAGAAGTTCGACTACGCCAAGGGATTCAAGTTCTCCACCTACGCGACGTGGTGGATCCGGCAGGCCATCACCCGCGGCATGGCCGACCAGTCGCGCACCATTCGACTGCCGGTCCACCTGGTGGAACAGGTCAACAAGCTGGCCCGTATCAAGCGGGAGATGCATCAGAGCCTGGGCCGCGAGGCCACCGACGAGGAGCTGGCCGATGAGTCCGGCATCGCGGTGGACAAGATCCACGACCTGCTCGATCACAGCCGCGACCCGGTGAGCCTGGACATGCCGGTCGGGACCGACGAAGAGGCTCCGCTGGGCGACTTCATCGAGGACGCCGAGGCGATGTCCGCGGAGAACGCGGTGATCGCCGAGATGCTGCACACCGATATCCGCACCGTGCTCGGCACTCTCGACGAACGTGAACAGCAGGTCATCCGGTTGCGCTTCGGTCTCGATGACGGCCAACCGCGCACCCTGGATCAGATCGGGAAGCTGTTCGGCCTGTCCCGGGAGCGGGTCCGCCAGATCGAGCGCGAAGTGATGGCCAAACTGCGCTACGGCGACCGGGCCGACCGGTTGCGGTCCTACGCCAGTTGAGCTACGCCAGCTGAGCCCACCGACAACGAGGCCGCACCGCGGCCATGCGCGAGACTATGCCCGTCGTGTCGACACGGCGGGCATAGTTTTGCGTCCCGGTGCGTTGCTGCCCGGTACGGGTGCGGCGCCCACACCCGAGCGCCGTGTGTAACGGGGTTTCTACGCAGCTCGCCAAGTAGACTGAGGGCGGCGACGAAGGATGTGGAATGAACGATCTGGTTGACACCACCGAGATGTACCTGCGGACGATTTACGACCTCGAAGAGGAGGGAGTGACACCGCTGCGTGCCCGGATCGCCGAGCGTTTGGAGCAGAGCGGGCCCACGGTGAGCCAGACCGTCTCGCGCATGGAGCGCGACGGGTTGCTGCGGGTGGCGGGCAACCGGCACCTGGAGCTGACCGACAAGGGGCGGGCCCTGGCCGTGGCGGTGATGCGCAAACACCGCCTCGCCGAGCGGCTGCTCGTCGACATCATCGGCCTGCCGTGGGAAGAGGTCCACGCCGAGGCCTGCCGCTGGGAGCACGTCATGAGCGATGACGTGGAGCGTCGGCTGGTCAAGGTCCTCAACAACCCGACCACCTCGCCGTTCGGTAACCCGATCCCGGGACTGAGCGAATTGGGCGTCGATCGCAAACTCGAGGCCGAGGGCGCCAACCTGGTGCGGTTGACCGAATTGCCGCAGGGTTCGCCGTCGGCGGTGGTGGTCCGCCAGCTCACCGAGCATGTGCAAGGCGACATGGATCTGATCGCGCGCCTGAAAGAGGCCGGGGTGGTGCCCAACGCGCGGGTGACCGTGGAGAACACCGCGGCCCACAGGGTGACCATCATCATGCCCGGCCATGAGAACGTCACCCTGCCGCACGAGATGGCCCACGCGGTCCTGGTGGAGAAGATTTAGCGAGCGCGGTGCGGCAGCGCCTCACGCCGGCCGGTCCAGGTGGCACGGGGCCGGCAGCGTGACACCGAGTCGCTGAGCCAGCCGGTATCCGGTCATCGCGAGACCCCGGATGCGCTCCGGGGGCATCCCGGACTGCAAGGCGGTGTCGAGCATGCCCGCCATCCGGTGCTCGGGGTGCTCCCGTAGTGCCGCCTCGAGAGCGACCCCGGCCAGCGCGCCGCTGCCGCGCACGTAGGCGCTGAAGGCCAGCAGCACCAACGCCTCCGCGCGCGGGCGTCCGGGCAGGATCTGCGCGAGCACGGTCCACAGGCTTTCGGCGGCGTCGGCGCTCTCCCCGATCGCCAGCCCGTAGAGGGCGTCGCGCACATCGACGTCAAGCAGCGCGCGTCCCATGCCGGCGATGTCGGCGTCGTCGAGGCGGTGGCCGTCGGCGTGGCGTTCGGCGGCGGTCAGGATCGCGGCGAGGTCGGCACGCCGGCGGGTGGCCCGGCTGAGCCGGCGTTTCGCCGGCGGTGGGGGCTCGCCCAGCAGGGCGGCGATCTGAGCGCGGCGCTGCGGGTCGCGGGTGCCGACTACCTCCTGCAGGTCGGCGCGGCTCCCGTAGAGGCGCCGGCCGGCGACCACCGCGGCCACCGCCAGCGGTGATGTCGCCGGGTCGTCGATCGCTCCCCCGGCTCCGCAGCGGTCGACGCAGTGCCAGCGCCCGCCGACGGCGATGCGATCGACGATGTGGGCGGCCCGCAACGCGATACCGCGGCGATCCAATGCCTCGCCGACGACGGCGCACAGCCGTTGATGGTCGCCGGCACACTCCGGGCAGGGCGCCCGGGCCGCGTCGACGATCACCACGATCATCGCCTCCGGATCGGCGACCGCGGCGACCGCGACCACGTCATCGATCCGATCGGGGAGATCGTCGGTGAGGTCCACCCGCAGCACCGGCCCGAGCATCCCGGCCGTCAGGGCTGCCAGCAACAGCGACCGCTCGGGTACGAAACCCAACACCGCCGGGATCGCGGCGATCAGCGCTCCCGGCCGGTTGAGCACAAAATCTGGTTCGTTGGTTGCCATAACGGTCACGGTGTCAATGCGCACCGTCGGCGCGCCGACACCGGATCGGCCCGACCGGCCCGAATCGGCCTGCGCTGTGGATGGCGCCCGCACTGGGGATGACTCAGCGGTGTCGCCGGGCGTGGAGCACGGCATCGAGAAAGACCTCATCGAGGGCCTCCGCGTCGGGGCCTACCGCGTCGGGGGCTTCCGCGTCCGGGCCTGCCGTGTCGGGGCCGGACCAGCTGGCGGTGACGCGGATGTCTTCGACCTGAGCGACCAGGGTGAGCAGCGACCGTGCCCGCGCCCCGTCGACCAGTTCGGTCTGGCGGACCGCGTAGCTGGCGTCAGCGTCCACCGGTGGTGCGGCGAGAATCTCGGGGCGCACCTCGGTGCGGAGCCCGCCGACCTCGACGGTGATCGTCGGGCAGGCCGCCAACTGGGCGCGCCGTTGCTCCAATGCACTGGCCGTGCGGGTGATCGCGACGGTCAGGGTGGCCCCCGTGCCGGGGTCGGTGCCGACGGTCGCCACCGCGTTGTGCGGTGGCCGGGCGGCCCGCGGGGGTGCGCACGACGGCGGGGTCACCACCGCGTCGGGTCCGGCTCCGTCGATCCGCCAGAGGCTGCGGTCGACGTCTTCGGCGGCGGAGAGGACCCGGGCGTCGTAGGGAGCCGGGAACCGTTCGGGGGCCAGCAACAGCGGTTCCAGTGGTGCCCGCGCGTCCGCGCCGAGATGCGCCGCCCCGCCGACCGAGCGACTACAGCCGACCATCGAGGTCGTGGCGGCCACCGCGCCGGCCACGATGCTCACAGCCACCGCGACGCGGGTGCGGCGGGAGGACATCACCGGCCTGGGCATCGGCCCCATGATGGCACCCCCGGGCGGGTACGCCCGTGAGGCGCGCGCCGTGTCCGGCGGTGTCTGCCCCGGTCGGCGCCCCGCCTCAGTGCGGGATCCAGCCCCAGACGGTCTTCGCGATCGAACGCAACGGCTTCGGCCAGTGCATCCGCGGAGCCTGCGGTTGCCCGGGTCCGCATTTCGGCCAGGCCTCGGGTCCCTGCGCCGCCAACACCCGGTTGGCGACCGCAATTTGTTCGTCGCGTGAGGCATCGGCGGGTGAGCCCTGTCCGCCGAATTCCTTCCAGGTCGATGGCTTGAATTGCAGGCCGCCGTAAAACCCGTTGCCGGTGTTGGCCGACCAATTGCCGTTCGATTCGCATTCGGCGACCGCATCCCAATTCACGCCGTCGGCCTGGGCGACCCCGACCGAGGAACCCAGCGCCATCATCATGCCTGCGGCCAGCGCACCGGATCGAAGCCAGGCGTGGTGGTGGTCATGGTGGTCATGGTGGTGATGCGGATCGGCCGGCGCGACACGCCGGCCCGCGACATTGCGGTCCATTCCCCAACCTCCGTGATAGAAGAAACACGTGTGATGAAAGAACCTAACGTGATCATTGTTGCCTATTGCAAGTTTATGTAATCAATGAGGCAAATGATTCAGAATTTGTTTCTGATGCATATGATGCATACGTTGTTTACCGTGTTAATTGTGTTTATTGATACATCTGTTATTTATGACCAGTCCTGATGTTTAAGTTATTTTTGTGCTTCTTGAGCTTGCCGTGACATGTGTTACTGGTGTGTCTGCTGAGCCGGTTCAGCGGTGAGCGAAACGGGTACCGGTGGGGAATGAGGCGCGGTGAGCGCCACGTTGTGGGGCCTTGAGAGGACGAGCACCGGAGAGTAGGCCGCCGGGCCCACCGTGCTCGGTCATATCCTTGAGGCACCCGGCCCGGCTCGCCGCCGCCACGTCGCGGCGGCGGGGCGGGTCGACGAGGACGACAGCGCACGGCCCCGACCGTGCCGAGGAGGCGAAAACGATGGGACAGGATCGGCAGTTCAGCCCCGACCACGCCCAACCCGACCACAGTGGAATGTACGAACTGGAGTTTCCGGCACCGCAGGTGTCCTCCCCCGACGGCCGCGGACCGGTGCTCATCCACGCCCTGGAAGGGTTCTCCGACGCCGGGCACGCGATCCGTCTGGTCAGCGCGCACCTCAAGGAGTCCCTCGACAGCGAACTGGTGGCGTCGTTCGCCATCGACGAACTGCTCGACTACCGGTCGCGGCGACCGCTGATGACGTTCAAGACCGACCGCTTCACCCACTACGCGCAACCGCAGCTGGATCTGCACGCCATGCGTGACAGCGCGGGGACCCCCTTCCTGCTGTTGGCCGGACTGGAGCCGGATCTCAAATGGGAGCGGTTCATCACCGCGGTGCGCCTGCTGGCCGAACGCCTCGGAGTGCGCCAGACCATCGGCCTGGGCACCATTCCGATGGCGGTGCCGCACACCCGGCCGGTCACGATGACCGCCCACTCCAACAACCGCGAGCTCATCGGCGACCACCCGTCCTGGGTGACCGAGGTGCAGGTGCCGGCGAGCGCGTCGAACCTGCTGGAGTACCGGCTGGCCCAGCACGGACACGAAGTCGTGGGATACACCGTGCACGTGCCGCATTACCTGAGCCAGACCGACTACCCGGCGGCGGCGTTGGCGCTGGTCAACGAGGTGGCCAAGACCGGTTCGCTGCAGATCCCGGTGGACAGCCTCGCCGAGGCGGCCGCCGAGATCACCGGTCGTATCGATGAGCAGGTCGCCGGCAACGAGGAGGTCGCCCAGGTCGTCGGCGCCCTTGAGCAGCAATACGATGCGTTCGTCGCCGCCCAGGAGAACCGCTCGCTGCTCGCCCGCGACGAGGAGTTGCCCAGCGGCGACGAATTGGGCGCGGCGTTCGAGCAGTTCTTGGCTCAGGAGGCTCGCAAGTCACGCGGGCCCGAAGACCCGGCCTGAACGCCGCCGGACCCACCCGGACGGGAGCGACATGGCTATCGACGTCACCGTGGCGCGGGTGTTCACCGACGCCCGGGGCGATTACGGGAATCGGCTGGGCATCGTTGACGCGGCGGCCCTGCAGCCCGAGGATCGACCGCGGCTGGCCGCCCACTTGGGGTACAGCGAAACGATTTTCGTCGCGCTGCCCGAGCCCGGGGCCACCACCGCCCGCGCGCGCATCTACACCCCCGCCGCGGAGTTGCCGTTCGCCGGGCATCCGGCGATCGGGCTCAGCTGGTGGCTCCGCGAGATCGGGCGCCCGATCCGCACGCTCCAGCTTCCGGCCGGCGTGGTCCCGGTGTCCTACCACGGCGCGCGCACCACGGTCAGTGCCCGCGCCGAGTGGTCCCCGGAGTTCGCCATGCACCAGGTGGGCTCACCGGCTGAGGTGATGGCCGCCGAACCCAGCGACTTCCCCGACACCGTCGCCCACTACCTGTGGGCGTGGCACGACGAGGCCGCCGCGGTGGTGCGCGCGCGGATGTTCGCACCGCCGCTCGGCGTCCTCGAAGATGAGGCGACCGGATCGGCCGCGGTGCGGCTGACCGACACGCTGCAGCGCGACCTGTCGATCATCCAGGGCCGTGGCTCGCGCATCGAGACCGTGTGGGGCGCCGACGGATGGATCCACCTCAGCGGACTGGTCGTCGGCGAGGGCCCGATGAGCGTGGTCTGAACAGACCTCTAGCCGACCGACGTGGCCGCGTGCAGCGCCGGATCAGCGCTGCCGGTGCAGCACCGCCCGCAGGTGATTCTGCTCGGGCTGGCCCACGGCACCCATGCCCACCGTGTAGCTGAGCACGTCGCCGTCGATGCGCAGCGAGCGGTTCAACTCCCGGACCTCCTTGGCGCTGGGGCTCAACCCGATCGCGGTGGCCTGCAATGCCATGGTGATCACCGCGTCGGCCACGGCGTAGTCGCCGGCCTCGATCTCGGTGATCCCGGTGGGATGGGCCACGATCCATTCCACCGTGCCCGGACGGGGGACCCGAAGGTAGCCGACCTCGGCATGGAGCGGGCGATCGTCGACGACCGCTCGGGTGGTCTGCCGGTAGGTGAAAAACGGCTTCCCGACATGGCCGAACACGACGGTCTCGTGGTAGTCGAACGCCGTGATTGTCGGATACACCCCGCGTCCCTGACCGGACCAGGTCCCCAGCAGCGGCGCCAACTCGACCAGGTTCGGGTGCAGGTCGGGCTCGGGTGTGCTCACAGTGGGCGAGCCTAGTCGCTGCGCCGCTCAGGGCGTGTTGGCCACGCGCCGGTGCTCGCGCAGGGTCTCGATCTCGCGTTCGAAATCCTCCGCGGAGGTGAACGACCGGTACACCGAGGCGAACCGCAGGTAGGCGACCTCATCGAGGTCGCGCAGCGGCGCCAGGATCGCCAGCCCGACCTCGTTGCTGGGGATCTCGGCGGACCCACTGGCGCGCACCACGTCCTCGACCTTCTGGGCCAGCAGGTTCAGGGCGTCGTCGTCGACCGCCCGGCCCTGGCAGGCGCGGCGCACGCCGCTGACGACCTTCTCGCGGCTGAACGGTTCGGTCACCCCGCTGCGTTTGACCACCGCCAGCACCGCGGTCTCCACCGTGGTGAACCGTCGGCCGCACTCCGGGCAGGAGCGTCGGCGCCGGATGGCCTGGCCCTCGTCGGTCTCCCGGGAATCGACCACACGGGAGTCGGGGTGCCGGCAGAACGGACAGTGCATCACCGCTCCTTCGCCGCGCCGGGGGCCGGGGTTGTCGATCGCCCCCGAGAATACCTGCGCGAGCGTCGGCGGAACGAGCGTACCCGCCGCACGACCGCACTCACCACCGTCACCGCCACCCCCGCCGCGGGCTCGACGCAGGCTTGCCACCGCACGCACTGCTTAACCCACCGGGGCGATCAGGGTTTGACCGGCCTCGACCACGGTGGAGTCCAGGTCGTTGAGGTCCCGGATCGCGGCGACCACCGGACCGGCCGGCGACCCGGGCGCGACACGACGGGCCAACTGCGCCAACGTCTCCCCGGTCTGCACCCGCACCACCGCCAACTCGGTGGGCACCGACGTGGGAGCGCCCGCGGTGACCGCGGCGCCGAACTGGGCCACGATCCCCAGCCAGACGGTGATCAGCGCGGCCACCAGCGCCAACATGACCGTGGTCACCGGGGTCACGCCGCGGCGGCGGTGCGGGGCGCGCGAGACCAGCACGCCGGTGCCGCGGTAGCGCACCGGGCGCCCACCCGGGCGGGTCGGCTGCGGCGCGCGGCGCCGGGCCGTGCAGGTGCGCCGTTGGCCGGCGGGGCCGACCTGCACCGGCTGAGCCCGCCGCGCGGAGGGGGTCGGCAACTGGGGGTCGATGACGGTCATGGCGTGTCCTTCCGGTCGACAATTCGCTTGTGCGTTCGAATGTAACCGACTAACCAAGCGAAATTCGAACGTGTTATCGAACTGTTGTAGAACACATGAGCGATCCTCGACGGGCCGGATGCCGCGACACACGTCGAACACGTGTTTGATCTCGTCGGGGGGTGCGGCTACATTCGGGATATGAGCGACAGCAGCGGCACGCCCCCGGGCCGGCCGACCGGCGCCGATTCGGCGCTGACCGACCGGCAGCGCACCATCCTCACCGTCATCCGCGCCTCGGTCACCGAGCGCGGCTATCCACCCAGCATCCGCGAGATCGGCGATGCGGTCGGGCTGACCTCGACCTCATCGGTCGCCCACCAGTTGCGCACGCTGGAGCGCAAGGGCTATCTGCGCCGCGACCCCAACCGGCCGCGGGCGGTCGATGTGCGCGGCGTCGATGACGCCGACCTGCCGCGCGCCCGCACCGAGGTGGCCGGTTCGGACAGCCTGCCGGAACCGATGTTCGTCCCGGTGCTCGGCCGTATCGCCGCCGGCGGCCCGATCCTGGCCGAGGAGGCCGTCGAGGACGTGTTCCCGCTGCCCCGCGAACTGGTCGGCGACGGCGCCCTGTTCCTGTTGAAGGTGGTCGGCGAGTCGATGGTCGACGCGGCGATCTGCGATGGTGACTGGGTGGTGGTGCGCCAGCAGAGCGTGGCCGACAACGGTGACATCGTCGCGGCCATGATCGACGGCGAGGCCACGGTCAAAACGTTCAAGCACACCGCCGGGCAGGTCTGGTTGATGCCGCACAACCCGGCCTTCGATCCGATCCCGGGCAACGACGCCGCGATCCTCGGCAAGGTCGTGACGGTGATCCGCAAGATCTGAGCGGTCCGCCCCGCCCGCGCTCGGCCTTTACTCGGCCTTTACTCGGCCTTGAGGAACCCGTTGGCCTGGGCGATCGTCTCGGTGGCGAACCAGACCTCGGCCAACGTGTCGTGGTAGAGCGGGTTGTCCGGGGTGTAGTAGAGACCCGAGACCGTGTTGGCCTTGATCGGGAAACCCTCCGGCGCCTGGTAGGGGTCGCTCAGCGGCAGATGCACCGCCGGTTGCGCGGCGGGGTGATCGCGCGGGTCGTCGACACCGCCGTCCGGGTAGGGGCTGGGGATGTAGTCCTCCGATGGACGCCCCTGCTCGGCCGGGTCGACCGCGGAGTGCCGCCCGGTGCTCACCGCCGTGACCCCGGGCAGCGGGGTCGGCGCGGTGTCGACGTCGTCGGGGTTCTCCCCGTCGAGCATCTCCAGGTCCTCGTCGTCGCCGTGATGGATCCGGTGATCGAAGTCGGGGGCGAAGTAGTCGCCGGGATCGTGGCTGACCACCGGGGCGTGTTCCTCGGCCCCGGCACGGTGCGCCCAGGCGACCCGGGTGGGCAGCTCGGTGTCCTCCGGTTCGGTGGTCGACACCGGTTCGGTCAGGTCGAAGAACGATTCACCGAACGGTGGCGCCTCGTCGTCGTCGTCGCCGATCGGGTCGAACTGGTCGGCGTGGTCGGGTTCGGGCGCCCACGGTTCGTCGTCGAGAGCCACCGGGGCGGCTGCGGCGGCCCGGGCGCTGGGGCGCCGCGAGGCCGGCTGGGTGATCTCGTCGCGCTGATGGCGCCACCGCGCCAGCCAGGCGAGCAGCCCCGCCAACAGCAGCACCCCGATGCTCACCGGCAGCCACCACCAGTGCCAGCTGATGGCGTGGTCGGCGCCGCCGGAGGTCGGCGCGCTCGCCGCGCCCAGCCCGGGCACCTGCAGGCCCGCCAGCGAGGCGGCGAGGTTGCCCGGCTCGGTGGTGAAGCTGTTCTCCGCCTGATTCCAGGAGATGACGCCGTCGGCGAACTTCTGTTCGACCAGGTCCCCGTCGATGGTCTGGTCGCCGACCGGGGCGCCGAGGTCGCCGGCGGCGCCGCCGAGCTTGTCCCAGGCGGCCTTGATCGCGCCGCGCACCACGAACGCCCCGTGCTCGGAGCTCCAGAAGATCACCGGGTGGTCGGGGGCGCTGAACGCGCTGATCTGGCTGTCGGCGCCGAGGCCGCCCTCGGCGGGGTTGGCCGTAGGGAAACCGAGATCGCTGCCGGCCGGGCCGCCGAGCGACTCGTATTTCGCCAGGACGTCGCCCTCGACCGCGTTGGCCCCGGTGCCGGGGGTGTAGTAGATCTTGCCGCCGGCGAACGCCTGCACGGTGCCGTCGGGTCCGATCGGCTCGGGGTCGCCTGCCCGGGCACCGAGCGGGCCCGCCCCCGCCCCCAGCGCACGCCACGTGGCGTTGATCGCGTCGGTCGGGTTGACCTCGAAGGTCACGTCGGCGAGCTGGTCGGCCAGCTCCGGCGGCGCGGTGGTGTAGGCGTGGGTTTTGCGGTTCCACGACAGTTGCCCGGCCGCGAACGACTGGGTGATGACGTCGCCGTCGAACGATTCGTCCGACGACGGCGCCCCCAGCGCGCCCGCCGAGCTGCCCAGGGCGTCCCAGGCGGCGTTGATCGGACCGCGCACCACGAAGGCGCCGTGCTCGGGGGTGAAGTAGATCAGCGGGTTGTCGGTGGCCGAGAAGGAGATGAACTGGCTGTCGGGGACCGCGGCGCCGTCGGTCTGGTCCATGTCCGGAAAACCCAGGTCGGATCCGGCGGGACCGCCGAGCGACTCGTATTTGTCCAGGATCGGCCCGTACATCGGATGCGCCCCGGTCTCCGGGGTGAAGAAGATTTTGCCGCCGGTGAAGTCCCCAGCGAATCCGGCCCCGACCGGGTAGACGTCACCCTGGGGGCCGCCGAGCCGCGACTCGTTGCCGCCGGCAGCCTCCCACGCGGCAGTGATCGCGTCGTAGGCGTCGGTCTCCGGTGACGCTGCTGCGGTGGGGGTCAACAGCGCGGTCGCCACCGCGGTGCCGATCACCGCCGTGGCCAGGGTCGCACCATGGAGCCATCGGCTCATCCGACTTCGCTGCTTTCTCACCCAGCCTCCCCGGCCTGTCGTGTTCACTGCAATTACGGTCGCATCGGCCGTCGGTAGTTACGGTCGCACCGGTCATCATCGCGCTTCCCCGGCCGGAATTGCGAACCGATCGGCATGTTCGGGCGGAAATGGATACCAACCTGATGTCGAATCGATGCACGAAGGTCGCCGCCGCGGCCCTCAACCGAAGCGGCCCCGCGCCCCCGGTAACCTCACAGCCGGCCGATTCGACGACCGGGAGCACCTCATGGGCCTGAACAAGGTAGTGGCCAGCGCCGCCGGCGCGGTGGCCGACATCGCCGACGGCGCCAGCCTCGCCGTCGGCGGGTTCGGCCTGGCCGGCATCCCGTGGGTCCTCATCGACGCGGTGCGCAGCCAGGGGGCCGGCGGGTTGACCGTGGTGTCGAACAACTGCGGCGTCGACGGCGCCGGACTGGGCCTGCTGCTGGAGGCCCAGCGCATCAGCCGGGTCATCGCCTCCTATGTCGGCGAGAACAAGGAGTTCGCCCGCCAGTATCTGGCCGGGGAGCTGACGTTGGAGCTGACACCGCAGGGCACGCTCGCCGAGCGGCTGCGGGCCGGCGGGGCGGGAATCGGGGCGTTCTACACCCCGACCGGGGTGGGCACCCTGGTCGCCGAGGGCGGGTTGCCGTGGCGCTACGACGGCTCCGGCGGCATCGCACTGGCCTCCCCCGCCAAGGAGGTACGCACCTTCGGCGGGCGCGAGATGGTGCTCGAGGAGGGCATCGTCACCGACTACGCGCTGGTGCGCGCCGCGGTCGCCGACACCGCCGGAAACTGCCGGTTCCACGCCGCGGCCCGCAACTTCAATCCGCCGGCCGCCATGGCCGGGCGCATCACGGTGGTCGAGGCCGAACAGGTCGTCGACGCCGGCACCCTCGACCCCGATGCGGTGCACCTGCCGGGGGTGTTCGTGCAGCGGGTGGTGGCCCTGACCGCCGCGCAGGCCGCCGACAAACGGATCGAGCAACGCACCACCCGGCCGTATCCGGGAACCGATCAGGAGGCCCGGCCATGAGTTGGAGTCGCACCGAGATGGCCGCGCGCGCCGCCGCCGAACTGCACCCCGGCGACTACGTCAACCTCGGGATCGGCCTGCCCACCCTGGTGCCCGATCAGCTGCCGGCGGACTCGGGGGTCACCCTGCACGCGGAGAACGGCATCCTCGGGGTGGGTCCGTTCCCCTACCCCGACGAGGTCGATCCTGACCTGATCAACGCCGGCAAACAGACGGTGTCGGTGCTGGCGGGGGCGGCGTATTTCGATTCGGCGGCCAGCTTCGCCATGATCCGCGGCGGGCACCTGGATGTGGCCGTCCTGGGTGGCATGCAGGTCGCCGGCACCGGCGATCTGGCCAACTGGATGGTGCCCGGGGCCATGGTCAAGGGGATGGGTGGGGCGATGGACCTGGTCAACGGCACCGCCCGCATCATCGTGCTGATGGAGCACCGCACCAAGACCGGCGCCGCCCGCCTCGTCGAGGCGTGCGATCTGCCGCTGACCGGGCGTGGGGTGGTCAGCCGCGTCATCACCGATCTCGGCGTCTTCGACGTCACCGGCGCCGGGTTCGCGCTGCGGGAGTTGGCCCCCGACGTCGATCTGGCGACCGTGACCGCGGCCACCGCCGCACCGCTGGTCGATCGGCGCGGGTGAGCAGACCTGACCGCGGTCACCGAGTCGCCGCAGGTCACACCCCCAGGCTGCGGCCGATGATCTCCTTCATGACCTCGGTGGTGCCCCCGTAGATGGTCTGCACCCGCGCATCGAGGAACGCCCGGGCGATCGGGTATTCGCGCATGTAGCCGTAGCCGCCGTGCAGCTGCAGACACCGGTCGATCAGGTGCACCTGTTTCTCGGTGGCGTACCACTTGGCCATCGCGGCCTGCTCGACGGTGAGCGCCTCATCGAGGTGCAGCCGGATGAACTCGTCGACCATCATCCGCACCACGGTGGCCTCGGTGGCCAACTCGGCCAGCAGGAACCGGCTGTTCTGGAAGCTGCCGATCGGCTTGCCGAACGCCTTGCGCTCCTTGGTGTAGGCCAGGGTCTCCTCGAGCACCTTCTCCATCGCGGCGGCGGCCATGATCGCGATCGAGATGCGCTCCTGGGGCAGGTTCTGCATCAGGTAGATGAAGCCCATGCCCTCCTCGCCGAGCAGGTTCTCCGCCGGAACCTTGACGTCGGTGAACGACAGCTCCGCGGTGTCCTGGGCGTCCAGGCCGATCTTGTCGAGGTGGCGGCCCCGCTCGAAGCCCTCCATCCCGCGTTCCACCACGAGCAGGGAGAACCCCTGCGCGCCCTTGTCGGGATCGGTCTGGGCGACCACGATGACCAAATCGGAGTGGATGCCGTTGGTGATGAAGGTCTTCGAGCCGTTGAGGATGTAGTGGTCACCGTCTTTGACCGCGCGGGTCTTGATGCCCTGCAGGTCGCTGCCGGTGCCCGGCTCGGTCATCGCGATCGCGGTGATCAGCTCACCGGTGCAGAATTTCGGCAGCCAGCGCTGCTTTTGTTCCTCGGTGGCCAGGCGCAGCAGGTAGGGCGCCACCACGTCGTTGTGCAGCGAGAAGCCGATCCCGCTGTAGCGCCCCGCGGTGGTCTCCTCGGTGATGATCGTGTTGTAGCGGAAGTCCGGGTTACCGCCGCCGCCGTACTCCTCGGGCACCGCCATCCCCAGGAAGCCCTGCTTGCCGGCCTCCAGCCACACTCCCCGGTCGACGATCTTGGCCTTCTCCCACTCCTCGTGGAACGGGGCGACGTGGCGATCCAAAAAGCCGCGGTAGGACTCGCGGAACAGGTCGTGCTCGGCCTCGAACAGGGTGCGCTGGAATTTGACGGGGCTGGCCATCGGGACCTCCGGACGTGTGGGTAGACAGGACGCACCGACGAGGATAAACCAACCGGATGGTTGGGCGAACCGGCGGTCCGGGTCACCGCCCGGCGCGCGGGCTCAGGCGGTGCTGAAATCCTGCAGCGCGGCCGCCAGCGCCACCGGCACCCGCGCGGTGATCCGGGTGCCGACCGGCCCGTGTTCGGCGCTGTCGACCACCCCGTCGGTGTGCAGCCGCGCCACCAGATCGCCGCGCTCATACGGGATGGTCACGTCGACGGCGGTGAGGGCCGCCGGAAGCAGGGCGGTCAGTCGTTCCCGCAGCTCGGGCAGGCCCGCACCGGTATGTGCGGAGACGAACACCGCGTCGGGGATGGCGCGGCGCAACTGGGTGAGCAACACCGGGTCGGCGACGTCGATCTTGTTGACCACCAGCAATTCCGGCGGGCGACGGCCGTCGTGGTCGGCGATCACCTCACCGATCACCGCGCGCACCGCGTCGATCTGGGCCAGCGGGTTGGCGTCGGCGCCGTCGACGACGTGCAGCAGCAGATCGGCGTCGGTGACTTCTTCCAACGTGGACCGGAACGCCTCGACCAGTTGGGTGGGCAGGTGACGCACGAAGCCGACGGTGTCGGTGAGCACGAACGGGTGCTGGCCGGTCTCCGGATCGAGGACACCGCGGCGGGTGGTCGGATCCAAGGTGGCGAACAGCGCGTCCTCCACCAGCACCCCGGCCCCGGTGAGCGCGTTGAGCAGGCTGGATTTGCCCGCGTTGGTGTAGCCGACCAGCGCGATCGCCGGAATGGCGGCGTCGCGACGGCGGCGGCGTTTGGTGTCGCGGACCGTCTTCATCGCCCTGATGTCGCGGCGCAGTTTGGCCATCCGTTCCCGGATGCGGCGCCGGTCGGTCTCGATCTTGGTCTCCCCCGGCCCGCGCAGCCCCACGCCGCCGCCGCTGCCGCCGGCGCGCCCCCCGGCCTGCCGGGACATCGACTCACCCCAGCCACGCAGCCGGGGCAGCATGTACTCCATCTGCGCCAGCGTCACCTGGGCTTTGCCTTCCCGGCTGGTGGCGTGCTGGGCGAAGATGTCGAGGATCAGCGCGGTGCGGTCGATGACCTTGACCCGCACCGCCTTCTCCAGCGCGGTCAGCTGCGCCGGGGACAGTTCCCCGTCGCAGATGACGGTGTCGGCGCCGGTGGCCAGCACCACTTCCCGAAGCTCCACTGTCTTGCCGGATCCGATGTAGGTCGACGGGTCGGGTTTGTCGCGCCGCTGAATGAGCGCCTCGAGCACTTGGGATCCGGCGGTCTCGGCCAGCGCGGCGAGCTCGGCCATGCTGGCCTCCGCGGCGGCCGCGCCACCGTGGGTCCACACCCCGACCAGCACCACCCGTTCCAGGCGCAACTGGCGGTATTCGACCTCGGAGACGTCGGCGAGTTCGGTGGAGAGCCCGGCGACGCGGCGCAGGGCGGCCCGGTCGTCGAGGGCCATTTCGCCGGTGCTCGGCGTGGCGGGCGGGCTATGGGGATGATCGGGGCGATCAGGGCTATCGGGGCTAGTCATCGTCGCCTCCGATGATGCCGGTCGCGGCGCCGCGGCGCATCCGAATTATTGTCCGGCCCACCAATCCTGCGCGATCTCGCCGTGGGCGACCAGCACCGAGGGGCCGCGCAGATAGCTGGTGGTGTCGGTGACGGTGACCGCAACCTCCCCGCCGGGCACCCGCACCCGCAGCGCTCCGGTGTCCGCACCGAGGGCGGCCAGGGCCGCGACCGTCGCCGCGACGGTCCCGGTGCCGCAGGAGCGGGTCTCCCCCACCCCGCGCTCGTGGACCCGCATGTGCACCGCCCCGTCGGCCGGGGCGGTGAGGATCTCCACGTTGACCCCGTCGGGGAACTGGGCGGTGTCGTAGGCCACCGGCGCGGCGACGTCGAGGGCGGCCAATTCGGTGTCGCTGAGGTCGACGTCCACGCACGCCAGGTGCGGGTTGCCGACGTCGACGGCGATCCCGGTGAAGTCGTGGCCGCCGACGCTGGCCCAGCCGGTGCCGCCGCGACGGGCCGGGCCCATCTCCACGGTGACGTCGGCGGTCAGGTCGTCGGCGTGGTGCACCGTGACCGGGCGGGGCCCGGCCAGCGATGCCACGGTGAACTCCGTGCGCGTCTCCAGTCCCGCGGCACGCAGATAGTGGGCGAACACCCGCACCCCGTTGCCGCACATCTGCGCGGTGGATCCGTCGGCGTTGCGGTAGTCCATGTACCAGTCGTCGTCGGCGACGCCGTCGGGCAGCCGGTCGAGGACCCCGGCCGCGGTGGCCGCGCCGGCGGTGGTGACCCGCAGCACCCCGTCGGCGCCGAGTCCGCGGTGACGGTCGCAGAGCGCGGCCACCGCCGAGACCGACAGGTCCACCGCCGCGGGCAGGTCGGCCAGCACCACGAAGTCGTTCTCGGTGCCGTGTCCCTTGGCGAATCTCACCTGTTCAGGATACGGGTCGCCAGTATCGCAGCGCCGCGTCCACCGGTGGGTCCGCCGCCGCGTCCAGCCAGTGGATGCGGTGGTCGCGGCGAAACCACGACCGCTGCCGACGCACGTACCGGCGGGTGCCGGTGAACGTCTGTTCGCGGGCGGCGCTCAGCGTCGCCGGTCCGCCCCCGGCATCCAGCGCGGCGATCACCTGGGCGTAGCCCAGCGCCCGGGCCGCTGTCACCCCGTCACGCAGGCCTTCGCGCAGCAATCCGCGGACCTCATCGACCAGGCCGCGGTCGAACATCTGGTCGGTGCGCCGGGCCAGGCGCTCGTCGAGAATGTCGGTGGCGCAGTCCAATCCGATAATCACCGCGTCCCAGCGGGGCCGGCCGATGCGCGGGGCCGACGCGGCGAACGGCTGACCGGTCAGGGTCACCACCTCCAGGGCCCGCACGATGCGGCGGCCGTCGGTGGGCAGGATCGCCGCGGCCGCGGCCGGGTCCCGCTCGGCGAGTTCGGTGTGCAACGCGGCGGCCCCGGCGGCGGCCAGCCGCGCCTCGTAGCGGGCGCGCACCGCCGGGTCGGTGGCCGGGAACGCCCAGTCGTCGAGCAGGGCCTGGAGGTAGAGCATCGATCCGCCGACCAGGATCGGGTGTGCCCCACGCGCCCGGATCGCCTCGATGTCGGCGGCGGCGCCGCGCTGGTAGGCGGCGACGGTGGCCGTCTCGGTCACGTCGAGCACATCGAGTTGATGGTGGGGGACCCGCCGGCGCTCGGCCGGCGAGACCTTGGCGGTGCCGATGTCCATGCCGCGGTAGAGCTGCATCGCGTCGGCGTTGACGATCTCCACCCGGTCGACGCGCTCGGCGAGCGCGAGCGCCAGCGCGGATTTGCCGGTACCGGTGGGTCCGACGATCGCCAGCGGCCGGTGCTGCGGGGTGCTCACGGCACCCAGGTGCCCACGAAGTAGCCGACACCGTACGGTGCGGCGCAATACAGCTCGGTGGCGCCGCGGGGGCCGGGCTCGGTCAGGCCGGCCAGCGCCGCGAAGGCCGCCCGCCCACCGATCGCCGTCGGCAGTGCGCTCAGCGCCGCGGTGTCACCGCGGCGCAGAGCCTGCTCGAGGTCCTGCTGGGCACCGCGATCGGCGGGCCGGTGCCCACCGGGTGCGGCGGGGGTCAACGTGATGGCGCCGTCGGCGACGACCAGCGCCCCGACCGGCTCCGATGACCGGTCCACGGTGGCGCGCAGCCGACGTCCGGCGGCGTGGGCGCGCGCCGGGTGATCGGCGTAGACGTGCACCTCGGCGCGGATGTCCGGGTCGGCTGCCGCCCGCACCCACCCGGCGATCAACGCACACAGCGGCAGCGGCTGGGGATCGGCCCCGGTGTCGGTCCCGTTCGGGCCCAGGGCCACCGGGACGTCCCGGCCGAACCCGGCGAAGGTGCCGGTGGCGGAGGTGGCGATGACGGCGTCGGCGTCGCCGCAGCCGAGCACCACCCAGCGCGGCGGCAGTGCGGCCGCCGCGGCGTGCACCGCCGCCCGCAGCCCGGTGAGTTCGGCGTCCTCGGCGTCCTCGACGTCGGAGGCCCCGGCGAGCTCGGGGACCAGCACCGGGGCCGACGGGATGATCGCGACCGCCGTCAACACCGACACCACGCTAACCGGTGGACGGCAGCGGCTCCGACCAGGTGGTGTCCCTGCCCCCGGACCGGGCGGCCATGGTGGCGGCCTCCCCGCGGGCCAACGCCACCGTCGCCACGACCACCATCACGACCCCGATGGCGACCGCCACGTCCTCGGTGCCGCCCGCGTCGATGGTCTCGTTGAGCAGCAGCACCCCGAGCACGGTGGCGACCAGCGGTTTGGCCACCGTAATCGTCGGCATCGAGGCGGTGAGCGCCCCGGCGCGAAACGACGACTGCTGGAATATCATCCCGGCCAGCGTCGCCGCCAGCCAGGGCAGCAGCTCGGGGGCCCGCAGCACCGCCATCGCGCCGTCGGCGCGCAGGGTGTCGACGAGCACCTTGGTCAGCACCGCGAACACCGCCAGCGAGGTGCCGGCGACCACCGCGAGCAGCACCGCCGCGGCGGGGCGTCCGGAGAAGATCCGGGCGACCACCACGCAGGCCACCAGCGCCGAGACCAGCACGACACCGACGGTGATCCACATCGCACTCGGGGCGCGGTGGCTGCCTTCCTCGGGGTCGCCGACGATGACCACCACCGCCAGAGCGGCGGCGAGCACCGCGGCCCACCACCATTCGGCGCGGCTGACACCGTGACGGGTGAGTCGGGCGTAGATCGGCAACGCGAACAGCAAGGCCGTGACCTGCAGCCCGGTCACCAGCATCACCGAGCCGTACACCAGCGCGGCGGCCTGCAGCCCGTAGTTGGCGACCGCGGCCACCCCGCCGCCCCAGAACCGCACGTCACGCAGCGACATCCGGAACAGTTCCAGGTGCCCGACCCGTTCCTTGTCGGTGACCTCCTGCGCGGAGCGCTGCCGGATCACGTCCCCGATCGCCGAGGCCAGCGCCGCGCACAGCGCCAGCGCCACGGCGATGATCGCGTTCGTTGTCATTAGCTCGCAGGTCTCCTCAACGGACGTCCGGTCCGCGGTGAACGCACCCCCGGATCGGGGCGTGTCACGGCGGCCGACGTGACGCCGGCCACCACTCGGTCAGACTCTCGGGGGGCTACACTACCGGCCGGTACCGGGGAACCCCCGAACAACTCGGTCTCGATCGGGCCTCGGAACCCGCGACGGCCGGGGCGCCCAAGGTGGCGGCGGATCGACCGGCAAGCTGCTTGAATACTGGTGGGTGCCGCAGCGCCACCCAGCGCTGCCTCACCGCGTCCGGCCAGGGGCCGGTCACCAGATGTAAGCGACGGCGCCGCACTGCGCGGCAGGAACGCGGGGTGATCCCGCCGAGAGTAGGTGACGGTAGCCATGACTTCCCCGGAGAGCTCCCCCGACCGCGCCGGACACCCACCCACTCCCGCCCCCAGGCCGGGGCCGCGCCCCGGGCCGGGCCCGAAGCCGGCCGTCGCGCCGCCACCGACGGTCGTCGCCCCGGCCGGCAACGATCCCCGGCGGTTCGGCCGGGTCGACGACGACGGCACCGTCTGGCTGATCACCGCCGCCGGGGAACGCACCGTCGGATCGTGGCAGGCCGGTGACCCCGATGCCGCTTTCGCCCACTTCGGGCGCCGGTTCGATGATTTGAGCACCGAGGTCGCACTGCTGGAGGAGCGCCTGGCCGCCGGCAGCGGCGACGCCCGCAAGATCAAGGCGTCGGCGACGGCGCTGGCCGAGTCGCTGCCGACGGCCGCGGTGCTCGGTGACGTCGACGCCGTGGCGGCCCGGCTCGCCACGATCGTGGAGCACGCCGACTCCGCGGCCGCCGCCGACCGGGCGCGCCGCGACGAGCAGCGCGCGGCGGCGACCGCCCGCAAGACGGCGCTGGCCGTCGAGGCCGAGGATCTCGCCGCCAACGCCACCCACTGGAAGGCCGCCGGTGATCGGTTGCGCGCGATCCTCGAGGAGTGGCGCACCATCCGCGGGGTGGACCGCAAGACCGATGATGCGCTGTGGAAGCGGTACTCCGCGGCCCGCGAGACGTTCAACCGCCGCCGCGGCGCGCACTTCGCCGACCTGGACCGCGACCGGGCTGCCGCCAAGACGACCAAGCAGCAGCTGTGTGTGCGCGCCGAAGCGCTCAGCGGTTCCACCGACTGGGCGGCCACCAGCCGTGCGTTTCGCGATCTGCTCGCGCAGTGGAAGGCCGCCGGACGGGCACCCCGCGAGGTCGACGACGCGTTGTGGCAGCGGTTCAAGGCCGCCCAGGACGTGTTCTTCTCCGCCCGCAACGCCGCGAGCGCCGAGCGGGATGCCGAACTGCAGGCCAACGCCGCCGCCAAGGAGGAGTTGCTGGCCCAGGCCGAGAAACTCGACGTCGGCAACCTCAAGGCGGCGCGCGCGGCATTGCGTTCGATCACCGACAAGTGGGACGCGCTGGGCAAGGCGCCGCGCGACCAGGGCCCCGAGCTGGAGCGGCGGCTGCGTGCGGTGGAGAAGAGGGTCCGCGACGCCGCCGACGCCGACCGGGTCGACCCGGAGGCGCAGGCCCGTGCCGACCAGTTCCGGGTGCGCGCCGAGCAGTTCGAACGCCAGGCGCGCAAGGCCGAGGAGGCCGGGCGCAGCGCGGAAGCCGCGGAGGCCGCCGCCAACGCCGCGCAGTGGCGGCAGTGGGCCGATGCGGCCGCGGCGGCGCTGCACCGCAAGCCCTGAACCGGGCGATCCCGCGGCTGATACCCGCCGCCTGTCGCTAGCCGGGCTGGCCCGGCTGGTTGCCCGCCTCGCCGGGCGCGTCGGGTCCGTCGGGCGCGGGGGGCTCGTCGAGCAGTTTCTTGGCCTGCTGGTCGGCGACGGCACGGCGGCGGTCCTGCTCGGCGGCCAACTGCACCACGGTGCGCGACCACACCACCCGCGCCCAGTGGAACGTCAACGCGATCAGCACGAACCAGGCGACGAGCAGTCCCACCGCCGGGCCGGGCTGGCCGGCCCCGGCGGTCTGGCGGGTCCAGACCGCCAGCAGGCCCAGCACGCTGGCGGTGGCCGAACCGGCCAGCGCCACCCACGCCACCGCCCAACGGCGGGTCGTCAACGCCAGCATCGAGAAGCCGACACCGAACACCAGCGCCAGCCAGCCGAACACCCGCATCGGCAGGGTGACGTCGGCGGCGTCGGCGGTCTCCGAACCGAACAACACGTCCCAGCCGCGCACATCACCGGTGTGCGGCAGGATGAACGACCCCAGCAGCACGAAAACCAGGACCGCGACCACCACGCCGCGCCCACCGGGTTCGATCTCGCCGGCGATGCGGCGTTCGACCCGTTCCAGGTCGTTGCGGTAAGCGTCGAACGCCGCGGTGTCGTCGGGCGGCTCGGGGATGTCGGCGCTCATCGGGCGCACCCGCTGGTGGCCGGGGCCGGCGTCGGCGCGCCGACGGCGGGCATTCCCAATCCCACCCCGCGGGGCCGGCGCCCGGCCTCGTGGGCGTCACCGGCGCGGGTGCGCCGGTGGGTCAGCACCGCCGCATCGGCGATCAGGTGGTGCGGGGCGGCGCCGGTGACGGTGGTGGTCACGATGTCGCCGGGGCGCACCGGGTGGTCGCCGGGGGCGAAGTGCACCAGCCGCCCGTCGCGGGCGCGCCCGCTCATCCGCGCGGTCTGGGCGTCTTTGCGGCCCTCCCCGGTGGCGACCAGCACCTCCACCGTGCGGCCCACCTGGTCGCGGTTTTCCTCCAGCGAGATCTGCTCCTGCAGCGCGATCAACCGGTCGTAGCGCTGCTGGACCACCGCCTTGGGCACTTGGGCGTCGAGGTCGGCGGCCGGGGTGCCGGGACGGGGCGAGTATTGGAAGGTGAACGCCGAGGAGAACCGGGCCCGGCGCACCACCTCGAGGGTGTCGGCGAAGTCCTCCTCGGTCTCCCCCGGGAAACCGACGATGAGATCGGTGGTGATCGCCGCGTGCGGCATCGCCGCGCGCACCCGGTCGAGGATCGCCAGGAACTTCTCGGCGCGGTAGGAGCGGCGCATGGCGCGCAGGATCCGATCCGATCCCGACTGCAGCGGCATGTGCAGGTTCGGGCAGACCGCAGGGGTCTGGGCCATCGCCTCGATCACGTCGTCGGTGAACTCCGCCGGGTGCGGGGAGGTGAACCGGACCCGCTCCAATCCCTCGACCTGCCCGCAGGCCCGCAGCAGCTCGGCGAACGCGCCCCGATTGCGCGGCAGCGCCGGATCGGCGAACGACACCCCGTAGGCGTTGACGTTCTGGCCCAGCAGGGTGACCTCGACGACACCGTCGGCGGCCAGGGCACGGACTTCGGCGAGGATGTCGGCGGGGCTGCGGTCGACCTCCCGTCCGCGCAGCGACGGCACGATGCAAAAGGTGCAGCTGTTGTTGCAGCCCACCGAGATCGAAACCCAGGCGGCATAGGCGGATTCCCGTGCGGCCGGCAGCGTGGAGGGAAACTCTTTCAGCGCCTCGAGGATCTCGACCTGGGCGGTTTGATTGTGGCGGGCCCGTTGCAGCAGCACCGGCAGCGACCCGATGTTGTGGGTGCCGAACACCACGTCGACCCAGGGCGCCTTGTCCAGCACCGCGGATTTGTCCTTCTGCGCCAGGCACCCGCCGACCGCGATCTGCATGTCGGGGTCACGCTGTTTGCGCGGCGCCAGATGACTGAGGTTGCCGTAGAGCTTGTTGTCGGCGTTCTCGCGCACCGCACAGGTGTTGAACACCACGACGTCGGCGTCGGCGCCGTCGGGCGCCCGCACATATCCGGCGGCCTCCAGCAATCCGGCCAACCGCTCCGAATCGTGCACGTTCATCTGGCAGCCGTAGGTGCGGATCTGGTAGCTGCGGGCGGCGTCCCCGGCCGCCGTGTCGAGCACCTGTGTCGAAGTCACGCGCCCATGGTACGGCGGCGGCCCATGACGGCCCCGGCCGCATTTGTGCCGCAGACCGCCCCGCCCCGGTAACCGTTTACACCCGACGGCGGTCCTGCTCGGCGGCCACCGCCGTGCTGACCACGTCGTAGGCCATCGTCGGGGGGTATCCGCGGCGGGTCAGCATCGCCACCAGCCGACGGGCGATCTTCAGGTGGTCCCCGTCGAGTTTCTCCCGGCGCAACCGGGCAGCGACCAGCTGTTCGGCCCGGTTGCGCTCGGTGTCGGGGTCCAGGTCGGCCAGCGCCGCGTCGATCACGGTCTCGTCGACGCCTTTGGTGCGCAGTTCGGCGACCAGGGCGCGCCGGCCCTTGCCGGCGTTGCGGTGCCGGGATTGCACCCACTGTTCGGCGAAGTCGGCGTCGTCGACCAGTCCCACCTCGGTGAGCCGGTCGAGGACCCGGGCGCTCAGGTCGTCGGGGTAGCCGCGGCGGGTGAGTTTGTCGGCCAACTCGGCGCGGGTGCGGGCCCGCACGGTCAGCAGGCGCAGGCAGTAGGCCCGCGCCTGCTCGGCACGCTCAGAAGTCGACGGGGGCGGGCAGGACGTCATCGACCGATCCCTCGGTCACCTCGTCGGTGAGCACCGCACCGATGCCGAGCTTCTCTTTGATCTTCTTCTCGATCTCGTTGGCCACGTCGACGTTGTCCAACAGGAAGTTGCGGGCGTTCTCCTTGCCCTGACCGAGCTGCTCCCCGTCGTAGGTGTACCAGGAGCCCGACTTCCGGATGAAGCCCTGGTCGACGCCCATGTCGATCAGCGATCCCTCACGGCTGATGCCCTTGCCGTAGAGGATGTCGAATTCGGCCTGTTTGAACGGCGGGGAGACCTTGTTCTTGACGATCTTGGCGCGGGTGCGGTTGCCGACCGCGTCGGTGCCGTCCTTGAGCGTCTCGATCCGCCGGACATCCAGGCGCACCGAGGCATAGAACTTCAACGCCTTGCCGCCCGTGGTGGTCTCCGGCGAGCCGAACATCACCCCGATCTTCTCCCGCAGCTGGTTGATGAAGATCGCGGTGGTGCCGGAGTTGTTCAACGCCCCGGTCATCTTGCGCAGCGCCTGGCTCATCAGCCGGGCCTGCAGCCCGACATGGCTGTCGCCCATCTCGCCCTCGATCTCGGCGCGCGGCACCAGCGCCGCCACCGAGTCGATGACCAGGATGTCCAGCGCGCCCGAGCGGATCAGGGTGTCGGCGATCTCCAACGCCTGCTCCCCGGTGTCGGGTTGGGAGACCAGCAGCGAATCGGTGTCCACACCGAGTTTGCGGGCGTATTCGGGATCCAGCGCGTGCTCGGCGTCGATGAACGCCGCGATACCGCCCGCGGCCTGGGCGTTGGCCACCGCGTGCAGCGCCACCGTCGTCTTCCCGGAGGACTCCGGGCCGTAGATCTCGATGATGCGCCCCCGGGGCAGCCCACCGATGCCCAGCGCCACGTCCAGGGCGATCGACCCGGTCGGGATGACCGCGATCGGCTGACGCACCTCGTCGCCCAGCCGCATCACCGAGCCTTTGCCGTGACTCTTCTCGATCTGGGCCATCGCCAGTTCGAGCGCCTTCTCGCGGTCAAGAGCCTGTGCCATGAGGATCTCCGTTTCTGTTCCGGTGTTCGGTTGACCGGTTATCGGTCAGGTGGCCGTGACGCTAGCGACCCGGTCCGACAAGAGGGTCTGACCAGCAGCTGTGCCTCGAACACGACACAGCGTAAACGAACGGGTGTTCGATTGCAGGGGGGACACGCCGAGCGGCTCGGCACACTCTTCGGGTTTGCGGGCCCGGCATGCGGTCCCCGGGGGTGGCTGCGCGCGTCGCGCCGGCGGCGGTGCGCCCCGAGTGCTGACGCCTCGCTACCCTGGACCAGTGCCGAATCCACCGAATCGCTCACCCGCTCAACACGGTTCTCGTCGAGGTCGGGCACGGCCGGACCGCCTTTTCGGCACCGCGACAGCGAAGCTCCGGCGATGACCCCGCCCGCCGCCGACGACCACGGCTCGACACCCCGGGTGGTCCTCGACGTGGAGGGCTCGGGTGTCCAGCCGCCGGTCTCTCCCCGCGTGCGCCGGGCGTTCTGGCTTTTGGAGCGCCTCGCACCCGCGATCGGGTCCCGGTGGGCCACCGAACTGTGGTGCACCCCGCCGGTCATCGAATCCAGCCTGCGTATGCCACCCGGTGTCGCGCCCGGGCGCCCGGTGGAGGCGTTTTGGAACGGGCACCGGATCGCGGGCGAGGAGTGGGGCGAGGGGCCGCCGGTCTATCTCGTGCACGGGTGGGGCGGGCGCCGTCCCCACCTGGGGATGTTCATCAAACCGCTCACCGAGTCCGGGCATCGTGTCATCGCGTTCGACCTACCCAGCCACAACGAGTCCGATCCGGGGGCCCTTGCCGCCGGTCGCACCACCGTCATCGAGTGCGCCGACGCGGTCACCGCCATGATCCGGGCACACGGACCGGCGCGCGCGGTCGTCGCCCACTCCCTGGGGGCCAACGCGACCGCCATCGCCGCGACGCAGGGCACGCCGGTCGGGCGTGTGGTGTTCTTGGCGCCGATGGGCGAATTCCCGATCTATCTGGATCTGTTCGCCGCGCGCCACGGCTTCGGCCGGCGGATCCGCACCGGCCTGCATCGGCGTCTCGAACGCCGTATCGGCATGCCGTTGGAGGAGACCAACATGGTCCGGGTCGCCGCGCGGGCCGGCCACCCGCCTCTGCTGCTCATCCATGACCCCGATGACCCCGACACCCCCTACGTCACCAGCGAAAAGGTCGTCGCCTCCTGGCCGGGGGCACGGTTGATGACGACGTCAGGACTCGGCCGTCTGGCGCATTTCCGGATCCTGCGCAATCGCCCCGCGATTCGCGCGGGCGTGGAGTTCATCGGTCCCGCATCCACCTGATCACGCCGCACCGCTGTTGCTTTGGGATGTCTCGGGCGCAGAGGGATCCGGCGCTCACCACTGGTCGCGGGGCACATCGAAATCGGCGCACAAGCCGCGCCACACCGCCCGCGGCTCCACCCCGTCCTCGATGGCCTGCGCGGCGGTCCGCCCGTCGAATCCGCTGACCACGTGGTCGACCAGCACCGACGAGCCGTAGGCCGCTCCGAACCGCTCGGCCACCAGCTCATGAAACTCCGTCAGCCGCACGCCCCCACGCTACTCAGTGCCCGGATAGGACCTGGTGGCAGACCGCTACCGGGTCGTGCACTCCCGCGGCACCGGCGGCGGCATCGGCGGCGGCCGCCCGGTAGCGCGGCTGCAGGAGCACGGTGGTCACCGCCGCCGCCAGCGCCGCACCGGTCAGTGGGCGCACCAACTCCCCGCTGCCCTGCCGGACCACCCGGTTGGCGATCTCCCACTGGTCACCGCCACCGGGCACCAGCACCAGCGGAACCCCGGCCAACAGCGTCTTGGCGACCATCCCGTGGCCCCCACCGCAGACCACCACGTCGGCCTGCTGCAGCAGCCGGTCCTGGCGGCCCAGTCCGACCACGGCCCACGGTGGCACGGCGGTTTCCGGGCCGGTCAGTCGCGAGACCGCCACCCGCGACCCGGCCGGCAGCGCCTCCCCCGGTGTCAGCTCCTGAAGGGCCAGTTCGGTCAGCCCGGCGGCCCCGGTGGTCGCCGTCGACGGGGCCACCACCACCACCGGGCCCGGCCCCGGCGGCACCGCCAGCTCCGCGGTGGTCGGTTCGAAATGCAGCGGACCGACCAGCACCGCCTCCTGCGGCCAGTCCGGCCGCGGGACCTCCAGGGCGGGCAGGGTCGCGATCAGCCGCCGTCGCGGCCCGGGGTCGGCCCCGGGCAGCCCGATCCCCCGGCGCGCCTCCGCGCGCTGACGCAGCCCCTGCCGCCACGAGCGTGCGCTCAGGGCGCGCAACAGCGCGTCACGGGCCCGACCGCGTAACCCCACGCCCGGCGCCAGGCCGCTGCCGATCGGCGGCAGCCCCCGCGACGGCCGGTACAGCGGGTGCGGGGCGAGTTCGACCCAGGGCAATCCCAGCAGGTCGGCAGCCATGCCCCCGGCAGCGGTGATGACGTCGCTGACCACCAGGTCGGGGGCCAGTGACCGGATCTGCGGCGCGTTGAGCGTCGCCATACGCGCGGCCCGATGATGGATCTTGGCGCCGGCGTCGAGGTCGTCGTCGGCGGCGGTCACGTCCAGCCCGAGCAGTTCCTCGGCAGGCACCCCGGCGTCACGGGCGGTCTGCAACCATGCCCGCCCAGTCAGCAGCGTAGCCCAATCCCCGGCGGCGATGAGGCGCTGACACAACGCGATCGCCGGGAAGCAATGGCCGGGATCGGGTCCGGCGACCACCACGACACGCACCGGCTTACCTTGTCACGGTCGCCGGTGGTCACCGCAACCGGGAGCAGCCGTCGGCGGCGACGGTTTAGGCTGACGGTCATGACCGATTCGCCCTCGACTCCGGTACCCGTCGACAACGTCGCCCGCGTCGACAGCATGTTGACCGCGCTGCAGAACCAGGACTTCGACCTGATCGCTGAGATCCTCGACGAGAACGTCGTCTACCAGAACGTCGGATTGCCGACGATTCGTGGACGGCGCGCCGCGGTGTCACTACTGCGGCGGATGCAGGGCCGTGCCGCGTTCGAGGTGAAAACGCACCGCGCCGCGGCCGACGGGGCGACCGTGCTCAACGAGCGCACCGACGTGTTGATCATCGGGCCACTGCGGCTGCAGTTCTGGGTTTGCGGGGTCTTCGAAGTGCATGACGGTCGAATCACCTTGTGGCGCGACTACTTCGACATGGCCGACATGGTCAAGGCGACCGTGCGGGCGCTGGTCGGCGCGGTGGTCCCGGCACTTCGCCCCACGCTGTAACGCAAGCGCCCGACCGTCATCCGCGGTGCAGCGCCGCGAGTTCATCGAAGGCGTACGCCCAGCTGCGGAGCCGATCGGTCGCCCCGGTCAACTCCGCCTGGTAATGCTGGCGGTTCATCGGTGAGTCACCGGTAGAAACCAATTGGGCCGCCGCGGTGACCATTTCGTTGTACTGACGAACACCGCCACCGAGTTGCGCGGTGAACGCGTTGATCGTCGGGGTCAGATAGTCACGCGAATGCGGGGAGTCTTTCATCGCCTTCTCCATCGACACCACCTCGCTGGCGGTGGCCGCCATGGTGGTGGCGGTGGCGTTGGCCGCATCCTTTAATTGCCGTATCTCGCTGTCGGGCAGCAATTGTCCACGCTCCAGTACGCCCAGCAGGGAGAACAACCCCCGCTCGGAGGCGCCCAGCGCCGCCATCGCGGGACGCGCGGCCGAACCCGGTGGCGGCAGCCGCCGTGCCGCGGTGGGGCGCGCCGCCGGCAGCGGCAGCGACCGCAGCCACCGGTAGCGCAGCAGCAACAACGTCGCCGGGACCGCCGCACCGGCGGCGATCGCACTGGTGATGATCAGCACCCACACCGGTGTCGCCCACGAGGCGATCACCGCGGTCACCAAGGCCCAGAACAGGCAGGTGGCTGCCGAGATCACACCCCAGCGCAGTGCTCGGCGCCGGCGGCGCAGGTGACGCGCCCGGGGTTCGGTGGCGGTACCCAGTTTGTGGGCCAGCAGATCAGCGACCTCGACCACCGCCGCGACCGCGCGGCGCCCGATCGTGCCTGCGCCACCGGCCCCCCGCCGCTCCGCTGCCATGTCGTTGCCGCCCTACTGCCCCAACGGGTTCTCCGGTGTGCCCGACCGTTGCCCCCGTTCCGACGACGCCGCAGGCGCAGCGTTGGTGGAACGTTCTGCCGCGGAACCGCCGGAGGGCAACGCCTCCCCGCGCATCGAGGCGCGGATCTGTTCCAGCCGGGAGTGGCCCGCCATCTGCACGCCGGCCTGTTCGACCTCGGCCATCCGCCCCTGCACCGAGTTCTGGGCGAGTTCGGCGGCGCCGATCGCGTTGGCATAGCGCCGTTCGATCTTGTCGCGCACCTCGTCGAGGCTGGGCGTGTTTCCGGGGGCGGCCAGCTCGCTCATCGACCGCAGCGACGCGCTGACCTGTTCTTGCATCTTGGCCTGTTCGAGTTGGCTGAGCAGTTTGGTGCGTTCGGCGATCTTCTGCTGCAGCATCATCGCGTTCTGTTCGACCGCTTTCTTCGCCTGCCCCGCCGCCTGCAGTGCCTGGTCGTGAAGCACTTTGAGATCCTCCACGCTCTGCTCGGCGGTGACCAGCTGTGCGGCGAAGGCCTCGGCGGCGTTGTTGTATTCGGTGGCCTTGCCGGCGTCGCCGGCGGCGGTGGCCTGGTCGGCCAGCGTCACCGCCTGGCGCACGTTGACCTGCAGCTTCTCGATGTCGGCCAGTTGACGGTTGAGGCGCATCTCCAGTTGCCGCTGGTTACCGATCACCTGCGCGGCCTGTTGGGTCAACGCCTGGTGGGCACGCTGGGCCTCTTCGATGGCCTGCTGGATCTGGACTTTGGGGTCGGCGTGCTCATCGATCTTCGCGTTGAACAGCGCCGTCAAGTACTTCCACGCCTTGACGAACGGGTTGGCCATCTCGTCGCTCCGCCTTCTGTTGCCGCTTCGCCGGTCGCCTGTCGGACCGAACCGGTGTGGTGCCCAACTTATCGCCTACCCGGCGCCCGCCGCGGTGATTAGCCCGCCGGAGCCGCCGGTCCGGCGCCTCAGACGGCGCTCAGCGCCGCCGACGGTGGGATGACCACCTTGAGGTCGGGGTGGATCGCGGGCACCTGGGTCGCGGGCACCTGGGTCGCACGCACCTGGTCGCCGGCGGCGCTGAGCACCGTCGCCAGCGGCAACTCCAGTGCCGAGCAGATCGCGTTGAGCAGTTCACTGGAGGCTTCCTTGCGGCCACGTTCCACTTCGGAGAGATATCCCAGGCTCACCCGGGCGGAGTCGGAGACTTCCCGCAGGGTGCGGCCCTGCGCCGTCCGGGTGCGGCGCAGTACGTCACCGATCACCTCGCGCAGCAAAACCGTCTCGCGCAGCAAAACCGTCATGGTGGGACTCCTTAACATCCTGTCGGCCGCGGACTCACCCTAAGCAACGACACCGGCGCGGGGATGGTTCCCGCACTCCGGTCGGGTGCCGCCGGGGCAGGTCAGACCGGATCCAAGACGGGATCTCAGGCGGGATTCAGGACGGGTCCGACCGGGCGCTCACGTCCCGGGCCGCCGAGATCAGGTAGTCGACCCCGGTGAGCACGGTCAGCACGATCGCGGCGATCATCACCGCCCAGGCCAGCGACAGCCAGGGACCCGCCAGCGGCAAGATGAACAATCCGATCGCGACGGCCTGGACCAGTGCCTTGAGTTTGCCGCCCCGACTGGCCGGGATGACACCGCGGTACAGCACCGCCAACCGCAGCACGGTGATGCCGATCTCGCGGGTCAGGATCACTGCCGGCACCCACCACGGCAGGTCCCCGAGCGTCCACAACCCGATCAGGGCGGCCCCGATCAGCGCCTTGTCGGCGATCGGGTCGGCCAACGTGCCGAACTCGGTGACCATGCCCAGGCTGCGTGCCAGCGCACCGTCGAGCCGGTCGGTGAGCACCGCGACCACGAAAATCGCGAACGCGGTGAGCCGCCAGGCCGGCTCGTGGCCGTCCCCGACGAACAGCGCGAGCAGAAAGACCGGGACCAGCACCAGCCGCAGCACCGTGAGCATGTTGGCGACGTTGGCCACCCGCACTTGCGGCACCGCCGAACCGGTTTGAGGTTGCCCCGACACGGGAGACACCCTATCGGTACGCGATCCGGCCAGCTCAAGCCGCTAGTCTGCGAGGGTGGACGCAGCAGTCGGCCGCTGTGCGGATGACCGTGACGCCGCCCCGGTGATCCGGCGGGCGCGCACCACCGACGTACCGGCCATCAAACGCCTGGTCGACACCTATGCCGGCAAGATTTTGCTGGAGAAGAACCTGGTGACGCTCTACGAGTCGGTCCAGGAGTTCTGGGTCGCCGAGCTCGCCGGCACCGTGATCGGGTGCGGCGCACTGCACGTGCTCTGGTCCGATCTGGGCGAGGTGCGCACCATCGCGGTCGATCCGGCGGCCACCGGGCGCGGTATCGGGCATGCGATCGTCGACCGACTGATCGCGGTGGCCCGCGAGCTGACGCTGCGCCGGCTGTTCGTGCTCACCTTCGAGACCGCGTTCTTCGCCGGGCACGGCTTCGCCGAGATCGACGGGACCCCGGTCACCGCCGACGTGTTCGCGGAGATGTGCCGCTCCTATGACCTCGGCGTCGCCGAGTTCCTCGACCTGAGTTACGTCAAACCGAACACGCTGGGCAACACCCGGATGTTGCTGATCTTGTGAGGGGGTCCCGCCGGCACAGCGGGCACCGTTAGGCTCGGGGCCGTGAAAAAGGTGGTATTGGTCGCGTTGGCGACGGCGCTGCTGTGGTCGGCCACGGCATGTGTGAACCGCCGCACCGACGCCGACTCGATTGACACACGGATCAAGCAGATGCCGGGCGTCTCGAGCACCGATTTGGACTACAAGGCCAGCTACGAAAGCGGGCAGGTCTTCCGGCTCACCGTCATGCTCGACCGGGAGGTGACCGAGACGCAGGCGACCGACGTCGGGCGCACCTTCATCGACCAGATGAACCGCAAGGGCATGGCCGGGCACAAGGTCGATTTCCGGGTCCGCTATCCGGCGTCCAAACGCCAGAAGAACGTCGAGTTGCCCCAGTATTCGCAGGCGCTGTTCGAGTTCGGCAAGACCACACCGCCGACCAACCCCAGCGTCGACGACGTCACCGACAGCATCAAGGTGTGGTTGACCACGGTGCGCGACACGGTCACCCAGTCGGTGTTCTTGAGCCAGCCGAACTGGGGCGGCAGCGCCGACAGCCGCAACATCGTGGTCACGTTGAAGCCCGACGCCACCTACGCCGCCGCCCGCACCCTGCAGGACGCCAATGCCGGGCTCTCCGACGCGACCTGGCAGCTGAGCATCGTCACCGGCGACCGTGACCGGCCCCGCACCTACGCGACCACCCCCAATCCGCCCACCGACGCGATCCGGGCGCTGTGGTCGCAGATCAACGATGTCGTCGACCCCAGCTACGAGGTCACCGGCGTCACCCGACCCATCCAGGACGACGACCAGGCTGAGACCAAGATCGAGATCGACATCGGGCCGGGGGCCAACCACGAGAACGAGGCCGACACCGCCCGGATCGCCCGGGACGTGGCCGCGCTGCTGCCGAAGTTCGGCCACCCCACCGCGTTGGTGGTGTGGGGTCCGGTCACCAGCATCGAGCTCGTGGTCGGCGGCTGCTACCACCACGACGCCGACCATGAGCGTCAGCCGCTGGAGCTGGAGCTGGCCAAGGAGTACGAGCGCTGCTGACCCGGGTCGGCCCGGTCAGCCGACGCCGTCGGCGATCGTGGTGGCCAGCCGGGTGGCGGCATCCTCGGCGAGGCCGACGCCGCAGGCCGACACATCGATCACCACGTTGGCCTGCACGGTCATCGCGTGCCGGCAGACCCGGTCGGGCTGCTCGGTGTCGGTGGTGCTGACCGTCAGCATGGTGGCATCGGCACCGGCCTCACCGGCCACCGCGGTGGTGCTGGTGCCGTCGGCCGCGGTCACCGTCACGGTCTTGCCGTCGCAGCGGCTCCACGCCTTCTGCTGGCGTTGCCGGAAATCCTGCGCGTCGTCGGCGGACCGGAACGCCGCCACCGACTGCACCACCTGGTGTGCCCACGGCGGGTCCTGTTCGTGGAGTTTGCGGCCGGCCATCCCGGTGAACGGATACCCCTTGTAGGTGCGGGCGGCGCCGACGGTCACCGCCGCCGTGCAGCGTTCCGGCACCACGTTGTCGCCGACGAACGGCCCTTCGACCTCGTCGGCGACGAGGTCCTGCGCCCCGACGACCGGGGCGACGGCCGCGGCGTCCAGCAGCAGCCGGTCGAGGTCGCCGCTGGCCTCGACGAGGTTCTCCGGTTCCGGGGCGCGGGAGCGATCGGGCAGACCACGCCAGAAGGCGTAGCCGACCGCCCCGAGCACCGCGACGACCACCACAGCGGAGATGGCCAGGGCGCGGCGTTGGGCTCCGCGTCCGCCGCCGGCGGGCGCCCCCTGCGAGCGCGCCATCGCCGTCAGCCGCAGCCGCCAGCGCACATAGCCGGTCCACAGCAGCGCCATCACGGCCAGCACCGCCATGTCCAGCAACCACCACCGGGCCTCGTGGTGCCACAGGACGTCGTCGGTGAACGCCCGGCCGGCGGCGTTGCGCAGGTCCACGGTGGCGGCGGTGGCGGCGTACCCCCAGCGGGCCGGGACCAGCCAGGACACCTGGTCCAAGCCGACCCGGCCGGTCACCGGCACCAGACCGCCGGCGAACACCATCGACATCATGACCACGCCGACCAGCATCGGCAGCACCTGTTCGGTGGATCGCGCCAGCGACGACAGCGCCAGTCCGACGATCGCGGAGACGATCGCGGTGGCCGCCAGCGCCAGGTACAACTCGATGACCGCGCGCGTGGTGCCGTCACCGAGCAGCGCGCCGCCGTAATCGGGCGGCCGTTTCCCGATGACGACGATGGCGGTGACGATCGCGGTCTGGATCGCCGCGGCCACGCTGTACACCACGATCTTGGCGGCCAGATAGGCCGAGGCCGACAGTCCCACCGCTTGTTCGCGCTGGAAGATCGCCCGTTCGCCGATCAGGTCGCGGATCGTCAAGGCGGTGCCCAAAAACACCACGGCGATATTGAGCAGCACCAGGATCTGCATCGGTTCGCTGGGGGTGTTGACCGCGGCGCGGCCCAATCCGGCGCTGCCGGGCACCACCAGCGAGAGCACCCCCAGCACGAACGGCAGCAGCGCCAAGAAGACGAAATAGCCGCGGTCGGCGGCGATCAACCGCATCTGCCGGCGTCCCACCGTGAGGAGCTGGCGGGTCAGGCTGGTGCTCGGTGGCGAACCCAGCGGATTCTGCTCCAGGGCCGGGCGGGCGGGGGCGACCGCCGCCGGGTGCTGAGCCAGGTAGCTCTGGTGGGCTCCGTCGGGGTCGGTGCTGATCTGGGAGAAGATGTCGGCCCAGTCGGTGGTGCCCATCTCCGCCTCGATGCGCTCGGGCGGCCCCGCGAACGCCGTCTTGCCGCCGGGGGCCAGCAGGAGCACCTGGTCGCACATGGTCAGATACGTCAGGGAGTGGGTGACCACCAGCACCACCCGACCGGCGTCGGCGAGTTGGCGCAGCATGGTCATCACCTGACGGTCCAGCGCCGGGTCGAGCCCGGACGTCGGCTCGTCGAGGATCAGCAGGGACGGACCGGTCAGCAACTCCATCGCCACCGACACCCGTTTACGCTGCCCGCCGGAGAGCTTGTCGATCCGTTTGGCCTTGTGGGCGGTGAGTTCGAGTTCGTCGAGGACCTTGTCCACGACGCGCTGGCGGTCCTGCGCGGAGGTGTCCGGCGGCAAGCGCAGCTCGGCGGCGTACCGCAACGCCTGGTCGACGGTGAGCTGGCGGTGCACCACGTCGTCTTGGGGCACCATCCCGATCCGGGAGCGCATCGAGGCGTATTCGGCGTGCACGTCGTGGCCGTCGAAGGCGACCAGGCCGGCGCTCGGCGCCACCGCGCCGCCGACGAGCTTGCTCAGTGTGGATTTGCCCGCACCCGAGGGGCCGATCACCGCGGTGAGACTGCCGGGACGCGCGGCGAAGGACACATCGCTGATCAGCGAAGAGCTGTCGATGGTGAGTCCGAGACCGAACACCTGCAGCCCGCTGAGTTGCGGGGCGAGCGGGCGCGGCACCAGCGTGCCGTCGGCGACCACCAGGTCGGTGTTGCCGATGGTGACGACGTCGTCGTCGTGGAGGACGGTGCGGTCCACCCGCTGGCCGTTGACGAATGTGCCGTTGCTGCTGCGGTTGTCGATGATCTCCAGGCCGGCCGCCGACGTCGTCACGGTGGCGTGCACCCGCGAGGCCAGGGCATCGTCGACGACGATCGTGTTGGTCTCGAGGCGCCCGACGGTGGTGGCCCCCTCCGGCGGTGCGGTCAACGGCGGGGGCATCAGACGGCGCACCGCACCGGTGAACCGTTCGGCGGTCCCCGGCGCCTCTGCCCGGTCCTGCGGACGCACCCTCGCGATCACGGTCTGCGGCGCCGCCGGCGCCGGACGGGCCGCCGCCGGCGGCGGGGCCGACATAGGCCCGGAGGGCGCCCCGGTGGGAACCGGCGGGGCCGGGCGCCGTCGGGGCGCGGCACTCGGCGCGGTCACCCGGAAGCGCAGTTTCGGGCCGTTGGCCGCACCCAGAGCGATGACCTGACCGTCGGCAACGGGCCCGCCCGGCACCCGGCGGCCGTCGACGAAGATCCCGTTGCGGCTTTGGTCGACGGCAACCCACCGGTTGTCCTCGACACGCGCCACCACGTGCACCCGTGACACCAGCGCCGCCACCCCGGGGGCGTCGAGGACGACGTCGCACTGTTCGCTGCGGCCGATCGTCACCTCGCGGCCGGGCAGAAACGTATACATCGCCTTGCCGAGCCACACCGTCAACGGCGGTACGGACGAATGGGCAACCATAGGCGGACCGACCCTTCCCCACCCGGTCGCGCACCGGGCGTCTGTATGAGCGCCATGCTCACCGCGTCGGCAAGGCCCCGCGGCGGCGGCTCTGAGGTTTCTGAAAAATCCCTAGGACGCCAACATGGAGGCCAACGCAGCGATACGCCGAGAACGATATCCCGGCCGCACCGGCATGCCGCCGAATTCCGCCAGCGAGCGCAGTTTGCGCAGGGCAAAATCGCGTCCCCGGCCGGACTCGGGGATCTCCACCCCGGCCCACAGCCCCTGAGCACCCGGGGTCTCCCACGCCTCCCGGGCACACAGCCACCGGGCCGGGCACGACCGGCACAGCGCCTTGGCGCCCTCGTCGGGGTGTGTGGTCCACCGTTCCGGATCGGCGGCGCACGGGGGCACAAAGCCGCGGGGCGGAACGGTGCCGGCGGCGATCGTTGATGTCACTTCATTCCTCCTCAGACGACCCCGGTGCGGACTGCACCAGCGATGGCACGACTCTAACCGTAGCGCTACGGTTATGCAACACAATCCGGCCATTTTGCTACGTTTTCTCGCGCGAATGCGTGGCACCGCTATGCTTCAACGCCGTGACCAGCGGAAACGGCTCGCCGATGTCACCGCACGAGTCCCGACCGCGCCACAATCGGCCGCATCCGGGCGGCCTCCGGTGCGGTATACATGTAGCAGCGACACGGAACGAAGCCGAGAAGTCATAGCGTCGAAGCGCCGTAGAGTCGAAGCGCCGAAGGAGAGTGTCAGCACCGATGAGTGAGCGGTCTTTCCCAGCCCCGACCCCAGCCCCGACACGGGCCTCGACCCTGGCGGTTCAGATCGGCGCCGAACGTCACCTGCTCGCCCCCGCCAACGGACCGGCGGTGATCGGCCGCGACCCCGACGCCGCGATCCACCTCAGCGACGACCGGATTTCACGCTCGCACGTGCGCGTGGAACCCCACGCCGACGGATGGCAGGCGATCGACACCAGCACCAACGGCATCTTCGTCGACGGCGTGCAGCGCAGCTCGGTGTTCATCACCGCCCCGGTCACCGTCCACCTCGGTGACGCCCGCGGAATCCCGGTGCGGTTCACCCCGGGCGCACCGATGGAGGCCACCGGAATCACAGCGACCGCGGGCGCCGCCGACCGCACGGAGGTCGTCTCGCGCACCGCGGAGATCTCCGCCGAATACGACCAGGTGGATCCCGCGATCGCGCGCGCCGGACGCGCGGTGGCCGCACGGCGCCGAGAACTCGACATCACCCAACGCAGCCTGGCCCGCGACAAGATCATCAACGCGGGCACGTTGATCTCGTTCGAAAAGGGTCGCAGCTGGCCGCGCCGGAGCACCCTGGCCAAGCTCGAGGAGATCTTGCAGTGGGCACCCGGGACCATCACCCAAATCCGCAGTGGCGCAGGGCCCGAGGAGGACCGCGAGGAGACCGAGGTCGTCACCAACAGCGTGCGGGCACCGTTGATGGCCGAGGCGGTGGAGCTGGCGATGCACACCATCAACTCCGCGGCCGCCGACCTGCCGGTCGCCTCGGACCGGGAATTCACCCCGAAGATCACCGCGATCCTCGCCGACCTGCGCAAGCTGGAGGCGGTGGCCGCCAATGCCGCCCGCAACGCCAAAGGCACCCCGTCGGTGGTGCTGGCGCTGAGCACCGTACGACGTCGCTACCACGAACTGATGTTGCACGCCGTGCAGGCGCCGACGGCCACCCTGGGACAGCGGCTGTATGCGGTGCGCGATCAGGCCGATCTCACGGTGGAAGAGACCGCCAACGCCGCCGATCTGTCGGCCCAGACCATCGTTGACGCCGAGGCCGACCGTGACCTTCCCGCCGATGCGGTGACCGCCCTGGAAAACCTGGTGGCCCAACTCTCGGTCAGTTAGCGAACCGCGCGAAGCACTGGTCGGCGCTGCCGACCACACCCGCGCGGAACGCGGTGATGCGGGTGAACCCGGCCGGAATGACCCCGCCGTTGACGTCGCTGGCGACGATGCCGTTGGTCAGCAGCCCGGCGACCGCCTCATCGATATCACCGGCGGTGATCGTGAGATCCTTGCCCGGAGCGGACATCTCGCGGTGTGCCACACCGGTCAGACACGCGGTGAGCATCGCCGATCGCGGTGACTGCAACGACAGGCCGCGTTGCCGTTGGACCGCGAGCATGTAGCGCGACATCACCACCGACAGCGCGGTGTCGTCGCCTTGAACCAGCACCCGCTGATCGGTGTCGGCGGGTTCGCCCATCCGCTGCAGTGTGGGCAGATCGACGGTGATGACATTGGTGGCCGGGCAATACGACGCCGGCGGCGTGGGCCGGGCATCGGCACAATCCGGCGCATCGAACGACAGGCTGGGCGGCTGGTCCAGCGGGAAGATCTCGGCGAGCACGCGCAGCAGCGTCTGCAGGGCGTCCTCGTCGATGCGGATCTGCCCGCTCTGCAGGTTTCCGGTGGAATCGGGCTGCAGCGCCATGGGCAGATCGCCGCGCCGTTCCCGGATCTCCTGCAGGTCGATGCGGCCGCATGCCCGTGGGCCGCTGTCGAATCCCATCTGAAAGGCCGCGATCCGATCCAAAGCGGTGCCGTGGCCGTACTTCTCCAGCAGGAGCCTCTCGGTGCGGGGGGTCAGCACCGGGTCACGCATCGCGATCAGCCCGGCCAGAAGATGACTGAGGCCGTCGCCGGTGCTCACGGTGAACCGCGAGGAACGGTCTTCGGCGACCCAGCGGATGTAGGCGCCGGAGAAACAGTCGGCTTGCTGCTCGAGAACGATCCCCGGGGTGTTCTTGTCGTTGAGGTCGGCCATGTGCTGGACGGCGTGGCCGTACTCGTGTGCCAACACCCCGGTGATCGCCATGTCCCCGAAGTACTTTTTTCCGGCGGGAACGAACTGACCGCGATCCCAGGCCATCAAGTTGTCCGGCGGACAGAACAGTGCGTTGGGTTCGCCGTAGGTTTTCATGCCGCAGATCTTCGGGCTGCGCCGGTCGGTGGAGTCGTAGGAGACGTAGGACTCGATCGGCACGAAATCACCGTCGAAATACTGCGTGTAGTGCTCCCGCCAATATTCCTCGATGTCGTTGTTCGACAGCATCGCCAACGTGTCGATCTCACCGCCGTCGGTGTTCTGCACCGTGCCAACCGGATCGGGGGCGTCGGCGCGCGGCCCGCTGGGTCCGTCGGTGACCGGCAATCCCCCGACATAGAACGGGTCGTTCATCATCGACACGGCTGTGCCCGGCAGATAGTTGGTGCACCCGGCCAGCATCAGCGTCACCCCGCCGGCGGCAAGAACCCCGCGGATCGCCCGCCGCGCCGCACCACCGTGCTCACTCATTGGTCGCCCTCTCATCGGGGTGCACTCACCCCGTAGGTGCCCTCGGCATCCTCGATGGTCACCACCACCGTGCGCACCGCGCCGTCGACGCTGACCTCACACGTGAAGCTCAAGCCGACCGTGATCGTGGGGCTCTTCCCACCGTTGCACGACGTCACGCTCGCTCCGGTCAGGCCATAGCCGGTGGAGCTGTCGGTGATGACACTCTGCGCACCGGCGATGACCTCGTTGATGTCCAGCCGGGTCTTCACGAAGTACCCGGGTTTCCAGAAGCCGAGCACCAGGATGGCGCCGGCCATCACCGCGCTGACGGCGATCACGCTGGCCAGCAGGGCCGTGACCCAGCGGGAATCCTTTGCCCGCCCGCCCCGCTCGGCGCGTTGCGGCGCCGGCGCCGCCGGGGACGGCCGCCGGTACGGGGCGGCGGGCGGAGGTGGCCGCCGGACCGGCGGAACGGCCGGTTGGGTCGGCTCGTCCGCCGGTCCGGGCCGACGGGGTCTACTCATCGGTCTTTCTCCATCTCGCGGTGGTGCGCACCTGTGCCCCGGTCACCCCGGCCCTTGTCACGACATACCGCTGGGGCCCAGGCAATTGACGCCTGCGCCCCAGCCGGTGGTCGAAACTAGTTACACTGCCAGCTGAGGATCCAGCCACCGGGGGCATGGTTCAGCGCTTCGTTCATGGCCAACTGCAGAGTCGGCCCGTAGCCCCCCGCCCTGGAGTTGCTGTTCTGCGCAACCGCACCGCATTCGGTGAAGCTGACCAGAACCTGGCAGTCGGTGTACCCGCAGTAGCTCAGTGCCATGTTGTTCGCCGAGTCCTTGGTCGGGTGATCCCAGGCCCGGCCACCGGATCCGGTGGAGGCTGAGTAGGCGATCGCGCCCCAGTAGCTGGCGGCGTTGGCAGCCGGTGCCACAGCGAGTGTCATCCCGACCACCGATGCCAAACTGGCCACGACGGCGGAAGCCTGCCGTCGAAAAGAGGCCTGTGCCATGGTTTTTCCTTTCTCGATCCGGTTCACCGGATAGGAGTCAATAGGGGTGGATTTGACGGTGGTTTCCATGGCGTTTTACACCGGTGGCTTCGTAACTTCGACCTTCTTGCCCCACTCGGACAAGACCATGGTCAGGACGGCACCATCGACGGGAACGACCTGCACCTTCACCGGGTAGTTCGTGCCGTCATCGGCGATCCAGACGGTGGTGGGCATCTCCACGGCGTCCTTGGGGGCCAGCCGAGAACCCGACAGCGCCATGATGTCGTCGGTCGACGACGTACCACTGACCTTGGTCGTCTCGGTGCCGTCGATCGTCTCGGTGCCCTCTTTCTTCGGGTCTTTCAGCTTGCTCAGCACGTTCGCCAGACCCTTGTCGGGGTCGAGAATGGTCGACACGTCGTAAATCGAGGCACCGTCACCGAAATCGGTGAATGCGCCGCCCGGGTCGCCGACGTCGGAGTAGAGATGGCCGTCGACGTAGACGAACTTGGCGTCGATGTCTTTTTGACCGACGATCAGCGTCGCATCACCGGTGGCCGCGGTTTGCGGGTCGTTGGAGATGTCGCCCTCGAGGGTTTTGACCGCCAGGTTCGGCACGGTGCCCTCGGTCGTGATCTTCATGTGCAGGCCGGTGACCTCGCTCAATGCCTGCGCGGAGTCCTCAACGAGCTGAGCGGCGTCACCGTTGGACCCGTTGTTCTGCCCCGTGTCGGTGGTTCCGGAGTCCGAAGAGGAGCAACCGGAGAGGGTCAGTGCTGCCGCGACGAATGCGGATGTTGCGACCACACCGGTTCGAAACCGGAGTTTCATAGACATCTCCTTTGTAGGTTCGCGGCAGCGCCGCAGGTTCGACTCCGCTGGAGCCGGAGAAAATCTTAACCGGACTCCGGGAGAACCGAACACAAAAATTTCCTAAATTCCGTGGGGTTCCGGTCGGACAGCACAACTGTAAACGACGCCGCCGAGCCCCGAACACACGAAAATATTCCGCGGTCGCACCACCGCGCGCACCGGCGACAACTCGGTGAACCGCCGTCACCGACGGCCAGAATCCCTGCCGCGCAGTGCGGTTGAACTCCCTGCGAGTGTGGTCAGTAGCCCTCGGCGTCGGGCTCGGTGTCCCCGGTGGCCCCGGGCTCGCCACCGCCGCGGATGGCCATCAGCGTTGCCGCCAACTCGTCGGGTTTGACCAGCACCTCACGGGCTTTGGAGCCCTCCGAGGGGCCCACGATGCTGCGGGTCTCCATCAGGTCCATCAACCGGCCGGCCTTGGCGAATCCGACCCGCAGCTTGCGCTGCAACATCGAGGTGGAGCCGAACTGGCTGGAGACGACCAACTCGACCGCTTGCAGGAACACATCCATGTCGTCGCCGATGTCGGGGTCGACGTCCTTGCGGTCCGCACCGGTCTTGGTGGCGGTCACGCCGTCGGTGTACTCCGGTTCGGCCTGTTCCTTGCAGGCGCTGACCACGGCATGGATCTCCTCATCGGTGATGAAGGCACCCTGCAGTCGCACCGGCTTGTTGGCCCCCATCGGCAAGAACAGACCGTCGCCCATCCCGATCAACCGCTCGGCGCCGGACTGGTCCAAGATGACGCGGCTGTCGGTCAGCGACGAGGTCGCGAACGCCAGTCGGGACGGCACGTTGGTCTTGATCAGGCCGGTGACCACGTCCACCGAGGGCCGCTGGGTGGCCAGCACCAGATGGATCCCGGCCGCACGCGCCTTCTGGGTGATCCGCACGATCGCGTCTTCGACGTCACGCGGCGCGGTCATCATCAGGTCGGCCAGCTCGTCGACGATCGCCACCACGTAGGGGTACGGCCGGTATTCACGCTGGCTGCCCAGCGGCGCGGTGATCTCCCCGGAACGCACCTTCGCGTTGAAGTCGTCGATGTGGCGCACCCGTGAGGCCTTCATGTCCTGATAGCGCTGCTCCATCTCCTCGACCAGCCAGGCCAACGCCGCCGCAGCCTTCTTCGGCTCGGTGATGATCGGGGTGATCAGGTGCGGGATGCCCTCATACGGGGTCAACTCGACCATCTTCGGGTCGATGAGGATCATCCGGACCTCGTCGGGGGTGGCCCGGGCCAGCAGCGACACCAGCATCGAGTTGACGAAGCTGGACTTCCCGGATCCGGTGGACCCGGCCACCAGCAGGTGCGGCATCTTGGCGAGGTTGGCCGAGATGAAATCGCCTTCGATGTCTTTGCCCAGCCCGATCACCAGCGGGTGGTGATCGCGGCGGGTCGACGGGGCGGTGAGCACGTCGGCCAGCCGCACCATCTCCCGATCGGTGTTGGGCACCTCGATACCCACCGCCGACTTGCCGGGAATCGGCGCCAGCATCCGCACGCTCTCGGTGGCCACCGCGTAGGCGATGTTCTTCTGCAGGGCGGTGATCTTCTCCACCTTCACACCGGGCCCGAGTTCCACCTCGTAGCGGGTGACGGTGGGCCCGCGGGTGCAGCCGGTGACCGCGGCATCGACCTTGAACTGCTGGAGCACCGACGAAATCGAGTCGGCCATCTTCTCGTTGGCCGCGGTGCGCCGCTTCGGCGGATCCCCGGCGGTGAGCAGGGCCAACGGCGGCAGCGCGTAGGCCCCTTCGACGACCCGATCCAGCGCCAGGGTGTCGCGCTCGGCGGGCGGGGTGGCCGCTTTCGCCGCGGACTTGCCGGAGCGTCGGCGCCGTGCCGGGCGCTCGGCCGGCTCCGCCTCATCGAGTGGGTAGTTCTCCTGCGGCGTTCCCGTCGGCGCGGCCACGTCCTCGGCCAGCTCCGCGTAGGCGGCGGGATCGTCGTAGTAGCCGTCGGAGAAGTCCTCCGCCGCCGGTTCGCCGGCCCAGCGGGTGGGGGCGCCATCATCACCGGCATCAACATCATCGCCGTCATCACCGTCATAGTCGTATTCGGCGTCGTCGAAGTAGTCGTCGCGGTGGGCGCCGCTGGCGAACATCGCCCGGATGGCCGCGGGGGCCTCCCGAAGGGTGGTGCCGCTGAGCAGCAGCACCCCGAAGAGCGCGGCAAGCACCAACAGCGGCGCGGCGATGAACGGCGTCAGCCCGTCCGAGAGCGGCCCGCCGATCGCGAAGCCGACGAAACCGCCGGCGTGCTGACGCCCGGCGGGGTCCTGCGGCGAACTCGACCACAGATGCGTGAGCCCCAGCGCCGGCAGCGCGACCAGCGCCGCGCCGAGCACCAGCCGCGGCCGCGCATCCGGGTCGGGCTCGCTGCGCATCACGATCACCCCGATCACCGCGGCGATCAGCGGCACCACGACGACCGCGGCACCGATGACGCTGCGCAGCGCACTGTCGACCCAGTCGCCGACCGGCCCGGCGGCGTCGAACCACGAGCTGGCCGCCACCACCACGGCACCGGCCAGCAGCGCCAGCGCGATGCCGTCGCGGCGATGGCCCGGGTCGATATCGCGGGCCCGCCCCACCGATCGCGCCGTGCCGCCCACCCCGCGGGCCAGCATCAGCCAGGAAGCGCGAGCGGCGCGACCGCAGGTCGCCGCCGCCCCGGCGGTCCGCGAGGGGCGGCGGGGCGGCGCCGGTCGGCGCTGCGGAGCCGGCTTGCGGGCGGGTCGCGCCCCGCTCCGCGATGGGGCCTTTGACCTGCTCGTTCGGTTTCCGGATCGGGCGGCGGTCTTGCTCGGCATGCCGACCAGCCTAGTCGCAAACACCTCATCAGCACCATAGGCCACACGGGTCACTGACATTCGGGCTGTCGGGAGACGCAGTTCACCGGTGTATAAGGTGACAGGCGTCACTACCGGTGACCGGCGGTGACGCCGGGGCTGCGGGTCCTGCCCGCCGAGCCGCACCCGCCGAGCCCGATCCGCCGTGAGGAGAACCCGCCGATGCCCGTCGTGGTCGTTGCCAGCATGACCGTCAAACCCGAGTCCGTCGCCAGCGTCGAGGAGATCGTGACCAAGACCGTCGCCGAGGTGCACACCGAACCGGGCTGCGAGTTGTATGCGCTGCATCGCAACGACACCACGTTCGTGTTCATCGAGCAGTGGGCCGACCCGGAGGCGTTGAAGGCGCACGGGTCCGCCCCCGCGGTCACCGCCATGTTCTCCGCACTCGGCGCACACCTCGACGGTGCACCGCAGATCACCACGCTGCAGCCGGTTCCGGCCGGCGACCCCGCGAAGGGCCAGTTGCGCGGCTGAGCACCGCGCCGACCGCCGATCAGCAAGGGAGGACTGTGACGCCGCGACCCGCAGCCCAGACCGCCGCCGGCCCGATGGTGCTGGCGGCGATCGAGCAGCATGAGCCACCCGAGCGCCGCCTCGTCGACGACGACCTGGCCGAGTTGTTGCTGCCTGCGCGGCTGCGCTGGTCGGTGCGCGCCATGCGCCCGGCCCTGCTGCGTCGCGCGCTGCGGGCGGCCACGGAGCGCTCGGCGCCGGGGATCTGGGCGACCGTGACCTGCCGCAAACGGTTCATCGACGACACCCTCGACGCCGCCCTCGACGAGGTCGACGCGGTGGTGATCCTCGGCGCGGGCCTCGACACCCGCGCCTACCGGGTGCTGCGGCGCCGGCGCATCCCGATCTTCGAGGTGGATCTGCCGGTCAACATCGCCCGCAAGGCGGCTGCGGTGCGCCGCGCCCTGGGCGAGCTGCCGCTGTCGGTGCGTCTGGTCGCCGTCGATCTGGAGAACGATGACCTGCTGACGGCGTTGGCCGAACACGGCTACAACACCGACTATCGGGTGTTCTTCCTCTGCGAAGGGGTCACCCAGTACCTCACGGATTCCGCGGTGGCCACCACGTTGGCGGGGCTGCGGGCCGCCGCGCCGGGCAGCCGGCTGGTCTTCACCTATGTGCGGCGCCGCTTCATCGACGGCACCGACGACTACGGCGCCGCCGCGCTGTATCGCCGGATGTGTCAGCGTCGGCGGGTGTGGCGGTTCGGGCTGGAGCCCGAGGACATCGAGGCGTTTTTGGCCGGCTACGGCTGGCGGCTGATCGAACAGCTCGGCGGCGAGGACATCGCCCGGCGCTACATCGCGCCGACCGGCCGCGCCGTGGGCGCCAGCGACCTGGAGTGGGCGGTCTCGGCGATCAAGCGGTGAGCCCTCAGATCTCCAGGATGGTCGGCACGATCATCGGTTGGCGCCGGTAGGTCTCGCCCACCCACCGTCCGACCGTGCGCCGCACCGCCTGCACGATCCGGGCCGGCTCGGTGATGTTCTGCGCGGCCAGCGATTCCAGCTCGGCGGCAACCTTGGCGGCCACCGGCTCGAGGGCCTTCGGGTTCTCCGAGAACCCGCGGGCCTGCAGGTGCGGCGGTGCGACCGGGCGGCCGGTGCCCCGGCGCACCACCACGGTCACCGCGATGAACCCCGACGACAGCACCAGCCGCTCCCCCAGCGTGGCGTCGCCGACGTCACCGTGGACCAGGCCGTCGATGAACATCTTCCCGACCGGAACCGCCCCGGCGATGCGGGCGTTGCCGGCGACCAAATCGACGCTGACACCGTTCTCGGCCAGCACGATCGACTCCTCGGGCACCCCGGTGCGCGCCGCCAGCGCCGCGTTGGCCCGCAGCATCCGCCAGGTGCCGTGCACCGGCATCACGTTGCGCGGGCGGATCCCGTTGTAGAGGAACAACAGCTCCCCGGCGTAGGCGTGCCCGGAGACGTGCACCCGCACCTGGGCATTGGTGACGACCCGCGCACCGATCTTGGCCAGCGCGTCCATCACCCCGTAGACGGCCTCCTCGTTGCCCGGGATCAGCGACGAGGACAGCACCACCAGGTCATCGGCGGTGAGCGTGATCGACCGGTGCTCGCCGCGCGACATCCGTGACAACGCGGCCATCGGCTCGCCCTGGGTGCCGGTGGTGACCAGCACCACCCGGTCGGGCGGCAGCGCCTCGGCGGCGCCGATGTCGACCAGGTCGGCATCGTCGACGTGCAGGAAGCCCAGCTCACGCGCGATGTTCATGTTGCGCACCATGGAGCGCCCGACGAAGGCGACACGACGGCCCAGCGCTACCGCCGCGTCGATGATCTGCTGGACCCGGTCGACGTTGGAGGCGAAACAGGCCACGATGACCCGGCCCTCGGCACCGCGGATCAGCCGGTGCAGGGTGGGGCCCACCTCGCTCTCGCTGGGGCTGACGCCGGGGATCTCGGCATTGGTCGAATCACACAGGAACAGATCCACCCCGGCCGCGCCCAGCCGCGACATGCCGGGCAGGTCGGTCGGCCGGCCGTCGGGCGGGAGCTGGTCGAGTTTGATGTCGCCGGTGTGCAGCAGCGTGCCCGCGCCGGTGTGCACCGCGATCGCCAGCGCATCGGGGATGGAGTGGTTGACCGCGAAGTACTCGCATTCGAAGACACCGTGGGTGCTGCGCTGCCCCTCGGCGACGACCTCGATGGCCGGTTTGATGCGGTGCTCCCGGCATTTGGCGCTGACCAGCGCCAACGTGAACCGCGAGCCGACCACCGGGAGGTCGGGACGCAGTTTGAGCAGAAAGGGGATCGCCCCGATGTGGTCCTCGTGGGCGTGGGTCAACACCAGCGCCTCGATGTCGTCGACGCGGTCCTCGATGTGGCGCAGGTCCGGCAGGATCAAATCCACGCCCGGCTCGTCGTGACCGGGGAACAGCACCCCGCAGTCGATGACCAGCAGCCGGCCCAGATGCTCGAGCACGGTCATGTTGCGCCCGATCTCCCCGATCCCGCCGAGCGCGGTGACCCTCAGCCCGCCCGGCTGCAGCGGACCGGGAGGTTTCAGTGCGGGCGTCATCGGCGGCTCACCGCAGCACCCCCGCGGCGCGCATGTCGGCTTCCAGCGCAGCCACCTCCTCGGGGGTGGCCGGGACCTGGGGCAGCCGGGGGTCCCCGACATCCATGCCGAGCAGACGCAGCCCCGCCTTGGACATGGTGACCCCGCCGAGGCGCACCTGGGAGGCGGCGAGTTGGCCGATGGCCACGCTGATCTTGCGGGCGGTGTCGATGTCACCGGCGTTGAACGCCGTGAGCATGTCGCGCAGATGGCCGGCGGCGAAATGCCCCCAGACGCTGATGAACCCGACCGCCCCGGTCGCCAGCCACGGCAGGTTCAGGGCATCGTCGCCGGAGTAGTAGACCAGGCCGGTTTCGGCCATCAGCTGCCCGGCCGCATGCAGGTCGGCCTTCGCGTCCTTGATTCCGACGATGTTCGGGTGGGCGGCCAGGGTGCGGATGGTGTCCGGGGCGATCGGCACGATCGAACGCGGCGGAATGTCGTAGAGCAGCACCGGCAGGTCGGAGGCATCGGCGACCGCGGTGAAATGTCCGACCAGCCCGGCCTGCGGGGGCCGCGAATAGTAGGGCGTGACGACCAGCAGCCCGTGGGCGCCCTCGGCGGCGCAGAACCGCGCCAGCTGCACGCTGTGCGAGGTGTCGTTGCTGCCCGCCCCGGCGATGATCCGGGCCCGGTCACCGACCGCTTCGAGCACCGCGCGCAGCAGCCGGATCTTCTCGAAGTCGTCGGTGGTCGGCGACTCGCCGGTGGTGCCCGAGAGCACCAGCCCGTCGCAGCCGGCGTCCACCAGGTGGGTCGCCAACCGTGCGGCGGTCTCGGTGTCCAGCGACCCGTCCGGGTGGAACGGGGTCACCATCGCCGTCAGCACGGTGCCCAGCTGGGTGCGGGCATCGAATCCGCTGGTATTCACGGCACAGAGATTACCCGCAGAGTGCACGCTGCCGTAGCCGCGCCCGCCGCCGATCTGCCGTGCGCGCCGATTGTGTGATCGGAGTCTCGGCTCCGGCCGCGGGGTGCTCAGGCCTCGGTGGCCAGCGGCGAGGTGGCCACTTCGCTGCCGTCGGCCAACGTGGTGATCTCGAAGTCGGCGAAGACCGTCGGCGCGGCCTCGGCGAGTAGGCGCAGGCAGGCCAGCGCCACCCGCCGGATCTCCAGGTCGGCGTTCTCACTGCCCCGCATGGCCACGAAATGCCGCCAGGCCCGGTAGTTTCCGCTGACCACCAGCCGGGTTTCGGTCGCGTTGGGCAACACCGCCCGGGCGGCCTGGCGGGCCTGTTTGCGCGCCCCGGCGGTCACCCCGACGCTGTCCTGCAACCGCGCCAGCAGCGCGGTGTAGGCGGCGTGGTCGGCGTCGGCGGCGGCGGTGAGCAGCTCCTGCAGGTGCGGATCGCTCTCCAGTTCCGGCGGCAGCACCACCCGCGCGGCGACGTCGGGCACGTAACGCTGGGACAGCTCGGAGAACGACAGGTGCCGGTGGCGGACCAGTTCGTGGGCACAGGACCGCGACACCCCGGTGATGTAGACGGTGGCGCTGGCGTGCTCGAACACTGCGAGATGACCGACATCGAGGAGATGACGCAGGTAGGCGGCGTTGGTCGCGGTGCGCGGGTTGGGTTTGGACCAACTTTCATAGCACGCCCGCCCGGCGAATTCGACCAGCGCCTCTCCCCCGTGGGCGTCGGTGCTCCACGGCACCGCCGGGGGCGCGGTGAACTCGGTCTGGGCGATCAGCTGCACCTGCAGCGAGGCGGTTTCGGCCACGGCGCCCTACCTTAGTCGCCGGTTGCGGGGCGCCGCCGACCCAGTTAATGTTAGTCACTAACTTGTTAGTCGATAACACTACGGGGGCGCCATGGACACCGAGGTTCTGGTGGCCGGGGCGGGGCCGACCGGGCTCACGCTGGCGTGCCGCCTGGCGGCCGCGGGGATCGGGGTGCGGGTCATCGACGCCGCCGGCGCCCCGGCCACGACGTCGCGGGCGTTGGCGCTGCAGCCGCGCGGAATCGAAGTGCTGGCCCGCACCGGGGTGCTGGCCGACCTGCGCGGCCGCGCCCAGCAGATCACCCGGCTCGCGATCGTCGTCGACGGCCGCGAACTCGCCACGCTGCGCCTCGAGCAGGCACTGAGACGCTGGCACGGCCCCGGGGTGCTGGTGGTCTCGCAGGCCGAGATCGAAGCCACCCTGCGCGCCCGGCTGACCGCCCTCGGGGTGCCCATCGAGTGGGACCGGCCCCTGACCGGGCTCAGCCAGGACCGCGACGCGGTGACCGCGCAGGTCGGTGAGCAGACGATCCGCTGCGGCTGGCTGATCGGCGCCGACGGTGGGCGCAGCACGGTGCGCAAGAGCGCCGAGGTCGACTTCCCCGGCATGCCGCTGATCGAGAACTTCCTGCTCGCCGACGTGCACGCCACGATCGACCGGCCCCGCGACGCGACCGTGGCGTGGCTGCGCGACGCCGACCTGCTGGCAGCGTTTCCGCTGCCCGGGGCGGACCTGTGGCGGTTGATGGCGCCCGCGCCCGCCCACGGGCCGACCCCGCAGTCCCCCGAGGAGGTCGTGGAGTATCTGGCGGCGCGGCTCGATGAGGAGGCCGGCGGCCGGGTCGGCGCCACCGAGTGGACGTCGGTGTTCCGCATCCAGCGCCGGCTCGCCGCGCGCTATCGCACCGGGCGGGTGCTGCTGGCCGGCGACGCCGCCCACATCCACAGCCCGCTGGGCGGGCAAGGACTCAACACCGGGATCGGGGATGCGGAGAACCTGGCCTGGAAACTGGCCCTGGTGGCCGGTGGACGCGCCGGGGCGGGGTTGCTGGACAGCTATGAGGCCGAGCGACGCCCGGTCGCCGAGGACGTGCTGGCCTCGACCAGTCAGGCGACCATGACCGCCCTCGGCAAGGGGTGGGCCGCACGCATCCTGCGCGACCGGGTGGCGGTGCCGCTGCTCAACCGCCGGTGGGTGCAGCGGTTCATCGCCGCCCAGGCCTCCCAGCTGCGGGTGAGCTACCGGCACGGCCCGCTCGGCGGGCGCGGCCGCCGGCTCGCCCGCGGCCCCCGGCCCGGCGACCGGGTTCCCAACACCACCCACCGCACCGCCGACGGCGGTGCGGTGCGACTGCATGATGCCCTCGCCGACGGCTGGGTGCTGGTCGGGGACGCCGCGCTGGCCGAGATCGCCCGCCACCGCCTCGGGGCGCTCACCCACCTCCCGGCCACCGAGACCGATTCGCTTTTGGTGCGCCCCGATGCGCACCTGGGCTGGCGGGGGCGCGATCCGCAGGCCCTGACCGACTGGCTGGATCGGGTGCTGGAGCCCGCCGACGCGGCGGACCGGCGGTGAGCGGCGACTGGCGGGCGGCCAAGCGGGCCGCCACCCGGCGCACCATCCAGCAGCACGCCCTGGCGCTGTTCGCCGCGCAGGGCTACGAGGCGACGACGGTCGAGGAGATCGCCGCGGCGGCCGGGGTCTCCCATATGACCTTCTTCCGGTATTTCCCGCAGAAGGAGGCGGTGGTGGAGTCCGACGACTACGACCCGCTGATGGCGCGTCTGCTGGCGGCCCGGCCGGCCGGCGAACCGCCGCTGGTGGCGTTGCACGCCGCGTTGCGCCAGACCTACCACCACGTGCTCGCCGTCGACCGCGACGCGATGGCCACGCGGGTGCAGCTGGTCATGAGCACGCCGGCGCTGCGCTCCCGGCTGTGGGTCGCCCAGGACTCCACCGTGGCGTTGTTCGCCGACGGCCTGGCAGCGCGGGCCGGGGTGGCCGAACCGGACCTGACGATGACGGCGCAGGCCGCGGCGGCGCTGGGCGCCTCCGGCGCCGCACTCACAGCGTGGGCCGCCGCACCGGAGCGCGACCTGGTGGCCCTGCTCGATGCGGCGTTCGCCGCGCTGCACGCCGGTTTCGGCGAACCGGGCGGACGCCCGCTGGGCGACGCCTGACCGGTGGGACTCAGTGCCTGCGCAGTGCCGTGCGCAGCGCGCCCACCAGGTCACCGCGTGAGCCCACCGCGACGTCGTCGAGCCCCAGCCAGGACGCCATGGCCCCCAGCTCACCGGCCAGCGCGGCGGCCACCCGGGAGCGGTCTCGTCCCGGTTCGCCGAACGCGCCGATCACCTGCAGCACCCCGCGCGCCCGGTCGGCTTTGAGGTCGACGCGGCCCACCAGTTCCCCGTCGAGCAGAAACGGCCACACGTAGTAGCCGTAGCGGCGCCGCGGTGCCGGCGTGTAGATCTCCAGGCGGTAGTGAAAGTCGAACAGCCGCGCCACCCGGGGGCGACAGAAGATCAGCGGATCGAACGGACACAGTAGCGCGGTGCCGACGTCGCGGCGCGGGACTCGTTGGCCGCCAGTGAGATACGCGGTGTCCGGCCAGCCCTCGACGGTGACGGGTTCCAGCGCACCGCCGGCGACCAGCGCCGCGATCGCCGGTTTGGTCTGCGCGGCCGACAGCCGGAAGTAGTCGCGCAGGTCGGCGGCGGTGGCCACCCCGAGCGCGCCCGCGGCACGGGCGACCAGCTCCCGGATCGCTGTCGGCTCGTCGACGTCGCAGGCCACGACGTCGGCGGGCAGCACGTTCTCGACCAGGTCGTAGTGCCGGGCGAACCCGACGCGGGTGGCGGTGGTCAGCCGCCCGGCGGAGAACAGCGCCTCGGCGACCCATTTGGTGGCACTGCGGTTGCCCCAGGAGCCGCCGGCGCGGGCACCGGCGCGCCCGCCGCCGGCGACGTCAGCGACGTGGGCCTCGATCTGCCCGGCGGTGGCCGGACCCAACTCGGTGACCGCGGCGAGTACCGCCTCGGCCAGGTCCGGGTTGGCGCGCACCACGTGGCGGCCCCACCGGCCGTGCGGGAAGCGGCGCATCCGCCAGCGCAGCAGCGGCCAGTCCTCGACGGCGATCAGGGCGGCCTCGTGCGCCCAGTACTCCACCAGCATCCGCGGCCCCGGCCCCCAGGCGGCGCGGTCGAGCAGCGCCCGGTCATACGGGCCGAGCCGGGAGAAGACCGGCGCGTAGTGGGCGCGCACCGCCACCGACACTGAATCCAGTTGCAGCAGCTGGATTCGCGCCAGGAGCCGACGCAGGTGGGCGCGGGTCACCGGAGCCCGTGGAGCAGGCCGGTCGAAGCCCTGGGCGCGCACGGCGATGCGGCGCGCCTGGGCCCGGGTCAGCGTGCTCACGCCCGCCGGTAGCTCACAAAGCGGTAGCGCAGACCGGTACGGCTGGTCTGCCAGTCGCCCACCTCGGCCTGCCAGGAGTCGTCGAGCACCGGGGCGAGCACATCGCCGGGGCGGGCGGTGACGGCGGCGTCGACCTCGGTCACCTCGCAGCGGGTCGCCCGCGGCAGGGCCAGCGCATAGATCTCGCCTCCCCCGATCACCCAGCTGTCCGGTTCGGCGATCACCGACTCGAGGTCGCTGACCACTTGGGCTCCGGCGGCGGTGTAGCCGGGGTTGCGGGTGACGACGATGTTGCGCCGCTTGGGCAGCGGGCGCACCGCCTCCGGCAGCGACTCCCAGGTGCGCCGCCCCATCACCACGGTGCGCCCGGTGGTCAGCGCCTTGAAATGCGCCAGGTCCTCGGGCAGATGCCAGGGGATGGTCCCGTCGCGCCCGATCACCGCGGTGCGCGACTGCGCCCAGATCAGCCCGGTCATACCGCGACGGGGGCTTTGATCGCCGGGTGCGGGTCGTAGTCGACGACGGTGACGTCGTCGAAGGTGTAGTCGAAGATCGAGTCCCGCGGCGCCAGGTGCAGCCGCGGGTAGGGCCGGGCCGGCCGGGAGAGCTGTTCGCGGACCTGCTCGACGTGGTTGTTGTAGATGTGGCAGTCCCCGCCGGTCCACACGAACTCCCCGACGGCCAGATCGGCCTGCGCCGCCATCATGTGGGTCAGCAGCGCGTAGCTGGCGATGTTGAACGGCACACCCAAGAACAGGTCGGCGCTGCGCTGGTAGAGCTGGCAGCTGAGCCTGCCGTCGGCGACATAGAACTGGAACAGGGCGTGGCACGGCGCGAGCGCCATCTTGTCCAACTCGGCGACGTTCCACGCCGAGACGATGATGCGCCGGGAGTCCGGGTCGGTGCGCAGCAGGTGCACCGCCCGTTCGATCTGGTCGATGTGCTCGCCGGTCGGCGTGGGCCAGGAACGCCACTGCGCCCCGTAGATCGGGCCCAGATCGCCGCTCTGCGAGGCCCATTCGTCCCAGATGCTCACGCCGTGGTCGCGTAGCCAACCGACGTTGGTGTCGCCGCGCAGGAACCACAGCAGTTCATAGATCACCGACTTGGTGTGCACTTTTTTTGTGGTGATCAGGGGGAATCCGGCCGCCAGGTCGTAGCGCAGCTGGTGACCGAACAGGCTGCGGGTTCCGGTACCGGTGCGGTCGGCTTTGGCGGTTCCCTGCTCAAGAACCAGGGCCAGGAGATCCTCGTACGGGGTAGCGATCGGCACACGCTCAGCTTACGGGGCGGTACAACGGTAACCATGCCGATCCTCACCGACACCCTCACCACCGCCGACGGCTCCTGCCGGCTCACCCTGGCGGTCCCCGACGGCCCCGGGCCGTGGCCGGGCGTGGTGATGTATCCCGACGCGGGCGGAGCACGCGAGACGTTCACGCAGATGGCCGCGCACCTGGCCGGGTTCGGGTACGTGGTGCTGGTCCCCGACGTGTACTACCGCCGGGACTGGGCGCCGTTCGACATGGCGACCGCGTTCACCGATCCGACCGAACGGGCCCGGATATTCGGGTTGATGCGCTCGGTGACCCCGCAGCGCATGGCCGCCGATGCCGCGGCGTTCTTCGACTACCTCGCCGGGCGCCCGGAGGTCGCCGGGCAGCCCTTCGGGGTGTGCGGCTATTGCATGGGTGGGCGCACCGCCCTGGTGGTGGCCGGTCGGCTCGGCGAGTGGGTCGCCGCGGCGGCCTCGTTCCACGGCGGCGGGCTGGCCACCGACGCCGCCGACAGTCCGCACCGGGCGGCACCCGACATCCGCGCGGCGGTGTATGTCGCCGGCGCGCAGGGCGACGCCAGCTTCACCGCGGCGCAGGCCCGCCAGTTGGAGGAGGCGCTCAGCGCCGCCGGGGTGGAGCACACCGTCGAGATCTATCCGGCTGCCCACGGTTTCGCCGTCCCCGACAACCCGCCGTATGACCCGCAGGCCGCCGAGCGGCACTGGGCGGCGCTGCGCGAGTTCTTCGCCGCCCGGCTCGGCGGCTAGCTGGCCGCGGGGTGGCGGCGGTCGAGTGCGGCCCGCACCGACCGCACCACCCCGCGCGCCGCGTACACCGCGGTGATCCCCGCCAGCACGAGCAGCGCCACGAACAGCGCCAGCCAGTTGGGTCGGGAATGGTCGACGTGCCACCAGATGACCGCGAACAACACCACGCAGACGAACAGCACGACGTCGCGCCAGTTGCCGCGATACGACAGCGCCCAGCCGCGCAGCGCCCGACGCTGCTCGGCGGCGGCAATCAGCGCATCGATGCGGTCGTCGACGGTGCGCTGCAGTGCGGCCCGACGCGCGGCCTGCTCGGCGGGCAGCCGCTCCAGCAGGTCGAGGTCGGCGTTGATCCCGGCGCGGATGTCGGGTCCGCGCAGGTTGCCGACTGCGGCACCCAGCAGCGCCCCACCCACCAAGGGCGCCGAACCCAACGCGATCTCAGCCAGACCGGGCATCGCTGCGCTCCTTCACCGGAGTTGATCCGCCGGCGGCACCGTCGGCCCGCTCACCGTAACCCCCGGCCGGCGGGCCGAGGGCCTCCAGCGGCGCCGCTCATCCCATCAGGTGGGCCGCCAGGGTGCCACCCAGTTCCCAGCACGCCTCGAGATGCTCCTTGCCGGGTTTTCCCGAGACCGTCACATAGTCGGCGGCCTTGGTCCAACCCAGTCCGGTGGTGATCGAGTCGACAGCCCGCTCCGCACCCTCGGTGCCCTCGTTGCCGTGCAGGTACAGCCCGAACGGCCGGCCCCGGGTGGCGTCGAGGATCTGGTAGTAGGTGGTGTCGAAGGCGTGCTTGAGGGCCCCGGAGATGTAGCCCAGGTTGGCCGGACTGCCGAGCAGGTAGCCGTCGGCGGCCAGCATGTCGGACTCCGACACGCTCAACGCCGGGCGGCGCACCACCTCCACGCCCTCGATCTGCGGGTCGGTGGCCCCGGCGAGCACCGCCTCGAACATCGCCTGGCAGAACGGCGACGGGGTGTGGTGGATGATCAGCAGTGTCGCGCTCATCGGCCCTCCTGCATCGCGACGGCTTTTTTCATCACTGCCCGCGCCCGACCGCGGTCACCGGCGTAGTCGTAGGCGCGGGCCAGCCGGTACCAGCGCCGCCAGTCGCCGGGATCGGCCTCGACCTCGGCGCGCACCCGGTGGAACAAGGTGTCCGCGGCGTCGCGGTCCACCCGCCCGGAGGGGCGCTTGGGCAACGCGCTGACGTCGAGTTCCATCCCGTCGGCGGCGGCCAGGCGCGCCAGCCGCTGATGGGCGAAGCCGGCACGCAGCGTCGCCACCAGCGCCCAGGCACCGACGACCGGCATGATCAGCACCGCCAGGCCCAGCCCCACCGCCGCGGGCCGCCCGGTGCCGATCAGCAGCAGTGCCGAACGCCCGAGCAGGATGAAATACCCGATCAACGCCACGCACATGGCTGCGATCAGCACCTGCAGCCGCAGGGCGCGCGCGCCGTCAGCCTTGGGGTCAGCCTTGGGGTCGGCCGGGTCGGTGTTCATTGCAGATCGAGCAACGGCTCGATGCCCAGCGTCAGCCCCGGCCGCGCAGCGATCCCGCGCACTCCCAGCAGAACCCCGGGCACAAACGAGGTGCGGTCGTAGCTGTCGTGGCGGATGCTCAGGGTCTCCCCCGTCGTGCCGAACAGCACCTCCTGGTGGGCGACCATGCCGGTCATCCGCACCGCGTGCACCGGCACCCCGTTGACGTCGGCGCCGCGCGCCCCGGGCAGTGCGGTGCTGGTGGCGTCCGGGTTGGCCGGCATCCCGGCACGTGCCTCGGCGATGACCTCGGCGGTGCGGGTGGCCGTGCCCGAGGGGGCGTCGGCCTTGTGCGGGTGGTGGTATTCGATGACCTCCACCGATTCGAAATGCCGGGCCGCTTGCCGGGCGAAGTGCATGCACAGCACCGCGCCGATCGCGAAGTTCGGCGCGATGAGCACCCCGGTATTCGGGGAGTCGGCCAGCCATCCGCGGACCTGATCGACGCGCCGCTCGGTGAATCCGGTGGTGCCCACCACGGCGTGAATGTTGTTGTCGATGAGAAACTTCAGGTTGTCCATCACCACGTCGGGGTGGGTGAAGTCGATGACCACCTCGGTGCCGGTCTCGACGAGCCGGCTCATCGGGTCATCGGCGTCGATCTCGGCGGACAGCGTCAGGTCGTCGGCCTCCCGCACCGCGGTGACCATGGTGGTTCCGACCTTGCCCCGGGCGCCCAGCACTGCGACTCGCATAGTCAAAGCCTAGTCGGGCGCCGCGGCGCGCCGGGCGGGTGCATGCGAATGAGCCTCCGCGCCCGGCGCCCGATCAACGGTCGATGACGATGCGCCCCCCGCGGGAGCGCGACACACAGACCAGCATGTCGTGCTCGCCTTCGGCGGTACGTCCGCACCGGTCGACCGCGCCGTCGAGCACCCCGACCCGGCAGGTGCCGCAGAAGCCCTGCTGACAGGAGTACGGCGTGGTCGGGTCGGTCTCGAGCATCACCGCCAACGCCGACCGGTCGGCGGGTACCTGCAGGATCCTCCCCGATCGGGCCAACTCGAGCTCGAAGGGGACGCCGTCGATGATCGGCGGCGGGCTGAACCGTTCGTAGTGCAGCGGTGCGTCGGCGTGCTCGCCGCGAGCGACCCGCACCGCCTCGAGCATGCCGCCGGGCCCGCAGACGTAGACCGCGGTGTCACCGTCGGCGTCGGCGAGCAGTTCGGCGACCGTGGCGATGCGACCGCGTTCGTCGTCGGCCCACACGGTGACCCGCTGCGGATCGACGGCCATCACCTCGTCGAGCAGCGGCATGTACTCGCGGCTGCGCCCGACGTAGACCGCACGCCAGTTCAGTGCGCGCGCCTGCGCCTCACGAATCATCGGCAGAATGGGGGTGACTCCGATGCCCCCGATGACGAAGAGCACCGCCGATTCCCCACTGCCGAGATGAAAAGCGTTGCGGGGCCCTTCAAAGTGCAGCGTGTCGCCTTCGCGGTAGGCCTCGTGCATCTCGATCGACCCGCCGTTGCCGTCGGCGATGCGGCGCACCGCGATGCGGTAGTCCAGGCGCCGGCCAGGCTCACCGCAGAGGGAATACTGCCGTCGCCGCCCCGACGGCAACACGACGTCGATGTGCCCGCCCGGCGTCCACGCCGGCAGCAGTCCCCCGTCCGGGTCGGCCAACGTCAACGCCACCACGTCGGGGGCGAGCGTCTGGCGTTTGGTGATCACGGCGGTGCGGGTGCGCGGCACCGGGGTGATTCTCGCCGGGTTCCACCGTGACGCGGCGGTCACTCCCGCGAACAGCACCCCGATCCCCCACAGCGCGGTGTAGAGCCGGTCCCGTTGCCGGCGGCCGTACAGGTCGCCGGGTCGGGTTCCCCAAAGCTTTTGCGACACAGAGTCTTCCCTTACTCGATCTGGTCAGGTCTGACGGATGTCCATCCGTGCGAGCAGCCGGATCGCGCCCGGGCTGATCCGGCGCATCGCGTAGGCCAGCCGCGATTCCGGGGCGATCGGCAGGACTGCCGGCCCGGTGCGCACCGCGTTGACGATCGCCGTGGCGGTCGCCTCCGGGGTGTAGTTGCGCCGCCGGTAGGCGGCGTCGGCCCTGTCGCGGGCCTGCTGCTCGGCCTCGGCGGACATGCCCGCGTAGACGGTGCTCTTGGCGATGTTGGTGTTGACGAACCCCGGGCAGACCGCGGTCACGGTGATGCCGTCGTCGGCCAGGTCGGCGCGCAACGATTCGCTGAATGCCAGGACCGCCGCCTTGGTGGTGCTGTAGGCGACCATCGCCTTCGACGGCAGATAGGCCGAGGCGCTGGAGACGTTGATGATGGTGCCGCCTTCTCCACGGTTGACCATCTGTTCGGCGAACACCCGACTGCCGGTGAGCACCGCGCGCAGGTTGACCGCCAAGATCGCATCCCAGTTCTGCGGGGATGTCTCCAAAAAGCGTCCCGCCATACCGATTCCGGCGTTGTTGATCAGAATGTCGACCACACCGTGTTCGCTGGCGACCTGTTCGGCCAACGCGGCGATGGCGGCGTCGTCGGTGACGTCGACCCGGTAGGCCGCGGCCTCGGATCCGGCGGCGCGCACCTCCTCGGCGGTCGCCTCGGCGGCGTCGGCGTCGCGGTCGACGACGACGACGGTGCGCGCGCCCTGGCGGGCCAGCTCCACCGCGGTGGCCCGCCCGATCCCCGCGCCGGCCCCGGTGACCAACGCCAGCTTGCCCGCCGGGTCACGACGCCCGGTTCGCACCTGCGTCGGCCCGCTCGGGGTGGTGCCGGCCTGCGCCCGGTCCACCCATTCGGCGGTCAGCCGGGCGATCACGTCGGGGCGGGCGGTGACGACCCAGTGACCGCCCTCGATGGGCACCACGCGGCCTCCGTCGGGCACCGCGCCGGTGTACCGCTGCAGGGCGGGGGTGACGAAGATGTCCTTGCGCGGCACCAGAACCTGGACCGGCACCGTGGTCTCCGGCAGCGCCGCGGCCGGGTTCAGCAGCGGCGCAGGCATGTTCGCCCGGTACAGGTTCAGGCCGTTGAGGTAGTCCTTCTGGGTGCGCAGCGCCGGGAGCTGCCGGGCGCGGGTGCTGCTGCGCCCGATCCGGTCCATCGCGGCGATGACGCGCTGCCCCAGCCCGGACCGGAACAGCGCCTCGGGCACCCGCGGGGTCAAGAACAGCCCGATGTAGCCGGAGGCCAGCCCCTGGGTGATCACGTCGGCGAGGGATCGCGGGCTGCGCCCCGAGCGCAGGAACCGGCCCGCGTAGTCCAGGTGCGGTCCGGAGATCGACGTGTAGGACGCGATCGCGGGGCTCAGCGCCGCGTCGGTGACCGCCGCCCAGCCCTGGATCGAGCCCCAGTCGTGGCCCAGCAGGTGCACCCGCTCGACACCGAGGTCGGCGATGACCGCGCCGATGTCGGCCAGCAACTGCGGGAACCGGTAGGCCGACCGTTCGGCGGGCACCGTCGACGCGCCGGCGCCGCGCACGTCGAAGGCGACGATGTTGTAGCGGTCCGGGTAGGAGCCGATCAGCTCGGCGGCCACCCCGTCCCAGATGTGGTGGTTGTCGGGGTAGCCGTGGATCGCCAGGAGCGTCGGGCGCCCCGGGTCGACGGCGGTGTAGCGGTGAACGGCCAGTGTCACCCCGTCGTCGGCTGTAACCCGCGTGGTTTCGGTCGGCGGCGCGGTGGGTGCGGCGTCGGTCATCGGCGCTCCTTAATGGGCGGCCCGGGCCGCCGGGGAGACGGCCAGGTAGTTGACGGCCTGCTCCACCCCGCCGAGCTGGGAGGGGTGGAAGCCGGGGCGATAGTAGGCGCCAATCACGCGCAGGAACCGCCACGGGGCTGGCACCAGGCCGCGGCGCGCGGAGGCGAACCAGTCCCGCCAGCGTGGCGCGGTGCCGGCGGGCAGCTCGGGGTCCACCGAGTACATGAACCGCAGCCCGCGCACCCACAGCAGCAGCATCAGCGGGGTGACCAGCAGCTGGGTGCGCACCTGGCGCAGATAGCCGGCCTGCAGATGTTTCATCACGTCGAAGGCGACCGCCTTGTGTTCGACTTCCTCCGCGCCGTGCCAGCGCAGCATGTCCAGCATCACCGGATCGGTGCCGATCGCGTCGTGCGCGGGGGTCTGGAGGATCCACTCGCCCAGGATCGCGGTGTAGTGCTCGACCGCGGCGACCAGCGCGACGCGCTCCACCAGCCAGGCCCGCTGCCGTCGCACGCTCCAGCGGGGCCGGTCACCGAGCAGTTTCTCGAACAGCCAGCGGATCTGGTCGGTGAACGGTGACAGGTCGATGCCGCGGGCGGCGAAGTGGTCGACGACCCCGGCGTGCGCCTGCGAATGGATGGCCTCCTGCCCGATGAATCCCTGGACGTCGCGGCGCAGCTGCTCGTCGCGGATCAGCGGCAGCGCCTGCTTGAACACCTCGACGAAGAACTCCTCCCCGGCCGGCAGCAACAGGTGCAGCACATTGCAGAAGTGGGTGGCGAACGGTTCGCCGGGCACGTAGTGCACCGGCAGCTGCGCCCAGTCGAAGCGGACGTCGCGGGCCTGCAGCACGATGTGTTCGTGGTCCGACGCCGTGTCGCGCTCGGCGATGTGGGTCTGCCGGTGCGTCTCGGGGTCGCGCGGGTTCGCGGTGAGCATCCCAACCTCCAGGTTTACAAATTCCTATGATTTGTCGTGATTGTGGACAAATCGAATAATTGAGTATAGGTCGGGGGCTCGGATTCGGGAACCCCGGAGCGCATCATCGCCGTTCGGCGCGCTGTTTGAGCCGGCCCAGGGTCAGCCGGATGTGTTCGGTGTTGGCGGCGGCGCGGTCGGAGACTCCGGTGACCAGTCCGGTGATTCCGCGGATCCAGGGGGGCCGGCGGTCCCAGGTGCTCTCGGTGACCTCACAGCCGTCGTCGGTCGGGGTGATCTCGTAGGCCCAGCGGGCCACCGGCACGATCGCGGTGCGCACGTCGAAGGCGAACCGGCGTCCCGGCTCGGCCTCGGCGACGGTGCAGGTGGTGCTCCACCGCCGCCGACCGTGGCGGTTGTCGCCGGTGAACACCGCTCCGGGCTGCGCCGCGTCGCCGCGTCGCCACCGCATCGCGGTGGTCTCCTCGGCCAACTCGGCCAGGGTCGAAAGGTCGGTGATGAGCGCGTAGACGGTCTCCGGTGCGGCGTCGATCCTGATGGACCCGGTCGCCGACGGGGCTGCTGAGGTGGTCATGGCAGTGATCCTCTCACCGATTCGGCGCCGTGTGGTCACACGATCGTGGGGTCGGCGGGCAGGCCCAGCAGCGTGATGCTGCGTAGGCGCAACTCGGCCTTGCGAACTTTGCCGGTCGCGGTCAGCGGGAACGCATCGGTGAGTTGGCTGACCGTTGCGGGGAATTGTTTGGCGGGCCAACCGACGGTTGTCCGTCACCATCCTGCGGCAACGATAGAGGGGCAACTAGGTGCACATACAAGATCGGATTATTGGGATCTCACGTGTTTTCGTGCCTCCGGATCGCTTTGCGGATCAAGTCTGTGACGTTGTAGATGTCGATGACGGTCTGTATGTCGTGGCGAACACCGGTGTTGTCCGCCTCGAACGTCGTGACGTACTTCGTTGTCTGGCTGTTCAGATGTAGACGGATGATCGGCTTTCGGTTGTTGTCGTCGAGCAATACCGCGAAGTACGACTTCGCGTCCCTGAACACCACACGCTCCGGTGGTACCTCGGCCACCGCGATAGCCCGGACGATGTTGAACCCTTCTAGCTCTTCGTCGGTGGTGATGATGTCGGAGGCGATAACGTCGTCTGAGCGTTCCCCGGCGGGCTCAGCAGGGGCCTCGACCACCGAAACTCTGCCTGGCATGTTGATTATCTCCGCGTCGTCCCCGAGAGCATTCTGAAGTCGGTCATTAACCTGACCGTTAATGTACTGATTGATCGCTTTGACGATCAGCGGACGAAACTGATCCATGACCTTTTGCGTAGCGTTGCCGGCGTAGACCTTCCCGATGAAGAACCGAAGCCAGTCGTTAGAGGGGTCTTTGACCTCTATCGCGATGATCCGCTTGATCATCCCGATGTATTTAAGCTCTTCGGCAACGTTCATCACCGAGTCGAGGTCAAAGGCTTCTTTAGACAGCTTTTGAAGTTCGGGGACCAGGGTGCTGTCGATGTTGAGCAGGTCGAACACCAAGAACGGTTTCTCGTCCATCCGATTCGGTACATCACCGTCGGTGTAGACTTGGTACTCCTGCCCGTTCGTCAAGATCGCGATACGTGCGTCGGTTGTCGCGAAGTACCGGAACAGTTGGGAAGCATGGCGGAGAGTGAGTACTTCCCCCACCTTCTTACATTCGATGAGTAAGCAGACCTTGCCGTCTTTCATCACGGCGTAGTCGATTTTCTCGCCTCGCTTAGTGCCGACATCGCAGTGAAATTCTGGTACCACCTCGTTCGGATTGAACACATCGTAGCCGAGCACCTTCGAGATGAACGGCATAACGAAAGCGTTTTTCGTCGCCTCTTCAGTTTCGATCGTGCTTTTGAGGTCGCGGACTTTCTTCGCGATCTCGTAGATGCTGTCTGTAAAGCTCACGGTGCTGCTCCTATACCGGCCACCAGCTCGACGGACTAGCGGTCTTAACGGCTTAGATTAGACGAATCCGACAATAATCTCAGGTGGTTCTCATTTTCATCATCAGTGCGAGACGGTCCACCGAACCACTCGCGCGCACGGACCAGTAGTTGATCGGCTGCACCGCGCCCGGGCCATCGGCCCGGCACTGCTCGATCGTAGATGCCCCTTGGGACAATCGGGGCCATGACCTACTCGGTGTTACTGCGCGACCCGGCGACCGGCGGGTTCGCGGTGGCGGTGCAGTCGCATTACCTGGCGGTGGGCGCGGTGGTGCCGTGGGCGCTGGCGGGGGTGGGCGCGGTGGCCACCCAGGCGGTCCCCGATCGGGGGTACGGGCCGCGGGGCCTGGCGGCACTGGAGGCCGGTGCGGGCGCCGCGACGGCGCTGCGCGGGCTGGTGGCCGCCGACGAGGCCCGCGACCTGCGGCAGGTGGCGATGATCGACGCGACCGGCGCCACCGCCGTGCACACCGGGGCGCGCTGCCTGCCGGCCGCCGGCCACCGCAGCGGCGACGGGTGGTGCGTGCAGGGCAACCTGCTCACCGACGAGTCGGTTCTCGACGCGATGGCGGGCGCTATCACCGCTACCGGGCACCCCGACCCGGCGCGGCGGCTGCTGGCGGCGTTGCAGGCCGGCGAGGACGCCGGGGGTGACCTGCGCGGTCGGCAGTCGGCGGCCCTGCTGGTGGTCAGCGGTGTGCGCGGGCCGGCGCCGCACGACCAGGTGCTGGTGGATCTGCGTGTCGACGACAGCGCCGAGCCGATCACCGACCTGGCCCGGCTGCTGGAGCGCCACCACGCCGCCGCCGCCCTGGGGGCGGCCTTCGGTCTGGTCATCGACGGTGACGAGCAGCTTCCGGCGGGCCTGGTCGACGCGGTCACGGCCGGAACCCGCACCGTCGAGCCGGTGCTCGGTGCCGACAATCCGGAGGGCCCGCTGTGGCGGGCGGTGCTGCTGGCCCGCAGCGGGCGCCTCGCCGAGGCGCACACCGAGTACCGCGCCGCGGCGGCCCGCCAGCCCCGGCTGCGCAATGTGGGGCCGCGGCTGGCCGCGGCGGGTCTGCTGTCGGCGGAGGCGGCCGCCGCGCTCTGCGACCCGGATTAACCAGCCAGCGCGGCGATGATCTCCGCGGCCGGTCCCGGCCGGGTCGCGGCGTGCCCGACCCCGGCCCACAGGCTGGTGCCGTCGGGGTCCCCGGCGGCCACCGCGGCCGCCCGGATCGGCGCAGTCATCCGGTTGACCTGCGGATATCCCGCCGGGGCGAGCGGGCTCAGGCCCGCGGTGAACGTGTTGGTCAGGCTGCGCGCCCAGCGCCCGGAGAAGGCCCGGGTGACCACCGTGGCACCGGAGCGCCGGGCCGCCAGCGCGGCACGGTGCACCGGATTGGTCCCGGCCTCATCGGCGAGCAGCAACGCGGTCCCGACCTGTGCGGCGCACGCACCGGCGCGGCGCGCCGCGGCGATGTCGGCGGGGTCGGCGAGTCCCCCGGCGGCGATCACCGGCACCGAGTGGGCGGCACCGATCGCGGTGAGCAGCTCGGTCAGCGGCACGGTGGCCGGCTCGGCGTCGGGGTCGAAGGTGCCGCGGTGCCCGCCGGCGCCGGGTCCCTGCACGACGAGGCCGCCGGCACCGGCGTCGACCGCCGCCGCGGCTTCGTCCACCGAGGTGACCGTGACCAGGGTCGCGATGCCGCGGTGTGCCAGGGCGGTGAGCACGTCGCGGGCCGGGGTGCCGAAGGTGAACGACACCACCGCGGGCCGGGCATCGGCCACCGCCTCGAGTTTCTGTTCCCAGCCGTCGTCGTCGAACTCCGGCGCCCCGACCCGGGTGCGGTACCGGTCGGCCAGCGGCGCCAGCGCCTCGGCGTAGCGGTCCAACGCGGCCGGTGTCGCGGTACTGGGCTGTGGGACGAACAGGTTCACCCCGATGGGCGCGCTGCTGCGGGCCGCGGCGGCGGCGAGGTCGTCGGCGAGTCGCTGTGGGCTGACATACCCGCCGGCGATGAAGCCCAGCCCGCCGGCCTCGGAGACCGCGACCGCCATGTCGACGGTGCTGGGGCCGCCGGCCATCGGCGCGGCGACGATCGGGATCGGCAGGTCGGTCACGGCGAACATCACCGCCCCAGTCTGGTCTCAGCCGGCCAGCCGTCGCAACGGCGCCGGCAGCGAACGCCGCGAGCGGTGCGGGCCGAGCACCGCCACCGCGTAGCGCTGCCCCAGCAGTTGCCGGGCCACGGCGTTGACCTCGCCGACGGTGACGCGGTCGAGCCGGCGCAGGGCCGCACCCAGTGGGCGGTGCCGCCCGTAGTTGAGTTCGTGGCGGCCCAGCCGGTGCATGCGCGACCCGGAATCCTCCAGGCCCAGCACCAGCCCGCCGCGCAACGATCCTTTCGCAGTGGCGCATTCGGCTTCGGTGAGGCCCTCGGTGACGACCTGTTCGAGGACCTCGGCGATGACCGCGCCGACCGGGCCGAACCGTTGCGGCTGGCATGCCGCGTACACCATCAACGCGGAGCTGTCGGCGAAGGTCTCCACCGAGGAGTACACCGAGTAGGCCAGTCCGCGGTCTTCCCGAACCTGTTGGAACAGCCGCGAACTCAATCCGCCGCCAAGAGCGGTGTTGAGCACCGACAACGCCCAGCGATGGGGCCAATGTCGCCCCGGAGCCCGCACCCCCAACGACAGGTGGGTCTGTTCGCCGTCACGATGCGACACCACCACCGAGGGCCGTGCCGGCACCCGACCGGTGCCTTTGCGCGGGGCGACTGGACGGCGCCCGCGGGTCAGCCGCGCACCGAAGTGCTGACGCACCAACGCCACCACCTCGGCGTGCTCGACGTTGCCGGCTACCGCCACCACCATCCGTTCCGGGGTGTAGCGGCGGCGGTGGAACGAGTGCAGCTGGGCACGGGTCATCGCCGACACCGAGGCGGCCGTGCCGATGACCGGCCGTCCGATCGGGTGATCGCCGTACAGGGCGCCGGCGAACAGGTCCCCCAGCACGTCCTCGGGGTCGTCGTCGCGCATCGCGATCTCCTCGAGCACCACGTCACGTTCGAGTTCGACGTCGGCACTGGCGCAGCAGCCGTTGAGCACCACGTCGGCGACCACCTCCATCGCCAGCGCCAGGTCGGTGTCGAGCACGTGGGCGTGATAGCAGGTGTGCTCCTTGCCGGTGAACGCGTTGAGGTCCCCGCCCACCGCGTCCATCGTCACGGCGATGTCGGCGGCGGTGCGGGTGGGAGTCGCCTTGAACAGCAGGTGTTCCAGGAAATGCGCGGCACCGGCCACGGTGGTTCCCTCGTCGCGGGAACCCACCCCGACCCAGACCCCGACCGAGGCCGACCGCACTCCGGGCAGGTGCTCGGTGACCACCCGCAGCCCGTTCAGGGTGCTGCGGCGAATGCCGCGGCTCGCCTCGGCGCTGTCAGCTGTCGGCAGCGGTCGCATCGGCGGGCGCGGCATCGGCAGCGTCCTCGGCGACCAACACCAACGAGATCTTGCCGCGGTTGTCGATGTCGGCGATCTCCACCCGCAGTTTGTCGCCGACGCTGACCACGTCCTCGACCTTGGCGATGCGCTTGCCCCGGCCCAGCTTCGAGATGTGCACCAGGCCGTCGCGGCCGGGCAGCAGCGACACGAACGCCCCGAAGTCGGTGGTCTTGACCACGGTGCCCAGGAACCGCTCCCCGATCTTGGGCAGCTGCGGGTTGGCGATCGCGTTGATCTTGTCGATCGCGGCCTGCGCGGACGGCCCGTCGGTGGCGCCGACGAACACGGTGCCGTCGTCCTCGATCGAGATCTGGGCGCCGGTCTCCTCGGTGATCGAGTTGATGATCTTGCCCTTGGGCCCGATCACCTCACCGATCTTGTCCACCGGAACCTTGATCGTGGTCACCCGCGGCGCGTACGGGCTCATCTCGTCGGGCTCGTCGATCGCCTCGGCCATCACGTCCAGGATCGTCAGCCGCGCGTCCTTGGCCTGGCTCAACGCCCCGGCCAGCACCTGCGAGGGGATCCCGTCGAGCTTGGTGTCCAGTTGCAGGGCGGTGACGAAGTCCTTGGTGCCGGCGACCTTGAAGTCCATGTCGCCGAACGCATCCTCGGCTCCGAGGATGTCGGTCAGCGCGACGAAGCGGCGCTCGGTCTTGCCGTCGATCTCCACATCGTCGGAGACCAGCCCCATGGCGATGCCGGCGACCGGGGCCTTCAGCGGCACACCGGCGTTGAGCAGCGACAGCGTGGAGGCACAGACCGAGCCCATGGAGGTCGATCCGTTGGAGCTCAACGCCTCCGACACCTGCCGGATCGCGTAGGGGAACTCCTCGACGCTGGGCAGCACCGGAACCAGGGCCCGCTCGGCGAGCGCGCCGTGACCGATCTCGCGACGCTTGGGCGAGCCGACCCGGCCGGTCTCCCCGGTCGAGTACGGCGGGAAGTTGTAGTGGTGCATGTAGCGCTTGGAGGTCTCCGGACCCAGCGAGTCGATCTGCTGGGCCATCTTGACCATATCGAGGGTGGTCACGCCCAGGATCTGGGTCTCACCGCGCTCGAACAGCGCGCTGCCGTGCGCGCGCGGCACGACCGCCACCTCGGCGGAGAGCGCGCGGATGTCGGTGACGCCACGGCCGTCGATACGGAAGTGGTCGGTCAGGATGCGCTGGCGCACCAGTTTTTTGGTCAGCGAGCGGAACGCCGCGCTGACTTCCTTCTCCCGGCCCTCGTAGGTCTCGGCGAGTCGTTCGGCGACCTCGGCTTTGATCTCGTCGGTCCGGTCGTTGCGCTCGGTCTTGCCGGCGATGCTCAACGCCTTGGCCAACTCGTCGGTCGCCAGCGAGGCCACCGAGTAGTAGACGTCCTCCCCGTAAGGGGGGAACAGCGGGAATTCGCCGGTGGGTTTGGCTGCCGCATCGGCCAGTTCCCTCTGGGCGGTGCACAGCGTGGCGATGAACGGCTTGGCCGCCTCGAGCCCCTCGGCCACCACCGCCTCGGTGGGTGCCTGCGCGCCGGCCTCGACGAGTGCGATGACGTTGTCGGTGGCTTCCGCCTCGACCATCATGATCGCCACGTCGGAGCCCTCCGCGGTGTCGACCTTGCGCCCGGCCACCACCATGTCGAACACCGCGCGGCCCAGCTGCTCCACGGTGGGGAACGCCACCCAGGTGCCGTCGATGAGGGCCACCCGCACCGCACCGACCGGGCCGGAGAACGGCAGGCCGGCCAGCTGGGTGGAGGCCGAGGCGGCGTTGATCGCCACCACGTCGTAGAGGTCGTTGGGGTCCAGGCTCATCACGGTCACCACGACCTGGACCTCGTTGCGCAGCCCCTCGACGAACGAGGGACGCAGCGGGCGGTCGGTGAGACGACAGGTCAGCACCGCGTCGGTCGACGGACGGCCCTCGCGGCGGAAGAACGACCCCGGGATGCGCCCGGCGGCATACATCCGCTCCTCGACGTCCACGGTCAGCGGGAAGAAGTCGAAGTGGTCCTTCGGGGTCTTGCCGGCACTGGTCGCCGAGAGCAGCATGGTCTCGTCGTCGAGGTAGGCGGCGACGGCGCCGGCGGCCTGCTGGGCCAGCCGACCGGTCTCGAAACGGATGGTGCGGGTGCCGAAGCTCCCGTTGTCGATGGTGGCGGTGGATTCGAAGACGCCGGGATCGATTTCAGCGACAGACATAGGTGTCCGTACAGCCTCTCTGGGGTTTATTCAGGTGGTTTCGCGCCGTCACCGGGGACCGCGTTGGGTCAGCGGACGGTTGCCATCGGAATGCGGCCACGGCCGTCGATCGAAGCGGCCGAGTTGCCCCGCGCTGGGGAGCCCGGCAGCCACTACCGAAGACCGCCCGTAGACAGGTGTGCAGCCGTCGTGGTGACACGCCGGAACGGTGTGCGCAGGCTGCGCGAACCGCACCGATCGTCCTGCGCCGCGCGGCGCAGGACGCCCTCACTCTACACGCCACGCCGGCGCGGCAGGGTCCCGGTCAGCCGAGGTTCTCCACGCAGACGGTGAAACCGCGCTCACTGTAGGTGTAGCCCAGGCCACTGGCGCATTGATCGGCGGCGAACGGCCCGTTCGCCGCGCTCAGGATCTGCGTGGCCCGTTGCCGTGGGCGCACCGAGGTGTCGGCGCAGTCCACCCGGACCGGGTCGCGGTCGTGCCGGGGATCGACGCTCATGCAGCCACCGAGCATCCAGTCGATGTCGAGGCACAGGGTGCTCGCCGAGCGGTTGAGCGAGTCCCGCATCGAATAGGTGGAGTCGACGTCAACCGGGCATTCGTCCGCGCTGGTGACACTGGAGACCACTTTGAAATTTGCTGTGGCACTGCCGCATTCGGCTTTCTCCACTCGCGGCTGGTCGTCGGTGCCGCCCATCTCCAGGCAGTCGCCGACCTGCAATTCTGCGGCGTTGCCCGTCGGGGCGCAGCCGATCGTCACACCCACCGACGTCAGTAACGCGACCAGCCCGAGCGTCGGGCGCCGCCGCGGTGAACGAGTGCGCCGGGTCAGCGACGCAGACCCAGCCGTTCGATCAGCGAGCGGTACCGCGCCACATCGACGTCGGCGATGTATTTGAGCAGACGGCGACGCCGCCCGACCAAAAGCAGCAGGCCACGGCGCGAGTGGTGATCGTGCTTGTGGGTCTTCAGGTGCTCGGTGAGCCCCATGATCCGATTGGTCAACAGGGCCACCTGCGCCTCCGGCGAGCCGGTGTCGGTCTCGTGCAGCCCGTAGTTGCTGAGGATCTCTTTTTTCTGCTCGGCGGTCAGCGCCACGACAATTTCTCCATCGGTCGGTTCGCGATCAGTCAACACGGGCGCGGCCACCGCGAACCGCAGCACACGCCGTCGGGCAGCTTAACAGGGCCCCGCGGTCCGGACCGAATCCGCTCAGTCGGCGACCAGGATGTCGCGGACCCGCGCGGTGTCGGCCTCCATGGCGGCCACCAGCGCCTCCACCGAGTCGAATCGTTCCTGTCCGCGCAGGTGATCGACGAAGTCGACGGCGACATGCTCTCCGTAGAGGTCGGCGGAGGCGTCGAGAACGTAGGCCTCGACGGTGCGGTTTCGCCCGGAGAACGTCGGGTTGGTGCCGACCGACACCGCGGCCCGGTACCGCTCGCCGGGGACGACCGTGCCGGTTAGCGGGCCGGGGCCCAGCACGGTGAACCAGGCCGCATAGACCCCGTCAGCCGGTATCGCCGCGTGCATCGGCGGGGCGACGTTAGCGGTGGGGAATCCCAGCGTCGCTCCCCGACCGTCTCCCCGCACGACCACACCCTCGACCCGGTGCGGCCGGCCCAGCGCCTCGGCCGCGGCGACCATGTCGCCGGCATCGACACACGACCGGATGTAGGTCGAGGAATAGGTGAGCGTCTCGCTGCGGTGGTGTTCGGCGAGCAGCGAGACCGCTTCGACCGCGAAACCCAGTTGCGCCCCGCCCTGGCGCAGGGCGGCCACGTCCCCGGCGGCCTTGCGTCCGAAGGTGAAGTTCTCCCCGACGACCACCTCCACCACATGCAGGCGTTCGACCAGCAGTTCATGGATGTAGCGCTCCGGGGTCAGCCTCATGAAGTCGTGGGTGAACGGCATCACCAGAAACACGTCGATGCCGGCCTGCTCGACCAACTCGGCCCGCCGGGTCAAGGTGGTCAGCTGGGCGGGATGGCTCCCCGGGTAGACCACCGACATAGGATGCGGATCGAAGGTCATCAACACCGTCGGGATCCCGCGTTCACGACCGGATTTCACCGCGTGGGCGATCAACTCGGCGTGGCCGCGGTGCACCCCGTCGAACACCCCGATCGTCAGAACGCAGCGCCCCCAGTCGGTGGGGATCTCGTCCTGTCCGCGCCATCGCTGCACGGATGTCAGCCTACGATGTGCGCGGCGGCGCGCGGGACACCGCCGTTGACTTCGCTGCGCGGCGGCGTTGCCTAGACTCGTAGCCGTGGCCGCCAGCGACAAACTCGGGGACGGCAGCCCCGGAGATCACGCCGATGACCTGACGTCGGTCGCCCAGGACTATCTGAAGGTCATCTGGACCGCACAGGAATGGTCGGCGGAGAGGGTCAGCACCAAGATGCTCGCCGAACGTCTCGGGGTCTCGGCGAGTACCGCCTCGGAGTCGATCCGCAAACTGGCCGATCAGGGGCTGGTGGACCACGAGAAGTACCGCGCGGTGACGTTGACGCCGACGGGGGCGCGTGCGGCGGTGGCGATGGTGCGCCGCCACCGCCTGCTGGAGACCTACCTGGTCAACGAACTCGGCTACAGCTGGGACGAGGTGCACGACGAGGCCGAGGTTCTCGAGCACGCCGTCTCCGACCGGCTGATCGCCCGCATCGACGCCAAGCTGGGGTATCCGGACCGTGACCCGCACGGCGACCCGATCCCGGCCGCCGACGGGCAGGTGCCCTCCGCGCCGGCCCGCCCGCTGTGGGACTGCACCGACGGTGAGACCGGGACGGTGGCCCGCATCTCCGACGCCGACCCGGACATGTTGCGCTACTTCGCCGAGGTCGGCATCAGCTTGGATTCGCGGCTACGGGTTTTGGCGCGCCGCGAGTTCGCCGGAATGACCTCGGTGGCCATCGACGCGGCCGACGGCGGGCACACCACGGTGGATCTGGGCAGCCCCGCCGCGCAAGCCATCTGGGTCAGCTGAGTCTTACCGCCCCGGGTCCTACCGCCGGTCAGGGCAGCGGATTGGATTTCGCGTCGGCGCCGTACACCCCGAGAAGATCGCGCGCCGAGACGATCCCGATGAGCACGCCGCTGCGCTCCACCAAGATGTGACGGATGTAGTGGTTCATCATCCGCACCGCGGCTTCGTCGATGGTGGTCTCGGCGTCACACCAGATCAGGTTGGTGCTGGCCACCTCCGCAGCCGGCACCGTGGCCGGATCCCGGCCGTCGGCGATCACCGCGACAACGTCGCGCTCGCTGACCAGAGCGGTGGGCCGCTCCTCGACGCCGACCACCACCGCACCGACCTCGCCGTGCACGATCGCCTGGGCGACGTCGGCGACGGTGGCCGTGGCGGCGACCCGCACCACCGGGTCGCCGGTGACCGTCGCGATGGCGATCGCCCCGGCGTTGGGTATGTCTGTCATGGCCCCATCGTCGCATCAGCATCGGCGCGTCAGCGAGCGGGCGGGGTCATTTCCGGTGGGTGCGCAGCTGGCCTTCGTCGCCGAACAGCTCCTTTTGCCACCGCCTCATCAGCGCGGTGGTGTCGATCTGGTCGGGATGGAAGCCGGGGTTCGTGAACGGTTTCATGTCCGAATAGAAGCCCTTCCACATCGGGTTGCGCAGCATCTGCACGGTCTCGGTGAGGATCCGCACCGGTTGGCGGCGGCCCGCACGGTCGGTCGTGGCGATCGACAACCAGGTGAACGCCACCAGGATCGGTATCCCGAAGTTGGCGGCGAACGTCATCCAGCGCAGCCGGGTCTTCTCCGGAACCCCGATCGCGCGGTAGACGTCGAACGCGACCGACTTGTGTTCGAGCTCCTCCAGCGCATGCCAGTTCAGCAGGTTCTTGATCTCCGGGTCGTACATCATCGCCTGGATCTGGGGGCTTTTGAGGATGTTCTCCGCCCACACCGCGGTGAAATGCTCGGCGGCCACGGTGAACCCGAGGAAGAAGCGGCGCAGCTTGACCATCCGATGCGGGCTGGGGAACTGCTTGTCGAGAAACTTCTCCATCCGCTCGGTGCTCTCCAGCAGGTATTCGAAATAGGCGGTGGGATAGCCCATCGCGGCGAGCTGCTCGTTGAGTTCGCGGTGCTGACGGCCGTGGGTCTTCTCCTGACCGATGAAGCCGGCCACCCGTTTGGCCAACTCCGGGTCGGTCAGGAGGTCCTTGTAGCGGCTCACCGACCGGATGAAGATCTCTTCACCGGGAGGAAAGATCGCCGACAGCAACGCGATCATGTGGCTGAACACCATGCTGCCGTCGGCGAAGTACCTGTTCGTCGGCGGTTGGGCGTCGAACCCGAAGTTCATCCGCCGCACCGTCGGATAATCGGTCTTGTCCACCGCAACCATCGTCGTGTCCTTTCCCGCGCCTGATGCCATGCGGATCCCCGGGCTCCACCGGGATCCTCACAGCCGACGGTAGGGGTACCGCGGAGCCGGCGGAATGAGCGAAACGGACACAGATTTGATGTATTCGGACCCACGGCGGCGCCGCGCGGTCACACCCCGCGGCCGCGGTGGTGGCTGGGTCGGCTGCCGGTCCACCGGATGAATGCCCGGGTGAATGCGGCGGTTTCGGAGTAGCCGAGCTGGCGCGCGGTCTCCTCGACCGTCAGTCCGGACTCCAGCAGGGCCACCGCGAGCGCCACCCGCACCTCATCGACGAGGCCGCGGTAACTGGTTCCCTCCGCGGCCAGCCGCCGGTGCAGGGTGCGTTCGGTCATCGCCATCTCGTCGGCGATGACCGCCATCGTGGGCAGACGGCCGGGCTCGCGAATGAGACGGCCGCGCACACCGGCGGCCAGACCGCGGCGCTGCCGCCGCGACTGCAGCAGCTCCTCGCACTGCTGCACACAGGTCTGCGCGGTCGCCGCGTCGGCGGCCGGCATCGGGGCGGCCAACACCGCCGGTGGGATGGTGATCGCCGCCCGAGTAGACGACGAGTCGATCTCGACGGTGAGCCGTTCGAACTCCAGCCGGTCCTCGGGCAGTGCGATTCCGGGCAACTCCACCCGAATCGGCACCTCGGATGCCATCTGTCCGACCAACATCGGCGCCATGTTCACCAGAGCGACCAGGTCCCGCTCGATCATGAACGCGCGCACGTCGGCGGGCATGGCACGGTCATCGAACTCCAGCACCAGTCCAGCGGGCGTGTCGCAGCGGCGCAATCGCAGAAACGTCGACGCCAACGCCGCGTACCGGCAGGCCACCGTGACCGCGTCGGCGATGGTCGGGCTTGCCAGCAGCGCGTAGCCGAGGATGCCGGTGTTGACGAAGTTGTACTGCGATCCCACATCGCGGGCGAATTGGCCGGGGTCGGCGATGCGGGCGAGCACGTTACGCACGATCGTCAGCTCCTGGGCGGCCTGCACCTCGGTGCCGGGGTCGGCGAGCTCACCGATCGTCAGCCCGGTGCCCGCCAGGCAGACGTCGACGCCGATGCCCTGCGCCTCCGCCGCGTGCAGCAGATGCTGGCAGGTCGTCACCGGCCGGGGGATGTCCCAGTCCGGGTTCGCCTGGTCGTTACCGCCAGCCATGTGTCCGAACATATCAAATCGCGGGCCGTGCGGGTCATTCCGACGTCGCTCGCCCACCGCGTAGCGACACCACCGTGACGCGCGGCGTCGGTGCCCCTATCGGCTCACCGCGGCTCCGCACGCCGTTCGTGCGACGTGCCCTGCGTGCCGACGTCGGCCGCGACGGCATCGCCGGCACCGGCGGCATCGGGGCACCGGGGACGCTCGCCCACGGCGTCCGGGCCGCTCTGCTGGGTGCGACTCATCGCGTAGTCGACGGGATCCGGTGGCGCGGCCAGCATCCGTTGATAGACGTGCGGGGTCCACGGCCACAGTTCCGGAGTGCCGTCGACACCCAGATACCAACTGGTGCAACCGGATGCCCAGACTGTATCCGGCATGGCGGCTCGCATCGCCGCGTTGTGGCGCTGAGTCGCCGTCATCGTCGGTGCGACGGTGTCGAATTCGCCGTCGCACCAGCGTTGGATCCAACGCAGGATGTGTGCGCCCTGCGACTCGGCTATCGCGGTCAGCGGATAGTTGCCCACCGGGCTGTGCGGGCCGATCAGCATGAAGAAGTTCGGGAAGCCCGGCAACCCGACACCGAGATGGGCCTGCGGACCGTTCGCCCACAATTGCTCCACACTCACCCCGTGGACGCCGACCAGTCTCATCGGCCGCATGAAGGCGTGCGCGTCGAACCCGGTGGCCAGCACCAGGGCGTCCAGGTCGTGGTGAGCGCCGTCGGCGGTGACGATGCCGCGCGGTTCGACGTGGTCGATGTCGGTGTCGACCAGGGTCACGTTCGGTCGTTGCATCGCCCGGTAGAACCCGCCCGAGATGACCAACCGCCGACACATCGGTTGATAGTCCGGGGTGAGCCGACGGCGTAGATCGCGATCCCGCACGGTGCGCAGGTTGGCCCGCGCGATGGCGCTCAGCGCGGTGCGCCGCCAACCCGGTTTGACCAGGGCCCCGGCGAAGATTTCGAACGCCCGGTCATAGCCGCGGTAGGTCAGTCGGTCCAGCACGGGAATCCGGCGGCGCAGCGGAGCCGACCAGCGCCGGTATCCCGGATTCGGCAACGGCATAACCCACTGGGCGCTGCGCTGGTACAACTGCACCTGCGCGGCCGTCTCCGACAGCGCGACCACGATCTGTGCGCCGGTGGATCCGGTGCCGACGATTCCGACCCGTTTGCCGGTCAGGTCGGCGTCGTGGTCCCAGCGCGCCGAATGCATGACCGGTCCGGCGAATTCGGCGAGCCCGGGGATGTCGGGCATCCGCGGCTCCCGCAGCACACCGGTGGCCGCGATCAGGAAGTCGTGGGTGATCGACTCCCCCGCATCGGTGATCAGCCGCCAGCCCCGTTGGTCGAATCGGGCCTCGACGATCTCCACACCGAACCGGATCACCTGGTTCAGGCCGTATTCGGCGGTGACCCAGCGGAAGTAGTCGAAGATCTCCGGTCCGGGCGAGAACAGCCGGCTCCACTGCGGGTTGGTGGCAAAAGTGAACTGGTACAGCCGCGACGGCACGTCGCAGGCCAGCCCGGGATAGGTGTTGTCGCGCCAGGTGCCGCCGATCTCGGTGGCCTTCTCGTAGACGGTGATGTCGGTGATGCCGGCCTGCCGCAGCAGAATCGCCTGGCACAGCCCCGACATGCCGGCGCCGATGATGCCCACCGAGGGCTGGCGTGGAGTCATGTCCGGTCCCCCACCCGGTCGGCGTTGCCCACGGTGCGCCGGATGCCCGGCCAGACCGCCAGCAACCGGTCGGCGGAACTCAGCGGGGTGCGCAGGCTCACCAACGGCCCCACCCAGCGGGGCGCGTACACCCGCCGTGACCGGCGGGCCACGCCGGCGGCGATCGCGGTGGCCGCCGCGGCGACCGGGATGGGTTTGCCGACCACGGCGGGCACCGCGGACATCACCGCACCCAGCCCGGAGTCGGCGAGCAGATCCGCCGCCAGGCCGGTGTCGACCAGACCGAAGTAGGCGATCCCGACCCCGACGCCGGTACCACCGAGTTCCACCCGCAGCGAGCGAACCAGGGATTCCACACCGCTCTTGGCAGCCATATAGCCGCTGACCGTCGGCCCGGGCAGTACGGCCGCCACCGAGGCCACCGCCAGGAGATAGCCGCGGCGGGCCCGCAGGTGCGGCAGCGCGGCATGAGCGGTGTGGAAGACGCCGGTCAGGTTGACGTCGATGACGTTGCGCCACCGCTCGGGGTCGACGGCCGCGACCGTGGCGCCCGGCCCGGCGATACCGGCGTTGGCCACCACCGCGTCCAGACCACCGAAGTGCTCGACAGAGCTTGCGCAGGCGGTGATCATCGATTCCGCGGAGGTGACGTCGGCGTTGAATGCGGCTGCCGCGCTGCCGAGCTCGCCCGCCAAGTGGGCGGCGGCAGCGACATCGCGGTCCAGAATGGCCACCCGAGCGCCGCGCGCAACCAGATCCCGGGCAACCTGCGCGCCGATACCGCGGGCCCCTCCGGTGACCATCACGGTCTTGCCGGCGATCCGGGCCGCTTGCGTTCGCCTCATGCCGCCCTCCGGGCCCGCATCGGCAGCGACGCCGGGCCTTGGAGCGACGGGGTGGTTCCCCACCGCACCGGTCCAGCCAACTCCAGGGTCTCCACCTCGTCGAGCAGCTGATCGATGGCGGTGATCACCTCCAGGCGGGCCAGATGCGCACCGAGACAGAAGTGGATCCCGTGACCGAACGCCACATGCCCGCTGGTCTTTCGGTGGATGTCGAAACGATCGGGATCGGGGAACCTCTGCGGGTCGCGGTTGGCCGAGGAGTAGAACAGCACCACCCGCGAACCCCGCGGGATCACCACGTCCCCGATCGGGGCGTCGCCGGTGGCGGTGCGGGCCACCCACTGCACCGGCGAACCCCACCGGGCGGTCTCCTCCACCGCCGCCGGCAACAAGCTGCGATCCGTGCGCAGTTCGGCAAGGAGCTGCGGATCCTCGGCCAGGCGCATCAGCAGCATCCCCATCAGGTTGGTGGTGGTCTCGTTGCCCGCAACCAGGATCAGCACCGCGTAGAAGAACGCTTCGGCATCGGAGATCTCACCCGCATCGACGGCGCCGGCAAGCCGGTCCAGCACGGTGAGGCCGGCCCGGTGGCGGCGGGTCCGGATTTCGTCGGCGACGAAGGCGCGGTATCCCAGATACGCGGGCAGCCCGGAGCGCACAAGCCCCAGGATCTCCCGGACGGACCGCGGTGCGAAGATCTCAGCGAACTCGTCGGAGACCGCACGGAACTGGGACCATTGGCCGCGTGGTATCCCCAGCAGGTGGGCGATGACGTTGACTGGTAAGGGAATGGTCAACGCCGGCACCATGTCCACGACATCACCGCGACACAGCCGACCGACCCCCTCGACGGCCAGGGCCCGGATCTCCTCGGTCAACGCGGCGACCGACTTCTTGCTGAACATCGCTTGGGTGACCTTGCGCAACCGGTCGTGATCCGGCGGGTCGGTGACGAGCATGGCCGACGCCGGAGTGGAGCGCAGCATGATCCCCGAGGCCGACGAGAACGTCGCGTTATCGCGGGCGGCGGCGTGCACGTCGGCGTAACGGCCCAGCATCCACACGTCCAGTGCCTCGTTGACGACGACCCGCTCATGGCGGATGCGGACGAAATCTGGATGAGGATTGGCGATGCTGGCCGGTTCGGTGGGATCGAAATCGGTTCGGGCGACGAACTTCGGCGCCCGCCGGACCCGCGGCCGACGCAGATCGCGATAGGTGCCGGTCACCAATGAGCCGCCCAGTTCGGTGACCGTTCGACCGGCGACTGCAGCCACCGTGCGGGGCGTGGGACGCAGCATGTCGATGGCCATGACGATGACGTTAGGGTCGCGATCGCGGTAACGGAATACCCGATACAGACAGTGATTTGATATTTTCAGACAGCACCTTCCCGTTCGTCTCCACCCCGCCCACTCACCTCCGCCCCGGTGGCGCGCCGATGGTAGGCGTCACGAGCCGTTTGGTCGACGGCGAGATATGCCTGATCGGTTCTCGTGACCCGGAACACCCACCGGCGCAACCTTTCCGGCAATACCTTTGCGGTCGCCAAAGTCCCGCTCAGGCGACGCGGCACGTAGTTCAGAGCCCGATGGTTCTGCGCAGTGGCCACGACGGCTGCAGCGATGTCCTCGGGCTCCACCGAACCGAACCGCTCGATCACGCCGGGAAGATCGATCCCCGCCGACAGCTCGGTGTGCACGATGCCCGGAAGGATCGCGCACACCGCCACCTGGTGCTCCTTCAGTTCCTCCCGCAGCGCCAAGGTCAACCCGACCACCCCGAATTTGGTGGCGCAGTAGGTTGCCACGCCGGGAAACCCGGCCACCCCCGCCATCGATGCGACGTTGATGATCGTGCCCGATCCTTGGCGGATGAACCGTTGAGCGGCCAATTTGCAGCCGGTGACCACCCCGCGCAGGTTGATGTCGATCATCGCATCGGCGGTTGCCGGCGTTTCCTCCAGGAATGCACCGGTGAGCATCACCCCGGCGTTGTTGACCACGATGTCCAGCGGACCGAGCCGGCGTTCGGTGTCATCGAGGAACGCGGCGAACGCCTGGGGCGAGGTGACATCCAGCGGCAACGCGATCAACTGCCCCTCCCCGGCGATCGACGCGGCGGCGCTGGTGGCCCGCCCGGCGTCGAGGTCACCGATCGCGACTTTGGCCCCGGCCGCGACGAACGCCTTCGCGGTGGCCAACCCGATACCGCGCGCCCCCGCCGGTGATGGCGACCACCCGTCCGGTCAATGATGTGTGTGTCATCGCACTCCTTGTCAACGGGGCAGGAACGGGCCGTCACGGCCCCGCGAGCTGGTTTTTCAACAGTTTTCCGGTGGCGTTGCGCGGCAGTTCCTCGATGAACACCACATCGCGGGGCACCTTGTGGCGGGCGAGCCTGCCGCGTACGAACGCGCGGACGTCGTCGGCGTCCAGCGTCGCCCGGGCCCGGGTCACGACGAACGCACAGAGACGCTGACCGAAGTCGACGTCATCGACGCCGATCACCGCGGCTTCCAGCACCTCGGGGTGATCGTCGAGCAGGTTCTCCACCTCCAAGGGGAAGACGTTCTCCCCACCGGAGACGATCATCTCGTCGTCGCGCCCGTCGACGAACCAGAGTCCGTCCTCGGTGAAATGCCCGGTGTCCCCGGTCGACAGCAACCCGTCGACGATCTCCTTGTGGCTGCCGTCGGTGTAGCCGGCAAACGACAGCCCGCTGGAGACAAACAGCGTTCCCGACCGGTGCGGTGCGGTGATGCGACGGCGTTCACGGTCGTAGACGGCCAGCCGGCAGCCGACCGGCGGCCGGCCGACCGTGCCCGGCGCGGCCCGCAGGTCGGCGGGGGTGGCGAGTGCGGCGGCGGCCACCTCGGTGGAGCCGTACAGGTTGTAGAGCACCTCGCCGAACGCCGCGGCGGTGCGCCGGCACAGCTCCGGGGAGAGCGCCGACCCGGCGGCGAACACCACCCGCAGCGACGAGGTGTCGTAGCGGGCCAATGTCTGTGGGCCGAGGTCGAGGATCCGTTGGAGCATGGTGGGAACGACGACCAGGGCCTGCACCCGGTAGCGGTCGATGGCCGCCAGCGTGGACTCGGGGTCGAATCGCCGCGCCAGCACCACCCGGTTGCCCAACGACAGGCCCAACGCGCAGGTCGCCAATCCGGTGGCGTGGAACAGCGGTGCCGCGACGTAATAGCTGGCCCCGGACGGCCAGGGCACCCGGTCCAACAGTTGCGCGCTCTGCAGCGGATTGATCTTCTCGCGGGGCGCACCTTTCGGGGTTCCGGTGGTTCCGCTGGTCAACAGCACCATTCCGCCCGGGTGCGCAGGTGGGGGCAGCGTATCGGCGGGCTGGTCGCGGCTGAGCGCGGCGACGTCGAGTCGCCGTGTCGTTGCCGGCAGCTCGGTGAACAGCTCATCGAACTCGTGGTCGGCCACCACGGCGGCGACCTGTTCGCGTGCGCTGACGTCGATGAGCTGCGGGCCGGCGAAACCGGTGTTCATCAGCACCGCACGCGCCCCGATTTTGCTCGCCGCCGACAGGGTGAGCAGCACATCCCGGTGGTTGCGGTGCAGCACCGCGATCACCGAGCCGGGGCCGATCCCCTCGGCGAGCAACCCCCAGGCCAACGCGTTGCTGGCGGCCTCGAGCTCGGTGAAGTTCACCGCCCCGTCGTCGTCGACGAGGGCCGGCGCAGTGCCGTGACGGACTGCGGCGTAGCGGATCATCCCACCGAGGGCCCCGTAGCGGCGCACCGCCCGTGCCGCCCGCACCGCCCGGTCCGGCCGCAGCGGCTCGATCATGCCGCGCCGGATCAACACCATGGCTGCGGCCACTCGATCGGTCAGCAACTGCCCGGTCCCCTTCCCCGCACGCACCGCGATCAGGCCAGCAGACCCTTGGCGATGTGGGTGATCTGCACCTCGTTGCTGCCGGCGTAGATCATCAGCGACTTGGCATCGCGGGCGAGTTGCTCCACCCGGTATTCGGCCATGTAGCCGTTGCCGCCGAACAGTTGGACGGCCTCCATGGCGACCTCGGTGGCGGCCTCCGAGGAGTACAGCTTCATCGCCGACGCCTCGGCCAGCGACGGTGTCTTACCGGCCTTCCCCTTCTCCAAAGTCTGGAACACCATGTTCTGCACGTTGATCCGGGCGACTTCCATCTTCGCCAGCTTGGCCTGAATGAGTTGGAACTGGCCGATGTTCTGCCCCCACAGCGTGCGGTTCTTCGCGTAATCCACGCACAGCCGATGACATTCGTTGATGATGCCCAGCGACATCAACGCGACCCCGGCCCGTTCGGCGACGAAGTTCGCCCGCGCGCTCTCCCGCCCGTCCCCGCCGGTGTGCTTCTCGGTCTCGCCGAGCAGGCGATCGGGTGTCAACCGGACGTCGTCGAAGAACAGCTCTCCGGTCGGCGAGGACATCATGCCCATCTTCTTGAACGCCTTGCCCTGGGTGAGCCCGGGCATGCCGGCTTCCAGGACGAAGGTGAGCACCGGACGGTGGCGCTTGTCGACGGCCGGGTCGCCTTCGTCGAGTTTGGCGTAGACGATCAGCACATCGGCGTCGGGTCCGTTGGTGATGAACGTCTTCTGGCCGTTGAGGATGTAGTCGGCACCGTCGCGGCGGACATAGGTTTTCATGCCGCCGAAGGCATCCGAGCCGGCGTCGGGTTCGGTGATGGCCCAGCAGGCGATCTTGTCCAGCGTCATCAGCTCGGGCAGCCAGCGTTTCTTCTGCGCCAGCGTTCCACGACTCATGATCGTGGCCGCACCCAACCCGAGGCTCACCCCGACGGTGGACAGCAGACCGATGCTGACCCCGGACAACTCGGCGACCAGCACCGCGGCCATCGACAGTTGGCCGGCCATGTCGCCGAGCCCACCGGAGTCGGCTTCCCCCTTCTCGGTGGTCGCCGTGCCGTCGGCCTTGGCGCGCTGGCGCTCCAGCATGTTCTTGACCGCTTCGCCGGCCATCACGTCCAGCGCGAACTCGCTGAACAGTTTGCGCGCGATCGGGTACGGCGACAGCTCACCGCTTTCCAGGGCGTCCTGGTGTGGACGGATCTCCTTGTCGATGAACGCACGCATGGTGTCGCGCATGATGATGTCGGTGTCGGACCACTCGAACATTGCGGTTCTCCTGTTGTCGTCTCGGGCCGCTACTGGGGCAACCGGGCGGCGATGTCGTCGATCTGCCAGAGCCCGTCGGTTTCGATGGTCTCGGTGTCGTGCCAGCCGGCGAGCCGCGAGATCGCCCCGCCCTGCACCGCGAAAACCCCGCCGGTGACCGGACATTTCTCGGTGGCCAGGTACGCCACCAGCGGCGAGATGTTTGCCGGACTGAACAGGTCCAGCTCCCCCTCGTCGGGTTCGGCCATCAGCGCCCCCATTCCGGGGGTGGCCAGGGTGAGCCGGGTGCGCGCGATCGGGGCGATCGCGTTGGCGCGCACCCCGTAGCGTTCCAACTCCTCGGCGGCGACCAGGGTCAGCGCCGCGATACCGGCCTTGGCGGCCCCGTAGTTGGCTTGGCCGGCGTTGGGCAGGGTGACCCCCGACGCCGAGGCGGTGTTGACGATCGCGGCGTTGGGCTGATCGCCCGCCTTCGACTGGGTCTTCCAGTACTCGGCAGCGTGGCGCATCGTGGCGAAGTGCCCTTTGAGGTGCACGTCGAGCACGGCATCCCACTGGGATTCCTCCATGCCGGCGATGAACGCGTCCCGCAGGATTCCGGCGTTGTTGACCAGGACGTCGAGACGGCCGAACTCGTCGACGGCCTGGGTGATGAGGTTCTTCGCCGCCGCCCAGTCGGCGACGCTGTCGGTGTTGGCCACCGCACGCCCGCCGGCCGCCACGATCTCGTCGACCACCTGTTGGGCTGCGCTGGTGTCGGCGTCCTCCCCGGCGTTGCTGCCGCCGAGGTCGTTGACGACGACGGCCGCGCCCTCGCGGGCGAACAGCAGCGCGTGTTCGCGTCCGATCCCGCGGCCCGCGCCGGTGATGATGGCGACCCGCCCTTCCAAAGCTCCCATGTGTCGTCTCCTTCTGCGTGGTTTCGGGTATGCGCTATCGGGTGCGGCTAGTCGGCCAGCACGGCCAGCCCGTCGGTGATCGCGAACTCGTCGGTGCCCACCCGGGCGGTCTCGAACGCGTAGCTGGTCACGGCGTCACCCAATCCGGTCTTCCAGATCCGGGTCTCCAGGTCGTCGCCGGGCAGCACCATCTTGGAGAACCGCACCGCGAGTCGTTTGAGCCGGTTCACATCAGAGTCACCGAACTCGGTGAGCACCGCCCACGAGGTGAACGCCATGGTGCACAGGCCGTGGGCGATGATGCCCGGCAGCCCGGCGTCGCGCGCCACCTCCTCGTCGAGGTGGATCGGCATCGGGTCACCGGCGGCCGGGCCGTACCGGTAGGTCTGGTCGTCGTCGACGTGCTGGACGACCGTGGCCGCCGGAGCCTGCTCGCGCAGCGCTGCGTCGAACTTGTGGACGGGCACCTGATCTCCGGCCGCCTCACCGGCGTTGACGCCGCGGAAGAAACCGATCAGGTACTGCTCGTTGACCAGTTCACCCTCGGCGTCCCGGGTTTCGAGATGGATCGAGACCCGGGCACCGGAATCCACCGAGTCGTAACCGATCACCCGGGCGCGCGAACTGAGACGGTCCCCGGGGCGGATGGGTCGGTGGAAGTGGAAATCCTGCTCGCCGTGGACGATCCGGCCGAAGATCTCGATCGGAACCACGTCGAGCACCGGTGTCATCAGCGCGTCGAAAGCGGGCACGATCGCGAACACCGGCGGCGCGATGTCCCCGGACCGGTGGGCGGCGATCGGGTCGTTGGTCGCCGCCGCATACTCGGCGATTCGCTCCCGGGTGACCTCGAAGGTTTCCGGGTCGGCCCAGACGTTCAGCCCCGAGTTGTCGAATTCGGTGATCTCGTCGGTCATCGGCTCGGGCACCTCAGACCGCCGCCGAGGCCAGGGCGTCGAGTTTCTCCAGCGACTTGTCCAGCTGCTTGGCGCCGTCCTTCTCGACCGCCTTGGCCAATGCACCCTTGACCAGCGCGCCTTCGAAGTCGCCCGCGACGGTGAACTCCGATCCCCCGCCGTCCGCCGGCTTGACGGTGAACTCGAAAAGCGCCTTGACTCCGGCCATCCCGGTGCCCGACAGCGACAACGACGTGGGCGCATCCATCTTCTCGATGACCCATTCGATCTTGTTGGCCATGCCGAGCATGACGATCTTCGCGGTGAGCGGGGTGCCCGGGGTCAGGGTCGCCGGCACGTCGGCCAGCCACTTCTCGTGCACGGTGAACCACTGGTCCCAGGTGGACAGGTCCGAGATGATCGCCCAGAGCGCGTCGGGGCTGGCCGAGAGTTTCTTGGTCGCTTCGATGTGTCCCATGGCGGTACTCCTTTTCGGTGGTGGGGTGATGGTGCGGGTGGTCGGGCTTAGCGCTCGGCGCGCTGATAGGCGGTGACCACAGCGGCACCGCCGAGGCCGATGTTGTGTTGCAGTGCGGCGGTGACCCCGTCGACCTGGCGTTTGTCGGCGGCGCCGCGCAGCTGCCAGGTCAGCTCGGAGCACTGCGCCAGGCCCGTCGCGCCCAGCGGGTGCCCTTTGGAGATCAGCCCGCCGGACGGGTTGACCACCCAGCGCCCGCCGTAGGTGGTGTCGTTGTCGTCGATCAGCTTGTGGGCCTCGCCCTCACCGCAGAGGCCGAGCGCCTCATAGAGCAGCAGTTCGTTGGCCGAGAAGCAGTCGTGCAGTTCGATGACCTGGAAGTCCTGCGGACCGAGCCCGGACTGGTCGTAGACCTGCCGGGCGGCTTGGACGTTCATGTCGTAGCCGATGATGGATTTGCAGGTGCCGTCGAAGGTGGAGGCGAAGTCGGTGGTCATCGCCTGTCCGACGATCTCCAAGGCTCGGTAGGCCAGGTCGTGTTCGGCGACGAAGTCCTCCGAGGCCAGGATCGCCGCCCCGGAACCGTCGGAGGTCGGTGAGCACTGCAGCTTGGTCAGCGGGTCGTAGATCATCCGCGCGTCCAGGATGTCCTCGAGGGAGTATTCATCCTGGAACTGGGCGTAGGGGTTGTTCACCGAGTGTCGGTGGTTCTTCAACCCGATCTTGGCGAAATGCTCAGCGGTGGAACCGTATTGTTTCATGTGCTCGCGGCCCGCCGCCCCGAACATCCACGGAGCCGGCGGGAAGAGCACCTCGGAGATCTCGGCCAGCGCGAGGATGTGTTTGTCCATCGGCTGGGCGCGGTCGTCGTAGGAGGCTTCCAGCGACCCCGGTTTCATCTTCTCGAAGCCCAGCGCCAGGGTGCAGTCGGCCAGTCCGCCGCGGATCGCCTGGGCGGCGAGGTAGAGCGCCGTCGACCCGGTGGAGCAGTTGTTGTTGACGTTGACCACCGGGATGCCGGTCATCCCGAGTTCATAGACCGCCCGCTGCCCCGAGGTGGACTCCCCGTAGACGTAGCCGACGTAGGCCTGCTGCACCCGATCGTAGTCGATCCCGGCGTCGGCGAGCGCCTTGGACCCGGATTCCCGGGCCATGTCCGGGTAGTCCCAGGCCGACCCGTCGTCGTTGAGTCGCCGTCCCGGCTTCTCGAACTTCGTCATCCCGACGCCGACCACGTACACCCTTTTTGCCATCACAGTCCCTTCAGCAAGTTGTCGGTCTGAAACATACACACCTGATTGTATCTTTGCAATCATCGTGTGCCGGCTCGGTCGCCGAATCGGGGCAGGCCGGGCGCCACGGGACACGTTCCTGTGCGTTTCGGTGGGTTTCTGTGCTTCTCGGTGTGTTTCGGCGGGTTTCGGCGGGTTTCGGCGCGGTCCCCACCCGGAATCCCCGCCATTGACAAATGGCGTCAGTTTCGATTGCCTGGGTCGTGACGCCGCGCCCCGCCGCAGATACCTTCCGGGACGCACGGCATTACGAAAGCGAAGGTCAATGCCAGTTGCTCCCCGATCCGACGCCGAGACGATCACCCAGACGATCGGCCACGCGATCGACCACGAGATCGTGGTGATCGGCGCCGGTTTCGCCGGTATCGGAGCCGCGATCAAGCTGACCCGGGCCGGTTTCGACGACTTCGTGATCCTCGAGGCCGGCGACGACGTGGGCGGGACCTGGCACTGGAACACCTACCCCGGTATCGCCGTCGACATCCCCTCGTTCTGCTACCAGTACTCTTTCGAGCAGCGCGCCGACTGGTCGCGCACCTACGCTCCGGGCGCGGAACTGAAGGCCTACGCCACCCACTGCGTGGACAAGTACGGTCTGGGCCCGCGGCTGCGGTTCGACACCACCGTCACCGCAGCGGAGTTCGACAACGATCGAAACGTCTGGCGGTTGTCGACCGCCGCGGGTGAGCGACTGTCGGCGCGCTTCGTCATCAACGCCTGCGGAATCTTGACCCAGCCGGTCATCCCGGATATCCCCGGCGCCAACGAGTTCGGCGGAACCACCATGCACACCGCCCGCTGGGATCACGATCAATCGCTACAGGGCAAGCGGGTGGGCATCATCGGCACCGGCGCCTCCGCGGTGCAGGTGATCCCGGCGATCGCCGCCGACGTCGAACACCTCACGGTGTTCCAGCGGACCCCGATATGGTGCCTACCCAAACCCGATGTGGCCGTACCGCGCCCGGTGCAATGGCTGCTCCACCGGGTTCCCGCCGCGCAGTGGGGGTCGTGGCTGGCCGCCCAGCTGTTCGTCGAGTTCACCTTTCCCATTCCGGCGCACTATCAGCGCGCGATCCCGCGGTTCCTGCCGGTCAGCCGTGCGCTGGCCAAACGCTATCTGCGCAGCCAGGTCCGCGACCCGCAGGTGCGCGACAAGCTCACCCCGCGCTACGGCCTAGGCTGCAAGCGGCCGAGTTTCCACAATGCGTATCTGTCGACATTCAACCGGCCGAACGTCTTCTTGGAGACCACCCCGATCAGCGCGATCAACACCGGCGGTGTTCGGGTGGACGACGGCACCCAGCATGACCTCGACGTGCTGATCTTCGCCACCGGATTCAAGGTGATGGATCCGGACAACATGCCCACCTACGCCCTGCGCGGTCTCGGCGGCGTCGAACTCGGCGCGTTCTGGGACGAGAACAGGCTGCAGGCCTATCAGGGGGTCAGCGTGCCGGGTTACCCCAACCACTTCTCGGTGATCGGCCCCTACGGCTACAACGGGTCGTCGTACTTCAACCTCATCGAGGCGCAGACCGATCACATCCTGCGGTGTCTGCGCCACGCCCGGGACCGCGGCGTCGGCTATGTCGAGGTGTCCGGTGAGGCCCACGACCGTTTCTTCGCCGAGATGATGCGCCGCAGGCGCAGCCAGATCTTCTGGCAGGACACCTGCGCCGCGGCCAACAGCTACTACTTCGACAAGCACGGCGATGTGCCGTTGCGGCCGGCCACCTCCCTGGAGGTGGCGTGGCGAAGCCGCAGTTTCCGGCTCGACGATTACCTGTTCCGGGCCGGCTGATCGGCTGACAGCGCCGGGAGCGTCTCGGCCATCGACGCGGTCAGGTCGACGCAGGCCCGCTCCCAGCGCCGCCGGGCCCGCTCGGTGTCGCCGTCGACGAACCCGGCGATCAGGATGCCGCGCAGGACGTCCATGGCGGTGTAGACGAGGTTGCGGATCTCTTTCTGCGCGGGATGGTCGGGCATCAGTTGCGCTATCGCGGCGATCAGCGTGCTGTTGACGATCGGCTCCATCCGAGCGATGTGCCCGGCGAGAACCCGGTCGGTGCGGGCGGCCACCCACAACTCCACGGTCGCGACGAACAACGGCCCCTGATGGGATTCCCACAGGAACTCCAACACCGTCGCGACCGGGTCCGGACTCGAGCGCACCCGCCCGACTTCACGGATGGCGCTGTGCACCCGCTGTTGTGCGAGGTGCTCGACCGCGGCGACGACGAGATCCTCCTTGGACCGGAAGTGGTGGATCTGGGCGCCGCGGGTGACCCCGGCGATCTCGGCGATCCGTGGGGTGGTGGTGCCGGCGTAACCGTAGGAGACCAGGCAGTCGATGGTGGCGTCGAGCAGTCGGGTCCGCATCGCCGCGCTGCGCTCGGCCTGGGTGCGCCGCACGGGTTGCTCCTCGACGGTCGCCATCGTCGGTCCTTCCGCGCGGGGCCTGGTCGCCTCACCCTAACCCACCGATAGATAGATGCAGTACTGAACGTATCTTTTTTCGGTGGTTATCCGCACATGCGGGCTCACAGCGTGGCGGGCCGGATCACCACCACCGACCGGGTACGTGCGCCGTCGTCGCGCAGCAGGGCGATCACCCGCCCGTCGGCGGTGGTGGCCGCGTGGACACCGTCGATGCCCGCCGCGGTCAGTGCCCGGCCGTGCCCGGCCGACTCGGCTTCGGCGTCGGAGAGCTCGCGGCGCGGAAAGGCCTGCAGGCAGGCCGCGTCCAGGGTGTAGCTCAACGTGGGCTGCTCGGCCAGCTGGTCGAGCGTGCGGGCCTCGGCGAGCCCGAACCGCCCGGATCGGGTGCGCCGCAGCGCCACCAGGTGAGCCCCCACCCCCAGCATCTCGCCCAGGTCGCGGGCCAGTGCGCGCACATAGGTGCCCGCCGAACACTCCACCTCCACATCCAGATCGATCGTGTCGGCGCCGCGACGCAGCGCCAGCAGGTCGAACCGCTCGATGCGCACCGGGCGGGCGGCCAGTTCGACCGCACGGCCCTCCCGGGCGAGCTGGTAGGCGCGTTTGCCGTCGACCTTGATGGCGCTGACCGCCGAGGGCACCTGCGCGATCTCGCCGCGCAGCGACGCCATCGCCACGGCGATCGCGGCCTCCCCCAGCCTCCCGGCCGGTGTCACGCAGAGCACCTCACCCTCGGCGTCTTCGGTGCTGGTGGTCTGACCCAACCGGATGGTGGCGCGGTAGCCCTTGGTGTCGCCGGTGAGCAGCCCGAGGATCTTGGTGGCGCGGTCCACACCGATCACCAGCACCCCGGTGGCCATCGGATCCAGGGTGCCGGCGTGGCCGACCTTGCGGGTGTGAAACAGCCGCCGACAGCGTCCGACCACGTCATGGCTGGTCATCCCGGCCGGTTTGTCCACGATCACCAGCCCGGGCGGGACCGGCGGCGACGACCGGCGGCTCACAGCACGATCGCCGTCAACACCAACTCCTGCGCCACCGCCCAGCGTCCCCGCAGCGCGGTCAGCGGCGGCCCGGCCAGCGCCGCCGGATCGATGAGGATCTCGGAGGTGAAGCTGCCGGCGCTGCCGGTCTGGTCGGTCTCGAAGGTGATGTGGGCGTCTTCGAACCCCAGCCAACGCTGCGTCAACGGGAACCAGGCCTTGTAGGTGGCTTCCTTGGCGCAGAACAGCACCCGGTCCCAATGCACCCCGGCGGGCAGCGCGGACAGCTCGTCGCGTTCGGCGGGCAGGCTGACCGCGTCGAGCACGCCGGCGGGCAGCACACCGTGCGGTTCGGCGTCGATCCCCACCGAGCGCACCGCGGCGGCGCGCCCCACGGCCGCGCCGCGGTAGCCGGCGGTGTGGGTGAGGCTGCCGACGATGCCGTCGGGCCAGTGCGGCTGGCCTTTGTCCCCCTTGAGGATCGGCACCGGCGGCACACCGAGCCGGCCCAGCGCGGTGCGGGCACAGGCACGCACCGTGATGAATTCGCGGCGCCGCTTCTCGACCGACCGGGCGATCAGCGGCTCCTCCTCGGGCAGCGCGGCCAGCTCCGGCGGGTCGTCGTAGCGTTCGGCGGCGGCCAGGGTGGCGTCGTCGAGTCCGGCGGGCAGCACCGCCGCCAGCAACGTCGTCATCGGGCCCGCCGTCGCTGCAGGCGGTCGCGGAACTGCTCGGAGGCGGCCTTCATCTCGGCGGTGATGACGAAGTGGCCACCGAAGTCGTTGAGGTAGCCCGGCGCGTACTGCGGGTCGGGCAGCACTTGGCGCAACCACCGGTAGGGTTTGCGCCGCCGCCACTCCCGCGGGTAGCCCACCGACACCTCCTCGAAGCGCACCTCGTCGTACCAGGTGGTGCGCGGGATGTGCAGGTGGCCGTAGACGCTGCAGACCGCGTTGTAGCGGGTGTGCCAGTCGGCGGTGACGGTGGTGCCGCACCACAGCGCGAACTCCGGGTAGAACAGCACATCGCAGGGGTCGCGGACCAGCGGGAAATGGTTCACCAGCACCGTCGGGGTCATCCAGTCGAGCTGTTCGAGGCGTTTGCGGGTGGCGGCCACCCGGTCGCGGCACCAGGCGTCGCGGGTCGCGTAGGGCTCGCACGACAGCAGGAACTCGTCGGTGGCGACCACGCCCGCCTCCCGCGCGATCGCCAGCCCCTCGGCCTTGGTCGTCGCCCCGGCCGGCAGGAAGGTGTAGTCGTACAGCAGGAACATCGGCACGATGGTGGCGGGGCCGCCCCGCTCGGTCCAGACCGGATAGGGATGCTCGGGGGTGAGGATGCCCATCTCGTCGCACATGTTGACCAGGTAGTCATACCGGGACCGGCCGAAGACCTGCATCGGGTCCTTGCCGGTGGTCCACAGCTCGTGGTTGCCGGGCACCCAGATCACCTTGGCGAACCGTTTGCGCAGCAGATCCAGTGACCAGCGGATGTCGTCGGTGCGTTCGGCGACATCGCCGGCGACGATCAGCCAGTCATCCGGCGACGACGGATACAGCGACTCGGTGACCGGTTTGTTGCCGACGTGGCCGGTGTGCAGGTCGGAGATCGCCCACAAGGTGGGCTGCACCTCTCCGCTGTGTTGCCGCATCGCCACAGTGCCCCAGCGTAACGGTGCGCCGTCGCTCGGCACCGCCGACGGTGAACCTGACCCGTCCGGCGCGGTCGACGGGGTTGGCGGCTTTACCGATGCGTGCCCGGGCCGACTTGTACACTCCCGGCAACGAGGCGTCGGGAAAAGTCGAGGACAAGGGGTGTCATGATCGCCAAGGTGCGTCTGGGTGCGGCGCTGGGTGCGCTGCTGCTGGCGGTGGTGATGGTCGTGCAGCACACCCCGTCGGCGGAGCTTGACAGCGCGGCGGTGCAGTTGCGCTCGACCGCCGCGCCGATGACCACCACCATCAAAAGCCCGATCGCCAAGCTGACCGATCCCAAGCCGTTCGAGCCGTGCGAGGACATTCCGTTCGACGTCATCGAGCGGTTGGGGTTGGCGTTCACCCCGCCGGAGCCGGAGACGCCGATGCGCTGCCACTATGACGCCGGCAACTATCAGATGGCGGTCGAGGCGATCATCTGGCGCACCTACAACCAGACCCTGCCCGCCGACGCGATCGAAACCACGATCAACGGTCACCGGGCCGCGGAGTACTGGGTGATGAAACCCACCGACTGGAACGACCGGTGGTGGGTGACCTGCATGGTGACGTTCCAAACCAGCTACGGGGTGATCCAGCAGACCGTGTTCTACTCGCCGATCTACGCCAACCCGCAGCCGGACTGCATGGCCACCAACCGTCAACGCGCCGAAGAGCTTTCCCCGTACTACAAGTTCTAGTAGAAAGTCTCAGGTGGCGTTAACTGCAACACGGCGCCTCAGCGACCGGGGTTTGGGCTGGCTGCTGAGGCTACCGAAACCGACCGGTGGCTACCTGGTGCGGCGGCTGACCGTACCGATGCGTGACGGTGTCGAGTTGGTCGCCGACCACTACGCCCCGCGCCAGGACCCGGTGGGCACCCTGCTGGTCCGCTGCCCCTACGGGCGGGGTTTCCCGTTCCAGCACATGTTCGCCCGCATCTACGCCGCGCGCGGCTACCATGTGCTGCTGCAGAGCGTGCGCGGCACCTTCGGGTCCGGGGGGCGGTTCACCCCGATGGCGCACGAGGTCGACGACGGTGCCGACACCGTCGCCTGGCTGCGCCGCCAACCATGGTTCACCGGGACATTCGCCACCGTCGGGTTGTCGTATCTGGGCTTCACCCAGTGGGCGCTGCTGACCGATCCGCCCCCGGAGTTGACCGCCGCGGTGATCGCGGTCGGGCCGCACGACTTCAGCCTCTCCTCGTGGGGCACCGGCGCGTTCACGCTCAACGATTTCCTGGGCTGGAGCGACCTGATGGCCCACCAGGAGAAACTGGGCCGGCTGCGGCTGCTGGGAGGCCGACGCCGGGTGCGACGCGCCACGGACCGGCTGCCGTTGGGGGCGGCCGGGCGGGCCATTCTCGGGCGCGGCGCCCCGTGGTACGAGTCGTGGCTGACCCACCCGGACCCCGACGACCCGTTCTGGGCACCGCTGCGGGTCAGTACCGCGTTGGAGCGGGTGCAGGTGCCGGTGTTGTTGTTCAGCGGCTGGCAGGATCTGTTCTTGCCGCAGACCCTCACGCAGTATCGACGGTTGCGCGAGCGCGGCGTCGACGTCGCGTTGACGATCGGTCCGTGGACCCACAGCCAGATCCTCACCACCGGGGCGCGCATCCTGTGTCAGGAGTCGCTGGCCTGGCTCGACACCCACCTCGCCGGACGTGGGGGCGCCGCCCGCCCGCATCGGGTGCGGGTGTTCGTCACCGGCGCCGGCTGGGTGGACACCGACGACTGGCGGCCCGCCCAGACCGAGCAGGTGCTCTATCTGCACACCGGACGGCTGAGCGAGGAACCCCCGCCGGACGGCAGGGCGCCGTTGTCGTTTCGGTTCGATCCGGCCAACCCGACCCCCACCGTCGGGGGGCGGTTGCTCTCCCCCGACGCCGGGTATCACGACGATCGCCGGCTGGCCGCCCGCGACGACGTGCTCTCCTGCACCGGTGCGGTACTCAACCGCGACCTGACGGTGACCGGCAGCCCGATGGTGGAACTCGTCCACACCAGCGACAACCCGCACGCCGACGTGTTCGTCCGGGTCTCCGAGGTCCACGCCGACGGCCGCTCGGTCAACGTCACCGACGGCTACCGCCGGTTGACTCCGGGCCGCGAGCCCGGCCCGCTGCGGCTGGAACTCGACCCGGTCGCGCACCGGTTCGCCGCGGGCTCACGCATCCGGTTGTTGATCGCCGGGGGATCCCATCCGCGGTTCGCCCGCAACCTGGGCACCGACGAGCCGCCGGTGTCGGGCACCGCGATGCGCCCCGCGGTGCACACCGTGCAACTGGGCACCTCCCAGCTGCGCCTTCCGGTGGGCCGACCCGGCGAAACCGGTGGTCGGCAACGCTGAGCCACCGACCACTGGATACGGTGAACCCATGAGCTCGCCTGACGACATCCTGCTGATCGACACCGCCGACCGGGTACGCACCGTGACCCTGAACCGGCCGGCGGCGCGCAACGCGCTCTCCGCCGCGCTTCGGGACCGTTTCTACGGCGCCCTCGCCGACGCGGAGACCGACGACGACGTCGACGTGATCATCCTCACCGGCGCCGACCCGGTGTTCTGCGCCGGGCTGGATCTCAAGGAACTGGGCGAGAGCGCCGCCCTGCCCGACATCTCGCCGCGCTGGCCGGAGTTGAGCAAACCGGTGATCGGCGCGATCAACGGCGCGGCGGTGACCGGCGGGCTGGAGCTGGCGCTGTACTGCGACATCCTCATCGCCTCCGAGCAGGCCCGGTTCGCCGACACCCATGCCCGGGTGGGGATCCTGCCGACGTGGGGGCTCAGTGTGCGCCTGCCCCAGAAGGTCGGGGTGGGACTGGCCCGCCGGATGAGCATGACCGGCGATTACCTGTCGGCCGCCGAGGCGCTGCGTGCCGGGCTGGTCACCGAGGTGGTGCCGCACGCGGAGTTGCTGCCGACGGCCCGCGCGATCGCCGCGTCGATCGTCGGCAACAACCAGGCGGCGGTGCGCGCGCTGCTGGCGTCCTATCACCGCATCGACGAGGCCCAGACCGGGGCGGGCCTGTGGATCGAGGCCGCCTCGGCGCGGCGCTGGCTCGCCGGGACCAGCGGCACCGACGTGGCCGCCAACCGGGACGCGGTGCTCGAGCGCGGGCGCCGACAGGTGCGTTGAGCGGGCCGGTGTGAGCAACCCGATGGTGCCGCCGTGCTGTGGCCGGCGGCCGGTTGGGTGCTGTTCCTGTGCACCTACCTCGCCGGCGCGGTGATGCTCAACGCCGGACTCCCCGGCTGAGTCCCCGGGACGCGATCTGAGCGACGCAATCTGACGCGATCTGAGTAGCGTCACTCAGGCGCCGCGCGCCCGGGGGCGGCACGCTACACATCATGACCGAACCTCGACAACGTTCCTCCGCCAGCGCGCAGTCCCCCGCCACGTGGGATGTCGTAGCGACATCGGTGCTGACGGTGACGCTCATCGCGGCGAGTTTGCTCAGCTCGCTCGGTGCCACCATGATCGAAGACTCCTGCACTACCTCCTGCAACGATGCCCTGATCGGCGCCGCGCACCTCACGTACTGGGGTGGTTTCGCCGCAGCGGTGCTCGTCGCGGTGGTGGGTGCCGGCTGGGCGGCCGCCAAGGACTGCGCCATGGTGGTCGGACCGATCTTCGGGTGGGCTGTTTTCGCCGCTGCCTGGACCTTCGGCGGATTCCTGGTCGAGGCCGCGGGCAGCTGAGCCCGGCCGTCACACCCAGCGCACCCCGGTCACCGCCCAGCGCCCCGACAGCCCACGCCAGCCGACACAGACCAGTCGCAGCACCATGAACAGGGTCAGCCCCGACCAGATCCCGGCCAGGCCCCAGTCGAACGCCAGCGACATCCAGACCGCGGGAAGGAACCCGCTCAGCGCGCTGACGACGGTGGCGGTGCGCATGAACGCCGCGTCACCGGCGCCCAACAGCACCCCGTCGAGACCGAACACCAGTCCGGCGACCGGAAGTTGCGCCACCAAAAACCACCACGGCACCACGATCGCGGCCAGCACCGCCGGGTCGTCGGTGAACAGCCTCGGCAGGATCGGCGCCCCCGCCGCGAGCAGCAGTGCCAACCCGCCGGCGGCCACCCCGGAGTACGCGGTGACCCGCACCGCCACCGTCTGCGCGTGGCGGCGATCGCCGGCGCCGAGCGCCGCGCCCACCAGCGCTTGCGCGGCGATCGCCAACGAGTCGAGCACCAACGCCAGAAACGTCCAGAGCTGCAGCACCACCTGGTGGGCGGCGAGGGCCGCCGCGCCGAACCGGGCGGCCACCGCCGCCGCGGAGACGAAGCACGCCTGAAACGCCAGGCTGCGCACCACCAGATCCCGACCGAGGATCAGCTGTGCACGCAGCGCCGCCGCGTCCGGACGCAGCGCGGCCCGCTCGGCGACCAGCGCGGCGAGGAACATCGCCGCGGCCAGCCACTGACCGACCAGGTTGGCCACCGCCGAGCCGGCCAGATCCAGCCGCGGCATCCCGAACAGCCCGTAGACCAGCACCGGGCAGGCCAGCGCCGACACCGAGAACCCGGCGGCGACGAACCGCAGCGGCCGCACGGTGTCCTGCACACCGCGCAGCCAGCCGTTGCCGGCCAGCGACACCAGGATCGCCGGCACCCCGAAGATCGCGATCCGCAGCCACACCAACGCGGCCGCGGCGATCTCGGGCCGGCCGGCCAGCGCCGACACCAACACCGGGGCGACCAGCTGCACCACCACGACCACACCCGCACCGATCAGCAGTGCCAGCCAGGTGGCCTGCACTCCTTCGGCGACCGCACCGGCCCGGTCGCCGGCGCCGAACCGGCGGGCGGCCCGTGCGGTGGTGCCGTAGGACAAGAAGGTGGCCTGTGAACCCACCACCGCCAGCACCAGTCCACCGAGGGCGAGACCGGCCAGTGACAGCGCCCCCAACCGTCCGACGATCGCGGTGTCGACCAGCAGGTACAGCGGCTCGGCGGCCAGCACCCCGAGTGCGGGCACGGCCAGCGCCGCGATCTCGCGGGCGGCCGGTGCGCGGGGGGCATCGGTCATGACCGCCGCCGGTTCAGTGCAGGGCCGCGCCGAGCGCCGCCACCACGGTGTCGGCCGGGCCGTGCGCGGTGTAGCCGGCCGCCAGGCGGTGGCCGCCGCCGCCGAACCCGGCCGCGACGGCCGCCAGGTCGACGGCCGACTTCGCGCGCAGCGACACCGCCCAGTGCTGCGGGCCGATCTCCTTGAACACCGCGGCCACCTCCGCCTCGGCGGTGGTGCGCACGATGTCGACGATGCTCTCGATCTCCTCGGCGCCCGCGGACGCGCACTCGGTGTGGTCGACGACGACGTAGACCAGGCCACGCCCGCCGGCGGCGTCAGGGTTGCAGCGAGCCGAGGCCAGCACCCGCGACAGCATCGGCAGCCACGCGAACGGATGGGTGTCCATCAGCACCCGGCTCACCGCGGCGTTGTCGACCCCGGTCTCCAGCAGCCGCGCGGCCAGCCGGTGGGCGCGCGCACTGGCCCAGCGAAACGACCCGGTGTCGGTGGCCAGACCGGCGTAGAGGCAGTGCGCCACGGCGGCGTCGATGGGCTGGCCCCACGCGTCGAGCAGGTCGGCGACGAGCATGGTCGTCGAGTCGGCGTCGGGGTCGACGAAGTTGGCGCTGCCGAACCTCTGGTTGGAGCGATGATGGTCGATGACCAGCACCTCGCACCCCGCCTCGACGAGGTCGCCGAGTGCGCCGAGCCGGTTGACGCTGGGGATGTCGACGGTGACCACCAGGTCGACGTCGCGGCGCACCGCGTCGGCCGGCACCAGCAGCCGCCCGCCGGGCAGCGACCGCAGCGACTGCGGCAGCTCCGCCGGGGCGGCGAAGCTCACCTGCACCGCCGTGCCGCACCGGTCGAGCACCGCCGCCAACCCCAACCCGGCACCGATGGTGTCGGCGTCGGGTTGCACGTGGCAGGCGACCGCAACGGTCTCGGCGGCGGCCACCAGTTCCGCGGCGCCGGCCGCGTCGACATCACGACGGGTCGCTGCGCTCACCCGCGACCGTCGAATCGGTCGCCGGCCGGCGGCGTGTCGCGATCACCGGGCTCGGCGCCGGGTTCGGCGTCGAACTCCGGATCGGCCTCGGCGCCGGGCGCGGGCCGATACGGGTCGGCGTCACCGGCGGGGGTCGCCCCCCGGCGCACCCGGGCCAGGTCCGCATCGGCGGCGCGGGCCGCGGCCAGCAGTTCCTCCATCCGGTGCGCCGATTCGGGCACGGTGTCACGGACGAACGCCAGCGTCGGGGTGAACCGCACCCCGGTCTGGGCGCCCACCGTTGTACGCAGCAGCCCCGTGGCGCTCTCCAGCGCGGCGGCCACCCCGACATAGTCGGGGTCGTCGTCGAGGGTGCGCCCGAGCACCGTGTAGTACACGGTGGCGTCGTGCAGGTCGGCGGTGACCTTGGCGTCGGTGATCGTCACCCCGACCAGCCGGGGATCCTTGATCTGCTGCTCGATCGTGGACGCCACGATCGTCGCGATCCGTTTGGCCAGCCGGCGTGCCCGGGCCGGGTCCGCCATCGCTAGACCCGTTCCTTCTCAACCAGCTCGTAGGTCTCGATGACGTCGCCCTCCTTGATGTCGGAGTAGGTCAGCGTCAGACCGCATTCGTAGCCGTCGCGCACCTCGGTGACGTCGTCCTTCTCCCGGCGCAGCGACGACACGGTGAGGTTGTCGGCGACCACGACGTGGTCGCGCAGCAACCGCGCCTTGGCGTTGCGCCGCATGATGCCGGAGGTGACCAGGCACCCCGCGATGTTGCCGACCTTCGACGACCGGAACAGTGCCCGGATCTCGGCGCGACCGAGTTCCTTCTCCTCGAAGATCGGTTTGAGCATGCCCTTGAGCGCGCTCTCGATCTCGTCGATCGCCTGGTAGATCACCGAGTAATAGCGGATGTCCACGCCTTCCCGGTTGGCCAGCTCGGTGGCCTTGCCTTCGGCGCGCACGTTGAACCCGATGATGATCGCGTCCGACGCCGACGCGAGGTTGACGTTGGTCTCGGTGATGCCACCGACGCCGCGGTCGATCACCCGCAGCGACACCTCGTCGTCGATCTCGATCCCGAGCAGCGCCTCCTCGAGCGCCTCGACGGTACCGGCGTTGTCGCCCTTGAGGATCAGGTTCAGCTGGCTGGTTTCCTTCAGCGCCGAATCCAGGTCCTCCAGCGAGATCCGCTTGCGGGAGCGGGCCGCCAGTGCGTTGCGTTTCCGCGCGTTGCGTTTGTCGGCGATCTGGCGGGCGATGCGGTCCTCGTCGACGACCAGCAGGTTGTCACCGGCGCCGGGCACCGAGGTGAACCCGAGCACCTGCACCGGCCGCGACGGTGAGGCCTCCTCGACGTCCTCGCCGTGCTCGTCGACCATGCGGCGCACCCGGCCGTAGGCGTCGCCGGCGACCACCGAGTCGCCGACCCGCAGGGTGCCGCGCTGCACCAGCACGGTGGCCACCGGACCGCGACCGCGGTCCAGGTGCGCCTCGATCGCCACCCCCTGGGCCTCCATGTCGGGGTTGGCCCGCAGATCCAACGCGGCGTCGGCGGTCAGCAGCACCGCCTCCTCCAGCGCCTCGATGTTGGTGCCCTGCTTCGCGGAGATGTCGACGAACATGGTGTCCCCGCCGAACTCCTCGGGCACCAAGCCGTATTCGGTGAGCTGGCCGCGGATCTTCTGAGGGTCAGCGCCCTCCTTGTCGATCTTGTTGACCGCCACCACGATCGGCACGTCCGCCGCCTGCGCGTGGTTGATCGCCTCCACCGTCTGCGGCATGACACCGTCGTCGGCGGCGACCACCAGGATCGCGATGTCGGTGGCTTTGGCACCGCGGGCGCGCATGGCGGTGAACGCCTCGTGACCGGGGGTGTCGATGAAGGTGATCAGCCGCTCGGAGCCCTCGAAGTCCACCGACACCTGGTAGGCGCCGATGTGCTGGGTGATACCGCCGGCCTCGGCCTCCCCGACGTTGGCTTTGCGGATGCTGTCGAGCAGTCGGGTCTTCCCGTGGTCGACGTGACCCATCACGGTCACCACCGGCGGGCGGACCTGCAGATCCTCCTCGGTGCCCTCGTCCTCGCCGTAGGACAGATCGAACGATTCGAGCAGCTCGCGGTCTTCGTCCTCCGGCGAGACGACCTGCACCTTGTAGTTCATCTCGCCGCCCAGCAGCTCGAGGATGTCGTCGCCGACCGACTGGGTGGCGGTCACCATCTCCCCGAGGTTGAACAGCGCCTGAACCAGCGCAGCCGGGTTGGCGTCGATCTTCTCGGCGAAGTCCGACAGCGACGCACCCCGCGCCAGCCGGATCGTCTCACCGTTGCCGTGCGGCAACCGCACGCCGCCCACGCTGGGGGCCTGCATCGAGTCGTATTCCTGGCGTTTCTGCCGCTTCGATTTACGACCGCGCCGCGGTGCGCCACCGGGACGACCGAAGGCACCCGCGGTGCCGCCGCGCTGCCCGGGCCGGCCCCGTCCGCGGAAACCACCGCCCGGCGGTGGACCGCCGCGGAAGCCGCCGCCGCCACCGCCGCCGGCACCGGGCGGACGACCGCCGCCACCGCCGGGGCCACGGCCGCCGGGGCCCGGACGGGGGCCGCCGGGACGCGGCGGGCGACCCGGGGGCATCGCACTGGGCCGCGGGGGCATGTTGCTCGGGGACGCGCCACCCGGGCGCGGGGCACCGGGGCGAGGCGCCTGCGGTCGCGGCATCGGCCGATCGACCGGCTGCGCCGAGGAGAACGGGTTGTTGCCGACCCGGGGGCGCCCGCCGGCGCGCGGGGCCGGGCGCGGGCCCGGCACCGGCTTGGGCGCGCCGGAGGCCGCCGGTGACGGCGGCGCGGCCGGCGGTGGCGGGGTGGCCGCCGGGGG